>NZ_JBTJJV010000015.1:0-125480 GCF_054456855.1 Terrabacter sp. AAH1 | reverse complement strand
GCGACTCTCAGTCAGGCCGTCCCCGAAAGCAGGGCGGCTCGCTCAGCCCGGCAGTGACTCGACGACACCGGTAGTGCGACAAGAACTCTGCCCTTGTCACACCCCACGGTCCACCAGTGAGCCTCGGCCGACCTGGCCGCGGGCGTCCCTGCACCGCAACACCTTCCGGACGCTTGCCGAACGCATGCGACCAGCACAGACGGTGCACAGGCGCTGGCCCGAGGCTCGAGCCATGGACACGACACCCCGCGCCGACCGTCACGCCACTCCCACTCCCACCCCGCGCGGCGGGCACCGCAGCTCGATCCGCCGTGGGCTCGGCGCTGCCGGTGCAGCCGTCGCCGTGGCCTTCGTCGGCACGGCCGCCCTCGGCGCCGGCACGGCTCACGCCGCAGGGGTCGCCGGCGGCCTCGTGCCCGTCAAGGCGGCGACGCAGCCGGCGCCACGGCCCCACCCGCACCGGCACGACGCCGCCCACCCGGCGAACCTGCCGCCGGCGACGACCGCCGCCCACCGCTACTCCTTCCGCGACGGGCAGCTCATCCGGCTCTGACCGCTCGCGTCAGGCGCTCGGCGCCCGTCTCAGCGGCTCGGGTCGAGCCAGGCGTGCACGAGCGGCACCACCGAGGCGCCCTCGCCGCTGGCCGCCGCCACCCGCTTCATCGACCCGGCCCTGATGTCACCGGCGGCGAAGACGCCGCGGACCGTCGTCTCGAGGCTCTCGGGCGGCAGGCCGTCACGCCACCGGTCCTGCGGCACGTCTCGACCCGTCAGCACGAACCCGCGCTCGTCGCGGGCGACCTCGGCGGGCAGCCAGTCGCAGTAGGGCTCGGCACCGATGAGCAGGAACAGGCCTCGGCAGTCGCGCCGGGTCTCGCTGCCGTCGCGCACGTCTCGGGTCGTCACCCAGCCGAGCCGGCCGTCGTCGCCCGCGCCGCCCTCGACGACCTCGCAGCACGGCTGGACCGTGATGCGCGGGTTGTACCGGATCTCGCCGACGAGGTAGTCCGACATCGTCTCGGCGAGGCTCTCGCGACGCACGAGGATGGTGACCGAGCCGGCGAAACGGGAGAGGTGGATCGCGGCCTGGCCGGCCGAGTTGCCACCGCCCACGACGATGACGTCGGAGCCCTCCATCTCGCGGGCGGCCGTCATGGCGCTGCCGTAGTGGACGCCCAGCCCGACGAGCCGCTCGATGCCCGGGGCGTCGAGGCGGCGGTACTTCACGCCGGCGGAGACGACGACGGCGCGGGCGCGCACGTCACCTCCCTCGGTGCAGAGGCGGTGCGGCTCGGGGTTGCCGTCGTCGTCGACACCTCCGGCGACGAACGAGGTGACCGGCCACCCGGTGAAGAACTGGGTGCCGAAGCGGATCGCCTGGTTGCGCGCGCGCTGGGCGAGGCGCATACCGCTGATGCCCCTCGGGAAGCCGAGGTAGTTGCGGATCATCGACGACGTGCCGGCCTGCCCGCCAACGGCTTCCGCCTCGAGGACCACCGTCGAGAGTCCCTCGGACGATGCGTAGACCGCGGCTGCGAGACCAGCGGGACCGGCCCCGACGATCGCGACGTCCACGACGCGGTCGACGTCGACGTCGGCGGGCCGTCCGTAGATGCGCGAGGCCACGTCGCGCACGCTCCGTGCGCTGCCGACGCGTTTGCCCATGTCCATGACGAGCGGGAACTCGGGCTCTCCGCCCTCGGCCGCGAGCAGCTGCAGCACGTGCTGGCCCTTCTCGCTGTCGGGCGGGTAGACGCGGTTCGGCATGCCCATGCGGTCGAGGTAGTCGCGGATGCCGAGCGTCAGGGCGTCCTCGACGGGGGAGACGATCGCGACCGCCACGACCTCCGGCTCGGCGACCGTCGAGCCCCAGTCCGACAGCAGCTCGCAGATCGCCGTGTGGAACTCCTCGTCACGGGCGCCGCGCGGCATGAGCAGGTATGCGTCGTACTTGCCCTTCGCCATGCCGCCGCGCAGCCGCTCGGCGTCCTCGCGGAACGTCGACACGTGCGCGGCGATGACCCGCCGTGCGGTCGGCACCGTCTGCCGCCACCAGTGGAAGGCCTGGTGCACGTCGGCGTCGGGGAGGCGTGACTCGGTGACGAACATCGCCACCTGGCCGCCCTCGGCCACCACCTTCTTGGCGGCCTGCTTCGCTTCGTGGGCCGACGTGGCCGTCGGCAGCTCGTAGTCACGGGCGTAGCGGCTGAACTCGTCGAACAGCTGCTCGCAGCGCGTCTCGGACACCAGGATGATCGCCGGCTTCACCCTGTCGATCCTAGGAGGGGTGGCCCCGAGAAGGTATGCCGTCGAGCTCAGTCGGTGACCACGGTGACGTCCCCGGGGTCGCCCAGGACCTCGACGTCGCCGTCGTCGGAGACCGCGACGTCGATGCGCTGTCCGCAGAAGCGCAGTCCGTCGACGCGGAAGGCGCCGTAGGGGGAGGGGCGCACCGGCTCGAGCCGAAGCGTTCGCGTCGCCGCGTCGGGTCGGGGGCGCAGGGCCACCGAGAGCAGCGCGACGGCCGAGGCGGCGGACCATGCCTGCGGGCGGCACGACGCCGGGTAGGGCGTCGGGGCGCCGGAGAGGGCGACGCCCGAGTAGAGCTCGGGCCAGCGGTACGAGAAGGCCTCCGCGGACGCCAGCAGAGTGCGGGCCACGGCGCCAGACTCAGCGTCGAATCCCTCGCGGGACAGGCCGATTGCCGTGATCGCGGTGTCGTGGGTCCAGATCGAGCCGGTGTGGTAGCCGATCGGGTTGAAGCCGCCGTTCCCGGTGCCGAAGGTGCGCACGCCGAAGTCGTCGAGCAGCTCGGGCCCGGTCACCGTGGCGGCGACCTCGCGCGCCTCGGCGGCGTCGAGGGATCCCGTGCCGAGGACGTGACCCATGTTCGATCCGAGGCCGTCGACCGCGCGGCCGGCGCCGTCGAGGGCGATGGCGAGGTGGCGGCCGGCGTCGGTCTCGACCCAGAACCGGTCGCGCAGCCGCTGCTCGAGGGCCGAGGCCTGCGCCTCGAGCGCGTCGGCGTCGTCGACCTCGGTGGCGCCCAGTGCGCGGTGCAGGCGGGCGGCCGCGCGGAGGGCCTCGACGGCATACGCCTGCGCCTCGACGAGCGCGATCGGCGCGTCGGCGACGGTGCCGTCGCGCCAGCGGATGGAGTCGCCGGAGTCCTTCCAGCCCTGGTTCGCGAGGCCGGTGCCCGAGGTGTCGATGTACTTGAGCAGCCCGTCGGCGTCGGGCTGCCCGTCGCCGATGAGCCATCCGACGGCCGCGCGGAGCGCGGGCAGCAGGGTCTTCGCGCGCTCGACGGGGAGTCCCCAGTCGACGGCCTCGGCGAGCAGGCAGACCCAGAGGGCCGTCGCGTCGACGGTGCCGTAGTAGACCTGCGGCAGCGTCATCCCGGTGTTCTTGTCGCGGTAGACGTGCCGTCGCAGCTCGTGCGGGATCTTGCCCGGCGCCTCGCCCGTGACGGGGTCGTGCGTGGTGCCCTGCCGGCGCGCGAGCGTGTGGAGCGTCCCCTCCGCGAGCTCGGTGCCGAGGGGAAGGAGCATTCGGGCCGCCCAGATGGAGTCGCGTCCGAAGAGCGTGAGATACCACGGAGTTCCGGCCGCAGCGAAGACGTCGTCGGGCGAGGCGGGGTCGCGGAGCACGAGGTGGCGCAGGTCGTCGAGGCCGCGCTGGACCGTGCGGGCGAGACGGTGGTCGCGGGCGGTGACGCGCACGTCGTCCCAGTGCACGGCGTCGGCCCCGGGGTCGGCGTCGAAGGCCGATGCCTGCAGCCGCTCGGTGGCCACCCGGAGGCAGAGCGAGGCCGTGCTGCCGGGCTCGACGACGAGGGTCGCGCCGAGGACCACGGCGCCGTCAGGACCCGGCTCGACGGTCGCGCCCGAGCCGGGCGGCAGCTCCTCCAGGGTCAGCGTGGTGCGGTGCCAGTCGTCCTCGAGCACCGCGTGGCCGTCGACGACGGTGACCGGCGTGGGCGGTCCCGTGAGCCGACCCGACTTCACGGCTCCGATGTCGAGGCCGTCGCCACCGACGACGAGTCGCACGGGGGCGTGCACGGTCTGCGCCGCGCGCGAGGTGATGGCGACCTGCTCGGTCAGGGTGCGCCCGTCGGCCGAGAGCAGGTGCCTCGAGCGGAGCACCTCGACGGTGGGGTCGGGGCCCGGGTTGCCCAGGCCGCGGGCAGACCCGGCGTACTCGGCCGTCGAACCCGAGGCGCGTTCGGCGACGAAGGCCGGGGCCTCCGACGCCACCTCGAGGCGCAGGGTGCCGAGGATGCGGCGGTCGTCGACGTAGAGCCCGTGGCTCGTGCCGGGGAGCACGTCACCTGATCGGTCGGCGAGCACCGTCGCGTTGCCGTCGACGACGATCGACAGCTCGTGGAGCCAGGGCTGTCGAGGGGGGCGCTGCGTGTCGCGCTCGGTCACCGAGGGGCCTTCCGTCGGGCGGGAACGGGGTGTCGGGAGCGCCGTCGGCGCCGACCCAACCTGTCACGAAATGGTCAAGCATCCTTGACCAATCCGGGCAGACAAGAGCATGCTCCCTCTCGTATGAACGTTCAAGTCCACCGGACTTGCCGGTTTTGAACGATCAACTCGCTGGACTGGATGGGCTCGACCGCGAAGGAGCGTGGAGTGCAGGCCGATGAGTCGCGTGGTGGCCGGACGACGATCGTCGACGTCGCCGAGGCCGCGGGCGTGTCGCGCCAGACGGTGAGCAACGCTCTCAACCGCCCGCACAAGGTCGCTCCCGACACGCTCGAGCGGGTGCTGCGTGAGGTCGAGCGACTGCGCTTCACCCCGCACGCGTCGGCGCAGCAGCTGCGCCGGCAGCGCGCCTCGGCCTTCGGCTTCGAGGTCAACCCGTCGGGTCACCGTCGGCTCGGGCACATCCTCGACGAGTTCCTGGTCGAGCTCACCGTGTCCGCGCCCGCCCACGCCAGCCACCTGCTCGCCTTCGCCCCCGACCCCGACGACGTCATCGCCGGCTACCGCCAGACGCTCGCGAGCGGTCTCGTCGACGGGTTCGTCCTCGCCGACACCCGCCACGCCGACCCCCGGCCGCAGTGGCTCATCGAGCACGGCGTGCCGTTCGTGTCGTTCGGGCGGGTCTGGGACCGCCCCGAGCTCACCCGCTGGGTCGACGTCGACGGCCACGCCGGCGTGCTCGGCGCCGTGCGCCACCTCGCTGCCTCCGGCTACCGGCAGATCGGCTGGCTGGGGTGGCCCTCCGGCTCGCCCGTCGGCGACGACCGCCGCCGGGGCTGGGCCGACGGGCTGGCCGAGCTCGGCGTCACGGGCGAGGCCCCCACGGCCGAGTCCGTGCAGGACCTCGACGAGGCGACCGGGGCCGCCGAGCGGCTGCTCGACCGGCTCGGGCCCGACGCCGCGATCGTCTGCGCCTCCGACCTGCTCGCCCTCGGAGCCCTCCGGGCCGTCCGCAACCACGGGCTGGAGCCCGGCCGAGACGTCGGGGTCGTCGGCTTCGACGACACCGACGTCGCCGCAGCCATGCAGCTGACGAGCGTCCACCAGCCCGTCGCCGAGGCCGCCCGCATCGCCTGGGACCTGCTCGTCGACCCTGAGACGACGTCCGCCCCGGTGCTGCTCGAGCCCACCCTCACCGTGCGCGCGTCGAGCGTGCGCGACTCCGCCGGGGCCGGCCGCTCGTCCGTCCCCGAGCCACCGTGAAGCAAGCGCGGTTCCACGACGACCCACCCGGCATACGCCAGGGATCACGCCCCCACCACCCGAAACAGGAGACATCGATGTCACGCAAGACCACCACGGCCGCCGCAGCGGCCTGCCTCACCGGCGCGCTCGTCCTGAGCGCGTGCGGCGGGGGCGGCTTCAGCGGTGGCAACAACGCGCCGCAGGCCACGTCCAAGGGCCCAGTCAAGCTCACCGTCATGATCGGCAGCTCGGGCGACGCCGAGACCAACGCGGTCAAGCAGGCCACCGCGGCGTGGGCCAAGAAGACCGGCAACACCGTCGAGGTCATCGCCGCGTCCGACCTCGGCCAGCAGCTGGGTCAGGCCTTCGCGTCGACGACGCCCCCCGACGTCTTCTACACCGACGCCTCCAAGGTCGGCACGTTCGCCAAGGCCGGCAACCTCTACGCGTACGGCGACCAGGTCAAGGACGCCGGCTTCCTGCCGGCCCTCGTGAAGGCCTTCACGTACGACGACAAGTTCTACTGCGCCCCCAAGGACTACTCGACGCTCGCCCTCGAGATCAACACCGACCTGTGGAGCAAGGCCGGCCTCACCGACGCCGACATCCCGAAGGACTGGGCCGGCCTCGAAGCGGTGGCCAAGAAGCTGACGTCGGGCAAGGTCACCGGCCTCGTCATCGGCGACGACATCAACCGCAGCGGCGCCTTCATCAAGCAGGCCGGCGGGTGGATCGTCTCCGAGGACGGCAAGACGATGACGGCTGACAGCGCACCGGCCAAGGCGGGACTGGCAGAGGTCCAGAAGATGATGAAGGACGGAGTCCTCAAGTTCAGCAAGAACACCAACCCGTCCACCGGCTGGGGCGGCGAGGCGCTGGGCAAGGGTGTCGCGGCCATGACCATCGAGGGCAACTGGATCAGCGGCGCCAAGAAGGACTTCCCGAACCTCAAGTACAAGGTCGTCGAGCTGCCGGCAGGCCCTGCAGGCAAGGGGACGCTGCTGTTCAGCAACTGCTGGGGCATCGCCGCCAAGTCGCCCAACCAGGCGCAGTCCGTCGACCTGGTCAAGTCGCTCATCACGACCGACCAGCAGATGGCCTTCGCCGACGCCTTCGGCGTCATGCCCTCCACCGAGGAGGGCGCCAAGGCGTTCGCGGCGAAGTTCCCGGACCAGCAGGCCTTCGTCGCCGGCGGCCAGTACGCCCAGGGCCCGGTCAACCTGCCGGGCTTCGACGAGGTCATCACGAAGTTCAACTCGCAGCTGGCGACGCTGGGCAAGGGCGGAGACCCGAACGCCTGGCTCGCAGAGCTGCAGAAGAACGGCACCGCGGCCCTCTCCGGCTGACCCAACCCTGGCGTCCGCCCACCTCATGGCGCGGCGGGCGGACGCCACTCTCTCCCCACGGTCGCCGATCCCCAGGAGGGCTTCATGGCATCCATCGACGAACGTCCCCCGGACGACGTCACCGCGTCCGGCGCGCGAGCCGGGCAGGCGGCCGCGGTCTCCGCGGGCACCCCGACCGGCCAGGCCGGCGCTCCCGGCGCCCGACGTGCGCCGCGCCGCAACCGGGGCGGCCTACGCGGGCGAGAAGGCGCGGCGGGCTGGCTCTTCGTCGCCCCCATGATCGTCATCCTCGGGGTCTTCCTCGTCATCCCGATCGGGATGGCCCTGTGGGTGAGCTTCACCAACTGGCAGGGCAACTCAAACCCCTTCCAGGTCGGGCAGGGCACCGATGTCGTGGGTCTGAAGAACTACACGGACCTGTTTGCGCGCGACGGCCTGACCCGCGACAACTTCATGCAGTCGATCGGCAACACCTTCTACTACGTGCTGCTCGTCGTCCCGCTGCAAACGGCCCTCGCACTCGGGCTCGCGCTGCTCGTCAGCAACACGATGCTCAAGGGCCGCAGCTTCTTCCGCACCGCCTTCTACTTCCCGTCGGTGACGAGCTCGATCGCCATCGCGACGGTCTTCCTCTTCCTCTTCTCCAACACCGGCGCCGTCAACGCCTTCCTCGCCTTGTTCGGCATCGACGGGCCACAGTGGTTCACCGACAGCCGAGGCCTGCTCCACCTCGCCTTCAACGCGGTCGGGGTCGACAACCCCTCGTGGGCCCAGGGTGAGATCTTCGGACGCACCCTCTGGGACTGGCTCTCCGGCCCGTCGGTCGCGATGTTCGTCATCATCTTCCTCGTCATCTGGACGACGTCGGGCACCTTCATGCTGATGTTCATCGCGGCGCTGCAGGACCTGCCCGTCGAGATCGACGAGGCGGCGGCCCTCGACGGCACGTCGCGCTGGCAGAAGCTGCGGCACGTGACGCTGCCGATGATCAAGCCGGCGCTCTTCCTCGTCATCACGCTCGGGATCATCGGCACGTGGCAGGTCTTCGACCAGATCTACGTCATGGGCAAGGGGCAGCCCGACGGCACGACCCTGAGCCCGGCCTTCCTCTCCTACCAGCAGAGCTTCGGCAACTTCCGCTACGGCTCAGGTGCAGCCATGGCCTTCGTCGTCTTCCTCATCATCGTCGTCCTGACGCGATTGCAGCGCTACGTGCTGACCGACAAGGACGACCGCAAGCCCCTCTTCCGACTCGGAGGCCGCAAGTGATCGAGCGCCGGTCCAACCCCGTCAAGACGATCCTGCTGTATGCCGCACTGCTCGCCTTCGCGGTGTTCTTCATCTACCCCTTCCTCATCCAGATCTCGACGTCGTTCAAGACCGACCCCGACGCGGCGAACAATCCGTTGTCACTCGTGCCGAACCCCGTCACGACCCAGGTGTGGCAGCGGATCTTCGGTCAGACCGGCGACTCCTCGGTGCCCGTCACGACCTGGGTCCAGAACTCGTTCATCGTCACCCTCGTCGTGACGGCCGCGCGCGTCTTCCTCGACTCGCTGGCCGGTTACGCCCTGTCGCGGCTGCAGTTCCGCGGCCGCAACGCCGTCTTCGCAGCCCTGCTCGCCGTGATGGCGGTCCCCGGCGTGGCCCTGCTCATCCCGAAGTTCCTCATGGTCAACTACCTCGGCATCTACGACACGTACACCGCGATGATCCTGCCCCTCATCGTCGACGCCGCAGGCGTCTTCATCATGAAGCAGTTCTTCGACTCGGTGCCGGTCTCGATCGAGGAGGCGGCCCGGATGGACGGCGCGAGCATCTTCCGCACCTTCTGGTCGGTGGTGCTGCCGATGGCCAAGCCGGCGCTCATCACCCTGACGATCCTGTCGTTCCAGGGTTCGTGGAACGAGTTCTCCCACTTCCTCGTGGTGACCAAGGGCACGCCCGAGCACCAGACGCTCGTCACCGGCCTGGCCAGCCTGACGAGCGGACAGCTGGGCTCCGGCACCCAGTACCCCCTCAAGCTCGGCACCGCCCTGCTGGCGACGATCCCGGTCGCGGTGCTCTTCTTCGCGCTCCAGCGCTACTTCATCCGGGGCGCGAACGAAGGAGGCGTCAAGGGGTGAGGGGCCGTGCCACTGCCTGAGGGCGCTGGCGCAGGGTCAGCCACAGCCGGTGGGCGGTGACCACCACGAGCGCCCAGGCGAGGCCGATGAGCCACCCGGCGACGACGTCGGTGAGCCAGTGGTGTCCGAGGAAGACGCGTGAGAGGCCCATGGCGAGCACGAACACCGTGGCCACCGTGACGGTGGCGACGCGCTGCCAGGTGGCGGTCGTCTCGATGAGGACGAGGTACGCGACCACGGCCGTCAGCACGGTCGCGTTGAGGGTGTGACCGCTGGGAAAGCTGGGCGAGACCTCGAGCGGAGGCACGGCCAGCGCGGCCGGTGGGCGGGCCCGGTCGACGAAGTCCTTGCCGACGATCGTCATGGCGAGGGAACCGGCCGCCGCGACGACGGCGAGCACGATGGGCGTCCAGCGGCGCCGTCGCCACGTGATGACGGCGACGGCGAGAGTGGCGAGGATCGGCATGCCGACCGGTCCGCCGATGTCGGTGAAGGTGGTGACGGCCGAGTCGAGGGCGGGGGAGCGCAGGCCCACCGCCGCATCGAGCACCGGCTGGTCGACCGCGGAGAGCGAGTTGTTCCGGACGACGCTCTCGTAGACGGTCTCGATGCCCTCGACGAGTCCGACCATGACGATGATGGCGACCGCCGCGAAGACGACGAAGGCCAGGTGCGCCGACGACCACTGCACCGTGCGCGTCGTGACGGCCACGAGCCAGCGGCCGAACCGGCTGTGCCACGACGTGAGGTCGCGGGCTCCGATCGTGTCGTCGGGGGTGGGCGGCCGGTCGGCTGGGCGCATGTGCCCATCCTCACCCACGGAGCGAGCGTCGCGCGGAGGAGACAGGCCGCACCGGTGCTGGGTTGCGACGGTGAGGGTGCGCCCGTGGAACCTTTCTCGAACAAGTGTGCTAAAGTATGACAAGGACATACGTGAGGAGGGTGGCATGGCATTCGAGGGCTCCACGGCCTGCGCGCCGCCTCCGAGGTCCAGCATGACGTCTCCGACGTCCTGCTGGACCTGTCCCACCTCTCGCAGCTCTACGCGGTGCGGGCCGCGACGCGCACTGCGGTGCCTGTCCATGGCCGCTCAGCGGCTGTGCGGGCTGTCCGACGTGAGGTGGCGCGCGTCGTGCTCGAGCGCCAGTTGCCGGCCCTCGTCGCCGAGCTCCTCGCCGCTGCGACCGACGACCTGGCGGTGGCGCCGCTCGCGGACACCGAGGCGATGGCCAGCGGCGAGCTGCGGATCGTGGAGGCCGTGGAGCGCTGCAAGTCGGTGCTCGACGGCGTCGCGCTCGAGGCGCTCGCACGGCTGGAGGCGACGATCGATGCGGGGGAGCAGGCCCGGGCTGCCGACCTCGGACATCCGCGACCGGCCGGCTGGGTCGACGTCACTGATCTGACCGTGCTCGAGGTCGCAACGGCGACGGGTCTGGGGCAGCAGGAGGTGGGCGCCCGACTCGACCTGGCAACGACACGAAGTCCTGGTGTGGCCGAGCTGCGGTTGCGCCTGTCGAGGGGCGAGGTGAGCCTGCATCGCGCGTGCACCATCGAGCGCGAGATCCGCCGGCTCCCGCCGGAAGCGGGGCCTGGCATCGTCGAGGCGACGCTGCGGGCCAAGGACGACGCGCCGCCATCGCCGACGCTGTTCCGTCAGCGACTGACTCGCACCTGTCTGGCCGCCGACCGTGAGGCTGCGGCCCGTAGGCGCGCGGCCAGGAGGCGGCGTGGTGCCCACGCCCGCATCGACGGCGACGGCCTCGGGGTGCTCACCGTCACCAACGACGCCGACAAGGTCATCGCCGTGATGGAGCGCGCCGATGCCCTCGCACGTGCCGCGCGACAGGCCGGTGACCCGCGTTCGCTCGACCAGCTGCGGGCCGACGCCATCACCGGCGCGGTGGCCTTCGGTCAGATCGACCCGTCACCACGAGCCCCTGCGTCCCCGAAGGTCGCCGTCGCGGTCGAGACCGCGAGCGGCGCTGTTTCCGTCGGTGCGATCGGGTCCCCGCCTGCTGCTGGCGACGTGGATGCCGCGCCGGCGGACCTCTTCGGACGCACGAAGGTGGGCCGGCGCTCGGCCGCGGTGGTCACCATCGTCATTCCGGTCAGCACGGCTCTGGGGCTCACCGATGCGCCCTGCGAGATCCCGGGCTACGGCTGGGTCAGCGCCGAGCACGGTCGCCAGATCATGCTCGGCCCCGAGTCGACCTGGCGCCGCCTCCTCGTCGACGCCGAGACGGGCGCCGCGCTCCGGCTGGAGACGCAGGCCTACCGCCCGACCGCAGAGATGCGGGCGCACGTCGAAGCCGTCGACGGGACGTGCCGCGGCCCCGGCTGCACCGTCCCGGCCACCCGTTGCGACCTCGACCACGACATCCCGTGGCCGCACGGCCCGACGGCATCCACCAACTTCACCGCAAAGCACCGGTTGCACCACAACGTCCGCACCCACGGGCACTGGCACGCCGAACGCGACCCCGACGACGACACCGTCCGCTGGCGCACGGCGGCGAGGCGTCGCTACACGAGCCGTCCCCACGACTGGCTCGAAGCCCTCCGAGAGTCACCGCCACAGGATCGATCGAGCGACCATCCGCGTGACGGCTCGCACGAGATCGACGACCCGCCGCCCTTCTGACGCTGCGGCCTTCCTGGGTCAGCCGCCGAAGTCCTGGGTCCAGTAGGTGCCGTACGGGCCGCCCGTCGCGTAGCCGACGCCGATGGCCGTGTAACGACAGTTGAGGATGTTGGCCCGGTGGCCGGCGCTCTTCATCCACGCCGCCATCACGGTCGAGGGCGTGCGGTAGCCGGCCGCGATGTTCTCGCCCAGCCGGGTGCCGGGGTAGCCCTGGGCCCTGATGCGCTGCACGAACGTGCGGCCGTCGGGTGACGTGTGCGAGAAGTAGCGGCGCCTGGCCATGTCGGCCGAGTGCGCCTGCGCAGCCCGAGCGAGACGCGCATCGGTGACGAGCGCCCGGCAGCCGACCTTGGCCCGCTGCGCATTGACGAGCTGGACCACCTGCTGCTGGTAGGTCAGGGCAGCGCTCGCGGGGGCCGCAGCCGTCGCGAGCGGCGCCGCAGCGAGCAGCACGGTCAGGCCGGCCAGCACGGAGGGGCGGGCTCGGCGGGCTCGGCGGGCGCGGCGGTCGCGGCGGGCGCGGGTAGTCGGAGCAGGCGTGATGGGAGTGGTCTTCATGGTGCCTCCGGGGCGGCGTGACGCGGCCGTGTGCCGTCACGCCACGGTAGGCGCGTAAGTACCCGTACACCCACGAAACCGGCAAAAAGGGCGCGACCCCCCCGCGTCGGCTCAGCCGTACCGGTTCCGGTGCTCGGAGCGCCAGGACGTGTACGCCTCGAGCTGTTCGACGGCATCCCAAGCCGCCTTGAAGATGCGGGCCGACTCCGCCTTCTCCGGGTCCTCGGGCCCGCGGGGCAGCTCGCGCCGGCCGTGCGAGCCGCTCTGCCCCCGCCGATCCGCCGGCACCGGCCCGTCGTACTTCTTGCCGCCCGCGTGGTTGGCGTAGCGCCGGGCGCGCGTGAACCCCATCTGGAGGTACTTGCGCGCCACGTCCGCGCCCACGAGGTCTCCGGCCTCCAGGTACGCATCGAACCGGGACCGGATCGCCGCTGCGCTCTCGCGGGCGACCTCGGGCGTGCGGAAGCGCCACAACGGCAGCAGCTCGTCCTTGTACGGCTGCACCCGCAGGACGCCCTGCTCACCGCGACCGACGCGATAGAGCTCCGGGTGCGCCCGCAGGTCGAGGGTCGAGAGGTCGACTCCCTCGTACGGGTCTGCGGGCGACGTCACCCCACCACCATTCCCGCTCCGACTCCGTCCCTGTCGCTGCGCTCGTCACTGTCGGCGTCCTCATCACTGTCGGCGCCACTGGCTAACCTGCCCACCATGACCATCGACGTCCGGCCGGCCACGCTGCAACGCTTCGACGACGTGGCCACGATGCTCGGCCCGAAGAACCCTGCCAGCACCGTCTGCTGGTGCCTGAGCCACCGCCTCGACTCGAGGACCAGCAGGCAGCTGGTCGGGGCCGCCCGGGGCGACTACGTCCGGGACCTCTGCAGCCGCGAGGTCGCGCCCGGCGTCCTCGCCTACGACGGCGACGAGGTCGTCGGCTGGGCCGCAGTGGCTCCTCGCGCCGAGCTGCCGTTCGCGCGCTCGACGAAGATCCCGCACGTCGACGACCTCCCGGTGTGGTCGGTCTGGTGCATCCGGGTCCGCCCGGGCCATCGGCGCCAAGGCATCTCGCACGCCCTGCTCGAGGGCGCCGTCGACTACGCCCGGCAGCACGGTGCGCCGGCGGTCGAGGGCTACCCCGTCGACAACCACGGGGCCAAGGTCGACCTCACGATGGCGTACGTCGGCACCCGCGGCCTCTTCGAGCGCGCCGGCTTCACGAAGGCCGCCGACACCGACTCCATCTCGGGTGGCTTCCCCCGCGTCATCATGCGCCTGGCGCTGTCCTAGGGTCGGCGCCATGACGGTCGTTGGTGCAGACGGGCTCGCCCGCCCCACGTGGGCCTCGGTCGACCCCTTGCTCATGGACTACTACGACACCGAGTGGGGCATGCCGATCCGCGACGAGCGCGGCCTCTACGAGCGCATCTGCCTCGAGGGATTCCAGTCCGGCCTCTCGTGGGCCACCATCCTGCGCAAGCGGCCGAACTTCCGCGCGGCCTTCGCCGACTTCGACCCCGACGTCGTCGCGACGTTCACCGACCGCGACGTCGAGCGACTGCTCACCGACGCCGGCATCATCCGCCATCGGGGCAAGATCCAGGCGACCATCGCCAATGCCCGCGCCACGATCGCGTTGCGCGACGAGGGGGGCCTCGTCGACTTCGTCTGGGCGTTCCAGCCGACCGACACGCCACGACCCAACGACCACTCCGACGTGCCGACCGTCTCCGAGGAGAGCAAGGCGCTGTCGAAAGCCTTGCGCAAGAAGGGTTTCTCCTTCGTCGGCCCGACGACGATGTATGCCCTGATGGAGGCCGTCGGCATCGTCGACACGCACCTGCTCACCAGCCACCGCCGCGGCAGCTCGGGCGTCTGGCCGGCCTGACCCGACGCGGGGGTTCAGCCGAGGATCGCCCTGGCGGCGTTGTGGCCGGGGATCGAGCTCACGCCGCCCCCGCGCCGCGCGCCCGCGCCGCCGAGCAGCACGTTGGCGTATGCCGTCTCGACGCCCCACGCACCCACCTCGGCGTCGCGCTCCGCCCAGGGCCACTGCAGCGAGCGGTGGAAGATGTTGCCGCCCGGCAACCCCACCGACTGCTCGAGGTCGACGGGCGACTTCACCTCGATGCACGGGTTGCCGTGCACGTCGCGCGCCAGCACCGACTCGATCGGCTCGCCGAGCACCGAGTCGAGCGAGCGGATCGTCGCGAGCAGCGCGTCCTTGGTCGCCGTCTCGTTGTCGTCGCGGAAGAGTCGTGCCGGCAGGTGCAGCCCGAACAGCGTCAGGGTCTGCGCCTCGGTCGAGGCGAGGTCAGGGCCGAGGATCGAGCGGTCCGACAGCGTGTGGCAGTAGATCTCGCACGGCGGCAGGTCGGGGATGCGCCCGTCGCGCGCTGCGGCATACGTCTGCTCGAGCTGTCCGTAGCCCTCGTTGATGTGGAAGGTGCCGGCGAACGCGGCGGCCGGGTCGACCGAGGCGTCCCGCAGCCGGGGGAGCCGGGTCAGCAGCATGTTGACCTTGAGCTGGGCGCCCTCGACGTCGGCCTCGGTGTCGACCGGCTCGGCACCGGAGGCGGCGAGCAGCCGGTTGAGCACGGTGGGTGCGCACCCGGCGACGATCGAACCGCCGACTGCGCTGCCGCTGCCGGCCGATCCTCCGGCCCACGCCACCTCGCCCGTGGACGGGTCCACCGACGTCACGTCAGCGCCCGTCACGATGGTGGCTCCGGCCGAGGCCGCCGCTGCCGCAAGGGAGTCGGTGAGAGCACCCATGCCGCCGACGGGCACGTCCCAGTCGCCGGTGCCACCCCCGATGAGGTGGTAGAGGAAGCAGATGTTCTGGCGCAGGTCACCCTCGTCGAGCGAGGCGAACGTGCCGATGAGGGCATCGGTGGCGATGATGCCGCGCAGCGTGTCGTCGGAGGTCACCGACTCGATGAGCTCGCCGACGGGTCTCGTCGTCAGGGCGTCGAAGAGGGCGTCGTCGCCGGCGAGCGCCCGCACGTCGTCGCGCGACCGCAACGGCTCGAGCACGGTGGGGAAGAGGCGCTCGGCCACCCGACCCATGCGCGCGTAGAAGTCGGTCCACCCGGCATACGCGTCGTCGCCCCCCGTGAGGGAGCGGAACGCCGCGCGGGTCGCGGCCGCGTCGGCGTTGTCGACGAGAATCCCACGGTCGGGGTTGCCCGGCACCGGCGTGTAGGAGGAGTAGCGGCGCCGGATGAGCCGCAGGTCGAGGTCGAGGTCGGCGAGCACCTGCCGCGGCAGCAGCGAGACGAGGTAGGAGTAGCGCGACAGCCGGGCATCGACACCGGCGAAGGCCTGCGCCGACACGGCTGCGCCGCCCACCCGGTCCGAACGCTCGAGGAGGAGGACGGTCCTTCCCGCGCGGGCCAGGTAGGCGGCGGCCGTGAGGCCGTTGTGTCCGGCCCCGATGATGATGTCGTCGTAGCGCACCCGGTCAGACTAGGTGGCTCGGCCGGGCGGCGCCCGACGACCTCATCACGTCTTCAACGTGACGTCACACACGACGTCACCGCACCCCCGCGGACTGCCGCTGCGACCACGCGCGGTCGGCGGCGTCGATGCTCGCGCGGCTTCGCAGGTCGACGCCGGCGCGCCTGGCCGCGGCCTTCGCCTCGGCGGTGGTGAGGTCGGGGGCGACGAACCGCTCCGGCGTGATCGTGCGGTCGGCGGCGGCATACCTGCGGTTGCCCGCAGCGATGGCGTCGGCCGAGTAGGTGGCCGATCCGGTCTTCGCCGCGAGGGTGGCCCCGAACGCCGGTTTGGTCACGACGGCGTAGCCGTCCCGGTGACCCGCGACGTTCGGGTGGTAGCTCTCGCTGACCGGGCTGGACAGGCCGTTGAGCCACTCCGGGCTGTCGCACACGGCGTGCCCGACGAACTTCGCCGTCGGGTTGACGAAGGTGAAGCCACGGGCGGTCGCGGCGCTCGACGTGCGCGAGTTGAGCAGGTCGGCCGTCGCGTTGAGCCGTGACTCCTCGGTCGGCGAGAACCACGTGAACGCGTTGCAGTCCTGGCCGTTGAAGATGCGGGGGTAGCCGACGACGATCACCTTCGCGTTAGGCGCCTTGGTGCGGATCGAGGAGTAGAGCGTCGACAGGCGCCCCGGCAACGTGTTGTTGATGATGCTCTGCGCGCCGTCGATGGCCCCGTTGCAGTCACTCATCCAGGCCGGCTGTGCGCACTCCGTGAGCACGTCGGCGAAGCCGGCGTCGTTGCCGCCCACCGAGATCGTCACGTATGCCGTCGAGCTCGTGAGCGCCGACAGCTGGGTGTTCGTCACGTCGGCGACGGTGGCGCCGGAGCAGGCGCGGAAGGTGAGGGCGAAGCCGAGCGAGGCCGCGTCGAGCGACGGGTAGGCGTAGACGGAGCGCTGGCACGACGTGCCGTCGCTGATGTAGGTGCGGGTGCCGGTGCCCGACGAGTACGAGTCGCCGAGAGCGACGTAGGACGCGCCGGCGGCGACAGCCGGTGCGCCGAGCGCCAACGTGGCGCCGACTCCGACGAGGGCGGTGAGGCCGGCCCCGAGGGCACGCCTGCGGATGGTGGGGGAGGTGGAACTGGAGGACCTGACGGACTTGCTCTTCACGACACACTCCTTTGTGGGTGGAAGGCTGATGACGCCGAGCACTGCAGAGCCATGCGAAGGGGCGCCGACGCCGGCTGTTGTGCCGCAGGTCACACGTCCCTTACCGGACAGTAGGGCCCGACGGGCGAGCCCGCGAGCCGAAGTCGACGCGCCGCCGTCGAGGGCCCGCGTCGGCCGGGCCGACGGCCTAGGCTGGCAGTGCACCGTGGTTCCGGAGGCCCGAGGGGGCCTCAGCGACAGGAGGATCGACGATGGGCTTCCCCGAGAACGTGCTGGCCAAGGGCGAGAAGGTCGAGCGAGACCTGCACCCGCACTGGCTCACGGTGGTGGTGCCGACGATCTTCGGCCTGCTGCTCGCCGCTGTCTGCATCGCCATCGCCGTCGTGACCCCCGACGACACCACCGGCAACCGCATCCAGTGGGCCGCGGTCATCGTGCTGGTGGTCGTCGCGGTCCCGGCCGTCGTCGTGCCCTACCTGCGCTGGCGCACGACGCACTACGTCATCACCTCGCACCGCGTCATGGTGCGCCGCGGCATCCTCACCAAGAACGGCAAGGACATCACGCTGTCGAAGATCACCGACGTGAGCTTCCAGCAGACCGTCCTCGACCGGCTCATCCGCTCGGGGTCGCTGCACATCGAGTCGGCGGGCGACAGCCCCGACGAGAACCTCGCGAACATCCCGCGCAGCAACGAGGTCCAGCAGCTCATCAACCGCCTCATCGACGAGGACGACCTGCGCCGCCGCCGTCACGGCAACGGTTCCGGCGGCCCGGGCGACGTCGACGGCGAGGGCTACGGCGATTCCTACGGCGAGGGCGCCGGGCCCGACGACACGACGGTCATCCGCCAGGGCCGCCGGGACCCTCGCGACCGGCCCCGGCTGGCCGAGGAGCGGCCGCGCCGGCCGCGTGACGGATCGGACGGGGACGACCCGGCCTGACGGCATACGCGATGGGTGTTGACCTCAAGCTGGCTTGAGGTTGCACGCTCTCGGGTGTGACCCGACACGCGACCGCCACCGAACCCGTTCCCCGGCTGCTTTCCCGTGACCACGCGCCGCTCGCCCTCGGCGTCGTCGCGCTCGTGACGCTCGGCGCCTTCGAGAACCGGGCCGTATCGACGGCCCTCCCGAGCGTGCTCGGCGAGCTCGACTCCATCGCCGGCTACGGCGTCGTGACCGCCGCCCCACTGGCGTCCTACCTCGTGGCGCTCGCTGCTGCCGGGTGGTGGGCCGACCGCCGCGGTCCTGCGCCCGTGCTGCGCGCCGGGATGCTCGCCTTCCTCGTCGGGATGCTCGCGACCGCGACCGCCGCGACCCTCCCGCTGCTCGTCGCCGGGCGACTGCTCGGGGGGCTGGCCGAGGGGTTGCTCGACGTCGGGGTCATGGTGCTCGTCGCCCGCGCCCTGGACCCACGTCTGCGCCCGCGGGTCATGGCGCTCTTCGCCGCCGCCTGGGTGCTGCCCTCGGTGCTCGGTCCCGCCCTCACCGGAGCCGTCACCGAGGCCGTCGGCTGGCGATGGGTCTTCGCCGCCGGCCCGGTCGTGCTCGCGCCGGTCTGGCTCGCCCTGCGGCCGGCGATCGCAGCCTCCGAGGCGGCTGCACCGGCGGCACGAGTTCAGGCGGCACCCGACCCCACCTCGGCAGAGCGACGACCGCTGCGCCGCGTGCTGCCATGGGCGTTCGTGGCCGCCACGGCCCTCGTCACCCTCAGCGTCGTGGCCGAGCGACCCGCGTCGGGCAGCGGTGCCGACCAGGGCGCCACGAGCGCGCTCGGCTCGGGCGCCCACGTCTTCGTCCTCGCCGCCTCGCTCGTGGCGCTCGCGCTGGCGGCGAGGCGACTGCTGCCGGAGGGCTCGCTGCGCGCCGCCTGCGGCATCGGCGGGGTCGTCGCGCTGCGCGGCCTGCTCAGCGCCGCCTTCATGGGCGTCGGCGCGTTCCTGCCGCTCGTGCTCACGGTGCTGCGCCACCACGGGCCCCTGACGGCGGGGATCAGCCTCAGCATCACGGGCGTCACGTGGTCGGCGGGCTCGGCGCTGCAGAGCCGCTTCGACGGCCGGCCCATGCTCCTGCTGCGGCTCGGCTTCGGGCTGCTCACCGCCGGCCTGGCCACGACGAGCCTCATCGTCTGGGCCGATGCACCCACCGCCGTCGGCCTCACGGGCTGGGCCGTGGCCGGCCTGGGCATCGGCCTGACGTCGAGCACCCTGTCGGTGCTCACCATGGGAGCGTCCGACGATGCCGACCAGGGCCGCCACAACGCCGGCGGACAGATGGCCGCGTCGATGGCCAGCGCGGTCTTCCTCGCCGTCGCCGGCGGGGTCCTCGGATGGTTCGGCGCACCGTCACGCGAGGCCTTCGGCGTCATCAGCGGCCTCGCTGTGGCGCTCGGTGTCCTGGCCATGGTCGTCACCGGCCGGGCCCGCTGCGCCGTCGACGTGGCGGTCCGGCGCGCCTGACCGGCCCTGACCACGGATCGGTCGGGGTCGCTTCTTCTAGCCCGGGCCTGCGCGTGGCAAGGTCGGAGCCATGAGCCACCCGAGCGACGACGCCACGACCGGAACCGCGACCGGACCCACGACCGGAACCACGGACCCGACGGCCGCCTACCGGGCAGCCCGCGACCAGCTGGTCGAGCTGCGGGGCGACCACGCGAGAGCCGTGCAGGAGTTCACCTTCCCCGACGTCGGGGACCGCTGGAACTGGGCCGTCGACTGGTTCGACGCCATTGCGCGCGGCAACGACGCGCCGGCGCTGACCATCGTCCAGGAGGACGAGTCGTCGGCGACGGTCAGCTTCGACGAGATGGCCCGGCGCTCGGACCGCGCCGCGGCGTGGCTCGGCTCCCTGGGCGTCGGCCGGGGCGACTCCGTCGTGCTCATGCTCGGCAACCAGGTCGAGCTGTGGGAGACGATGCTCGCCGTCATGAAGCTGGGCGCCGTCATCGTGCCGACGACCACCGCCGTCGGCCCCGGCGACCTCGCCGACCGCATCGAGCGGGTCGCGGCACGGGCTGTCGTGACCAACGCGTCGGAGGTGCACAAGCTCGACGAGCTGCCCGGCGACTTCCTGCGGGTCGCCGTCGGCAGCGACGCGACCGGCGGCGAGCTCGAGGGCTGGCACGCGTACGCCGATGCCCACTCGACCGACGCCGCGCCGGCGGCTCACCCGGGCACCGGACCCGACGACCGGCTGCTGCTCTACTTCACCTCGGGCACGACCAGCCGACCCAAGCTCGTCGAGCACACGCAGCGTTCCTACCCCGTCGGGCACCTCACGACGACGTACTGGATCGGCCTGCAGCCCGGCGACGTGCACCTCAACATCAGCAGCCCCGGCTGGGCCAAGCACGCGTGGTCCTCGTTCTTCGCGCCGTGGATCGCCGACGCGACGATCTTCGTGTACAACTACGCCCGCTTCGACGCGGCCGCGCTGCTCCGCGTCCTGCGCGAGCACCAGGTGACGTCGATGTGTGCGCCCCCGACCGTCTGGCGGATGCTCATCAAGAGCGACCTCACCGGCGGGCCGGGTGCGCTGCGCGAGGTCGTCGGTGCGGGCGAGCCGCTCAACCCGGAGGTCATCGCGCAGGTCGAGAAGGCGTGGGGCCTGACGATCCGCGACGGCTACGGCCAGACGGAGATGACGCTGTCGGTGGGCAACACCCCGGGCTCGGTCGTCAAGCCCGGATCGATGGGCCGGCCGCTCCCCGGCTACCCCGTCGTGGTGGTCGACCCGGTGACGAACGAGCCTGTCACCGAGGCCGATCCGGAGGGCAACCGCGAGGGCGAGATCTGCCTCGACCTCTCCCGCCGGCCCGTCCCCCTCATGACCGGCTACCAGGGCGACGAGCAGCGCAACGCCGACGCCATGGCCGGCGGTTTCTACCACACGGGCGACGTCGCCTCGGTCGACGCCGAGGGCTACATCTCCTTCGTCGGGCGCACCGACGACGTCTTCAAGGCGAGCGACTACAAGATCAGCCCGTTCGAGGTCGAGTCGGTGCTCATCGAGCACCCCGCGGTGGCCGAGGCGGCGGTCGTGCCGTCACCCGACCCGGTGCGCCTCGCGGTGCCCAAGGCGTACATCGCCCTGGCCCCCGGCCACGAGCCCGGCGAGGAGGTGGCGCGCTCGATCCTCGCCCACGCCCGCGAGAAGCTCGCGCCGTGGCAGCGGGTGCGCCGGGTCGAGTTCTTCGAGCTGCCCAAGACGATCTCGGGCAAGATCCGCCGCGTCGAGCTGCGTGGCCGCGAGCGCGACCTCGAGGCGCTCGGCGGCAGCCAGCCCGACCTCGAGTGGCGCGACGACCAGTTCCCCGACCTCAAGGGGTGAGCGCTACGGGGTGATCGTCGACGTCGACGGGGCCGACGCCGCCACCGGGATGGGTCGCAACGTCGTGTCCTCGAGGCGGCTGCAGATGCGCTTCTCGGGGTCGGGCTGCGTCTGGCCCGGCTGCTGCACGGTGGCCGGGGGCCGGTAGGGGTCGATGCGCGCGCCGCTCACGACCTGCACGCTGTCGTACGCCGGCCGTCCCTCGAGCAGGTTGCGGAACGAGTAGCGGGTGAGCGAGGTCAGCTCGCACGACGTGCCGAACTGCGCGATGTCGAAGGAGTACGGCTGGCCGTTGAGCTCCTGCCCCGCGCCCTCGGAGTAGTGCGACACGACCCCGCCGCCGGTGAACGTGCCGACCTGGATGCGGTTGCCCTCGAGGGCGGGGGTGTGGATGTGTCCGTTGACGAGGAGGCGTCCGCGCTCGACCTGCTCGGCGGCATACGGCTCGTGGGTGACGACGAGGTCGGGCTCGGGCTCGTCGGCCACGGCTGCGTTGTAGCGCTCCGCGGCCGGCTTCGCCTTGGCCGTGGGGTCGGCGTTGTCGTCGCCGAAGTAGCGCGGGTCGTTGAAGCCGGTGATGCGCAGGCCGTGGAACGACAGCTCCCGCAGGCCGCCCGCGGCGTCCTCGAGGAGGACGACGTTGGGGATGCGCGCCATGCGGGCGAGGACGGCCCGGTCGGTCGGCGACGACTGGTCGTGGTTGCCGCTCGTGAAGACGTAGGGGACGCCCAGCGACTGGATGGAGCGGTAGATGCCGGCGGCGTCGCCCTCCTGCACGCGCCCGAAGTTGACGAGGTCGCCGCTGTCGATGACGGCGTCGATGTCCTCCTGCTCGATGATCGTGCGCATCAGGGCGTACTGGTTGGCGCCGTGGATGTCGGAGACGAGCAGGAAGCGGGCCGAGGGCGGCCCCTCGACGGTGCCGGCGACGTACTTCTGCTGGAGGGCCTGCGTGACGGCGAGCAGGTTGCGGAAGTACGGCGTCACCTGGGTGGCGCGGGCCTCGACGTCGGCGAGCAGGCCCGCGTTGCGCTGGACGACGCCGAGCACACCGCTGGTGCGGTACTCCGCGAAGCGTGCCGGCTGGTAGGTCACGGCGATCCCCGCGAAGGTGCCGGCCGTCGCGACGACCATCGCCGAGGCGACGAACGCGACGTGGTGGCGGCGGGTGTTGCGTTGCCGGATGTAGTGCGACGCGAGGGCGAGCAGCACCGCGATGGCGCCGGCGCCGAGGACGAAGCGGAGCCCGACGCCCCGCGCGGCCTGCCCGATCGCCGCCGAGATCTCGTCGTTCGAGGGCTGCAACGCCTTGATGTCGACGTTCGGTCGGGTGAAGAGGTTCGTGATCTCCTCGCGCACCGCCACCTGCACGTCGAGACCGGGCGCGACGACGGGAGAGGCGAACTGCACGTCGACGTCGCCGACGATCGTCGGGGCGTGGAGGACCGGCGAGTGCCGCGGCACGGGGTCGAGCCGCAGCACGGCGCGGTACTGCGACGTCTCGGCCACCGTTGGCGCGAGGTTCGTCGCGGCGACCCCGCCGAGGTAGCACGCCGCGAGCACGGCGAGCCACTTGAGCACGTGCGACCCGCGGCGCAGCCAAGGGCTGTCGCCGGCCAGCAGGTTCCGCACCTGTCGCACCGCCTCACCCTAACCGGACCCTGACCTGTCACCTCGGGAGCACCCGCCGTTCACGTCGGCCTGCTGCCATGGGGCCATCCCGGCGACGACGCGAGGAGCAGACGTGGGACCCGTCCACCGCAAGGCCGTCGTCGGCGCGCTCCTGATGGCGTATGCCGTCCTGCTCGCCTTCGGGCAGCGCCTCCTCGGCGGGTCGGCCGGGGTCGTCATCCTCGTGGCGAGCTTCGTCGTCGGCTTCGCGTGGCTGCTGCTGCTCGTCGCGCCCTGGGCAGCAAGGGGTCGGCGCGACCGTAGTCTGAACCGGTGAGCCTCGAGCACCGGCCGAACCGGATCATCCTCGTGCGGCACGGGGAGTCGGAGGGAAACCTCGACGACACGGTCTACGAACGGGTGCCGGACCACCGGATCAGCCTGACCGACAAGGGTTTCGAGCAAGCGCGCGCGACCGGCGAGAGGCTGCGCGAGGTGCGCGACGGCGAGTCCGTCGAGGTCTACGTCTCGCCCTACGTGCGCACCCGGCAGACCCTCGAGGCGCTCGCACTACCGGTCGCCGAGCGGGACGTGCGGGTGGAGCCGCGCCTGCGCGAGCAGGACTGGGCGAACTTCCAGGACCCGGCCGACATCGCGGAGCAGAAGGCGCTGCGCGACCGCTACGGGCACTTCTACTACCGCTTCACCCACGGGGAGTCGGGCTCCGACGTCTACGACCGTGTGTCGACGTTCCTCGAGTCGATGCACCGCAACTTCGAGACGCCCGCCGCCCCCCGCAACGTCGTCATCGTGACGCACGGCCTGACGATGCGGCTCTTCTGCATGCGCTGGTTCCACTGGAGCGTCGAGTACTTCGAGTCGCTCGACAACCCGGCGAACGCCGAGCCGGTCGTGCTGCTGCGCCAGCCCGACTGCCGCTACAAGCTCGAGCGGCCGTTCTCGCAGTGGAACACCGCCGTGGTCCCGACCGAGCGCGAACGCTCCAGCTGGCTCTGACGCGACGCCCCGGACGGCACCCGGGCCTCAGAGGTACTGGCCCGTCGGGCCCACCTCGCCGGGGTGCGGCTCCGGGTGGGTGCCGGGGGGCGTGCCGTAGGACGCGCCGGGACCGGGCGGCAGGGCGCGCATCTGCTGCAGCTGCTGCTGCGCCGCCATCTGCTGCGCGACGAGCGCCGTCTGGATGCCGTGGAAGAGGCCCTCGAGCCACCCGACGAGCTGGGCCTGGGCGATGCGCAGCTCGGCGTCGGTGGGGGAGTCGTCGCGGAAGGGCAGGGCGATGCGGTCGAGCTCCTCGACGAGCTCTGGCGCGAGGCCGTCCTTGAGCTCCTCGAGTGAGCGGTGGTGGATGTCGGCGAGCCGGCGGCGGCCGGCCTCGTCGAGCGGTGCGTTGCGCACCTCCTCGAGCAGCTGCTTGATCATCGAGCCGATGCGCATCACCTTGGCCGGCTCCTCGACGAGGTCGGCCGGGTTGGTGCGCTCGCGCTGCTCGTCGGACTCGCGACGCTCGCGGCTCCGGCCGTGTCCCTCGTCGCTCCCGTCGTTGCCGTCGGTGAGGGGTGTCGCGACGCCCATGCCGTCGGGCGTCACGACGACGATGCGGGGATCGTCGTTCGTCGCGCCGTCGTCGGTGACCTGACCCTGGCGGCTCGCGTCGTCGCTCATGCGTCCCATCCTGCCTCACCCAGCGGCGGCACGAGGTCGGGGCCCGTGCGTCCCCGTCAGGACGCACGGACCCCGTCGCTGCGCTCAGCGCGCCGCTCGGTCGCAGCCGCGTGGCTCCCGATCCGTCAGCGGGCGCCTGCCGTCGCGAACCACGGGTGGTGCAGGTCGTGGTACTGCACGTCGCTCATGGCCTTGTCCATGTCGGCCATCTGCTCCATCATCTCGGGCGGCATGGCCTTCTTCTCGCCCTCGCGGGCCTCTGCCTCGGTGCGGAACGCCATCGTCTGGGTGAACCAGCCGTCCTTGTCGACCGCGATGGTGCCGCCGAGGATGTCGGGCCGCTCGGTGTGGAGCGTGTCCATCGGCATGTCGCGCATCATGCGGAACTTCTCCTGGTCGCTGATGCGGCCCTGGATGACCTGGACGAACTGCGCGTCGTCGGACCCGCCGTCGAGCATCATCGTCACGTCGTCGCAGTCGTGGAACGTCACCTCGCCGTCGAAGCACTGCTCCGTCTCGGCCCACCAGGCGCCCTGCTCGGGGCGCTCGCTGTTGCGCATCGCCGACTCCCGCGAGTCGAAGCGCACCACGCCGATGAACTCGTTGTCGTCGTCGATGCCGTAGGTGCCGCCGAGCCAGCCGGTGGCGCCCGGCTCGAGCTCGTCGCGCCAGGCGTCCATGCGGGCGTGGAGCCGGTCCGCGTCGTGGGTCTTGCCCTGAATCACTTGGATGAACACTGCAGGTGCCTCCCGGTACTCGTGTGGTGGTGGGAGGGCCGCTTCGTGGCGAAGTGGTCCACGTGACGACGGTACGCCGGTGGCCGCGCGGGCGACACGGGACGAGTCGGACACAGCCGGATCGTCCCGCGGCACAGTGATGCTCAGGTGGTCAGGAGAATCTTGCCGATGTGGCCCGAGGCCTCCATCTCGCGGTGCGCCTCGGCGGCGTGCTCGAGCGGGTGGCGCGAGTGGATGATCGGGCGCACGTCGCCCGACTCGACGAGCGGCCACACGTGCTCGCGCACGGCGGCCACGATGGCAGCCTTCTCGGTGGCAGGGCGGGCTCGCAGCGAGGTCGCGATGACCGCGGCACGCTTGGCGAGGAGCATGCCCATGTCGAGCTCGCCCCGGCGGCCGCCCATGAGGCCGATGGTGACGAGCCGGCCGTTCGTCGCGAGCGCCTCGACGTTGCGGCCGAGGTACTTCGCGCCCATGTTGTCGAGGATGACGTCGGCGCCGTGGCCCTTCGTCAGCTCGCGCAGGCGCTCGACGAAGTCCTCCTCCTTGTAGTTGACGAGGAACTCCGCTCCGAGGTCGCGGCACGCGTCGAGCTTCTGCTGGCTGCCGGCCGTCACGGCGACGTGGGCACCGACGGCCTTGGCCAGCTGGATCGCCATCGTGCCGATCCCCGAGCTGCCGCCGTGGACGAGCAGCACCTGGCCGGGCTGGATGTTCGCGACGAGGAAGACGTTGGACCACACGGTTGCGGCCACCTCGGGCAGGCCCGCCGCGTCGACGAGGTCGACGCCGCGGGGCACCGGGAGCACCTGCTCGGCGGGCACCGCTACCTTCTCGGCGTAGCCGCCACCCTCGAGGAGCGCGCAGACCTCGTCACCCACGTGCCACTGCCCGACGCCCTCGCCGACGGCGGCGATGCGGCCGCTCACCTCGAGGCCGGGGTACTCCGGCGCGCCGGGCGGCGGCGGGTAGTGCCCGAGGCGCTGCATGACGTCGGCGCGGTTGACCCCCGCCGCCACGACGTCGATGAGCACCTGACCGGGCCCCGCCTCGGGGTCGGGCACCTCGTCGAGGACGAGGCTGTCGGCGGCTCCGGGCTCGGGGATCGTGATGGCGCGCATGCCCCGAGCCTATTGACCGGCCGAGCGGCGCCGCACCGCGACCGCCCCGTCGGAGGTGCGCTCGACGTCCCACACGTGCCCGGCACCTCGCACGACACCACCGGGCCCGAGGACCGTGTCCTCGTCGATGGCGACGCCACGCGGTGCGAGGCCCTCCTGCACCACGGCGACGAGTCGTGACAGGTTGCCCCACTGCGCCGCGTGCACGTCCACCGCCCCGTCGACGAGGCCGATGCCCCCGACCACGGTCAGCGGGTCGAGCTCCTCGTTGCTGTCCTCGGGGCAGACCGGTCGGCCGTCCACCCGCCACCCGCCGATGACGGCGTGCGTGCCGGCCACGGCGGCACCTGCGGAGAAGCCGGCATACGGCAGGCCCGCGTGGACGCGCGTGCGGATCTCGGCGTACGCGGGCGAGAGGGACGCGTGGTACTCGGGCGTCGGTCCACCGCCGACGAAGAGCCCGTCGATGTCCTCCAGGGCGGACGTGTCGAACTGCGACCCCTCCTCGACCCGCGCGATCTCCAGCTCGTGCCCGCCGACGAGCCCGAGAGCGCGCCGGTAGCGCTCGTGGTACTCGAGCGACTCGGGGTCGGTGCCCATGACGACGAGGAGGACGCGGGGCGTCCGGCCGGCTCTGCGCGCTGCTGCGTCGACGAAGCCGCCGTAGACGTCGCGGGCACGATCGTCGTCCCACCCGCCGCCGACGAGGAAGAGGTCCATCCCTGCACCCTAGGGAAGGAGCCGGCGAAAAGCCGGGATCAGCGCCGGGTCATCACCGCGCTCGGGCTCAGCCGGCGACCGACGTCCTCCGCGGCGACGCGTGCCCGGGCGACGAGGTCGCCGACGTGCTCCGACGAGGCATCAGCGGTGCGCAGCGTGAGCGCGACCGCGGCCAGCGGCCGGCCGCCGCGGTCGAGCACCGGCACGGCGACCGACGAGAGGTCGGGTGTGACGGTGCCCTCCTCACGCGCGTGCCCGTCGGCACGCGTGCGGGCGAGGATGCTGCGCAGCTCGGCGAGCGAGCGCGGCCCGCCACCGCCGCTGCGCTGCACGAACGACGCCCGGTCGGGGTAGAGCGCGCGCACCTGGGTGGCCGGGAGGGCTGACAGCATCGCGAGCCCGCTCGCCGTGAGGTGTGCGGGAAGACGGACGCCCACGTCGGTGACGAGCATCGGCTGGCCGGGGGCGCGCTCCTCGAGGAGGTAGATGACGTCGCGCCCGTCGAGCGTGGCGAAGTGGGCGTTGCGCCCGCACTGGTCGACGAGGCGTCGCATCGCCGCCCGGGCGACGCGGGCGAGCGGCGCCTGCCGCTGGTAGGCCGACCCCAGCTCGTAGGCCGCCTGGCCGAGACCGAAGCGCCGCTCCTCCACGTAGTGGGTGACGTAGCCGCGGCCGTGCAGCACCTTGAGCAGGTGGTAGACCGAGCTGCGGGGGAGCCCGAGGTCACGCGCGATGGAGGCGGCTGGCAGGGGCTCGGCGTGGCGCGAGAGGTGCTCGAGGACGTCGAGCGCGTTGGCGGCGGCCGGGGCGTTGGACACGGTGCCACCTCCTGTTCGCGATCGCCGTCGTCTCGCATCCGAGACAATTGTGCGCCTCGACGGCCGCCCGCGCCAGTGCGTCGGCGGTTCGATGGGAGCCATGAACGAACGCCCCACCGTCATCGTCGGCACCGGCCCGCTCAGCGCCGACGACGTCGTCGCGGTCGCCCGCCACGGCGCGCGCGTCGAGCTGTCCGCCGAGGCCGAGGCCGAGATCGCCCGCAGCCGTGAGGTCGTCGAGGCGCTCGCCAACGACACGGTGGCCCACTACGGCGTCTCCACCGGCTTCGGCGCTCTCGCGACCCGGCACATCCCGACGCCGCTGCGCGCCCAGCTGCAGCGCTCCCTCGTGCGCTCGCACGCCGCCGGCACCGGTCCGGAGGTCGAGCGCGAGGTCGTCCGCGCCCTCATGCTGCTGCGCCTCTCGACCCTCGCCACGGGACGCACCGGGGTGCGCCTCGAGACCGCGAGGGCGTATGCCGCCGTGCTGAGTGCCGGCATCACCCCCGTCGTGCACGAGTTCGGGTCGCTCGGCTGCTCCGGCGACCTCGCCCCGCTCTCCCACTGCGCGCTGGCCGTCATGGGCGAGGGCCCGGTGCGGCTCGAGGACGGCACCGCCACCGACGCGGCAACAGCATTGCGCGACAACGGGATCGAGCCGATCGTGCTCGCCGAGAAGGAGGGCCTCGCCCTCATCAACGGCACCGACGGCATGCTCGGCATGCTCGTGCTCGCGATCCACGACCTCCGCCACCTGCTCAAGGTCGCCGACATCTCGGCCGCGATGAGCGTCGAGGGGCTGCTCGGCACCGACGACGTCTTCGCCCCTGACCTGCACGCCCTGCGCCCGCAGCTCGGGCAGGGCGCGTCGGCCGCGAACCTCCGCGCGGTCATGGCGAACTCGCCGATGCGCGAGTCGCACCGCACCGAGGAGTGCACGCGCGTGCAGGACGCCTACTCCCTCCGCTGCGCACCCCAGGTGCACGGCGGGGCCCGTGACACGGTCGAGCACGCCGCCCGGGTCGCCGCGGCCGAGCTCGCCTCTGCCGTCGACAACCCCGTGGTGACGCCCGACGGTCGCGTCGAGTCCAACGGCAACTTCCACGGTGCCCCGGTGGCCTACGTGCTCGACTTCCTCGCGATCGTCGTCGCCGACGTCGCCTCCATGGCCGAGCGCCGCACCGACCGGTTCCTCGACCAGGCCCGCAGCCACGGCCTGCCGCCGTTCCTCGCCGACGACCCCGGCGTCGACTCGGGGCTCATGATCGCCCAGTACACGCAGGCCGCGATGGTCTCCGAGCTGAAGCGGCTCGCGGTCCCGGCGTCCGTCGACTCGATCCCGAGCTCGGCCATGCAGGAGGACCACGTGTCGATGGGCTGGTCGGGCGCGCGCAAGCTGCGCCGGTCGGTCGACGCCCTCGGCAGGGTGCTCGCCATCGAGCTGCTCACGGCAGCACGCGGCATACGGCTGCGGGCGCCCCTCGAGCCCGGTGCCGCGGCGGCGGCCGTCATCGCGGCCCTCGACACGCACACCGACGCCACCCCCGGACCCGACCGGTTCCTCGCCCCCGACATCGAGGGTGCGCACGCGGCGGTCGTCGCCGGCGACGTCCTCGCCGCCGCCGAGTCCGTCACCGGCCCCCTCAACTGACCCGAACTTCCCTCACGCACAAGGAGATCGCCATGGAAGGTGCACGTCCCGTCCGCGCGGCCCGCGGCACGCAGCTGACCGCGCAGTCGTGGGCCACCGAGGCCCCGCTGCGGATGCTCATGAACAACCTCGACCCTGAGGTCGCCGAGCGCCCCGACGACCTCGTCGTCTACGGCGGCACCGGCCGAGCGGCGCGCGACTGGAAGTCCTTCGACGCCATGGTGCGCACCCTGACGACCCTCAAGCAGGACGAGACGATGCTCGTCCAGAGCGGGCGTCCGGTCGGCGTCATGCAGACCCACGAGTGGGCCCCGCGCGTGCTCATCGCCAACTCCAACCTCGTCGGCGACTGGGCCACGTGGCCGGAGTTCCGCCGCCTCGAGCACCTCGGTCTCACGATGTACGGCCAGATGACGGCCGGCTCGTGGATCTACATCGGCACCCAGGGCATCGTCCAAGGCACCTACGAGACCTTCGCCGCCGTCGCCGAGAAGCGTTTCGGCGGAACGCTCGCCGGCACCCTGACCCTCACGGGCGGCTGCGGTGGCATGGGCGGCGCGCAGCCGCTCGCCGTCACCCTCAACGACGGCGCCTGCCTGATCGTCGACGTCGACCCGGCCCGCCTCCACCGCCGGGTCGAGCACCGCTACCTCGACGAGGTCGCCGTCGACCTCGACGACGCGATCGAGAGGGCCCTCGCGGCCAAGCGCGAGCGCCGCGGCTGGTCGGTCGGCGTCGTCGGCAACGCCGCCGAGGTCTTCCCCGAGCTGCTGCGCCGCGGCGTCGAGATCGACATCGTGACCGACCAGACCTCGGCCCACGACCCGCTGTCCTACCTTCCCGAGGGCGTCGCGCTCGAGGACTGGGCCGAGTACGCCGAGAAGAAGCCGGAGGACTTCACCGACCGGGCCCGCGCGTCGATGGCCAAGCACGTCAAGGCGATGGTCGAGTTCCAGGACGCCGGCGCCGAGGTCTTCGACTACGGCAACTCGATCCGCGACGAGGCCCGCCAGGGTGGCTACGACCGCGCCTTCGAGTTCCCCGGCTTCGTGCCGGCCTACATCCGCCCGCTCTTCTGCGAGGGCAAGGGCCCGTTCCGCTGGGCGGCCCTCTCGGGCGACCCGAAGGACATCGCCGCGACCGACAGGGCCGTGCTCGACCTCTTCCCCGACAACGACCGCCTCCACAAGTGGATCCGTGGCGCGCAGGAACGGATCGCCTTCCAGGGCCTGCCTGCCCGCATCTGCTGGCTCGGCTACGGCGAGCGCGACAAGGCCGGCCTGGCCTTCAACGAGCTCGTCCGCACCGGCGAGGTCAGCGCCCCGATCGTCATCGGCCGCGACCACCTCGACAGCGGTTCGGTCGCCAGCCCGTACCGCGAGACCGAGTCGATGGCCGACGGCTCCGACGCCATCGCCGACTGGCCGCTGCTCAACGCGCTCGTCAACACGAGCTCGGGCGCGAGCTGGGTCTCGATCCACCACGGTGGCGGCGTCGGCATCGGCCGCAGCCTCCACGCCGGCCAGGTCTCCCTCGCCGACGGCACCGACCTCGCGGCCCAGAAGCTCGCGCGCGTGCTCACGAACGACCCCGGCATGGGCGTCATCCGCCACGTCGACGCGGGCTACGACCTCGCCGACCAGGTCGCGCGCGAGCGCGGCGTCCGCATCCCGATGCAGGAGGGCTGAGCCGCCGTATGCCGTCCGCCTCTCGTCGAACCGTCGGTGGTCAGCGGGGGCGGCGGACCCGGATCGGGCCCTTGGCGTGGTCCGGGTCGACGACCCGCCCGCCCTGCGTGATCTCCGCGCGTCCGGTGGCCACGAGCCGTCGGGCCGCCATGCGCGCCGGCTCCATCAGCGCGCGCCAGGACTCCGTGCCGTCGTCGGGGACGCTCCCTCCGCCGGCGACGGCACGGGCCGCCTCGCTCGGGCAGACCGACGCGTCGCGCGTCCGGGCGTCGAGCAGCCGCTCGAGCTCGTCCTCGAGGTCGCGATCGACCTGCGTCACACCGTGCCTGCGGCAGCCGTCAGAGCACCAGCGCACCGAGTCCCAGTCGCGCTCCCACGCCTTGCGCCACGTGATGGTGCGCCCGCAACGGGCACACGGCTTGGTGGGCAGCGGTCGAGTGGGCACCCGGCTAGCGCCTGACCTCTTCGTCGGAGATGTCGGCGACGGTCGCGTCGAAGTGGCGGATGACGTCGTCGCCGTGCACGGTGAGGCCGACGCCGTGCCCGCCGCCGCCGAGCGAGACGGTGCGGCCGACGAGGTGGCTGTCGGCGATGACGGGCAGCGCCGTCGCCGATCCGAAGGGCGTGATGGTGCCGCGCTCGTAGCCGGTCACGGCCTTCGCGGCCTCGGCGTCGGGCATCGAGATGCGGTTCGTACCGAGCAGTGCCCGCACCTTGGCCCACGAGAACGTGCGGTCACCGGGCACGAGCACGAAGACGTGGTCGTCCTCGGCGCGACGCACGACGAGGGTCTTGATGAGGTCGCGTGGCTCGATGCCTCGGGCTGCGGCTGCCTCCTCGAGGCTCGAGACGCGCCCGTGCCGGGTCACCGTGTGCTCGATGCCGGCAGCCCGCACCGCCTCGACGGCCGGTGTCGAGACCTGCTCGGCGGTCGGGTCGGCAGTGGAGTCGGCAGAGGACTCGGCAGAGGAGTCGGCAGAGGACTCGGCGGAGGACTCGCGGTCGGCATCCATGAGAGGAGCCTAGTGACGAGGGATGGTGGTCGACCATGACGACGAGCTTCGACCGGATGTGGGCCGACCTGGCACCGCTCGGACGGGACCGGGGCACGGGCGGCTACCGCCGCTACGCCTGGACGCGCACCGACCACGACCTGCGCGAGTGGTTCGTGGGGGAGTGCGCCGCCCGCGGGCTCGACGTCGTCGAGGACCGCGCCGGCAACCAGTGGGCCTGGTGGGGCGACCCCGACACGACCGCCGGTGTCGTCATCGGCTCGCACCTCGACTCGGTGCCCGACGGCGGCGCGTTCGACGGGCCGCTCGGCGTCGTCAGCGCCCTCGCCACCGTCGACGCGCTCCGCGAGGCCGGCATCGAGCCGGACGTGCCGCTGGGCGTCGTCAACTTCGTCGACGAGGAGGGTGCGCGCTTCGGCATCGCCTGCGCCGGGTCGCGCATCATCACCGGCGCTCTCGACGCAGACCGCGCCCGGTCGCTGACCGACGCCGACGGCATGACCATGGCGCGGGCCTGGCAGCATGCCGGCCGCGACCCCGCTGCGCTCGGCCGCGACGACGAGACGGTCCGCCGTATCGGCACCTTCGTCGAGCTGCACGTCGAGCAGGGCAAGGCGCTCGCCCTCGCCCCCGACGGCACCGACGATCTCGACGACCCGGCCCGCGCCGTCGCCATCGGCACCGACATCTGGCCTCACGGTCGCTGGCGGATCGACCTGCCCGGCGAGGCCAACCACGCGGGCACCACCCGCATCGAGGACCGCCACGACGCGATGATCGGCCTGGCCGGCGTCGTGCAGGCAGCCCGGTCGTGTGCCGTCGCGCAGGGGTGCGTGGCCACCGTCGGCAAGGTCGTCGTCGAGCCCGGCGGCGTCAACGCCATCCCGAGCCACGTCACCGCGTGGCTCGACGCCCGCGGTCGGGACGAGGACGCCGTGCGCGCCATGGTCGACGCCGTGACGGCAGAGGCGGGCACCCACGGCGCCACGACCACCCTCGAGTCGTGGACCCCCACCACGACGTTCGACACCGACCTCCTCAGCCGGCTCCGCGGCATACTGCCGCAGGCCCCGCTGCTCGGCACCGGCGCCGGGCACGACGCCGGCGTGCTCGCCACGCACGGCGTGCCGAGCGCGATGCTCTTCGTGCGCAACCCCACAGGAATCTCACACTCACCCGCCGAGTCGGCGGAGGCCGCGGACTGCCACCATGGGGTCACGGCGCTCACCGCCGTCGTGACCGAGCTGTGCTCCCGGAAGGACATCGACCCCATGGGCAGTGCCCGATGACCGCGTTCTGGTGCGAGAGCGCGTGGCTCACAGGTGGCTTCGCCCGGCGCGTGCGACTCGTGACGCAGGACGGCCTCATCAAGGACGTCCTCGTCGACGCCGACCCGCAGCCCGACGACGTGCGGCTGCCCGGCGTGACCCTGCCCGGCATGGCCAACGCCCACAGCCACGCCTTCCACCGCGCGCTGCGCGGCCGCGTCAACGGCGGCGGCGGCAACTTCTGGAGCTGGCGCGAGCAGATGTATGCCGCCGCGGAGCAGCTCAACCCCGACACGTACTTCGCGCTCGCGCGGGCCGTGTTCGCCGAGATGGTGCAGGCCGGCATCACCGTCGTGGGGGAGTTCCACTACGTGCACCACCGGCCCGGCGGCCACCCCTACGGCGACCCGAACGCCATGGGTCTCGCCGTGCGGCAGGCGGCCGACGAGGCCGGCATCCGGCTCACGCTGCTCGACACCTGCTACCTCGAGGGCGGCCTCAACGGCGGCGGCCACGTCGAGCTGCACCCCGGGCAGCGCCGGTTCAGCGACGGCACCGTCGACGCGTGGGCCGCCCGCATGTCGGAGCGCCGCCCCGAGACCGACCGCGTGCGGCTCGGCGCGGCGATCCACTCGGTGCGGGCCGTGCGACGCGAGGACCTGCCGCGCGTCGTCGAGGCCGCCGGCGACCTGCCCCTGCACGTGCACCTGTCGGAGCAGCACGGCGAGAACCTCGCCTGCCAGATGTTCTACGGCGCGAGCCCCACGCAGCTGCTCGACGAGGCGGGCGCGCTCGGCGCCCACTCGACCGCGGTCCACGCGACGCACCTCGAGGACCGCGACATCGGCCTGCTCGGCGGCACCGGCACCGGTGCGTGCTTCTGCCCGACCACCGAGCGTGACCTCGCCGACGGCATCGGACCCGCACGGGCCCTGCACGACGCCGGCAGCCCCCTGTCCCTCGGCTCCGACCAGCACGTCATCATCGACCCCTTCGAGGAGCTGCGGGGCCTCGAGATGCACGAGCGCCTCATCACCAACGAGCGCGACCGCTTCTCGGCCAACGACCTGCTGCTCGCGGCCTCGTTCAACGGCTACCGGTCGCTCGGCTGGTCGGACGGCGGCCACCTGAGCAAGGGCGCGCTCGCCGACTTCGTCACGGTGCGCACCGACACGGTCAACACGGCCGGCGCCGCCCACGACCAGATCATCTACGCGTGCGTCGCCTCCGACGTCTCGACCGTGGTCGTCGGCGGCGACGTGGTCGTCAGCGACGGGCGCCACCGCATGGGCGACGTCGGCCGGATGCTCGTCGGCGCCATCGACCGTGTCACCGGAGGGGTGCCGGTGTGAGCCTGCTCCTCACGGGCATCGCGGAGCTGACGACGAACGACCCGGCCCGGGGTGACGCCCACGCCGCCCCCGCAGATCGTGGTGACGCGCTGCTCGGCATCGTGCGCGACGCCGCCGTCGTCGTCGCCGACGGCGAGATCGCCTGGGTCGGCCCGGCGTCTGAGGCACCCGACGCCGACGAGCGGCGCGACCTCGGGGGCCGCGCCGTCATCCCCGGCTTCGTCGACTCCCACACCCACCTCGTCTTCGCCGGCGACCGCTCCGCCGAGTTCGCCGCCCGGATGACCGGGACCCCCTACGACGGCGGCGGCATCGCGGTGTCCGTCGCGGCGACGCGCGCCGCGAGCGACGGCGAGCTGCGTGCCCTCGTGGCGGGCCGTGTCGCCGAGATGCGCGCCCAGGGCACCACCACCGTCGAGATCAAGAGCGGCTACGGCCTCACCCTCGACGACGAGCTGCGCTCGCTGCGCATCGCCCGCGAGGTGACCCCGCACACGACCTTCCTCGGCGCGCACGTCGTGCCACGCGAGTACGCGACGGACCGCGCGGCATACGTCGACCTCGTGACCGGCCCGATGCTCGACGCGGTCACCGCTAACGGGCCCACGAGCCTCGCGACCAGCATCGACGTCTTCTGCGAGCCGCGCTCGGCGCACGCCTTCGACGGCGACGAGTCGCGCACCGTCCTCGAGGCGGGCCGCGCGGCGGGCCTGGCACTCCGCGTCCACGGCAACCAGCTCGGGCACGGCCCCGGCGTGCGGCTCGCGTGCGAGCTGGGGGCCCGCAGCGTCGACCACTGCACCTACCTCGACGACACCGACGTCGAGGCGCTCGCCGCCGCGCGCGGCACCACGGTGGCCACGCTGCTGCCTGGCGTGGAGTTCTCGACCCGCTCTCCCTACCCCGACGCCCGGCGCCTCATCGACGCCGGCGTCGACGTCGCGCTGGCCTCGGACTGCAACCCGGGCACGTGCTACTCGTCGTCGATCCCGTTCGCCATCGCCCTCGCCGTGCGCGAGATGGGGATGACACCGGCCGAGGCGCTGCACGCGGCCACCGCCGTCTCGGCCCGCTCGCTCGGCCTCGACCGGCGGGTCGCACCGGGGCAGCCGGCAGAGCTCGCCGTCCTCGACGCACCTAGCCACCTGCACCTCGCCTACCGCGCCGGGGTGCCGATCGTCAGGGCGCTCGACCTCTAGGAGCCGGCCGCGTCCTCTGCGGGGTGCTCGCACTTGAGCACCGAGCCCGGACCGGGGTGGATGATCCCGGTGTGGCCGTCGGACCACTCGACGACGTACGGCGGCCCGCCCCCCTCGCCCTTCACCTCGCGGATCGTGCCCTCGCGCGTGCCTTGACCGACGTGCTCCGCGGCCATCGTGATGCGGTCACCGACCCGTGCCTCCATGGCACACCTCCTGAAGGGCTGCACTCCAAGGACTCCACCCCAAGCACACCACGTCGCGGCTCTGGCCGAAAGACCTTCAGTCGAGCAGCACCCGCTCGCCGTAGCGGGGCACCGAGACGGGGCAGTCGAACCGGTCGCGTATGCCGTCCGCCAGCGCCCGCGCCGCCCCGGGCTCACCGTGGACGACGTGGACCGCCTCCGGCGGCCGCGGCATCTCGCCCAGCCAGGCGAGCAGCTCGTCGGCGTCGGCGTGCACCGAGAAGTCGTCGAGCGTGACGACCTCGGCGCGCACCGGCACGTACCGTCCGGCGATCTTGACCTCGCGGGCCCCCTCCTGCAGGTCGCGGCCGCGGGTCCCGATCGCCTGGTAGCCCGTCAGGAGCACGGTGTTGCGGGCCTGCGGCAGCAGGTACCGGAGGTGGTGCACGACGCGGCCGCCGCTCGCCATCCCCGACGCCGAGACGATGACGCACGGGCTGCCGGGGTTGTTGAGGCGCATCGACTCCTCGGCCGTGTGGGCCGTGCGCAGGCCCGACAGCCGCCGTAGCCGGTCTAGGGCCTCGGGGCGCACCTCGCCCGCGTGCTGGGGGTCGCGGTAGATCTCCAGCGCCGCGAGGGCCATCGGGCTGTCGACCCACACCGGCACGTCGGGCACCGCGCCGCTCTCGACGAGGTCGGCGAGGGCGAGCAGCACGATCTCGGTGCGGTCGACGGCGAAGGCCGGGATGACGACGCTGCCGCCCCGGCGGATCGTGCGCCGGATCGCGTCCGCCATGACGTGGTGCTCCGGGTCGACCTCGGGGTGGGCGCGGTCACCGTAGGTCGACTCGACGACGACGGTGTGCGCGGCCGGTGGCCGGGCCCGGGGGAAGAGCACCGGGTGGTCGTTGCGGCCGAGGTCGCCGCTGAAGAGCACGCTCGCGCCGTCCTTCTCGACGAGGACGCTCGACGACCCGAGGATGTGCCCGGCGCGCACGAAGGTCACCGTCGCCCCAGCGGCCTCCACCGAGCCGGTCTCGCCCACCGGCCGCAGCGCAGCCACCGCCCGCTCGGCGTCGGCGACGGTGTAGAGCGGCAGGGGAGGGTCGTGCTTCGACCAGCCGCCGCGCCGGGCACCCTCCGCCTCCTCCTCCTGCAGGTGGGCGCTGTCGCGCAGGATCACACCGGCGAGGGCCGCGGTGCCCGACGTCGTGTGCGCCTGGCCCGCGAAGCCGCCGCGCACGAGGGCCGGCAGGTAGCCGCAGTGGTCGAGGTGGGCGTGCGTCAGGGCGACGGCGTCGATGGTCGCCGGGTCGACCGGCGGAGCCTCCCAGTTGAGGGCACGCCACCGGCGCTCGCCCTGGTAGAGGCCGCAGTCGACCATGAGCCGGCCGCCTCCGCCCTCGACGAGGAACTTGCTGCCGGTCACGGTCCCCGCCGCACCGAGGAAGGTCAGCGCCGGTGCGGCCGGCCGCCTGCCCTTCCCCGGGGAGTGGTGCCGCGTGGGCTGCTGGGAACGTGCCATGGCCCCTCCTGACCTCTTCCCGACACCTCCATCGTCCTCCCGGGCGCGTCCCGGCGACCGGGCCTCGCGGCGTGATGATGCAGACAGGTGCGGTCCGCCGCCGACGGGTGCGACCAGGGTCTGACGACGGGCCCGCGCCGCCCTCGTAGGCTCTGGACGTGACCGAGGGCAACGTCTACGACTGGCTGCAGCGCCGGCCGTTGCTGCTCGACGTGCCGCTCGCGGGCGTGCTCGCCCTGCTCGGCCTCGTCGTGCTCGGCGAGGGACAGGGCATCGGGTGGGCCGTCGTCGGGGTCGCGAACCTCGCGCTGGTCTGGCGGCGCAGCCGCCCGGCGCTCGCCTTCGCCGTCGTCAGCATCGCGCTGGCGGTGCGCGTCATCCCGACGAGCAACCTGCTGCCGGGCGACCTCGCCTTCCTCGTCGCGCTCTACTCGCTCGCCGCCTACGACCGGCGCCGCGGTGTCCGCGTCGCCGGCCTGGGGGTGGCCGCGCTGGGTTCGGTCATCGCCGGTCTGCGGTTCACCGCCGTCAGCGGACGGGCCCCCGGCTGGGGCGAGTTCGTCTTCACGGCCCTCGCGTGCGCTGCCGCGTCGCTCGCCGCCTGGGCGCTCGGCGACCTCAAGCGAGCCCGGCTCCAGCGCCTCTCCGACCTGCAGGACCGTGCCGAGCGCATCGAGCGCGAGCGGGAGCAGGAGCTGCGCCTCGCCGCCAAGGACGAGCGCGCCGCCATCGCCCGCGAGATGCACGACGTCGTCGCGCACGCCCTGTCGGTCATCGTCGTGCAGGCCGACGGGGCGGCGTATGCCGCCGAGCGCAGTCCCGAGGGCGCGCTCGCGCGGTCGGTGGGCGCGCTCGAGACCATCGGCTCGACGGCCCGCGACGCCCTCACCGAGACCCGGCGCCTCGTCGGCGTGCTGCGCGACCCCGAGTCCGGCGCCGAGCTCGCCCCGACCGGGGGCATCGACCAGCTCGACGACCTCGTGGCGCGCGTGCGCGGCGCCGGCGTGCCGGTGACGCTGACCGTGCGGGGCGCCGAACGCACCAGGTCCGTGGGACTCGACCTGGCGGCCTACCGCGTCGTGCAGGAGGCCCTGACCAACGTCATCAAGCACGCCGGACCCGGCGCCAGCGCGGTCGTCGACGTGGACCAGACGCCCGAACGGCTCCGCATCTGCGTCACCGACGACGGGCGCGGTGCCGGCAGCGTCGACGACGGCCGCGGCCACGGACTGCCCGGCATGCGCGAACGCGTGGCCGTGCACGGGGGCACGCTGACGGCCGGGCCTGGGCCGCACGGCGGGTTCGAGGTGCTGGCGACCATGCCGACGAAGGAGCAGCGGTGACGAACGCGGTGACGAACGCGGTGACGAGGGTGATGCTCGTTGACGACCAGGCCCTGGTGCGGGCCGGCTTCCGGATGGTGCTCGACGCCGAGCCCGACATCGACGTCGTCGCCGAGTGCGCCGACGGGCAGGCCGCGCTCGACGCGCTGCCGGGGCGCGACGTCGACGTCGTGCTCATGGACATCCGGATGCCGCGGCTCGACGGCATCGAGGCGACGCGCCGCATCGTGGCCCGCGGCGAGACGCCGAAGGTGCTCGTGCTGACGACGTTCGACCTCGACGAGTACGTCTACGCGGCCCTGCGTGCCGGGGCAGCGGGCTTCCTGCTCAAGGACGCCGGTCCGGCCGAGCTGCTCGCCGCGATCAGGGCCGTGCACACCGGCGACGCGGTCGTGGCGCCCGGACCGACCCGGCGGCTCCTCGACCGCTTCCTCCCGGTGCTCGAGGCGCCGGCCGGCCCGACGGGCGTCGAGCGGCTCGACGTGCTCACCGAGCGCGAGCGCGAGGTGCTCGAGGCCGTCGGCAGGGGCCTGAACAACTCCGAGATCGCTGCGGCCTTCTTCGTCGCCGAGGCCACCGTCAAGACGCACATCGGGCGCATCCTCGCCAAGCTGGGACTGCGCGACCGCGTGCAGATGGTCGTGCTCGCGTACGAGACGGGGCTGGTGCGCGTCGGCGACGCCTGACGGGGTCGGCCGCCGCGGCACCGGGCCCGGTCACGTCGCCCGCACGTGCGCCTCCTCGCCGGTGCGTCGCTCGATGTCCTTCTCGGCCTGCGCCACCAGCTGGTCCGCGAGGTGACGCAGCGCCCGGGCGACGGCGACCTCGTCACCGATCTCGCGCGACGCCGTGTCGTCGGCCGACCGGTGGCTCGTGCCGCTGGCCCGGAGCCGGTCGGGCGAGTCCGCCACCAGCACCACGGTCGCGCTCGTGTCGTCGCCCGACTCCAGCAGCGAGACCCGCACCTGCCACTCGCGCAGGTGCACGGAGTGCGGATGCGGGCGGTCGGCGTGCGAGCCGGCGGCGTGCGTTTCGGCGGAGGAGGCGCTGCCGGTGGCGGCGTCCGCGTCGTCGACGGCCCCGATGCGCAGGACGGCGCCCGGGCCCGGATAGATCAGGCCGGTGCGCCCGTCGCCCCAGCGCACGAGGTAGGGCGGCCCGCCCTCCGGCCCGCGGACCTCGAGCACCTCGCCGTCCCGCGTGGGCTCGTCGACGTGCTCCGCGGCCAGGATGATGCGGTCTCCGACATGCGCTCTCACGGTGTCCTCCTCGTCGTCGTGACATCAAGGAGAGCACCGTCGGTCCGGCGGAGCGTAGGGACCGTGGTCCTGCAGGTACTGGTCGGTGGACCCTTGCGCCGACGCCCGGCGCGGGCTACCGCTTGCCCGTGGCCTTGTCGATGGCCTTCTGGGTCGCCTTCTCGGCCTTGGCCTTCGTCTTGGCGAGCTTCTTCGCGGCCTTCTTGTCGGCGGGCTTCACCTGGTCGTCCTCGAGGGCCTTGGGCAGGTGACCCGTGGAGCGGCGGTAGTAGGTCGCGGCTCCGCGCTCGGCGGCGACCCGGGCGGCCGAGACCGCCATCGACGAGATGGCCGTGAAGAGGATGACGTCGCGGGTGCGCTCGCGCTCGTAGTCACCCTTGACGGGCACGTTGCGGCCGGTGGCGAGCTTCCAGCCCTTCTGGGCGGCGTCGGTCGCGAGCTTCGTCGCGATGAGCGTCGTGCCGACGCTGAGGACCTTCCACACCGGGCCGCCCACGGGCGTGCGCGGAGCCGCGGCGGCCTTGGCCTTCTCCTTCGTGCGGGAGAGCTGCTTGGCGGCCTTCTTCGAGTCCTTGGAAGCCATGGCGTGACTGTACCCATGGCGGCCGGAGTAGAGTCACCACCACAACTGAAGAGCACCACCACCCATCACGACAGGGGAGCGCGAGACGCGCTGAGAGTGCGGCAGCCCAGACGGCCGAGCCGCAGACCCTCGAACCTGCTCCGGTTAGCACCGGCGAAGGAAGTCGGTATTTCTCAGGTCACCTGACGGCCCACGCCTTGCGGCGTGCCCGTCGCGGTGCCCTCCCCCAGGTATCCACCCCTACTGGAACCCGGGAGTCCCATCATGACCAGCACCATCACCGCCAGCGGGCCGCTGACCCGCTGGCGCACCATCGACCTGCTCACCTGCGCCTTTCTCGGTGTCGCCTTCGGCGTCGCGTACTGGGCGTGGGGCCTGGTCTACGCAGCACCGTCGGCCGCGGTGTCGGCGGGCTTCCCGCCCCTCGCCGCCCTCTTCAGCTGGCCGTGGCTCGTCGCCGGCATCGTCGGCATGCTCATCATCCGCCGCCCCGGCGCTGCGGTCTTCACCGAGCTGCTCGCCGCCGTCGTCTCGGCGCTCATCGGGACCCAGTGGGGCCTGACGACGCTCGTCTCGGGCCTGGTGCAGGGCCTCGGGGTCGAGCTCGGCTTCGCCGCCTTCGGGTATGCCGTCTACCGCTGGGCACCGCTGCTGCTCGGCGGCTTCCTCGGCGGGGCGTTCGAGGCCGTCTACGAGTGGTACTCCTACTGGACCGACTGGGGCTGGGACTACAAGGTCGCCTACCTGCTCCTCCTCGGCGCCTCCGTCGCGGTGCTCGGTTCGCTCCTCTCCGTCGCACTGACCCGCGGGCTCGCCTCGGTCGGTGCGCTGAACCCGTTCCCACCGGGCCAGGAGGTCCGCGAGCAGCGTGCCGTCTGACCTTCCGGTGCGACCGCGAGCCGAACACCTCGAGGCCGGGGCGTATGCCGTGCGCTCCGGCTCCGAGGTGCGCGTCGAGGACCTGACGTGGCGACCTTTCGGGCGCTCGCGTCCGGTCCTCGAGCGCCTCGACCTCGAGATCGGCCCCGGCGAGCGAGTGCTGCTCGCCGGGCCGAGCGGCTCGGGCAAGTCGACGCTGCTGCGGGCCGTCGCCGGCCTGCTGCTCACCGCCGACTCGGGTGAGCTCTCTGGCGAGGTGACCGTGGGCGGCGCTGCGCCGCAAGCGGTTCCGGGTTCGGTGGGTCTCGTGCTGCAGGACCCCGGTGCCGGAGTCGTCGCCTCGACGATCGGGCGCGACGTGGCCTTCGGTCTGGAGAACGTGCAGGTGCCGTTGGCCGAGATGTCGCCACGCGTGCGTGCGGTCCTCGACGAGGTCGGCCTCACTATGCCGGCCGACTGCTCGCCCGCGACGCTCAGCGGCGGCGAGTCGCAGCGGCTCGCCCTCGCCGGCGCGCTCGTCATGGAGCCGTCCGTGCTGCTGCTCGACGAGCCGACGGCCATGCTCGACGCCGCCACGGCCGCAGGCGTGCGCGCGGTCGTCGCCGAGGTGGTGGCCCGGCGCGGGCTCACCCTCGTCGTCGTCGAGCACCGCCTGGACGGGTGGCTCGACCTCGTCGACCGGGTCGTCGTGCTCGACGGGTCGGGCGCGGTCGTGGCCGACGGGGACCCACGCCGCGTCCTGGCTGAGCGCGGCGAGTCACTTGCCGCACAGGGGATCTGGGTTCCAGGCGTGCCTGACCCCGAACCGCTGCCCATCGCCCTCGACCCTGCGCCCGATGCGGCAGCCGGGAGGGTGGCCGACGGCCGCGTCGTCGTCTCTGCGATGGACGTCCGCGTCGAGCACACGACGAGACGGCTGGGGGAGCCGTCACGCGCGACGCTCGCGGTCCACGGTGCCGACCTCGACGCCCGCGCGGGCCGCTCCGTCGCCCTCGTCGGTTCGAGCGGTGCGGGCAAGTCCTCGCTCATGACGGCCCTCGGCGGGCTCGTGGCCCCCAGCGCCGGTGCCGTGGAGCCGGCCCTGCCACTGACCCCAGCGGAGGCGGGCGACCGTGGCAGCGCGCGCGACCGCCTGGCGCCACCGCACGAGTGGGCCTCCACCGACCTGGCGCGGGTGGTCGCCTGGGTGCCGCAGCGCGCCGCGACGAGCATCGTCGGGCGCACCGTGCGCGACGACGTGCTCACGACACCGCTGGCGCTCGGGCAGGACCGCGAGCGCGCCGGGCGGCGCGCCGACGCGCTGCTCGCGGCCCTGGGGCTCGCGCACCTCGCCGACGTGGACCCGAGACAGCTCTCCGGCGGGGAGCAGCGCCGCCTCGCCATGGCCTCTGCCGTGGCCCACGGCCCGGCACTGGTCCTGGCCGACGAGCCGACCGTGGGCCAGGACCGGCTCACCTGGGCCGCGGTCGCCGGCGTGCTCGCCGCCGCGCGCGACGAGGGCGCGGCCGTCGTGGTCACGACGCACGACCCCGGCGTCGTCGACGACGCCGACCGGGTCGTCACGCTCGAGGCGCCTGCCCAGCCGGAGCCCGATCCCGCACCGGAACGGCGACCCCTGCTGTCGCGGGTCGGGCCGCTCGCGCTGCTCGCGGCCGCCCTGTGCGTGCTGCCGCTGCCGGCCCTGCTCGACAGCTGGCGCCAGGGCCTCTTCGTGCTCGGCGTCGAGGTGCTGCTCGGTCTGCTCGGTCTGCTCGCACCCGGCCGGGGGCGCGCGCCGAAGGGCCGGCTGCGGGGAGTGCTGGGCCGCCTCGCGCCCGCCGCGCTCGCCGTCCTCGGCGTGGCGTGGTCGGCCTGGCTCCTCGGCGGGCGCGACCTCGAGGTGGCTGCCGGCGCTGCCCTGCGCGTCCTGTGCCTCCTCGTGCCCTCGGCGGTCGTCGTCGGCTTCATCGACCCGGAGCAGCTCGGCGACCACCTCGCCCAGCGGCTGCGGCTGCCCGCCCGACCCGTGGTCGCGGCCACGGCAGCGCTGCAGCGGGTCCAGGCGTTCGACACGCTGTGGGCCGAGCTCATGACCACCCGCCGCGTGCGGGGCACGCGCGCCGACCGCGGGCCGGTGGCCCGCGGCCGCGAGGCCGTCGCCGTCACCGGGGGCCTGCTCGTCGGTGCGCTGGGGCAGGCGTCGGCGCTGGCCCTTGCGATGGACGCCCGCGGCTTCGCCGGCGCCACCCGACGCACGTGGGCCGGGCCCGCGCCCTGGCGCCTGCCCGACACGCTGGCCCTCGCGGCGGGGCTGCTCGTCGTGGCCGCCGGCGTCGCGGCACGGCTGACGCTGTCCTGACCGTCCTCCGGGGCACAATGGGCGGCGCACACCTCGCGACAGGAAAGGGGCCCCACGTGCCCATGCCAGCCCGCCACCCTCGGGTGCTCGCCGACAGCCGCGCCCCCCGTTCCGCCGCGCGCGCCGGCCGGGCCCTCGCGCTGGGGCTGGCCCTGACGGCGCTCGCCGCCTGCGGGCAGCCGACCCCCGGCAACCCCGACGACTCGGTCGCCCCGACCGTGAGCGTGCCGGCGCAACCGACCATCACGGCCGAGACGCCCACCGACGACGCGGTCGACCCGTCCGTCGAGCCGACCGACGGCGGTCTCTTCGACGCGTCGTCGAGCCTCAGCGGAGTCTCGTGCGAGCCCACCGGCGACTCATGGAGCTTCACCGGCACGTTGGCCAACTCCGACACCGAGGAGCACACCTTCACGGTGGCCGCCTTCGTCCTCAAGCTCTCCGACGGTTCGCAGGCCGCCAGCAAGGAGATCGACGTCAAGCTCGCCGCGGGCGCCAGCGCCCCGGTCGCCATCCGCGACTTCTGGACCGGCCCCAAGGCCGGCGTCGAGTGCCTCAGCGGCGTCACGGTCAAGGGCCTCTGACGGTGCGGCTCTTCCTCGTCCGCCACGGCCAGACCCACGCGAACGTCGCACGCCGGCTCGACACCGCGGTGCCGGGCCTCGACCTCACCGACGAGGGGCGCGAGCAGGCGAAGGCGCTCGCCGACCGGCTCGGAGGCGAGGACCTCGGCGCGATCTACACCTCCGACCTCGTGCGCACCCAGCAGACGGCTGCGCCTCTGGCCGAGCTGCTCGGCCTCGAGATGGTCGTGCTCCCGGGCCTGCGCGAGATCCAGGCGGGCGACTGGGAGATGACGACCGACTGGCAGCCCTACATCGACGCCGTCGTCCGTTGGCGCGACGACCCCGACCACACCATCCCGGGCGGTGACAGCGGGGCCGGCTTCATGCAGCGCTACGACGCGGCCATCGCGCAGATCGCGTCCGACGGGCACGAGTCCGCCGTCGCCGTCAGCCACGGAGCGGCCATGCGGGTGTGGTGCAGCGCGTCGCTCGGGCTGCCCGCCGACTTCTTCGACGAGCGCCGCCTCGACAACGCGCACGTCGTCACCATGGAGGGCGACCCCGCCACGGGTTGGCGCCTGCTCGCGTGGGGCGACGAGCCCGTCACCCATGGCTGAGCCGGCTCCCGTCACCTCCGGTCGCACCGCCCGCGCGGCCGGCGACACGAACCCCGCCGTCTGGCGGTGGGTCGGGTGCGCGGGTGGCGTCGTGCTGGCGGCCGCCTCCTGGGGTGCCGGGGCCCTGCCGCGGCCCAACACCGGCATCCTGTGGCCGGGTGTCGCCTGGTCGACGCCCAAGGGCGGCTCGCCGCTGCTCGCGTCGGTCTCGGTGCTCGCGCTGCTCGCGCTGGTCGTCGCCTGGTGGCGACTCCGGTCGGCCCCGGTCTCGGTGCGCTGGTGGTGGACCACCGTCGCCCTGTGGTTCGCGCCGCTCGTCGTCGCCATGCCGCTCTACAGCCGCGACCTCTACTCCTACGCCGCCCAGGGCCTGCTCTGGGACCAGGGGCTGAGCCCCTACGACCACGTCGTCCGCGAGCTGGACTCGCCGTGGCGCGCCTCGACCGCGCCCACGTGGCTCGACAGCCCGACGCCCTACGGCCCCGTCTGGCTGTTGCTCGCCCGCGCCGTCGCGTCCGTGTCCGGCGAGCTATGGGTCGCGCTGCTGCTGCTCCGCCTCCTCGCCGTCGCCGGCGTGGTCGTGATCGCCTGGGCCGTGCCCGACATCGCCCGGCGCCTCGGCTGGTCGCCCGAGCGGGCGGTCTGGCTCGGCGTCGCCACCCCGCTCGTGGGTGCCCACTTCGTCGGGGGCGCGCACAACGACGCGCTCATGGTGGCCGCCGTGCTCGGCGGCCTCGCCCTCGCCCTGCGGGGCCGGTTCGTCCTCGCCTGCGTCGTCGTCGCGCTCGGGGCGATGGTCAAGGTGACGGCCGTCATCGCGCTGCCTTTCGTGGCGATCCTCTGGGCCCACCACGCGGCGGCACGGTCCACGGAGACGCGCGAGACGGCATACGGCTGGGGCGGGGTCGTGCGCGCGGGGGCCCTGACGCTGCTCTGCGCAGGCGTGCCCATGGCGCTGGGCGGCATCCTCACAGGGCTCGGGTTCGCGTGGCTCAACCCGGCGTCGACGCCGGGCAAGAACGAGCAGTGGACCTCCCTGCCCACCTCGTTCGGCATGACGGTCGGCGCCGTCGGGCACCTGCTCGGCCACGACGAGTGGCGCGACTCCGGCATCGACGCCTCGAGGGCCGCCGCGCTCGTCGTGCTCGCGCTGCTCCTCGTCGTCGTCTGGCTCGCCGCGCTCAAACCCGCTGCCGGTGCCGACCCCGACGACCTCGCCCGCCCGGTGCGCGGCATCGCCTGGGCGATGCTCGCCGTCGTGGTGCTCGCCCCCGTCTTCCTCGGCTGGTACTACCTCTGGATGCTGCCCGTCTTCGCCGTGTCGCTCGACCACGGGTGGGCCGACCGTCTCGAGGTGCCGCTCGCCGCGGTCGCGACGGCCGTCTGCTTCGCGACCCTGCCCGAGGGCTACAGCCTCGGACTCACGACGACCGTCGTGGGGGTGCCGTTCGCGCTCGTCGTGGCCGTCCTGCTCGTACGTCGAGGGTGGCGCACCGCTCGCCGCGCCGATTGGCGCCACCTGCTCGACCTCGACCGGCCGCTGCTGCCCGAGCCGTGAGTGACGGTCCGAGTCACGGATCGGCGACAGGTTGCCGTCGCCGCTCCCGCCACGCCGGGTCGTGTCCCACACTGTCCCGGTGAGTGACTCCGGCTTCGTCGACGAGGCCCGGTCCGACCGCGCGCGACCCACGCGGACGAGCCCGGCCGACCGCCCGTCGCCGTCCCAGGCGGGCCGGCGGACCAGTCCGTTCGCCATCGCCTTCGTCGTCGTGCTGCTCGCCCTGCTCGCTGTCGTCGCCTGGGCGTGGTCGGCACGGCTGCACGGCGACGACGTCGCGGCGTGGCAGGCGGTGGCGCACGAGATCGAGGTGCTCGACCGCAGCCTGCCCCCTCTGGGGCACAGCGAGATCCCGCCCTGCCGGGACGCCACGGAGGGTCGGGTCACTCGCACGTACCCGCCGTCGACGGGCCCGCAGGCCGCGGAGCTCGTCGGTGCCCTCACGCAGCTGGGGTGGACCCAGGCTCCCGCGACCCCGGCCGCCTACGCCCGGCTCACCCGGACCCTCGCCGGACACGAGATCAACATCGACGTGGCGGCGAAGGACGGTGCCTCGCTCGTCGACTCGCTCACGGCCACGAGCCCGGCCTCCGCCTTCGGCTGCCTGCTGCGCTGACGCCGGCGGCTCCCGTGACACCTGAGGCGGACGTCACCGAAGCGGCGGGCCACATGCTGGGAATTGCGCGGTCGACGGCATACGGGAGTGCGACGCTTGGACCCATGCGCAAGGTGACCCAGAGCAAGAAGCTGCAGAACGTCTGCTACGAGATCCGGGGTCCCGTGCTCGCCGAGGCCAAGCGGCTCGAGGAGGAGGGGCACCGCATCCTCAAGCTCAACATCGGCAACCCCGCCCCGTTCGGCTTCGAGGCGCCCGAGGACATCCTCGTCGACGTCATCCAGGAGCTGCCGACCGCGCAGGGCTACAGCGACAGCAAGGGCATCCTGTCGGCGCGGCGGGCGGTCAAGCAGCACTACGAGGTGCGCGAGTTCCCGCCGGTGGGCGTCGAGGACATCTACCTCGGCAACGGCGTCAGCGAGCTCATCGTCATGGCCATGCAGGGGCTGCTCGACAACGGCGACGAGGTGCTCATCCCCGCACCCGACTACCCGCTCTGGACGGCGGCCGCGAGCCTTGCCGGCGGCACCCCCGTGCACTACGTCTGCGACGAGCAGGCCGACTGGGCGCCCGACCTCGACGACATCCGCAGCAAGGTCACCGACCGCACCCGCGCCATCGTCGTGATCAACCCGAACAACCCCACCGGTGCCGTCTACCCGCGCGAGGTGCTCGAGGGCATCGCCCAGGTGGCGCGAGAGCACGAGATGATCATCATGGCCGACGAGATCTACGACAAGATCCTCTACGACGGCGCCACCCACACGTCGATGGCGGCGCTCGCCCCCGACCTGCTGTGCCTCACCTTCAACGGACTGTCGAAGGCCTACCGGGTCGCCGGCTTCCGCTCCGGCTGGCTCGCCATCACCGGCCCGAAGGAGCACGCGCGCAATTACCTCGAGGGCCTCGACATCCTCGCCAACATGCGCCTGTGCGCCAACGTGCCTGCGCAGCACGCCATCCAGGTCGCCCTCGGCGGCTACCAGTCGATCAACGAGCTCATCCTGCCCGGCGGGCGCCTCCTCGAGCAGCGCAACGTCGCGTGGGAGATGCTCAACCAGATCCGCGGCGTCTCGGTGACCAAGCCGCAGGGCGCCCTCTACCTCTTCCCGCGGCTCGACCCCAAGGTCCACGACATCCAGGACGACGAGCGCTTCGCCCTCGACCTGCTGCGCGACCAGAAGATGCTCGTCGTGCAGGGGACCGGCTTCAACTGGCCGACTCCCGACCACTTCCGGCTCGTCTTCCTGCCGCGCGTCGAGGACCTCGAGGACGCCGTCGGCCGCCTCGAGAAGTTCCTCTCGACGTACTCGCAGTAGGGCTCAGCGGGACGTGGCCCACCACTTGAACAACAGGCCCAGCACGACGGCCCACGCGACGGTGAACGCGACGGCGAGGGCGGCTGCCAGGACCGCCGGCCGGCGACCGTGCGGCTCGCGGCGCGCGAGGCTGAGCCCGGCCAGCGCCAGTCCGAGCAGCTGCGGGAGGAACACGAACCCGAACACCGCCCCCGACAGCGAGACGAGCACCGCGCCTCGGGCCAGCGGTGCCTGCGAGGCGAGCTGCGCCGAGCCGGTGTCGTGGGGACGATCGGTGTCGCTCACGCGTTCAGCCTAACGATGGATGCCCTGACCAGAGCCTTCGCGCCGCCCCCGTATGCCGTCGCCTCGCGTCGCGCGCTCCGGGCTCGCGTCGCCGGTGTCGCGGGGGCCCTGCTCGTCACCGGCGCCCTGGCGGCCTGCGGCGGGTCCGACCCCACGATCGACGACGTCCCCTCCGACGTCGCCAGCGCGCGGCCCTCGATCTCGGCCGAGGAGGCGCAGTTCGTCCTCGCTGCCGAGAAGCTCGGCGTCTCGGTGACCGGCGCCAGCGTCGCCGACGACATCGAGACCGGCACCACGACGTGCTGGGCGTTGCGCAACGGGGGCGTCCAGCTGCGCGAGATCGCCGTCGACGACGCCTCGAAGCCGCTCGCCAACACCGGTGACGCGCTCCGCACGAAGCAGCTCATGGCAGCGGGCGTCCAGGCGTTCTGCCCTGACTACGACGACCAGGTCGCCCAGCTGAAGCTGCCGTGACGGTCAGGCGGGCGACCGCCGGGGTCGACCCACCGGTCGGGAACACGTCGCCCACCGCCTCGGTTGGCACCCACGTGAGTCCTGCCAGAGCCCAGCTGAACATCCTCGACCTCGTGCCCGTCGTCGACGGCGGCACCGCGACCGACGCGATCGCCTCGACCGTCGACATCGCCAGGCACGCCGAGAAGTGGGGCTACCAGCGCTACTGGATGGCCGAGCACCACAACATGCGCGGTGTGGCGTCGAGCTCGACCGCCGTGCTCATCGGGCACGTCGCCGACCACACCGAGACGATCCGGGTCGGCGCCGGCGGCATCATGCTGCCCAACCACGCGCCGTACGTCGTCGCCGAGCAGTTCGGCACCCTCGCGACGATCCACCCGGGACGCATCGACCTCGGGCTCGGTCGTGCCCCCGGCACCGACCCGTTCACGACGCGTGCCCTGCGCCGCAACGAGGCCGCGGCGATGAACTTCGCCGGCGAGGTCGAGGAGCTCATCGGCTACCTCGGCGACCCGGACCCGGACGCCAAGGTGCGCGCGATTCCCGGTGAGGGCACGCGCGTGCCGGTCTGGATCCTCGGGTCGAGCCACGGCGGCGCGCAGGTGGCCGCCGCCCTCGGCCTGCCCTACTCGTTCGCTTCGCACTTCGCCCCGGCCGCGCTGATGAGCGCCCTCGAGGTCTACCGTTCGCGGTTCACGCCCTCGACGGAACCGGGCGGGCTCGACGCCCCGCGCACCATGGCCGGAGTCAACGTCATGGTCGCCGACACGTCCGAGGAGGCCGAGCGGCTCTTCACGAGCGTGCTCCAGCGTTTCCACGGCATCGTCACCGGCCGGCGCACGGCGCTGCCCGAACCCAGCGGCGACATCGCGGGGCTCATGGCGTCGTGGTCGCCCGCCGAGCGCCAGGCCGTCTCGGACATGACGCGTGTCTCGGTCATCGGCACGGCCGACCAGGTGCGCGAGGGGCTCACCGGCTTCGTCGAGGCGACGGGCGTGGACGAGCTGATCGTCACGTGCGGCGCCCACGATCACGAGGCCCGGCTGCGCTCCTACGAGCTGCTCGCCGACGCGTGGCTCTGACACCGTCTGACACCGTCCGACACCGTCCGACCCTGCCCGCCCCTGCCCGCCCCTCTCTGGAAGGCTGCACCCCATGAGCTCCGACGACCTGCGCCAGATCACCCTGACCCGCGACAGCCAGGGCCGCTACACCGCCCGCAACCGGCGCGGCGGCTCGATCACGACGAGCTCGGGCACCGACGAGCTGTCGCCGGTCGAGCTGCTCCTCGCCGGCATCGCGGCGTGCACGGCGGTCGACGTCGACACCGTGACGTCCCGGCGTGCCGAGCCCGACAGCTTCGAGGTGGTCGTGACGGCCGACAAGGTCAAGGACGAGCACGGCAACCATCTGCAGGACATCAACGTCAGCTTCCGGGTGCGTTTCCCCGAGGGCGACGGCGGCGACGCGGCCCGCGAGATGCTGCCCAAGCTCGTCAAGCGCTCGCACGACGAGTGGTGCACCGTCAGCCGCACCGTCGAGCTCGGCACGAAGGTGACCGCTACCGTCGAGTGACAGGTCGCGGCGCTCAGGTCGCCCGCACCTCGGCGTCGATCCACTCGATGGGGTCGCCCCAGCCGAGCCGGCCGACGCCGTGCTTGTCGAGCGCGAGCACGGCGAGCGTGCGCCGGTGCGCGGCGAACGTCAGCACGTGCGCGACCATCGTGCCGTAGCTGCAGACGTACGGCGGGTCGCTCGCTGCGTCGACGAACACGTCGTCGAGCTGGCCCTTCTCGACGGCGTCGCGCACGTGGGCGACGAACACCGGCGCGGCCTCGGCGAGGCGGCGCCGTGCCGAGGTGAGCGACTCGTCGACCTCGACCGAGAAGTCGTACTCGCGGCTCGCCATCGTCGCGTTCCACATCGCCAGCTGTCCGACGAGCCGGCTGATGACGCGCCGCAGCGTCGATGGGTCGGGGTCGTCCTCCACCGACAGCACGATCGGCTCGTCGAGCTGCGCGTCGGTCAGCTGGGCGGCGCCGTCGATGATCTCGCCGACGAGCCAGACGTGGTGCTCGACCATCTGCTGGACGAGGTCCATGGCGGTGACCCTTCGCTGGGCCGGGAGGCGTATGCCGGCCGGCGGGTGGAAGTGGATGCCGTTGGCCGCCTCGACGTGGATCGGCCCGGGCTGCTCGCGCCACGCGCTCGGCGCCCGGCCGTACGCGCGACCGAAGGCCCGCGTGAACGCCTCGTGCGAGCCGTAGCCGGCCTCGACCGCGACGTCGAGAACCGGCCTCCGGCTCGCCGCGAGCCGGAAGGCGGCGCGCTCGAGGAGCACACGGCGGCGCAGCGCCCCGGGCGCCTCGCCCGCCGCCGCGCTGACGACGCGGTCGAGGTGGAAGCGCGACAGGTGCAGCCGCGCCGCGACCTCCTCGCCCGTCAGGCCGGGCTCGTCGAGGGTGTCGACGAGCACGTCCAGCCAGGCGGCGAAGGTGTCGGTGGCGGCGCTCACGTCACGATCCTCCCCGACGTGGGGCTCGTTCGGCCTGACCGAGCTTGCTCACCGTCAGTGGTGCACGACGACCTTGTCGCCGACGCGCACCTTGAAGAAGAGCGACTTGATCTGGACCATGTCGGCGATGTTGACGCAGCCGTGGCTGGCGGTGGCGTAGCCGAGCCGGGCGAAGTTCGACGAGTAGTGCACGGCCTGGCCGCCGGAGAAGAACATCGAGTAGGGCATCGGCGTGAAGTAGAGGTTCGAGATGACGTACTCGTACTTGCGCGACACCCGGAAGGTGCCCTCGCGCGTCTCGAGGCCGGGACGGCCGAAGCGGGCCCACATGACCATGAGGGGCTTGCCGTCGACGACCCACGTCAGCGTGCGGGTGGCCTTGTCGACGCACATGACCCGACCGGTGCGGCACCGGCTGTCGAGCGAGGCGGCCGTCGGCATCACCGGTCGCAGCCCGGCGTAGTACCGGTGCTTGTCGAAGGTCCCCGGCACGTACGTCACGGCACGCAGACGGGCCCAGGTGCGGCTGTCGACGACGCCTGACTGCGGCAGGTTCTGGACGCGCTGGAAGGTGAGCACCTTCGTCGACAGGGTCGTGCCGTAGGTTCCCGAGAAGGAGTACGGCCACAGCCCCTTCGCCCCGAGCCGGCGCTGCAGCTCGCGGATGTTCGCCGCCGGGGTGGTCGGCCGGAGCACGACGGGAGTGGCCGTGAGCTTGACGAGTCGGCCCCAGGTGCGCGTGTCGATGACCCCCGACTGCGGCAGCGCCTGGTCACGCTGGAAGGTCAGCAGCTTGGCGCGGAGGGCGGCGTTGAAGTACCTCGAGTACGCATAGGGCCAGTAGGCGGCCTTGACGATCTTGAGGCGGGACTGGGCGTTGTTGACGGTGAAGCCGGTCTGGCCCAGTTTCATCAGGGTGGGCGTGGCGGTGAGGGCGACGAGCCGTGACCACGTTCGCGTGTCGAGGGCTCCAGACTGGGGCAGGTTCTGGTCGCGCTGAAACGCGAGGAGACGGGCCCCGAGCGTGGTCCCGTAGTAGGTGGAGAGGGCGTACGTCCAGTACGTGGACCTCACGGTGCGCAGCCGGACCTGGGCATCGCGCGAGACGGAAGTGTCGGTGCCCGGGCGGGCGATCAATGCGGAAGCCGTCTGGCTGATGAGCAGATCGCGGGCGGCCTGGGTCAGTACCGAGCCGTCACCGGCGAGGGAGTTGCGTGCGAGGAAGCCGGCAACCGCCGACGCAACACCTGCGTCGTACACGCCGTCGATGGCCCCCGACGAGCGGCCGAGCACCAACAGGCGAGACTGCAGGTCCCGCACTGCCCAGCCGGTCTCACCGGACCTGAGGACCACGGGGCTGGTCGGGGGCGTGGTGGTCGTCGGCGTGGTGGTCGTCGGCGTGGTGGTCGTCGGCGTGGTGGTGGCCGGCGCCGCACTAGTCGTGGGCGCGGTGCTCGTCGTGGGCGCGGTGCTCGTGCTCGTGGTCTCGGTCGGTGTCGGCGTGCCCGTGGCGTCGTCGGCGCGCGCGGTGGGTGCAGCCACCGTGAGGGCGACGACCGCGAGGGCGGCTGCGACGGCGTTCGTGGTGCGCTTGCTGTCCATGCGGATCGTCCTCATGGTGTCCCCTGGTCTCTGACCGCGCTGCGGCGTGTGTGTCGGCGCGATCGCGCCCTTCATTGTGGCAGGCACATGCCCGTTTGGCGCGCTGTGCCTTCACCTTCCAGACGCGCCCGGACGGCAGAAGGTTGTCGCGTGCCCGGGCCGACCTCGGAGGCGCCGTGGCGTCAGGTTGCGGGAAGTCGGCGCACGGTGAGGATCTGCTCGGCGCGGCCCACCGGTCCCTGCTCGTCGTGCAGCGTGGTCGAGGTGAGTCCGAGGCCGGTCGGCCCCATCGTCACGCGGGTGTCGAAGCCGACCCAGCCGCGTACGGGCTCGCGGAAGAGGTGGACGGCGAGGTCGACGTTCGGGAACATCCACTCGCGCGGCGAGACACGCACCGCGATGCCGTTGGCGGTGTCGGCGAGTCGCACGAGATCGGCTGTGGGAGAGCAGGTCTCGCCGTCGACGAGCGGGTTCAGGGCCCGGATCCAGGCGATCGTGCGACCCGGTCGGCGGTCGGGGGCCACCCGGAACTCGAGGCCCTCGATGTAGCCGCCGTCCCACGTGTCGCTGCCCGACCAGGGGTCGAGCTCGTCGGGACCCGGGATCGTCTCGAGCTCGACACCTGCGACGGGCTCGGAGTCGTGGGCCGCGAGCCGCCAGGCGTGGGCGCGCACGACGGCGCGGTCGTCGACGAGCATCGTCGCCTCGACGAGCTCGATGGTGCGGCCGGGCCGGGAGGTGCGCACCTCGACGCGGCTGGGTCGGGAGGGGATCTTCCCGAGGATGTCGAACGAGATGCGGGCGAGCTGCATGCCCTCGCGGGGCTCGTGCAGGTCGATCTCGTGGGCGAGGATGCCGCTGACCGGGGCCATGTGCTGCTCGTCGTCGCGCCAGGCGCCCTGGACGTGGACGGTCGGGGCGTAGAGACCGGGGCCGAGCCGCCGGTAGAAGGCCGCGGTGTCGCGGTCGAGCTCGTGCAGGGCGGAGCGGTCGCCGGTGGTGTGGCTGGTCACCCGGCCAGCCTAGGCACCGCCGTCGTCGACGTCGCCGCCCCCGTCGGACAGCCCGAGCCCGAGGTCGACCATGCGCACGAGACGGGGCGCGAGCTCGTCGACGGCCCCGCGCGGGAGGTCGCGCAGGGGGCCCTCGAGGGCGAGCATCGCCATGCCGTGGACGGCCGACCAGGCCAGCAGCTCGGCGCCCGGGCGGTGGTCCGGCGACATGACGCTCGCCTCGACCATGGCGTCGAGGGCCGTCGAGAGCAGCTGGAACGGCGTGAGACCGTCGGCCCCGGCAGCGTCGGTCGAGGCCGCCCGGGAGAGGTCGACCGGCACTGCGAACGCGGTGCGGAAGAGGCCGGGCTCGTCCATCGCGAACCGCAGGTAGCCCACGCCGACCGCCCGGAAGCGTGCCCGCGCCCGCGGGCCCTGCTCGAGGTCGGACGGCACGGCGTCCATGGCCGCGCTGATGACGTCGGCGGCCCGGGCCTGGGCGCGCGAGACGACCTCGCCGAGCAGCGCGTCGCGGTCGGCGAAGTGGCGGTAGGCGGCGTTGGCCGAGACGCCGACGCGCCGGGTCGCCTCGCGCAGCACCACCTTGTCGGGTCCGCCCTCGCGGGCCAGGTCGGTGCCGGCCTCGAGCAGGGCGCGACGCAGGTCGCCGTGGTGGTAGGTGGTGCGGGTCTGGGTGTCGTCCCGGGGGCCCGCCGCCTCGATCGTCGCCTTGGTTGCCCCGGCGGATGTCCCGTCGGGGTCGGGGGCGGCGGTGGGGCTCACAGCCCCATCATGCTCCGGGTGGTCGTTCGCCCGCCGGAGCCGTCAGAAGCCGAAACGCCGCGCCGTCGCCCGCACCGCGTCGGCCGAGGCCCGCAGGCCGGTCAGCTCCTCGTCGGTCATCGGCACCTCGATGCGCTCGCCGACCCCACCGGCGTGCACGATCGCCGGCACCGACAGGCACACGTCGCTGATGTCGTAGTAGTCCTCGAGCAACGACGACACGGGCAGGATGCGGCGCTCGTCGTTGAGCACGGCCTCGATGATGCGGGCGGCGGCGAGGCCGATCGCGTAGTTCGTGGCGCCCTTGCCCTCGATGACGCGGTAGGCGGACTCGACGACGTCGGTGGCGATGCGGCTGCGGGTCCCGGCGTCGAGCGCTGCGGTGCCGTCGGCGGCGCGCCACTTGAGCAGCGGCACCGACCCGATGGACGCCGACGACCAGAGCGGCAGCTCCGAGTCGCCGTGCTCGCCGACGACGTACGCGTGGATGCTCTGGGCCGCGACCTGGGTGTGCTCGGCGAGCAGGAAGCGCAGTCGGGACGAGTCGAGCACCGTGCCCGACCCGAAGAGCCGCTCGGGAGAGAGACCCGAGACCCGCAGGGCGGCATACGTGACGACGTCGACCGGGTTGGTCACCATGACGTGCACGGCGTCCGGGGCGACCTCGACGAGCCGCGGCAGGATGGAGCGGACGATGCCGATCGTCGACTCGGCGAGGTCGAGCCGTGACTGTCCCGGCTTCTGCTTGGCGCCGGCGGTGAACACGATGACGTCGGAGTCGGCGAGGACCTCGATGTCGTCGGAGCCGTCGACGTGGGCCATCGGCACGAACTGGATGCCGTGGCTGAGGTCGAGCGCCTCGGCGTGCACCTTGGCAGCGTTGACGTCGAAGAGGGCGACCGTCTGGGCCGCGCCGCGCATCAGGGTCGCGTAGGCGAGGGTGGCCCCCACCGCTCCCGCCCCGACGATGCCGACCTTCGTACGCCGTCGCTGCCGTGCCGTCTCGGGTGTCGTGCCGCTCATCGGGGCTCCTGCGTTCGGAGGGACGTTGGCGGCAACGCTACCGACGTGACGCGTTCGCGGGGCCTGCCCCGCCGCAGACGTGCGAGCCTGTCCGCATGCTGGTTCCGGAGGCGCTCCTCGAGGCGGCCGTCGCCGCGCGACGCGTCGTCGTCGTCACCGGCGCGGGCATGTCGGCCGAGAGCGGGGTGCCGACCTTCCGCGACGCCCAGACGGGCCTGTGGGAGCGGTATGCCGCCGAGGACCTCGCGACGCCCGAGGCCTGGGAGCGCGACCCGGCCTTCGTGTGGGCCTGGTACCTCTCGCGCTTCGGCGCCGTCGCGCGCGTGGAGCCCAACGCCGGCCATCGCGCGGTCGCTGCCTGGGCCGGGCTGACGCAGGTGCGCGTCGTGACCCAGAACGTCGACGACCTGCACGAGCGCGCCGGCAGCCGCGACGTCGTGCACCTGCACGGGTCGCTGACGAGCTTCCGGTGCGGACGGTGCGAGACGGCATACGCGGGGGTGGTGGACGTGCCCGAGCAGCCGGTCGAGCGCGTCGACCCGCCCACGTGCGCGCACTGCGGCGGCCTGGTGCGGCCGGGCGTCGTCTGGTTCGGCGAGCTGCTGCCGCTCGAGGCGTGGGAGCAGTCCGTCGCCCTCGTGGAGGAGGCCGACCTCGTGCTCGTCGTGGGCACCTCGGGGATCGTGCACCCGGCCGCCGGGCTGCCCGTCCTCGCCCGCGGCGCGGGCGCCTTCGTCGTCGAGCTCAACCCGTTCGAGACCGACGTGTCCGACGTCGCCCACGTGGTGTGGCGCGAGACGGCCGCAGGCGCCCTCCCGGCCCTGGTGGCCGCGCTGCGGGGCCGCGGCGAGCGGCCCTGGGACCAGCCGGGAGGCCCCTAGGCGAAGAGCTCCTCGAGGCACGCGTGGAACATCTCGGTGTGGGCGTCGACGTCGGCAGCCGTGGTGGCGGGGCTCATCAGCGCCATGTTGTGGAAGGGCGTGAGCAGGATGCCGCGGTTGAGCGCGTAGAGGTGGAGGTACTGCTGGAGGTCGAAGTCGTCGGCGTCGTGCGCCTCGGTGCCGTTGCGCGAGGGTGTCTTCGAGAAGTTGTACTCGGCGCGTGCCCCGAGCCGGGTCACGTGCCAGTCCGCGCCGACGGCGTCGATGCCGGCCTGCACGCCGTCGGCCCAGGCGTCGGCGAGCGGCACCATGTGGGCGAAGGCCTCCGGCGTCATGACCTGCTCGAGCGTCGCCTTCATCGCCGCCATCGAGAGGCCGTTGCCGGCGAGCGTGCCTCCGATGCCGCCCACGTCGATCTCCTCGAGCTCGACGGAGGTCGCGATGCGGACGGCGATCTCCTGACTGAAACCGAAGGTGCCGCAGGGGATGCCGCCCCCGATCGACTTGCCGATGACGAGCAGGTCGGGCTCGAGGCCGTGCACGCCGGTGTAGCCGCCGGGCCCGGCGCAGATGGTGTGGGTCTCGTCGTTGACGAGCAGGGCGCCGTAGCGCGTCGCGAGCTCGCGCACGCCCTCGTTGTAGCCGGGGTCGGGCAGCACGATGCCGATGTTGGTGAGGGCAGGCTCGACGAGGACGGCGGCGACGTCACCGTGGGCGAGGGCCTGCTCGAGCGCGTCGAGGTCGTTGAACTCGACGACGCGGGTCGTCTCCGAGGTGGGCACGGGCGCCCCGATGTTGCCGGGCCGGTTGGTGGTCGCGCCGTCCGGGCCGAGCGTCGCGAAGGCCTCGTCGACCGACCCGTGGTAGCACCAGTTGTGCACGACGACCTTGCTGCGGCCCGTGAGGTGGCGGGCGTAGCGGATCGCGTGCCGGTTGGCGTCGGTGGCCGTCAGCGTGAACTGCCAGAACGGCAGCCCGAAGCGCTGCGCCAGGCCGGTGGAGACCGCGATGGCGTCCTCGGTGGGGAGCATGGTGGTGATGCCACGCCCGAGCTGGCGCGTCACCGCGTCCACGGTCGGCCCCGGCGAGTGCCCCATCATCGCGCCGGTGTCGCCGAGGCAGAGGTCGACGTGGTCGATGCCGTCGACGCACGTGAAGTGGGCACCGGCCGCCTCGGCGACGAAGACCGGGAAGTCGCCCGGCCACTTGACCATCCAGCTCATCGGCACGCCGCCCGGCATGTGGGCGAGGGCCTGCTCGGCGAGGGCGCGGGACCGCGGGCGGGCCTCGATGAACGCCTGGCGCTCCCGCGCGTGCAGCTCGGCCAGGCGGGTGCGGTCCACGGTGCTCATGTGCGCATCCTGCCCGCGACGGCGCTCCGACGGAAGGGCCGGCAGCCTCGGCGGCCACTGCGGAATCCGTAGGTCTTGGAAGGGGATTCAAGTCAAAATCCACAGGATCGAAGACCTTGCGGAGGTGTCCCGAGATGGCATGATCCCGCCATGCCTCCCGCCGTGCCGCCGCCCTCCAGGACCACGAGCGGCTACCGGGGACTCAGCCTCTGGCACGACACGATCGACGACATCGAGCCCCGCCCGTCGCTCGCCTCTGACACCGAGGTCGACGTCGCGATCGTGGGCGCCGGCTACACCGGGCTCTGGACGGCATACCACCTCGTCTCGGCCGACCCGACGATCCGCGTCGCCGTGCTCGAGAAGGAGGTCGCCGGTTTCGGGGCCTCGGGCCGCAACGGCGGCTGGTGCTCGGCCCTCTTCCCCGCCTCGCTCAAGCGGATGGCGGCCGAGCGCGGCCGAGACGCGGCGGTGCGGATGCAGCACCGGCTCCACGAGACCGTCGCCGAGATCGGGCGGGTGACCGCCGCCGAGGGCATCGACTGCCACTTCGACCAGGGCGGCTACCTGTCCGTGGCCCGCAACCCGGCCCAGCTCGAACGCCTCCGCGAGGAGGCCGCCGACCACCGGGCCTGGGGCTTCGGCGAGGACGACCACCGGCTCCTCGACGCGCACGAGGTCACCGAGGTCGCGGCGGTGACCGACGCGCTGGGCGGCGCGTTCACGCCGCACTGCGCCGCGATCCACCCCGCCCGGCTCGTGCGTGGGCTCGCCGACGCCGTCGAGCGTCGTGGCGTGGTCGTCCACGAGCGCACCAACGCGGTCGACGTGCGCAGCCACCGGGTCGTCACCCCCCACGGCACGGTGCGCGCGGAGCACGTCGTGCTCGCCACCGAGGGCTACACCCCGACCGTCGCCGGACGTCGCCGCGCCATCGCCCCGATCTACTCCCTCATGACGGCGACCGAGCCGCTGCCCGACCACGTGTGGGAGCAGATCGGCCTCGAGAACCGCACCACCTTCGCCGACAACCGGCACCTGACGATCTACGGGCAGCGCACCCGCGACGGCCGCATCGCCTTCGGCGGGCGGGGCGCCCCGTACCACTACGCCTCCAAGGTGTCGCCGCTCTACGACCGCGACGAGCGCGTGCACGCGAGCCTGCGGCGGATCCTCGTCGAGCTCTTCCCGGTGCTCGACGGCGTCACCTTCACCCACTCGTGGGGCGGCAACCTGGGCGTCCCCCGCGACTGGTTCCCATCGGTGCGCCACGACCGGCACACCGGTCTCGCCTTCGCGGGCGGCTACGTCGGCGACGGCGTCGCCACGTCGGCGCTCGCGGGCCGCACCCTCGCGGCGATGATCCGCGGCGACGACCCCGAGGGCCTCGCGACGCTTCCGTGGGCCGGGCGAACGTCGCGCGACTGGGAGCCCGAGCCGCTGCGTTGGATCGGCGTCAACGCCGTGACCGCGCTCATGACGTCGGCGGACTGGTCCGAGCGTCGCACCGGCCGGCCGTCCCGCGCGGCCTCGGCCTTCTGGACGGCGATCGGGCAGTAGGCCGCCGCCGGGCTGTCGAGGAGCGTCAGCGGCCGTATGCCGTGAACGCGCCCTCGGCGAGGAGCGGCACCCCCTCGGAGGAGTCGAGCTCTGCGGCGACGGCGACGTCGTCGGGCCAGCCCTGCTCGACGAGCTCGCGCCCGCTGGCGCAGGCCGCGAGGGACTCGTCCAGGCGGTCCTCGACCGCGAGCCACGAGGTGCCCGCGGCCTCGGCCTCCGGGCTGAGCAGGAGCGGCCCTGCGCGGTGCTCGAGGCGCGCGGCGAGGGCGGTGACGACCGAGCCCGCGCCCCAGAGGTCCTCGACGGCGGGCCGCAGCGAGTCGTCGGGCCACCGCTCCCCGGCGGGCACCACGACCACGGCGGGCCTCGCGCCCGACCCGACCGTCGAGTCGAGCCAGTCGACGAGCCACGCCGCGACCGCAGAGCGGTTTCGCAGCGACGCGGCCACGACCTGCGCGCCCGCCCCGGCCAGGCGGGCGGCGATCGTCGAGCCGTTGGGAGAGGGGAGCACGAGGTCCTGCAGGGGGCCGGCCGCCCGGATCGACGACGGCGACAGGCTCACCCCGCCCCCGTCCCGTGACCGGCTGCGCGGCACCGCGAGGGTCGCGCCGCGCTCTGCGGCGAACGCCTCGGCCGAGTCGTCCTTCCACGGGTACGGGTGCACGGCGGTGTCGGCGTCCACCGCGACCGACACGCAGGTCGTGAAGCTCAGCACGTCGACGACGACGGCGCACACGGGCGAACCGGCGGCGACGGCATACGTGGTCAGCCCCTCGGCGGCCGTGGGACCCCAGTCGAGGCGGACGACGTGCCGGTCCTGCGAGTGCCACGGCTGCATGCCCCCAACCTAGGGGAGGCTCACGCCCCGAACGCCTGGGTCCAGTACGTGCCGTAGCGGCCGCCCGTCGCGTAGCCGACGCCGATGGTGCGGTAGGTGCAGTCGAGGATGTTCGCGCGGTGGCCCGCGCTGCCCATCCAGTCCTTCATGACGGCGGCGGCGCTCGCCTGGCCCGCCGCGATGTTCTCGGCGACCGCGCCGCCTGCCCAGCCCGCCGCCCGGATGCGCTGCCCGAAGGTGCGCCCGTCGGGGCTCGTGTGCGAGAAGTAGCCCCGGGCGGCCATGTCCTCGCTGTGGTCCTGGGCGGCCCGGGTGAGCGCTGCGTGGGACGTGACCGGCGCGCACCCGGCCCGGGCGCGCTCGGCGTTGACGATGGTCACGACGGCACGGGCCACGTCGTCGCGCGGGGTGGGAGGCGAGGACGTGGCCGGCCACGTGGACGCGTCGGGGGTGGGCGTCGCGGGTGTGGACCCGGCCGTCGGCGTGGGGGTGGCGGACGCCGGGTCGGGCTCCTCCGTCTCGCCGATGGTGCTGGTGGCCGACGGCGTGGCCTGTCCGGTGCGGCCGGTCGGCCCGGCGTGACCCAGCCGCAGGTCGCCCGCCGAGCGCAGCACCGCCACGCCGCCCAGCACGAGCAGTGCCGAGGCGACGAGCGTCAGCACGACCGCGCGCCGCGAACCACGGTCCGCGGGGTCGTTGTGCCTGCCCATGAGCGCCTTTCGTCGACCGGCGACCGGTACCTTACGCGTCCGGGGGCGTCACGGGAGGCTTGGGGCAGGACGGGGTGTCGGGGTCAGGCGCCGCAGACGCCGCCGCAGCCCCCGGCGCCGCAGCCGCCGCCGCAGCCGCCGCCGGCGGCCACCGGCTCGGGCACCTCGTGCCGGGTCGACCAGGCGGTCTCGAGCGCCTGGGTGAAGACCTCCACCGGCTGCGCGCCCGAGACGCCGTACTTGCGGTCGAGCACGAAGAACGGCACCGACTCGATGCCGAGCATCTTCGCGGTGGCCTCGTCGCTGCGCACGTGGTTGCCGTAGTCGTCGGAGTCGAGCATCTCGCGCACGACCTCGGCCTCGAGCCCGATGTCGGTGGCGAGACCGACGAGGGTCTCGCGGTCGCCGACGGCGAGGCCCTCGGTGAAGTAGGCCCGCATGAGCCGCTCGTGGGCGGCGTCGGCAAGGCCCCGGTCGGCCGCCAGGTGCACGACCCGGTGGGCGTCGAAGGTGTTGCCGTAGCGGGCCCCTTGCCAGTTGAACTCGAGCCCCAGCTCGGTGGCGGCAGCCGCCATCGACTCGTGCTGCGCGACGGCCTGCTCGCGGCTCGTGCCGTACTTGGCGGCGACGAGGTCGACGAGCGGCACGTCCGACACCGCCTCGGCCCCGCGGTCCAGCTCGAAGCTGTGCCACTGGATCTCCAGCTCGTCGGCGTGCTCGAACTGCGCGACGGCGGCCTCGAGGCGCCGCTTGCCGAGGTAGCAGAACGGGCACACGATGTCGGACCAGATGTCGATCTTCACGGACGTGAAACCTACCGGCGCGCGTCGGTGTTCCCTGCATCGCGCGTGATGCGGCGCACGATGGCCGATGCCACCCGGTCGTCGTGGGTCTCGGGCAGCCAGTGCCCGGCGTCGAGCTCGACGAACTCGTAGTCGCCCGTCACGTGCTCGCGGGTCAGCTCGGCGGCGGTGCGCCCCAGGAACGGGTCGCGGCTGCCCCAGACGTAGGTCGTCGGCACCTCCACGCGGTGCGCCCGCACGTGCGAGCGGCGGGCGGCGCGGTACCAGTTGATCGGCCCGGCGAGCGCGTCGGGACGGGCCAGCCGGGCGGCATACCTCGTGCGGTCCTCGGCGGGCAGCCCGGTGCGCGTCAGCACGGAGTGGAAGCTCGCGGCGAGGGCCCGCTCCGGCGCCCACGGCACCTGGAACGCGGCCATGTACCAGGACATGCGCTTCTGCTCGAGGCCGCGGCGCCAGGCGCGGCCCATCGCGGCCGGGTGGGGCGTCGACAGGACGGTGAGGGAGGCGATGCGATGCGGGTGGTTCGCCGCGACCAGCCACGCGAGTGCGCCGCCCCAGTCGTGCCCGACGAGGTGCACCCGCTCGCGCCCCGACGCGTCGACGAGGGCCAGCACGTCGGCCACGAGCTCGTCGAGGCGGTACGCGTCGAGCCCGCTCGGGCTGGCCCCGGGCGAGTAGCCCCGCTGGTCGGGGGCGAGGGTGCGCAGGCCCACCTCGTGCAGGCGTCGGGCGACGCGGTCCCAGCTCGACCGGTCGGTCGGGAAGCCGTGCAGCAGCACCACGACCTCGCCCCCGAGCGGACCCGTGTCGGTGACGTCGAAGGTGAGGCCGTCGCGGGTGAACGTCGTGGTCCGTTCGTCGGGGTGGCGCATGTCCCCATCCTGCCCGGCACGGCCGGGGTGTTCCCGTAGGGGGCAAACCGGAGGCGCGCGGCACCCGCCCCCACCTACTGTTGAGGCATGTCCCTGGGGTCCGGTCCGCGCGCACCGGCGCGCGCCGGGCGCCCGTGGTGGCACCTGTCGCGCACCGGTCTGTTCTTCGGTGCGGCGTACTTCCTCACGTCCATGTCGCCGAGCCTGCTGCCGCGCACGTGGTACTACCAGGGCCTCATCAGCGGTCTCTGCGCGGTCGCCGGCTACGCCCTCGGGGTCTGCGTGGCATGGGTGGTGCGCACGGTCGCGCGGCTCATCGACCTGCGCGTCATGGTCAGTGGCGAGGCCCGGCACTGGCTGCTCGTCGCGGCCCCGGTCTTCGGCGGGGTGGCCGTGCTCGGCCTCACCGTCGCCAACGTGCGCGCACAGGCCCGCACCGCGGCCGTCGTGCGGCTGGCCCCGCTCGACCCCGTCGACTGGGCTCTCGCCCTCGCGCTCGCCACCGTCATCTCCGTGGTGTTCCTCGCCATCGCGCGGGGCCTGCGCAGCGCGACGCACCACCTGGCCGAGGCGGCGGGCCAGGTGCTGCCCCGGGCGCTGGCCAGCGTCATCGCCGTCGTCGTCGTCGCGCTCACCACGGCCTGGGTGACCGACAGCGTGCTGTTCCACCGGGGCATGCAGGCGTTCGCCGGCGTCGCCGCCCAGGTGAACTCGAGCTCGCCGAGCGGCCGGTCGGCGCCGACCTCGCCGCTGCTGTCGGGCAGCGTCGGCTCGTTCGAGCGCTACGACACGCTCGGCTACCAGGGCCAGATGTTCGTCACGAGCGCGCCGACGGCGTCGGAGATCTCGCGGGCGACCGGGCGCGGCGCCATCGACCCGATCCGCGTCTACGCGGGCCGCACGAGCGACCGCACCGTGGCCGACGTGGCCGACGCGGTCGTGGCCGAGCTGAAGCGGACCAACGCCTTCCAGCGCCGGGTGCTGGCCGTGTTCACGACGACGGGCACGGGCTGGGTCGACGACTGGTCGGCGCAGTCGGTCGAGTACCTCGCCGACGGCGACAGCGCCATCGCCGCGATGCAGTACTCCTACCTGCCGAGCGCGATGTCGATCATGACCGACCGCGGCACCCCCCGCGAGGCGGGCAAGGCGCTCTTCGACAAGGTGTATGCCGTGTGGCGGGCGCTGCCCGAGGACGAGCGCCCGCAGCTCGTCGTCGGCGGTGAGTCGCTGGGTGCCTACGGCGGCCAGGCCGCGTTCGCCGATGCCGACGACATGATGGCCCGGGCGCAGGGCGGCGTCTGGGTGGGCACCCCGAGCTTCACCGCCATCGCCGAGTCGCTCACGGCGCGACGCAACGAGGGCTCGCCCGAGATCGTGCCGGTCGTCGACGACGGCCGCCACATCCGGTTCGCCGCGAGCGGCGACCAGCTGACCCACGACTACTACGGCCGCGACTACGGCACGTGGGACTTCCCCCGCTTCGTCTACGCGCAGCACCCGTCCGACCCCGTCGTCTGGTGGAACCCGGCCCTGCTCGGCGCCGAGCCCGACTGGCTGCGCGAGCCGCGGGGGCGCGACGTCAACCCCGACGTCACGTGGATCCCCTTCGTCACGTTCTGGCAGCTGACCACCGACATGGCCGTCGGGCACGACCCACCCGACGGCTACGGCCACCGCTACGGCGCCGAGCTCGTGCCGGCGTGGGGGTCGGTGCTCGGCGGCTCGCCGACCGACGACTACTCGAAGATCGTCGAGGGCGTCGACGAGACGGTGAACCGGGTCGAGTGAGCGTCCACCGTTTCCACGGCCGCATCGCCGGCATCGGCTCGACCTCCGGCGTGCGCGTCGTCGTCGGGTCGTGGGACCGCACGCCCCTCGGTTCCTTCGGCGACGCGATGGTCGAGCGGGCCGACGGCCACCGTCTGCTGCTCGCGCCGACGGCCGACGTCGCCGCGTTCATCGAGTCGACGTACGCGTTCGACGAGGTGCGCCTGGAGCCTTTCGAGGTGACGCGGGTCGCAGGGCAGTGGCAGGTGCGCTCCCCGTCGCTGACGCTCGACCTGACGGTCGGCGGGCGTATGCCGTTGGGCCGGCTGCTGCGTGCTGTGCCCTTCCGCGTCGCCGCGAGTCCCGCGTGGGCCACGGTGGTCGACCCGGTGGCACGCGTCGCCCTGCGCGGCGTGCGCACGCGCGGCACGGCCCTCGAGGGACGGCGGGAGTTCTACGGCGCGACCGACCTGCACCGGGTGGTGGGGATGGCGGGCAGTCTCGAGGGCTCGCCGCTCGGGGCGCTGGCGCCGGTCGACCCGCCGTGCCGTTTCGGGTTCTCGTCGACGCCGCGCACACCCTCGGTCACGACGGTCGTGACGACCGTCCGAACCTCGCGACGAGGTGCCAGACCCGCTTGAGGTGCTGCGGGTCGTGCCGGCCGGTGCGCACCGCGTCGCCGACGATGCGGGGCGTCAGCACCCCGTCGACCGCGACGGCCTCGCCCAGCTCGACGAACTCGGGCCCGCGGTAGTCGGGGTGCGCGCGCAGCTCCTCGACGGGCAGCACCCACCCGTCGTGCCACTCGACGGGGACGCCGAGACGGTCCCACGCCTGCGCGTCGTCCTCGACCTCGGTGCCCCGGAACGACGGGTCGAGCACGAGAGCCTCGACGTCGGACGCGAGGTCGACGACCCCGTGCACATGGGCCTCCACGTAGTCGTCGAGCGGGTCGGGCTCGCTCTCGCCCGGGAAGAGTGCCGGGCGGTCGTCGGCGAGCTCGCTCAACGCGTACGCAGCCGCCACCCCGAAGTGCTCGGGACGGAACACGCTGTCGGGGAAGCAGAAGGTCGTGACCGCGAGGGTGTGCGGCGCGAGGCGCACGTGCGCGGAGCCGAATCGCGGCGCCGCGCCGACGGGGGAGCGGTGCCGGTCGAGCGCCCCGTACTTCGGTCGCAGCGAGCCGTCCGCGTCGTCGTAGGCGCCGCCGAAGATGCGGCTCTCCCACGTCCAGCGGTCACCGCCCGGGTGGGCCGTGAGCCCGCCGTTGCTCGTGCCGGTCTCGAACTGGGAGCGGTAGACGCCGTCGCGCGCCATCGCCGCGAGCACGGACGAGTCCTCGACGAGCCGGTCCGGGTGGAAGTTGAGGGTGACCCGCAGGTCGGGGCTCAGCGCCGGCCCGGTCGCGAGCCTCGTGACGTGGGCGATCGCCCTCGTGACAGGCTCGGCGACGGCAGCGGGCTGGTCGGGCACGGCGCCATCCTCACACCCTCCGCGTCAGCTGGAGAAGAAGAGTCCCGCCATGCCCTTCTTGCGGTAGTGCTTGCCGCCCCGGTTGCCCCAGGCCGGGCCGCCGTACTGCTGGGGCGGCGGCTGCGCCGCGAACCGGCTCTCGAGCTGGCTGAGGTGCTCGAACTCGCCGAAGTCGAGGAAGAGGCCCCGGCACTGGTCGCACTGCTCGACGTGCACGCCGTTGCGGTCGTAGGTGCGCATGGTGCCCCGGCACTTGGGGCAGACGAAGCCCTGCGGCTGGTAGGCGGCGCCGGTCTGGTCCTGGTGGGGGAAGGGCGGCGGTTGCTGGCTCATGGGGCCATCCTCACATCCGGGCGCACGCTTCCAACAGGGAGTGGGCTGGGTCTTCGCTGTGAGCCGGCTGGACGGTCGCCGTGCGCACGGCCGCGACGAACACGGCGCAGCGAGCCGGCAGGTCGAGGACGCGCCACGGGTCGCCGGCCCTCGCGACCGCGGGTCCACCGGCGTCGCGGTACGCGTCGAGGAACGTCTCCCACGACGCGTCGTCGAGCGCCCCGGCGGCCCAGAAGCCGGCAGGTCGGGCGAGATCCCACGCCGGGTCGCCCAGACCGAGGTCGTCGACGTCGAGCAGGCGCAGTAGGTCCGTGCCCACCGCGAGCTGGCCGAGGTGCCAGTCGCCGTGCACGACGTGCTGCGGGGCCGACGACGAGCCGGTCAGCTCGCCCACGAGCCGCCTGCCGAGGCCGGCGAGCATCGAGCGAGCAGGGTGGTCCAGCCGACGCGCCCGGTCGAGGGCGCGGCTCACACGGGCCGGGCCGCCCTGTGGTGGGAGAGCGCTGAGCACCGGGGACTCGACGGGCGTCCGGTGCAGGCGGGCGAGCAGCCGCCCCGCGTCGGCCCACGGGTGCTCCGGCGCGTCCTCGGTGAGCACCTCGACCCGCGGCCACAGCGTGACGAGCCGGTCGTCGGGAGTGGTGCGGGGAATCGCCTCGACGGGCTGCACCCAGCACGGGGCCGGCCCGGGCTCGGCGACCGCACGGAGGCGCTGGGCGAGCTCGGCGGCGCGGGTCCGGCGATGGTGCACCTTGGCGACCGCCTCGGCGGCAAAGGCGATCTCGGCGCCGGAGGGCGTCGTGCGTCGCTCGACCGCACCGAGCCACGCCGCGAGCCACCTGTCGAGGGCCGCGTCGAGGGCGGCTTCGGGGTGCGCATCGTCGGTCACGTCCCGATTCTCGCTGCCGCCGGCCGGGCCCGCCTTCGCGGAGCAGGGAGTAGGACTGTCCCATGGGCACGATGACCGACTTCCCCGAGCACGACCTCACCGCCTACCGCGCCGACCCGCCGGGCCAGGCCCGCGGGGCCGTCGTCGTCATCCAGGAGATCTGGGGCCTGACCGACCACGTCAGGGACGTCACCGACCGTTTCGCGGCGCAGGGCTACGTCGCGGTGGCGCCCGACCTGCTGCGTCACGTCGGACTCACGCCCGACGTCGGCTCCCGCCTCTTCGACCTCGTGTCGCGAGGCACCGAGGAGCAGCGGCTCGCGGCCCAGCCCGACCTGCGGGCGGCGACGACACCGGCGCGCCAGCCGGAGTTCGCGGCGTGGGCCGTCCCGGCCCTGACGGCGGTCGTCGACTCGCTGGTGGAGGAGCCGGGGGTCGAGGGTCGGGTCGCCGTGGTGGGCTTCTGCTTCGGGGGCACGTACGCGTTCGCCCTCGCGGCCGCGGACGCCCGGCTGCGGGCGGCGGTCCCCTTCTACGGCACGTTCCCCGACCACGCCGACCCCGCGACGATCGCCTGCCCCGTCCTCGCCTTCTACGGCGAGGAGGACCACGGGATCACCGACGGCGTTCCCGAGCTCGAGGGTCGCATGGCGGACGCCGGCGTGGACTTCACGGCACGCGTCTACCACGGGGTCGGTCACGCCTTCTTCAACGACGACTCGCCGTCGAGGTACAACGCGGAGGTGGCCGCCGACGCGTGGCAGCGCACGCTCGCCTTCCTCGAGGCGCACCTGGGCGGCGCGCGCTGAGCCACAGAGTTCTCACAGCGCTTTCGTCCCCGAGTGACGCCGCGGTGGAGTAAGTCTGGGGCATGACCGACGAGCCCTCGCGACCCGACCCGACCAGCCTGCTCGTCCTCGGACCCATGCTGCGCTACGTCGGCGAGACCGAGGCGACGGTGTGGGTCGAGACTCCGGGGCCCGCGCGCGTGGCCGTGGAGGCCGACGGCCGCTCGTGGAGCGCCCCGACCTTCTCGGTCAAGGGGCACCACTACGCGCTCGTCGTCGTCGACGGCCTGGAGCCGGGCGGCAGCTGGGACTACACCGTGACGGTCGACGGCGTGCTCGCCTGGCCCGAGGCCGACAGCCCCTTCCCGCGGTCCCGCATCAGCACGATCGACCGGTCGCGGCCGACCCGCCTGCTCTTCGGGTCGTGCCGCACCACGGTGCCGCACGACCGGGAGGGGCACCGCACCAACGGCGTCGACGCGCTGCGCACGCTCGCCCTCGCCCTGTCCCGGGGCGAGGAGGAGTGGCCCGACCTCGTGGCCTTCCTCGGCGACCAGGTCTACGCCGACGAGACGTCCGAGGCGATGCGCGAGTTCATCGCCCGCCGCCGCGACATCGAGGCGCCCCCGGGCGAGGAGATCAAGGACTACGAGGAGTACGCCCACCTCTACTGGCTCGCCTGGAACGACGACGCCAACCGCTGGCTGCTGTCCACGGTGCCGAGCTGCATGATCTTCGACGACCACGACATCCGTGACGACTGGAACACGTCGTGGACGTGGCACCAGGAGATCAACCGGACGGCCTGGTGGCACGAGCGGCTCATGGGCGGTCTCTCGTCGTACTGGGTCTACCAGCACATCGGCAACCTGTCGCCGGCTCAGCTCGCCGACGACGAGATCTACGCGAAGGTGCTTGCGGCAGAAGCGAGCTGGGTCGACGGCAGCTCCGAGCTCGACCTCACCGACGCCGTCTTCGACCTCGCCCGTCGCTCCGACCGGCACCCGGAGGTCTACCGGTGGAGCTTCCGCCGTGACCTCGGCGACAGCCGCCTCGTCGTCGTCGACTCCCGCGCCGCGCGCGTGCTCGAGCCGCACCACCGGTCGATGCTCGACCCCGACGAGATGCGGTGGCTCGACGAGCAGCTCACCGGCGACGTCGAGCACCTGCTCATCGGCACGTCGCTGCCCTTCATGCTGCCGCCGGGCCTGCACGACTTCGAGGCGATCGACGAGGTGCTCGCCATGGGCACGCACGGCCGCCTCATCGCCCAGGGCGCCGAGAAGGCCCGCCAGTCGATCGATCTCGAGCACTGGGCGGCCTTCAACGACGGCTTCGTCGAGGTCTTCGAGTCGGTGATGCAGGTGGCGCGCGGGGAGCGGGGGAAGCCGCCGGCCACCGTCGTCTTCTTGTCGGGCGACGTCCACAACTCCTATGTGGCCGAGGTCGTCGACGCGAGGTCGCGCCACGGCGCCCGCTCGCGCATCGTGCAGGCGGTCTGCTCACCGATCCGCAACCCGATGCCGCGAGGCGTGCGCGTCATGATGTCGCTCTTCGCGCGCGGCCTGGTGCGGCCGATGCGGTTCGTCGCCGGCCACTCGAAGCACGTGCCCGACCCCGCCTACCCGTGGCGCGTCACCGACGGCCCGTGGTTCGACAACTGCCTCGCCGAGCTGACCGTCCAGGGGCGCGACCTCTCGATCGTCTGGCGCGGCGGCGAGGTGCGCGACGGCGACGACGCGCACCCCGTGCTCACGACCGTCTCCAGCGTGCGCATCCCGGCGGCCGTCTCGTCATGACGGCGGGCCAGCAGGTCGACGATGTGGCTCGCCGGGTCGACATCGCACGACTGGCGGTCCGGGCGTATGCCGGCAACGACCGTGTCGCCGCAGCGCTCGTCGGCGGGTCGGTGGCCCGTGGCCTCGCCGACGCGGCGTCCGACATCGAGCTCGACGTCTACTGGACGGCTCCGCCGTCCTCGGCCGACCGCGAGGCGGCCGTCGAGGGAGCCGGTTTCGAGCGGGTCTACGCCGAGGAGGACGAGCACGAGTGGGCCGACGGCCTGCTCGTCGACGGCGTCAGGATCGACGTCAGCGGCTTCGTCACCTCCACGATCGACACCTATCTCGACCGGGCGCTCGCGGGCGACACCGAGGCGGAGCTGCAGGTGCGCGTGACCGCCCTGCGTGACGGCATACCGCTGCACGGGCAGGGCGTCATCGAGGTGTGGCGGGCGCGGTGCGCCGACTATCCCGAGGCGCTCGCGGTGGCGATGGTGGAGCAGGGCCTCGACCTGCGCAGCCGCGAACGGCTGGAGATGCTCGCGGCCCGCGACGACGTGCTGCTGCTGCACCGCGACCTGCTCGACGGCGTGCAGGGCGTGCTCGACGCGCTGTTCGGCCTGAACCGGGTGTGGATGCCGCACCCGTTCCACAAGTGGCTCGACTGGGAGGAGTCGCTGCTGCCGCATCGGCCGGACCGTCTCGCCGCCCGCATCCGGCAGCTGCTCGTCGCCGGCCCGCACGATGCCGTCCGCGCGCTGGTCGCTCTGGTCGACGAGACGTACGTCCTGGCGCGAGAGCACGCCCCGGCCGCCGACGTGACGCAGCTGCGCCAGGCCTTCGAGCTCCGCAGGGTCGTCTGACGCCGCTCCGGAGTCCCTCGGCAGAAAGTCCGCAGGTCGAGGAACAAAGCCCGCGAACCAAGAGTTGAGTCGAGTGAACGCAAGATTTGCGAGTCCGGCTTTGACAACCACGGGTCGGGCGGAGCACATTGAGCGAGGGCCAGTTTCCGGACAGCTACCCCGGGACCGGCAGACACCGGACCCATCCAGACCATCAAGGAGTCACCCATGGCACGTGCCGTCGGCATCGACCTCGGTACCACCAACTCGGCCGTCTCCGTCCTCGAGGGCGGCGAGCCGAGCATCATCGCGAACGCCGAGGGCGGGCGCACGACGCCGTCCGTCGTCGCGTTCTCCAAGAACGGCGAGGTGCTCGTCGGCGAGGTCGCCAAGCGCCAGGCCGTCACCAACGTCGACCGGACGATCCGCTCCGTCAAGCGCCACATGGGCACCGACTGGAAGTCGCCCGAGATCGACGGCAAGACGTACACGGCGCAGGAGATCAGCGCCCGCATCCTGCAGAAGCTGAAGCGCGACGCCGAGTCCTACCTCGGCGAGACCGTGACCGACGCCGTCATCACCGTCCCCGCGTACTTCGACGACGCCGAGCGCCAGGCCACCAAGGAGGCCGGTGAGATCGCGGGCCTCAACGTGCTGCGCATCGTCAACGAGCCCACCGCCGCGGCGCTCGCCTACGGCCTCGACAAGGGCAAGGAGGACGAGCTCATCCTCGTCTTCGACCTCGGTGGCGGCACGTTCGACGTGTCCCTCCTCGAGGTCGGCAAGGACGCCGAGGACGGCTTCGCCACGATCCAGGTGCGCGCCACGAACGGCGACAACCACCTCGGTGGCGACGACTGGGACGACGTCGTCGTCCAGCACCTCATCACGCAGGTGAAGAACAAGACCGGCCAGGACCTGTCCAAGGACAAGATCGCCATGCAGCGCCTGCGCGACGAGGCCGAGCGCGCCAAGAAGGAGCTCTCCACCGCGACGAGCACCAACATCTCGGCGCAGTACATCTCGATGACGCCCGAGGGTCCGATCCACCTCGACGAGACCCTGTCGCGCGCGCAGTTCGAGCAGATGACCAAGTCGCTCCTCGACCGCACGAAGGCCCCGTTCCACAAGGTCATCGAGGACGCCGGCATCAAGGTCTCCGACATCGACCACGTCGTGCTCGTCGGCGGCTCGACCCGCATGCCGGCCGTCTCGAACCTCGTCAAGGAGCTGACCGGCGGCAAGGAGCCCAACAAGGGCGTCAACCCCGACGAGGTCGTCGCGATGGGCGCGAGCCTGCAGGCCGGTGTCCTCAAGGGTGAGCGCAAGGACGTCCTGCTCATCGACGTCACGCCGCTCTCGCTCGGCATCGAGACCAAGGGTGGCCTCTTCACCAAGCTCATCGAGCGCAACACCGCGATCCCGACGAAGCGCTCGGAGATCTTCAGCACCGCCGACGACAACCAGCCGTCGGTCCTCATCCAGGTCTTTCAGGGTGAGCGCGAGATCGCCCAGCACAACAAGTCGCTCGGCACCTTCGAGCTGACCGGCATCGCGCCGGCCCCGCGCGGCGTGCCGAAGATCGAGGTCACCTTCGACATCGACGCCAACGGCATCGTCAACGTCAGTGCCAAGGACCAGGGCACCGGCAAGGAGCAGAAGATGACGATCACCGGCGGCTCGGCCCTGTCGAAGGACGAGATCGACCGCATGGTCAAGGACGCCGAGGCGCACGCCGACGAGGACAAGAAGCGCCGCGAGGAGGCCGAGGTCAAGAACCAGGCCGAGCAGCTCGTCTTCTCGACCGAGAACTTCCTCAAGGAGTCCGGCGACAAGATCCCCGCCGACGTGAAGACCCCGGTCGAGGAGTCGCTCGCCGACCTCAAGGCCGCCATCGCCGAGGGCTCCGAGGCCAGCGCCGACGACATCAAGGCGAAGGTCGAGGACCTCAACACCAAGTCGCAGGCCATGGGCCAGGCGGTCTACGCGTCCGAGCAGGCGGGCGCCGGCGCCGCGGGCTCCGCTGACGCCCAGGACGGTTCGCACGCTGGTGCGTCGGCGGGCGCGTCGGCCGGTGCCGACGACGACGTGGTCGACGCCGAGGTCGTCGACGACGACGAGGCCAAGGAAGCCAAGTGACCGAGTCGACCGACCCCACCGGCAACGGCCCGACGGGCGAGCAGCCCGACGTGACCGCCACGGGTGCACAGGGTGCCGGCAGCGGTGACGCTGCCGGCGCCCCGGGGCCGGCCGCCGACGAGGCGCCGGCTGACGGCAAGCGCCACCACACGTACTACGAGGGCGGCTCCGGCGCCTCGTCCGAGCCCGGCGGCGAGGACGAGTACGACCACGCCCCCAAGGGGTCGGCCGCGGCGCAGGAGTCCGAGGAGTCGGAGGGCGTCGCCCTCGCCGAGGAGGACACCATGGCCGCGACGTTGCTCGCGGACCTGCAGCGACTGCAGGCCGAGTACGTCAACTACAAGAAGCGCGTCGACCGCGACCGTGAGGTGATCCGCCACTCCGCGGTCGGCAGCGTCGTCGAGTCGCTGCTGCCGGTGCTCGACGACATCCACATGGCCCGGCAGGCCGGCGACCTCGCCGCGGGGCCGTTCGCCGCGATCGCCGAAAAGCTCGAGGCGACGCTGGGCCGCTACGGCGTCGAGCGCCTCGGCGAGGCCGGTCAGGAGTTCGATCCCAACGTGCACGAAGCCCTCATGCACGTCGAGGCCGAGCTGCCCGAGGGTGCCACCGGCACGACCGTCGTCCAGGTGCTGCAGCCGGGATACCGCATCGGTGACCGGCTCGTCCGTGCCGCGCGGGTGTCGGTTGCCGACCCCGCCTGAGACGTCCGCCGCCGGGCTGCACGCGCAGCCCGGCGGCATACCCGATGATGGGAGCAGCGTGAGTCCCACCGTGACGAAGGAGGTGCGCCTTGGCTAGCCAGGACTGGTTCGAGAAGGACTTCTACGGCATCCTCGGCGTGCCCCAGGATGCCGATGCGGCGACGATCAAGAAGACGTACCGCAAGCTCGCCCGCACCATGCACCCCGACCACAACGTCGGCGACGCCAAGGCGGAGGAGCGCTTCAAGGAGATCGGCGAGGCGTATGCCGTCCTCTCCGACCCCGAGCAGCGCCGCGAGTACGACGCCATCCGCGCCATGTCGCACGGCGGCGCCCGCTTCACCGCGGGTGGCCCCGGTGGCGGCGGCGCCGGCTTCGAGGACATCTTCTCCGCGTTCGGCGGTGCCGGTGGCGGTGGGCAGCGCGTGCGTTTCAGCACCGGCGGTGCCGGTGGCCAGCCGAACCTCGAGGACATCCTCGGCCAGATGTTCGGTGGCGGTGCGGCCGGACCCGGCGCCGGCTACGGCGGCTACGGAGCCCCCGCGGGGCCCCGCCCCGGCGCCGACGTGCAGGCCAGCACCCGCATCGGCTTCCGCGACGCCGTCGAGGGCTCGACCGTCTCGCTCAGCTCGCCCGACCTCGGCCGCATCAACGCCCGCATCCCGGCGGGCGTCAAGGACGGCCAGCGGATCCGCCTGCGCGGCAAGGGGCGTCAGGGTGATCCTGGCGCTCCGGCCGGCGACCTGATCCTCACGGTGTCCGTCGACAAGCACCCCGTCTTCGGGCGTGACGGTGACAACCTGACCATCGACCTCCCCGTCACCTTCGCCGAGGCCGCGCTGGGCGCGACCGTCGCGGTGCCGACCCTCGACGGTGGCCAGGTCAAGGTCAAGGTAGCGGCCGGTACGCCGAGCGGCCGGGTGCTGCGCCTCAAGGGGCGCGGCGTGAAGCGCGGCGACCACACGGGTGATCTGCTCGCCAAGGTGCAGGTCGTCGTGCCGCAGCGGCTCACCGACGAGGCCCGCGAGGCCGTCGAGAAGATGGCCGCGGCCGAGAGTGGCCACGACCCGCGGGCCGAGCTCTTCGAGCGCGCCCGCGCCTGACGGCATACGCGACGAACCACACGAACGACGAGGAGGAGGAGGTGGCTGGAATGGCTCGCAGGAGCGCCCGACCCGGCGGCCACGACGACGACGCGCCCGTCTTCGTCATCTCCGTCGCGGCCGAGCTGGCCGGCATGCACGCGCAGACCCTGCGGCAGTACGACCGGCTCGGCCTCGTCTCGCCGTCCCGCACGCGCGGCGGCGGCCGTCGCTACAGCTCGCGCGACGTCGCGCTGCTCCGCGAGGTCCAGCGCCTCTCGCAGGAAGGCGTCTCGCTCGCCGGGATCCAGCGCATCCTCGACCTCGAGAACCACGTGAACGCGCTGCAGTCGCGTGTCCAGGAGCTGACCGAAGAGCTGAGCACGGCCCGCGCGGCCCTCGCGGCCGGGGCCTCGGGCGCACGGGTCTTCGCCGTCGGTCCGCGCGGGGAGGTCGTGGCCGTCCGGCCCGGGCAGCGCCCGCCGCGCACGCCCGCCTCGCAGGCGCTGGTGGTCTGGCGCCCGGAGCGCTAGCGACCAGCGGACGCCGGCGCCCGAGCCGGCCCCCTCGTCGGTGCCGTGTGCAACACTGTGCCAGCCTCGAGCAGACGGGGTGTCTGTCCCGCTGTATGCCGCCGGAGGCCGTTGCGTGTTCCACTTTCCGGAGGTCGTGTGACCCCCTCATACCCCGACGGTGACTCCGTGAACCGAGTCCCGGGGTCCGATCTCGGCGCGCCCGTACGCCGCTCGGTCGAGATGCAGGAGCTCTTCGCCCGCCACGACTGGTCCGCGACGCCGCTGGGGCCGGTCGAGGCCTGGCCCGACAACCTGCGCTCCATCGTCGACATCTGCCTGTCGTCGGGCTTCCCCATGCTCGTGTGCTGGGGGCCCGAGCTGACCATGGTCTACAACGACGGCTACCGCACCCTGCTCGGCCGCAGCAAGCACCCGGAGGCCCTCGGCCGCCCGGTGCGGCAGGTCTGGCCCGAGGTCTGGGACGTCATCGGCCCCATGTTCGACGGGGTGCTCGGGGGTGGGCCCGCGACCTGGGTCGAGGACGAGCTGCTCGTCGTCGACCGGTTCGGCTTCCTCGAGGAGGCCTACTTCACGTGGTCCTACGGCGCCATCCACGACGCCGACGGCCACGTCGCCGGCATCCTCAACGTGGCCGTCGAGACGACCGACAAGGTGCTGGCGGTGCGCCGCGCCGGTGCCGCGCTCGAGCTGTTCCAGGCGCTCATCGTCGCGACGGCGCCCGAGGGTCGCGAGCAGGTGCGCGAGCGCACCCTCGAGGTGCTCCGCAGGCAGACCGCAGACCACCTGGACGTCGACCTCGTCTGGGTCGACGGCAGCGGCTCCGCCGCGCTCACGGGTGACGCCGAGCCCGGCGTGCACGTCGTCCCCGTGCTCGAGCCCGGACTCTCCGAACCCACGGCTCTCCTGCGGTTCGGGGCCAACCCACGCAGGCCCTGGGACGCCCAGCTGCAGGCGTACGCCGAGCTGTGCGCCTCGCACGCCGCGACGGCCCTGAGCGGCGTGCGTCGACGCGCCGACGACCGCGCGCGCGAGGAGGCCCTCGCCGAGCTCGACGTCGCGAAGTCCGACTTCTTCGCCAACGTCAGCCACGAGCTGCGCACGCCGCTCGCGCTCATCGCCGGGCCGGTGCAGGACGCCCTGGCCGCCGACGCCCTCGACGCCGACACGCGCCGTCGGTTCGAGATGATCGCGCGCAACTCAGAGCGCCTCACCGGGCTCGTCGACCGCATCCTCGACCTCACCCGCGTCGAGGCCGGTGCGGTCGAGCCGCACCCCGTCGCCGTCGACGTCGCGGCGGTGACCGACGGCGTCGCCGCCAACTTCCGCCCGGCCATCGAACGGATGGGGCTCGACTTCGTCGTCGAGCGCGGCGACCTCCCACGGCAGGCGTACGTCGACGTCGACATGTACGAGCGCATCGTGCTCAACCTGCTGTCCAACGCGTTGAAGTTCACGCCCCAGGGCCGGATCGGGCTCTCCCTGAGCGGTGACGAGGCCGGCTACGTGGTGTCGGTCAGCGACACCGGCATCGGTATCCCCGAGAAGGACCGCGACCACGTCTTCGACCGGTTCCGGCAGCTCGCCGGCAGCGACGAGCGCCGCTCGCGCGAGGGGGCCGGCATCGGGCTGTCGATCGTCCGGCAGCTCGTCGGGCTGCTCGGCGGCAGCATCTCCCTCGACACGGGCGAGGGACGGGGGAGCACGTTCACCGTCCGGTTGCCGTGGGGACAGCCGCCGACGCAGTCGGCCAGCCGGCCGTCGATCACGCCGCGGCCGGCGGAGTCGTTCATCAGCGAGGCGGCGGCCTGGGCCGGCCCCGACGAGGGCGACGCGGACACCCCCGCGCGTGCCGTCACGGGACGTCCGACCCTGCTCGTCGTCGAGGACAACCCGGACATGCGCTGGCACGTCACCCGGCACCTGCGTGACGACTACGACGTCGTCACGTCGCGTGACGGCGTGGAGGCTCTGGCCCGGATGCGGGCCGCCCGCCCCGACATCGTGCTCGCCGACGTCATGATGCCGCGGATGGACGGCCTGACCCTCGTGCGCGAGATCCGCGAGGACCCCACCCTGCGAGACCTGCCCGTCGTGCTCCTGTCGGCGCGCGCCGGCGTCGAGGCGAGCACGATCGGGCTGACGATGGGTGCCGACGACTACGTCGTCAAGCCGTTCGACCCGACCGAGCTGCGCGCCCGGCTCTCCGCCAACCTCGTCCGGTCGCGCTCGCGCTCGCGCGACGCCGCCTGGCTGCGCGCCATCCTCGGCGCCATCCAGGAGCCGCTCGTCGTCGCCGACGCCGAGGGCACCGTGGTCGAGCTCAACGGGGCCTTCACCCGCGACTACGGCTGGTCGCTGGCCGACGGGCCGTTCACCCCGCCCTACCCGTGGTGGATCCCGGCCGACGAGGCGCCCGCCGAGAACGAGGCGCACGCTCGCCGCGTCGAGCTGCTGCGCACGGGCCAGCCCTTCCTCGACGAGCACTACCGCATCCGGAGGAAGAGCGGGGGAGAGGCGTGGGTGCACACCCGGGCCGCGAGCGTCCCCGAGACGGCCGACCACGCCGGCTTCGTGCTCGGCGTGGCCCGCGACGAGACCCGCGAGCGCGAGTCCCGGATGCGCCGCGAGCTCGCCGGCCGGGTCGCCGTCGAGCTCGCCGCCGCGGAGGGGCTCGACCAGGCCCTGGCCACGGCCGTCACCGGTTTCACCGTGCTCTTCGACGGCGAGGTGACCCTCCGGGTGGCCGACGACAAGGGCGACGTCGTGGTGCTGTCGCCCCGTGGCCGCGTGCAGCCGTCAGAGCTCGACGACGCCGTCCGCGAGGGCCTCGAGTCGTCGCCGCACGGCCACGACGTCCTCGTCGGTGACAAGCGTGAGGGGCTGCTGCTCCTCCCGACGTCGCAGGACTCGGAGTGCCGTGCGTGGGTGCAGTTCGACGAGCCGCGCATCGTCGGCAGCGACGAGCTGATCGTCGGCGACCTGCTCGCCCAGATCCTCGGCCAGGCGGTCGACCGGGTCGTGGCGAGCCGGGCCCGCGCCGAGAAGGAGCACCAGCTCGAGCAGGCGATCGAGAGCCATCGGCTGATCGGGCACGCGGTGGGGGTGCTCATCGAGCGCCACCGCGTCACCGCCAAGCAGGCGTTCGAGATGCTCCGGCAGGCCTCGCTCCACCGCAACATCAAGCTGCGCGAGATCGCAGCCAGGGTCGTCGAGAGTGGTCAGGACCCCGACTCGGCCTGAGCCGGGTCAACGCAGCGGTTGGTTTCCCCGGACCGCGGCGAGCAGGCGAGCGAGGACTCCCGGCCGGCTCGCCGCGGCTCCGTCGGGCATCGCGGAGAGCTCAGGCGCCGACGTGGGGGCCGTGCCCGCGCGGGGGGCGTCGGCGCAGTCGGCCATGTCGTAGCCCTGCCGGAACTGGGTCGTGCCGAAGCGGGCGTTGGTCAGCTCGGTCGCGAGGCGGGCGGCGTCCATGGTTCCGAGCGTAGGGTCAGGAGCGTGTCCGGGCGCGCGAGACGGCATACGGGAGCGGCGCGCCACGCACGTAGTTGAGTGGAATACACTCAACTTGCCACCGGTTGTCTCCAGTGACTCCCTTCCCCGCACCAGGAGAACGCATGGACCTTCAGCTGACCAACAAGGCTCAGGAGGCCTTCGCCCAGGCCGCGACCACCGCGGCCGGCAAGCACCACCCGAACATCGAGCCGGCCCACCTGCTGCTCGCGTTGGCAGCCCAGAGCGGCACCACCACCCCCGCCCTGCTCACCGCCGGTCGCTCGAGCGTCACCGACGCGACCACCGCGGCCGAGCGGGCCATGGCGACGATGCCGCAGGTCACCGGCGGCACCCAGCAGCCGCAGCTCTCACCCACCGCCGCGCGCGTGCTCCAGCAGGCGCAGCAGTACATGACGGCGATGGGCGACTCGTACGTCTCCACCGACCACCTGCTGCTCGCCATCGCGCGCACGGGCCAGTTCGGCCTCGACGCCGACGCGATCGAGAAGGCCATCCCCGAGCTGCGCGGCGGCCGCCCCGTCACCTCCGACAACCCCGAGGGCACCTTCGAGGCGCTCGCCAAGTACGGCACCGACCTCACGGCCCGGGCCCGCGACGGCAAGCTCGACCCCGTCATCGGCCGCGACGCCGAGATCCGCCGGGTCGTGCAGGTGCTGAGCCGCCGCACGAAGAACAACCCCGTCCTCATCGGCGAGCCCGGCGTCGGGAAGACGGCCGTCGTCGAGGGCCTCGCGCAGCGCATCGTCGAGGGCGACGTGCCCGAGAGCCTGCGCGACAAGACCCTCTACTCCCTCGACCTCGGCTCGATGCTCGCCGGTGCCAAGTTCCGCGGCGAGTTCGAGGAGCGCCTCAAGGCCGTCCTCGAGGAGATCCAGGGCAGCGACGGGCAGATCGTCACGTTCATCGACGAGATCCACACCGTCGTGGGCGCGGGCGCCGGCGGCGAGGGCGCGATGGATGCCGGCAACATGCTCAAGCCCATGCTCGCCCGAGGAGAGCTGCGCCTCGTCGGCGCGACGACGCTCGACGAGTACCGCAAGCACATCGAGAAGGACGCCGCGCTCGAGCGACGCTTCCAGCAGGTCTTCGTGGGTGAGCCGTCCGTCGAGGACACCATCGCCATCCTCCGCGGCCTCAAGGAGCGCTACGAGGCCCACCACAAGGTGACGATCGCCGACTCGGCCCTCGTCGCGGCGGCGAGCCTCTCCGACCGCTACATCTCCGGGCGCCAGCTGCCCGACAAGGCCATCGACCTCATCGACGAGGCGGCCTCGCGCCTGCGCATGGAGATCGACTCGAGCCCCGTCGAGATCGACGAGCTGCGCCGTGCCGTCGACCGCCTCAAGATGGAGGAGTTCGCGCTCGAGCAGGAGACGGACGCCGCTTCGCGCGAGCGCCTCGAGCGCCTCCGCAAGGACCTCGCCGACCGCAGCGAGGAGCTGGCCGCCCTCAACGCGCGCTGGGAGGCCGAGAAGTCCGGCCTCAACGCCGTCGGTGAGCTCAAGGCCCGCATCGACGACCTGCGCACCCAGGCCGACCGCCTCCAGCGCGAGGGCGACCTCGGCGCCGCCTCGAAGATCCTCTACGGCGACATCCCGACCCTCGAGAAGGACCTCGCTACCGCGCAGGAGCGCGAGGCCGCCGCCACCGCGTCCGATGAGACCCCGATGGTCAAGGAGGAGGTCGGCGCCGACGACATCGCCGACGTCATCTCCGCCTGGACCGGCATCCCGGCCGGCCGGCTGCTCGAGGGCGAGTCGGAGAAGCTGCTGCACATGGAGCAGCACATCGGCGCGCGGCTCATCGGCCAGACCGACGCGGTGCGCGCCGTGTCCGACGCCGTCCGGCGCACCCGTGCCGGCGTCTCCGACCCCGACCGCCCGACGGGCAGCTTCCTCTTCCTCGGCCCCACCGGCGTCGGCAAGACCGAGCTCGCGAAGAGCCTCGCCGACTTCCTCTTCGACGACGAGCGCGCCATGGTGCGCATCGACATGTCCGAGTACTCCGAGCGCCACTCGGTCGCGCGCCTCATCGGTGCGCCCCCCGGCTACGTCGGCTACGAGGAGGGTGGCCAGCTCACCGAGGCCGTGCGCCGCCGGCCCTACTCGGTGATCCTGCTCGACGAGGTCGAGAAGGCCCACCCCGAGACCTTCGACATCCTGCTTCAGGTGCTCGACGACGGCCGCCTCACCGACGGCCAGGGCCGCACGGTCGACTTCCGCAACGTCATCCTCGTGCTCACCTCCAACCTCGGCTCGCAGTTCCTCACCGACCCGCTGCTCAGCCCCGAGGCCCGCCGCGAGTCGGTCATGGGGGTCGTGCGCTCGTCGTTCAAGCCCGAGTTCCTCAACCGGCTCGACGAGGTCGTCGTCTTCGACGCCCTGAGCCGCGACGACCTCGCGCACATCGTCGACCTGCAGGTGCGGGCGTTCGCGTCCCGGCTGTCCGACCGTCGGATCACCCTCGAGGTCACCGACGCGGCCCGGCTGTGGCTCGCCGAGCGCGGCTACGACCCCGCCTACGGTGCCCGGCCGCTGCGCCGGCTGGTCCAGCGCGAGATCGGCGACCGGCTCGCCCGGGGCCTGCTCTCGGGCGACGTGCGCGACGGCTCGACCGTCACCGTCGGGGTCGACGAGGCGGCCGAGCAGCTCACGCTCGGCTGAACACCTCTGCGTCCCAACCGAACTCGCGTGCCGCCGCCACGTTGTCCTCGCGGTCGTCGGTGAACCACACCTCGCTGCGGGCCAGCTCGCGCCCGAGGTCACCCTCGATCGCGCGGTGGGCGGCGGCATACGCGAGGGGGTCGGGCTTGGCGACACCGAAGTCGGCGGTGTTGAGCAGCCCGTCGAAGAGGCGCCCCAGCCCGAGCAGCTCGAGCTCCGCCGGCACGTTGTCGGTGCCGTTGGTGAAGACGTAGGTGCGGTGGCCCGCCGACCGCAGCGCCTCGAGCCGCTCGACGGTCTCGTCGATGGCGGTGCCGCGGTTGGCGCGCCAGGCCTCCATGTGGTGCCGCACCCGGGCGGGCTCGGCGGTGGCGTCCTCGAGCGCGGCGCAGATCGCCGAGTACCAGTCATCGAACGTCTGCCGGCCGGTGATCGTCGGCAGCAGCAGGTCGGCGTGGAACGCGGTCGCCGCCACGTGACCCGACGGCAGGCTCAGCGCGGCCTCGATGGCCGCGCTGGGGTCACCCGGCGCGAAGTCGCGCACGACCCCGTCGAGGTCGAAGACGTAGGCCGTGTGTCCGGTCACGCCGTCGTGTCGCGGTGCGCGCGCCGTTCGTCCCGGTCGTACCCGTCGCCGCGCTGGGCCGCCGGGTCGACGGTGTCGCCGGTGTCCCCAGTGCCGCCGGTGCCGCCGGTGCCGCCGGCCTCCTGGTCGTACGGCCGCTCGGTGGCGGGCAGCTGCTGGGTGCGGTCGGAGTGCGTGCCTGCGGCGGTCCGCTCGTCGTCGGCCCACGTGGCGGTGCCGTCGGCGACGCTGCCCTCGGCGCGCCCGGTGACGACGTCGGCGCGGGACGGGCCCTCGCGCTCGCGCCACTCGGCCTCACGGCGGGCGAGCTCGGCCTCGCGCGTGTCGAGGCCCTCATGGCGGGCGGCGAGCTCGCTCTCGCGGCGGCGCAGGTCGTCGTCGCGCAGGCCGGCCTCCTCGAAGCGGCGCTCGTGCTCGAGGCGCGCGGTCTCGGCGCTCTCCTCGACCTCACTGATGCGCGCCGAGGCACGCTCCTCACGGCGCAGGCGGGCACGACGGCGGGCCGAGGCGGACAGCAGGGCCCAGCCGAGGGCGAAGAGCAGCACCGCGACCGCGCCGTAGAGCACGAGCTCGATCGGTGAGGCGTCACGCGAGAACCCGAACGCCGTGACCGTGACGGGACCGGCTGCGCCACGGGTCGCGAGGTATGCGACGACGCCGGCTCCCGCGCCGGCCAGCAGCAGGATGACTCCGAGCAGGGCCATGGGTGGTGCTCCTTCGTCAAGGGGCGGGGTGGTCCCGCCGTGAACGTCCCCGACCCTAGCCATACCCACATTCGCCCGTCGGTCCGAGAGCGAGCCGGTGCGCTCGGTTAGCCTGACCCCCATGCGCACCCCGGGAAAGCTCGCCGCCGCCGTCCTCTCGGCGCTGTGCGTCGTCTCCGTGGCGTCCTGCGCGAGCGACGGCGACCCCGCTCCGGAGCAGACGCAGCTGTCGCCGGCCCAGCGGCTCGCGGCCGCCAAGGCCAAGGTCGACGCCGCGACGTCCGTGCACCTCAAGCTGGCGAGCGCGAACGTCCCGCAGGGCGCGAGCGGTGTCGTCTCCGCCGACGGCTGGGGCAAGCACCCCCCGGCGTTCAAGGGCACCTTCAAGGTGACGCTCAAGGGCATCCAGGCAGACGCCGAGATCACGTCGGTCGACGGCAAGGTCTACGCGAAGCTGCCGCTCATCCCGGGCACCAACGAGATCGACCCGAAGCAGTTCAACCTGCCCGACCCGGCGGTGCTCTTCTCCACCGACAAGGGCCTGACGAGCCTCCTCACCGCCACCACGTCGCCCACCGCGGGCGAGCAGGTGCGCCAGGGCTCCGAGGTGCTGACGACGATCAAGGGCACGGTCCCGGGCAAGGCGGTCACCGACCTGTTCCTCATCGGCGACAGCAGCGGCTCCTTCACGGCGACCTACGGGCTCACCGACTCGCAGGAGCTGCGTCAGGTCGCCATCGCGGGCCCCTTCTTCGGCGCCGGCTCGGCGTCGACCTACACCCTGACGCTCGACCAGTACGGCCAGCCCGTCACGATCACCAAGCCCTGACGCGGTGACGCAGCCCGCCGGCACGCACCGGCTCGCCCTCCTGTCGGCGGCGTCCGCCGCGGTCGCCCTCGCGGCCGCCGACACCTACGTCGTCGTCCTCGCCCTGACCGACATGATGGCCGGGGTGGGCATCGGCATCGACGCCCTGCAGCGGGCGACGCCGATCATCTCCGGCTTCCTGCTCGGCTACATCGCCGTGCTGCCGCTCATCGGCCGGCTCTCCGACCTGCTCGACCGTCGCCGCATCCTGCTCGGCTGCCTGCTCGTCTTCGTCGTCGGCTCGGCGGTCACCGCGCTCGCGGTCGAGATGCCGGTCCTCGTGACGGGCCGGGTGCTGCAGGGCATCGGTGGCGGTGGCCTCGTGCCGGCGACCCTGGCGCTCGTCGCGGACCTGTGGCCGGCCGACCGTCGCGGCACGCCGCTCGGAGTCGTGGGCGCGGTCCAGGAGCTCGGCTCGGTGCTCGGGCCCGTGCTCGGCGCAGTCGTGCTCGCGTGGTCCGGCTGGCGGGCGATCTTCTGGCTCAACGTCGCCGCTGCGCTGATCCTGTATGCCGTCATCCGCGTCCTCGGGCCGGGCCACCCCGGTCGGACGGCCGGTCCGGCCGAGGCTGCAGGGGGTCCACGGCGCACGGGTGGCCTCGAGCGTGCGCGCACCGTGGCTGCCGTGGTCGTCGCGGTGCTGGGCGCCGGTGTGACGGGCCTGGCGCTCGCCGCACCCCAGTCGCTCGTCACCGACGTCGCCCTCGGCGCGCCTTTCGTGCCGTTCGCCGGCCAGTCCCGGGTGGCGACGCCGATCGGGCTCGTGGGCCTGGGGCTGCTCCTCCTCCTCGCCGTGCTCACCGCCGCGCGCTGGTGGGCCGTGCTGCGCCGCGCCGACCTCTTCGGCGCCCTGCTCGTGGCCGTCGCCCTCGGCAGCCTCGTGCTGACGTTCGCGGCGTCCGACCCGGAGAAGGAGGTCGTCGGTCCGCTCGGCTACACCCTCCTGCCGGTCGGGGCGCTCGCCCTCGCCGTGCTCGCCTGGTGGCACCGCACCGCTGCCGACCCCATCGTGCCGCGCGGGGTGGTCGGCGGCCGGGGGCTGCGCTCGCTCGTGGTGAGCCTCCTCGTCGGCGCCGCCCTGGTCGCCGTCGTCGTCGACGTCCCCCTGCTCGCGCGTCTCACCGACAGCTACGACGAGACGGGTGCGGCGCTCGTGCTCGTCCGCTTCCTGCTCGCGGTGCCGGTCGGCGCGCTCCTCGGCGGCTGGTCGCTGCGCCGTCTCGGCGACGGGGCCGCCTCCGCAGCCGGACTGCTGCTCGCCGGCGGGGGGCTGCTCGTCATGTCGCGGTGGACGCTCGACTCGGTCGGTGACACGGTGCCCGCCACGGTCGTGCTCGTCGTCGTGGGCCTCGGCATGGGCCTGGCCCTCGCGCCGGTCAACAACGCGGCGCTGGCCGACTCGCCGTCGCACGCGCACGGCGTCGCGAGCTCGCTCGTGGTCGTCGCCCGCATGGTCGGCATGGTCGTCGGTCTGGCCCTGCTCACCACCATCGGGCTCAGCCGCTACTACGACGCCGTCCGCCTGCTGCCCGACCCGCTCGACACCGACGCCCTCATCGGGGCGGGGGTGGTGCAGGTGCAGACGGTGTTCCTCGGAGGCGCCGTGGCCGCGCTCGTCGGGGCCGCCGTCGCCGTCAGCCTCGGCGTGCGCCGGGGGGTGCAGCGTGAGGTGCTGCACGACGCCGACAGCCCGCGCTTCGTCGGGCTCTGACGGGCTCTGACGGGCTCTGACGGGCACGAGCGAGCCGGCTCAGGCGGTGGCGCGCCGTGCCTCGAGGTCGGCGAGCAGCTCGCGCACCTCGTCGGCGACGACGTCGGTCGCCTCCCACGGCAGCATGTGGCCGGCCGTGGGCAGCTCGGTGAAGGTCGCGTGCGGCAGGGCGACGCGCAGGGCGCGGGCCCGACCGACGGGCATGAGGGGGTCGAGCCGGCCGGCGACGATGCCGACCCGCACCCGCTCGAGGGCGGGGAAGCCGGCCTGCTGGTCGGTGACGAGCAGCGCGCCGTAGAAGGCGCCGAAGGTCGTGAGCTTCGTCGACGCCACCTGCGCGCGGGCGGCCTCGACCGCCTCGGGGTCGGCGTTCTCGCCGAAGAGGCCGCCGACGATGGCCCGGATGCGGCCGTTCCCGCCGGGCGGCAGGGGCATGCCGCGAGCGGCTAGCCGCATGACGGCGGCCTCGCCGACCCGCTCACCGAGGACGACGCCCGAGGAGGCCGTGGCGACGAGGAGTGCGGCCCGCACCCGCGACCCGAAGAGGTCGGGGCGCTGCTCGGCCAGGGCCATGACGGTCATACCGCCCATCGAGTGCCCGGCCAGCACGACGGGCGAGGCCGGCGGCACGACGGCGCGCAGCACGACGTCGAGGTCGCGACCGGTGTGCTCGACGGACACCGACGAGACCTCGGCGCGGCGCAGCCCGATCGTCGAGCGGCCGTGCCCGCGCTGGTCCCACGTCACGACACGCACCGGCTCGTCGGCGAGCGCCTCGACGACCGGCATCCAGCTCTCGTGGTTGACGCCCCATCCGTGCGCGAGCACGAGTGTCGGAGCGTCGGCCGCCAGGTCGGGGTCGGCCCAGGTGTGGACCGAGAGCACGGCCCCGTCGGGGGTCACGATGCCCCGCAGGTCATGCTGGTCAGCGCGCCTCACGCCGCACCTCCCTCGACCTGGAAGACGACCGGCGCGTGGTCGGAGGCGCCCTTGCCCTTGCGCTCCTCGCGGTCGATCGCAGCCCCGACCACGCGGCGGGCGAGGGCGGGCGAGCAGAGGGCGAAGTCGATGCGCATGCCCTGCCGCTTCTGGAAGCGCAGCTGGGTGTAGTCCCAGTAGGTGAAGGTGCCCGGCTCGTTCGTGTGCGGCCGCACCACGTCGCTGAAACCGGCGTCGACGACAGCCTGGAACGCGGCGCGCTCGCGGGGCGACGTGTGGGTGCGGCCCTCGTAGTACGGCACGCTCCACACGTCGGCGTCGGTCGGGGCGATGTTCCAGTCGCCGAGCAGCGCCACCTGGGCGTCGGGGTCGTCGGCGAGCCAGCCGCGGCCGGCCGTCGCGAGCGCGTCGAGCCAGCCGAGCTTGTAGTCGAGGTGCGGGTCGTCGAGGGCACGGCCGTTCGGGATGTAGAGGGACCACACGCGTACGCCGTTGCAGAGGGCCCCGATGGCGCGTGCCTCGGGGGCCACGGGCTCACCCCAGCCGGGCATCCCGTCGAAGCCCACGCGTACGTCGTCGATGCCGACCCGCGAGGCGATCGCGACACCGTTCCACTGGCTCAGGCCGTGGTGCGCCACCTGGTAGCCGAGCGACTCGAACCGGTCGAAGGGGAACTGGTCCTCGCGCGCCTTGGTCTCCTGGATCGCGAGCACGTCGACGTCGGTGCGCTCGAGCCAGGCAGCGACGCGGTCGATGCGGGAGCGGATGGAGTTGACGTTCCAGGTGGCGATTCGCACAGTCGGCCACCCTAGACCGCCGCGCCGACCGGATGTGCCTAGGGTGAGGCGCATGCCTGCCGACCCGACGACATCACCCCGCGCGCGGCCCACGGCCCTCGTGACCGGAGCCAGCGCCGGCATCGGACGCGAGTTCGCCCTCCAGCTGGCGGCACGCGACCACGACCTGGTGCTCGTCGCCCGCGACGTCGCCCGGCTCGAGGCCCTGGCCGCCGAGCTGCGCCGCGACCGGGGCGTCGACGTCGAGGTGCTGGCCGCAGACCTGTCCGACCGCGACGCGCTCCAGCGGGTGGCCGACCGCCTGGCCGACCCGGGCCGCCCGGTCGACCTGCTCGTCAACAACGCGGGCTACGGCCTGAAGGGCCGGTTCCTGCGCAACGACATCGCGCGCGAGGAGGCGGTGTTCGACGTGCTCACCCGCGCCGTGCTCGTCCTCTCGCACGCCGGCGCGAAGGGCATGGTCGAGCGTGGGCACGGCGCGATCGTCAACGTCTCGTCGGTCGCCGGCTACATCGCGTCCGGCAGCTACTCCGCCGCGAAGTCCTGGGTGACGGTCTTCACCGAGGGGCTGTCGGTCGAGCTGGCCGGCACCGGGGTCAGCGCCACGGCACTGTGCCCGGGCTTTACGAACACCGAGTTCCAGCAGCGTGCGGGCATCGACAAGCCCGGTCCCGGCTTCATCTGGCTCGACGCCCCCGACCTGGTCAGGGCGTGCCTCGCCGACGTCGCGAGGGGCCGCGTCGTGTCCGTCCCGGGCTGGCAGTACAAGACGGCGGTCGGGCTGCTCCGGGTGCTGCCGCGCCCGCTGCTGAGGCGGGGTCTCAGACCGCCCCGGGCGGGGGGCCGCGCTCGCTAGCCTTGGGGGACCGGGCGGCATCGTGACCATCGGAGGGGCGGCATGGCACAGCGAAACACGCGCGCCGTCCCGAGCCGGCGGTCTCTGCGTGGAGCCGCCCGACGCGTGCCCTTCACCCTCGTCGTCGTCGGGTCCATGCTCCTGCTCGGCCTGCTCACCCGTTCGCTCTGGCAGCCGCTGCAGGACCGCCCCCTCTTCGAGACCGTCGCGTACGGGCTGCCGGCCCTGCAGTCGGGGCGCGTGTGGACACCCGTCACCGGCGCCTTCTTCGCGCTGGTCCCGGCGCAGTACCTCCCCGTCGCCGGGGGCGGCCTCGTGCTCCTCGGCTGGTCGGAGTGGCGACTCGGCACCCGCCGGGCCGTGGCCGCCGCAGTCGGCGCCCACCTCGTCGGGGTGCTGGGCGCCTCGGCGTTCCTGCTCGCCTTCGGTTCCGTCGACTGGGACTGGGCACAGCGGCTGGCGAGCACCCTGGACGTCGGCTTCAGCGCCGGCGCCCTCGGTGCCGTGGCCGCCGCCTCGGCGACCCTCACCCCGCCCTGGCGCGGGCGGCTCCGGCTCGTGCTGCTGCTCTACGGCGCGATCGCCCTGCTCTACATCGGGCTGCTCTGGGACGTCGAGCACTTCCTCGCCATCGCCTTCGGGCTCGCGGTCGGCCCGGTGCTGCTGGGCCACCGGCCCCGCGTGGGTCCGGTGCGGTTGACCCGTCACGAGTGGAGGGTCGTCGCGGCGACGATCTTCGTCGTGTCGGCGGCGATCAACGCAGTCCTCTACTTCACCCCTTCGGACGGTCCGCTCGGAGCCACGACCGACGACTCCGACGCGACCACCGTCCTCGTCAACGCGGCGATCTCGCTCGCTCTGGCCTGGGGTCTCGGCCGGGGCTCCCGCCGCACGTGGCAGGTCGCCGGCGCGCTCACGACGGTCTCCGTGCTCGCGGGGCTGCTCGTGCTGGGCCTCGAGGTGGCGGCGCCCGACCGGCTCGACCCGAACGGGCGCGTCGTCTCGTCCGTGCCCGAGCTCGCCGTGACGGTCCTCCTCTCCGTGGTCGAGCTCACGGTGCTCGTCGCGGGCCGGTCCGCGTTCCAGGCGAGGTCGGCCCGTCACCGGCGCGCGGTGCTGGCGGCGGGCGCGAGCGACCGCGACACCGCGGTCCGGCTGCTCGAGCAGCACGGCGGCACGACGACCTCGTGGATGGGGACGTGGCCCGACAACCACTGGCACCTGCTGCGCGACGACTCGGGGCAGCCGGACGGCTACGTCGCCTTCCAGGTGCACCGCGGCACGGCCATCGCCCTCGGCGACCCCGTCGCGGCGGACGTGCCGGCGCGGGCGCGCGCCCTCGAGGGGTTCGTCGACGAGCAGGAGACGCTCGGGCACAAGGTCTGCTTCTTCTCCGTGTCCGACGAGGTGGCGCAGTGGGGGAGGGCACGCGGCCTCCGCGTGGTGCCCGTCGCGGAGGAGGCGGTCATCGACCTCGCCACGCTCGAGTTCCGGGGCAAGGCGTGGCAGGACGTGCGCACCGCCCTCAACCGGGCCGCGAAGGAGGGCATCACCTACCGTGAGGGCCGTCTCGCCGATATGCCGCGCGGCATCCTGACGCAGGTGCGCGCCATCTCCGAGCTGTGGGTCTCCGACAAGGGGCTGCCCGAGATGGGCTTCACCCTCGGCGGCGTGGACGAGGCGCTCGACCCGGCCACGGTCGTCGGGCTCGCCGTCGACCGCGACCACACCGTGCACGGTGTCACCTCGTGGCTGCCGGTCCACGCGCCCGGCGGGACCGTGCGCGGCTGGACGCTCGACGTGATGCGCCGGCTGCCCGACGGGTTCCGACCGGTCACCGAGTTCCTCATCGCGAGCGCCTGCCTGTCGTTCAAGCAGGCCGGCGCCTCCGTCGTGTCCCTGTCCGGAGCCCCGCTCGCGCACTCGGGCGACGGCACCAGCGAGCGCGCCGCGCTCGAGCGGCTCCTCGACCAGCTCGGCGAGGCCCTGGAGCCGCTCTACGGCTTCCGCTCGCTCGACAGCTTCAAGCGCAAGTTCCAGCCGCGGCACGAGCCGCTCCACCTGGTCTTCCCCGACGAGGCGGCCCTGCCGCGCATCGGGCTCGCCCTCACGTCCGCCTACCTGCCCGGCGCCACCCTGCGCGACCTCGCTCGCGCCGGTCTCGGCAGGACCGGCGGCGCCAGGAGCGACGATGCCAACCGCGACGGCGGCAGGGGTGGCGCGCGGTGACCCGCCGGCCGATGGACGCCGACGAGATCCGGCAGGCCTTCCTCGACCTCATGGTCGAGAGTGGGCACGTCGTGCTGCCCCGCGCCACGCTCGTGCCGGAGGACGACCCGACGACCCTCTTCATCGGCAGCGGGATGCAGCCGCTGCTGCCCTACCTGCTCGGCGCCGACCACCCCGCCGGCACGCGGCTGGCCGACAGCCAGACCTGCCTGCGCGTGCAGGACATCGAGGAGGTCGGCGACAACCGGCACACGACGTTCTTCGAGATGCTCGGCAACTGGAGCCTCGGCGACTACTTCAAGGCCGAGCAGATCCCGCAGTTCTGGCACTTCCTCACCGAGCGGGTCGGGCTCGACCCCAGCCGCCTGTACGTCTCGTGCTTCATCGGCGACGCGGCCCACGGCATACCGAAGGACGACGAGTCGGCCGCGATCTGGACCCGCCTGTTCGCCGAGGCGGGCATCTCGGCGGGCAGGGCCGAGGTGGACACCGAGCAGCACGCGGCTCGCGTCGGCGTCGGCGAGGCGCGGATCGTCTTCTACGGCAGCAAGAACTGGTGGTGCCGGGAGGGCGGGCCCGAGGACATGCCGGTCGGGGAGCCGGGCGGTCCCGACAGCGAGGTGTTCTACCTCTTCCCCGACGTCGAGCACGACCCGTCCTACGGCGAGCACTGCCACCCCAACTGCGACTGCGGCCGGTTCATCGAGCTCGGCAACTCGGTCTTCATGGCGTACGTCCGCACCGAGACGGGCTTCGCGCCGCTGCCGCGCCGCAACGTCGACTACGGCGGTGGGCTGTCGCGCATCGCGGCCGCCGCGGCGGGCACGAGCGACATCTTCCGCATCAGCCTGCTCTGGCCGATCGTCGAGCGGCTGCAGCAGGTCTCCGGGCGCGCGTACGCCGACGAGACCCTGGCGATGCGTGTGATCGCCGACCACCTCTGCGGGGCGACCTTCCTCGCCGTCGACGGGGTGCGTCCCGCGAACAAGGCGCACGGCTACGTGCTGCGGCGGCTCGTGCGCAGAGCCGTGCGGTTCGGCCTCGACCTCGGGCTCGAGGACGACCTGGCCGAGCTGCTCGTGCCGACCGTCGCGGCCGTCTACGAGACGGCCTACCCCGAGGTCGCGGCGCACGTCGACGACGTGGTCGCGGTCCTCTCGCGCGAGGAGCGCGCCTTCCGTCGCACGTTGCGTCGCGGCATCAGCCACCTCCACGACTACCGCGACAAGGGCGTGACCGGCGCCGAGCTCTTCGTGCTCCACGACACGTACGGCTTCCCGGTCGAGCTCTCGACCGAGGAGGCGCGGCGCAGCGGCATCGCGGTCAGCGACACGTGGCGCGATGAGTTCGACGCCCAGATGGCGGCCCAGCGGGCCCGCTCGCAGCGGGCGCGGCCCCGGCCGCCCGGACCGGGCACCGGGCGCCACCACTAGCATCGGGGGCGTGACCGCCACGAACACGACCGACGTCGCCGCTGCCCGTGCCCGCCTGCTGGAGATCATCAAGGACAAGGCGATCGTCCACGGACGCGTCACCCTCAGCTCGGGCAAGGAGGCCGACTACTACGTCGACCTGCGCCGCATCTCGCTCGACGGGGAGGCCGCGCCCCTCGTCGGCGTCGTGATGCGCGACCTGACGAAGGACCTCACGTATGCCGCCGTCGGTGGCCTCACACTGGGGGCCGACCCGGTGGCAACCTCCATGCTGCACGCGGCGGCCGCCGCAGGCGAGCGCCTCGACGCGTTCGTCGTGCGCAAGGCGGGCAAGGCGCACGGCCTCCAGCAGCGCATCGAGGGTCCGTCGATCAAGGGCCGGCAGGTGCTCGTCGTCGAGGACACGACCACGACCGGCGCCTCGCCGCTCGCCGCGGTCGAGGCCGCGCGTGAGGACGGCGCCGAGGTCGTCGCGGTCGCGACGATCGCCGACCGCGCCACCGGCGCCGGCGAGAAGATCACCGCCGAGGCCGGCGTGGAGTACCGCTACGCCTTCTCGCTCGAGGAGCTCGGGCTGGCGTAGCCGGCACCCAGCGCCGCGAGGCTCGACGGGGGAGTGATGACCGTCGCCGTGCCCGAGGTCGGCCTCGGGAGGGCGGCGGCCGCGTACGTGTTGTCGGTCTGCCACACGCGCAGCGAGCCGCCCACGACCTGCGCGGGACCGGCCTCGACGACGACGAAGGCGCCGTCAGGGAGGTCACCCCACGCGTACGCGTGCAGCCGGCGGGTGCGCCGGCTCCCGTCCCAGCGCTCGTCGTGGAGCAGCCGGTCGAGGTCGGGCGCGGGCAGGTGGGCGCGACCGTGTGCGTGCGCGACGAGGTCGCGGAACCGGGTGAAGTCAGCGCGTCGACACTCGGCGCACGGCCGGTGACCGGCGGCGAGCGCGAGCGGCTCGTCGAGGAGGAAGAGCGGCGTGTAGTGGTGCGGGTGCCACTGCACCACGCGGCGGTCGCGGAACTCGAGCAGGCACGTGATCCAGGCCCGCCCCACGTGGTGCCGACGCACGTCGCGGCTGCCCGCGCCGTCGTGCAGGCGGCCGCGGTTGCCCATGAAGGTGCCCCGGCCGGGCGCCGCCACGACGTCGCCGAGGGGCGTGACGCGGTTGCGGGCCGGCCCCTCCCGACCGCCCACTGCTGCAGTCACTCGAGCACCTCGAGCACGACGTCGGCGGGGTCGCCCTCGTCGAGTCCCTCGGCCCGGCGCACCGCCTTCTTGACGGGCAGCACGTAGGCGCCGCGGGTGGAGTCGGGGAACACCGAGGTCGTCCACGTCGTGCCGCCGACGGTCGCGCGCACCCGCACCGAGCCGAAGCCCCGCGGCGGCCGGGGCACCTCGCGGATGCGGGCCGACGCGTCGTCGGCGACCGTGACGAAGAACCAGCCCGTCTGCGCCTCCCAGCGCCACAGGTCCGCCGTGAACCGCAGCGTCGTCATGCGACCACGCTACGGCGGCGTGCCGACAGCGTGCCGGCACACACCTTGCCCGCCCGGCCACGCTAGGCAGGCACCCGCCCGGACTAGGATCGGCACAGCCGACCCACTGACCGCCTCTCACGGGAGAACCCATGATCATCGTCTGGATCCTGCTCGGCCTCGTCGTGCTGCTCGCCGTCGTGGGCGTCGTCATGTACAACGGCCTCATCGGCCTGCGCAACAAGGTCGAGGAAGGCTGGCGCCAGATCGACGTCGAGCTGAAGCGCCGCCACGACCTCATCCCCAACCTCGTCGAGACCGTCAAGGGCTACGCCGCCCACGAGCGCGGCACCCTCGAGGAGGTCATGCAGGCCCGGTCCGCCGCGATGTCCGGCGCCTCGACCCCCGCCGCAGCGGCCCAGGCCGAGGGCCAGCTGAGCCAGGCACTCGGCCGCCTCATGGCCGTCGCCGAGGCCTACCCCGACCTCAAGGCCAACCAGAACTTCCTCGCCCTGCAGTCCGAGCTGACGAGCACCGAGGACCGCATCGCGAGCTCGCGCCGCTACTACAACGCGCTCGTGCGCGAGCTCAACACGAAGGTCGAGTCGGTGCCGTCGAACATCGTCGCCAACATGGCGGGCGTCAAGCGGGCCGAGTACTTCGAGACCCCGGCCACCGAGGCCGTCGTGCCGAGCATCTCGTTCGGCGACAACGCCCCGGGTGGCGCTGCTCCTGCCGTCTCGCCCTCGACCCAGCCCGGCGCGGTGGGTGGCCCGTCGACGGCCCCCGGCGCAGCACCGGGCGCGCTCCCGCAGGCGCAGGCCCCGGGCGCCGCCCAGCCCGACACGACGAGCGACGCGAGCGTGTCGCAGCCGCCCACCACGCCCAACGCCTGAGCGCGGGCGAGGCCACGGGTCTCCTTCGGCCGCATCGGTCCGGATCGTCGCGAACGCCCCGGACCGATGCGGTTCGGGGCGTTTCGCTGCGGGCCGCGCCTCGCCGGTCCTAGCCTGATCGAGGTGGTGCACCGGTCGCGTGCGCCGCGCAGCAGGCCTCCAGGGGGTTGTCATGCCGAAGCGCTTCACCGTGCCGGGTCCTGACGAGATCGCCGCACGCGTCCCGCTCGACAGGCTCCCGGTCCTCGGGCAGCTCGTGCCGCACCTGCCCGGTCTCACGGGTGGGAGGCCGGGGAAGATCCCTGTGAAGTTCCCTGTGAAGATCCCTGTGAAGATCCCCGTGAAGGTCCCGGTGCGGCTGCCCCCGTGGCTCTTCCGCGACATCGCCTACTTCTCGTACGCCGCCCCGGACCTGCTGCCCGTCGACGGTGAGACGACGACCCAGGAGGACATCTTCAGGGTCTCGGCCTGGTCGGGCGCGGTGCGCCGGGTCACCGACGACCGCACGTCGCCGGTGTTCAGGAGCGATCGCGACCCCGCCTGGTCGCCGTCCCGTGACCGGTTGGCGATCCACTCCGCGAGCGACGGCGACGCCGACTCGCACCTCGTCGTGGTCGACGCCGCCTCCGGGGCGGTCGTGGCCACGCTCGGCGCCGGCCGCAGCCCGGAGTGGCTCGACGCCTCGACGCTGCTCTACCTCGGCAGCGTCGACGCCGGCACGGACGACGTGCGCACCGACGTGTTCTGCGTCGACATCGCCTCCGGCACGGTCACCCGGATCACCGACGTCGGGGTCGGAGGTGACATCGGCACCCTGTCGTGGCACTCCACCGCCGGGCTGGCCATGGGGATCGTGCAGACCACGCCGACCGAGCGGTCGTCGGTGGCCGTCGTCCCGGCGGCAGCCGTGGGCGCGGTGCGTGCCGGCGCCCCTCCCGTCCCGCGCACGGCCTTCACGTTCGTCACCGGCCCGTCCACGCGCGCCTCCACGCCCGGCTGGTCGCCCAGCGGCGACCGGCTCGCCGTCTCGACGTGGAGCGACGGCGCACCGCCACGGGTCGGGGTGCTCACCCTCGCGACGGGGGCGCTGGCGCTCGTGCCCGGGCCGACGCCGCCCACGCTGAGCGACTTCGGGGCGGTCTTCTCCCGCGACGGCCGCGTGATCGCCTTCACCCGCGGCGACGAGGACCAGTGGAGCGAGATCTGGCTCTACACGCTCGCCTCGGGCCACCTGCGGCAGCTGACCGACGACGGGCGCACCCGGTTCAAGGGCTCGCTCGACTGGTGAGGCCCGCTGTCAGCCCTTGACGTACGAGAGCTTCTCGCAGACCTTCCCGTCACGCAGTCGCATGGCGTCGATGCCGCGTACGTGCCCGGGGTTGTCCCCACCCCAGTCGAACCGCCACCGGAGCACCGCCCGGTTGCCCGTCACGAAGGACTCCTCCGCCGTGAAGCGCGGGTCGGGGGTGCTGCCGAAGAGCTCCTCCCAGACGGCACGCACCGCGGCCGAGCCCTCGTGCCGCTGCCCGTCGGGCGAGGGTCCGGTCGCCTCGAAGACGCAGTCCTCGGTCATGCAGGCCATGATGGCGTCGACGTCGCCACGGCCGAAGGCCGCGTTGAACCGGGCGAACCCGGCGTGGTTCGGCCCCCACTGGGCGTCGCGGCCGAAGCGGGCGAGCAGGTCGGCCTGCGCGTCGCCGGTCAGCTCGGTGCGTGCGGCGACCGCCCCTGCCGACCGGTAGGCCTCCTCGGTGGCGTCGAACCAGGCCGCCACCAACGCGACGAGCTCGGGATCGAGGGCGTGGTCGCGCCCGGTCGCGACGGCGAGGTCCCAGCCGTGCACGAGGTGGTCGGCGAGCAGCTGGCGCACGTACTCGTCCATCGACTCCTCGCCGTAGGAGAGCTGGACGGTGCCGTGGGCGTGCAGGGTCTCGTCGACGATGCCCTGGGCCTCGGTGGCGGCCGAGGCAGCCGTGGCCCGCGGGTCGTCGCCGAGCAGGTCGCCGTCGAGCCGGGTGCCGACGTCGGCGATGGTGTGCCCCCGCATGAGGGGCGAGGTCCAGAGATCCTCGCCCACGACGTGGTTGACGAGGTCGCGCACGGTCCAGTCGCTGCACGGGGTGGGCAGCTCCCACTGGTCGTCGGCGACCGCCGACACCTGCCGCGACCACCACTGCACGCTGCGGTGGTAGAGCCCCCCGAGGTCGGTGGTGGGGGGCTTCGAGCCCACGGTCTCGGTGTCCATGTCGCCTCCGTCCCGGCACCCCGTCGAACCCAGTGCGTCTCGACGCACCCAGTGTCCCCCGACGGCGGGAGGGCGTCCGGGCTTCGCCGGAATCAGGAGCGGTGGTCGGCGTCCGTGGCGTGGTCGGCGAGGTCGCTCGCGGCCTCGCCCACCTCGGACGCGATCGCCTTCGCCTGACGGCGGTGCTTGACGAACTCGTAGACCATCGGCAGCACCGAGACGGCAACGATGAGCAGGATGGCGATCTCGAGCTTGTCGGAGAGCCACGGGAAGGCCTGGCCGAGGAAGTAGCCGAGCAGGGTGAGCCCGGCGGCCCAGAGGACCGCGCCGACGGCGCTCCAGGTGAAGAAGCGGCGACGCTCCATGCGGCTCACGCCGGCGACCACGGTGATGAAGGTGCGCACGATCGGCACGAAGCGGCCGATGACGAGTGCCTTGTTGCCGTGCTTGTCGAAGAACGCGGTGGTCTGGTCGAAGTACTTCTTCTTGAGGATGCGCCCGTCACGCTCGTAGAGCGGGGTGCCGATGGCGCGCCCGATCTCGTAGCCGGCGACGTTGCCGAGGAAGGCGGCCGCGCACAGGGCGAGCATCGCGAGGCCGAGGTTGACGTGCACCTGGCCGGTGGCGATGAAGAGGCCCACGGCGAAGAGCAGGGAGTCGCCGGGGAGGATCGGGAAGAGCAGCCCGCACTCGATGAAGACGATGGCGATGGCGATCCAGAAGAAGGCACTGCCGTACTGCTCGAGCAGGTAGGCGGGGTCCATCCACTTGGGGCCGAGGGCCGGGACTGCGGCCGGCAGGGCGGCGAGTGCGTGCATGCGTCACAGGGTATGCCGTCAGCCCCGGAGGCCCTGAATCGTGCCCGTGGCTGCCCTGTGGGTCGGCACCGGTCTCGAAGACGCATCGACGGACTTTCGTAGACTCGCCGCGTCCCGCCGCCCGTCTCCGGAGGAGCCGTCATGCACGAGATCGGTGTCGGCCCCTGGGTCGAGCCGTGGCCGGAGGGCGACCACTGGGACCCCGAGCTGCTCGAGAACGGCGACCGGCGCAACGTCGTGGACGCCTACCGCTACTGGCGCCACGACGCGATCGTCGCCGACCTGGACACGAGGCGCCACGACTTCCACGTCGCCGTCGAGAACTGGGGCCACGACTTCAACATCGGGTCGGTGATCCGCACGGCCAACGCCATGGGGGCGGCGGCGTTCCACATCGTCGGCCGGCGGCGGTGGAACCGGCGTGGGGCGATGGTCACCGACCGCTACCAGCACGAGCACCATCACGCGGACGCCCCGGCGCTCGCCGCGTTCGCCCGGGCGCACGGCCTCGTGCTGCTCGGGGTGGACAACCTGCCGGGCTCGGTGCCGCTCGAGACGTTCGACCTGCCGCGCGGGTGCGTGCTCGTCTTCGGCCAAGAGGGTCCGGGGCTCTCCGAGCCGATGCGCGCCGAGTGCGAGGCGGTGCTGCACATCGAGCAGTTCGGGTCGACCCGCTCGATCAACGCCGGGGCGGCGGCGGCCGTGGCGATGCACGCCTGGGTGCGCCGGCACGTCTTCGACCAGCACGTCTAGCGCTCGCCGGGGCTGCTCACCCCTGCGGGTCGCGACCGCGCCAGCGCAGCGGCTCCTCGGCGTACTCCTCGACGACGTGCGCGGCCACCCCGACCGAGCGGGCCATCTGGAAGACGACCTCGCCCGACTCGGCGGGCAGGCGCAGGGCGTGCAGCACGGCGGCGCTCGCGAGGTCGATGTTCGGGAGCCCTCCGGTGCGGTCGGCGACGACCCGCGCCACGGCTTCGACCCGTCGTCGCAGCCGCGTCGTGCCGCGCCGTCGCCACAGCGCCTCGAGCACGACGTCGGCGCGGGGGTCGCCGTCGGGGTAGAGGAAGTGACCGAAGCCCGGCACGCCGCCGTGCAGACGCAGGGCCCGGGCCACCACGGCCACCGGGTCTGCTCCCTCGGCGAGGAGGGCGTGGGCGGCCACCGGTGCTGCGCCGTGCAGGGGGCCGGCCATCGCCGCGTAGGCCGCCGAGAGGCAGTCGTGCAGGCCGGCCCGGGTCGAGGCGGCGACGCGCGCGGCGACGGTCGAGGCGGTCAGACCATGGTCGAGGAGGGCGACGAGCAGGACGCGCAGCACGGCCACGTCGCCCCGGCTGCTCGAGGCCCCGCCGAGAGCCTCGAGCGCGAGCGGGGCGAGGTCGGTCGACGGTGTCGACGCCCCGGCGGCCGGACGGCCGGCCAACAGCGCGACCGCGGCACGCACCGTCGCGAGGGCCGATCGGCTTACGCGGTCGGGGTCTGTGTCGGAGGCGAAGGGGTCTGCGGCGGCGAGCAGCTGGACGGCGACCGGCATACGGCGTTCCAGGGGCAGCGCACGGAGATCGAACCCGAGCGGCTTGTCGGGCGGCGGAACCTCTTGTGCGGCAGGGGAGCCGAGGACGATGTCGGCAGCCTCGTCGAACGAGCCGAGCGCCACGAGATCGGCGAGCGGACGGCCGCGGTAGAGGAGATCTCCGTCCGCCTGGCTGCTCACCCCCGTCGCGATGCTGCGGAAGCGCAGCACCGGCTGAGGTCCCCCGGGAGCCCTCGTCGACGACGCCATCGCGTCGATCTGGGAGCGGTCGAAGAGGCTCTCCTGCTGGCCCGGCCGCCGCTCGCTGCGGAGCACCCCACGGCTGACGTACGCGTAGAGCGTCGCTCGCTTCACGCCGAGCCGCTGGGCTGCCTCGGTGGTCGTGATCCACGAGCGCGAGGGGTCGGTCACCGGCGTCACGATGCCCTCCGGGTTGATCGGGTCAAGGGTTGATGAGATCAACATTGACGATGTTGATCAATATGTCTGACAGTGACGAGTGAACCCGAGAGGAGCACGTCATGTCCACCACCACCGACTTCATCTCCGTCCCCAAGGGCCTCGCCAAGGTCGTCGTCACCGACACCGAGCTGGGCGACGTCCGGGGCGACGAGGGCTTCTTCCACTACCGCCAGTACTCCGCGGTCGAGCTGGCCGCGCAGGTGGGCGTCGAGGAGGCCTGGCACCTGCTCGTCCACGGTCACCTGCCGACCGAGGACGAGCTCGCGACCTTCCGCGCCGAGATCGGCCGCCTGCGCGTGCTGCCGCCGGGTCTCGCCGAGCTGCTCCCCGCCATCTGCGCCACGACCACCGACTCGCTCCAGGTGCTGCGGACCGCCCTCTCCGCGTGGGGCGGCGTCGCCGGGCTGCGGACCCTCTACGACAGCGACGAGGGCGAGCGGGCGGCCGCCGCGATGGCGGCCGCCGCGATCACCCCGACCCTCCTCGCGGCGGCCCACCGGCTGCACCACGGCCTCGAGCCCGTCCCTGCCGACCCGACGCTCGGCCACACGGAGGACTACCTCCGGATGGTGAGCGGAGAGCACCCCGCGGCCGAGGACGTCCGGGCGGTCGAGCAGTACCTCGTCGCCACGATCGACCACGGCTTCAACGCCTCGACCTTCACAGCGCGGGTCATCGCGAGCACGGGTGCCGACCTCGCGGCCTGCCTCGTCGGAGCCATCGGGTCGTTCTCCGGACCCAAGCACGGCGGCGCGCCGAGCCGCGCCCTCGAGGCGCTCGACGCGATCGGCACCCTCGACCGTGCCGAGGCGTGGGTGCGGTCGAGGGTGCAGGCGGGCGACCGGATCATGGGGTTCGGGCACGCCGTCTACCGCACCCGGGACCCGCGCTCGGAGATGCTCAAGGCGATCGCCCGCGGCTGGGACGACCCCCTCGTCGACCTCGCCGTCGGGGTCGAGGACGCCGTCGAGGCGACCCTCGCCGAGCTCAAGCCGGGACGCGAGCTGCATGCCAACGTCGAGTTCTACGCCGGCGTCGTCATGAAGCTCGCCGGGCTCGACCCGTCGATGTTCACGCCGACCTTCTGCGTCGCCCGCGTCATCGGCTGGACGGCGAACGTGCTCGAGCAGAGCCGAGACCCGAAGATCATCCGGCCGGCGGCGCGCTACGTCGGCCCGCCGCCGCCCCAGCCCGTTCCCGTTCGTTCGGTCCGGTGAGCAGGGCCCGAGTCCGAACGGCCTCACCCGGCCGGACATGAGCAGGCCCCGACGCATCCGGCGGCCGGGGCCCGCTCGTCGCGAACGGAGGGAGCGACCGCCGCGACGTCCTTCATGACCCAGCACTCACCGGGCCCCTCAACGCTAGGCGGACCACGACGTCTCCGCTGCGATTCCAGGTCAGGACTCGGCAAGGATCGGTCTGGACTGTGTCGGCGGGGCGTAAGGGGCGGGCAGGCGATCGGACAAAGCCGGCATACAAGGCATTTCGGGCCTGGGCGCTGCGCCTGTCAGTCCGGTGCGGTGAGAGCCTGCTTCCACGAGACCCGGCCGCGCGTCTGCAGCAGCGACCGACGGTAGATCCGCTCGCTCAGCACGATGGTGGCCACCGAGAAGCCGGCCATGACGACGAGGGCCACCGGCGGCTCCCACCACGCCGTGTCACCGGCGAGGATGCGGCCCGGCATCGAGACCACCGACGCCACCGGCACGAACGAGGCGACCTCGAGCGCGGTGCCGCCGAGCCCGAAGCTCAGCACGTAGACGAGCATGAGGATCGTCGTCATCGGCGCCGTCGTCGACTGCAGGTCCTCGGTGCGCGAGGCGAGGGCGCCGGCCACGGCGAAGAGGCACGCGAGGGCGAAGAAGCCGACGGCGAAGAAGAGCACGAACCAGACGACCGCCGTCGAGAGGGTCGGCAGCAGCTTCGCCATGTCGGTGAACGACACCGCGACCAGCCCCACCCCGGCGAACAGCAGCACCTGACCCAGCGCGATGACCGAGTTGCCGACGATCTTGCCCGCCAGGAGGGCGCGCAGCGGGATGGCGGTCACGAGGATCTCGACGAGACGTGACTGCTTCTCCTCGACGACGCTCGCGGCGATCTGCTGACCGAACATCATCGCCGCCATGAAGAAGAGCAGGGCGAAGGCGAAGGTGGCGCCCTTGACGAACCCGCCCGTGCCCTGCCGACCGTCGAACTGGTTCGTCGTGAGGGTCGAGCCCCGCTCGAGCGCCTGGATGGTCGTTCCGGCTGCGGCGGCGTTCGTCGCGAGCGTGTCGGTGCGCACCGCCGCCTCGAGCGGGACGACCAGGTCGTTGTCGGCCTCGTCGGCCGAGGTGAGCGTCCAGCCGCCGGAGGGGCTCTGGTGCAGCCAGGCAGCCGCGTCACCGGCCTCGACGAGCGCCCTGGCCGCGGACTCGCCGCTCACGGTGAGGGACTCGATGACCACCTTGGCGTCGTCGGCGTGCGCCGTCGTCGCCGCCTGCCCGACGAGACGCCCCGCGGCGCCGTCGGTGACCGCGACAGTCCACGTCGTCGTGCGGCCGGACTGCCACACCGAGAAGGCGCCGTACCCGGCGATGAAGACGAGCGTGACCAGGGTGGAGACGAGGAAGGCCCGGTTCGTCAGACGTACGACGATCTCGCGCAGGGCGACGATCAGCCAGGGACGCTCGGTGCGGCCCAGCTCGTGCTCCTCACCGCTCGGGGGCGTCACGCCGGCGCCCTCCGGGTCGGGCTGGTCGAACGGAGGCCGGTGCTGGGTCGTGGTCATGCCGTCACCTCGCGGTAGATCTGGGCCAGGCTGGGCCGCTGGGGGGAGAACTCGTGCACGTCGCCGCGGCGCAGCGCCTCCTCGAGGAGGCGGCGCTCGGCCGTCGGCTCGACGACCTCGAGCAGGGCGGTGTGGCCCTCGACGTCGACGGCGTGCACCCCCGCGACGCCACGCACCCACCCGGCATCGCCCGACAGGACGAGCCGGTGGCGCAGCACCGACCGGCTGCGCAGGTGCTCGGGCGTGCCCGACGCGACCACGCGGCCGCGGGCGAGCACCACGAGGCGCTCGCAGAGCCGCTCGACGAGGTCGAGCTGGTGCGACGAGAAGAGCACGGGCACCCCGCGGGAGGTGTGCTCGCGCAGCAGGTCGGCCATGCTGTCCACGGCGACGGGGTCCAGTCCGCTGAACGGCTCGTCGAGCACGAGCGCGGTCGGGCGCCCCATGAGGGCGGCGATGATCTGGACTCGCTGCTGGTTGCCCAGGGACAGCTTCTCGACGTGGTCGCGGGCCCGTTCGGCGAGCCCGAGGCGCTCGAGGTGCGCGGTGACCGACTGACGGGCAGCCGATGCACCGAGGCCGCGCAGCCGCCCGAGGTAGACGAGCTGGTCGAGCACGGGCTGCTTGGGGTAGAGGCCACGCTCCTCGGGCATGTAGCCGAAGGACCTCCGGTCGGTGGCGGTGATCGGGCGCCCGTTCCAGAGCACCTCGCCACCGGACGGGGCGAGCACCCCCATGACCATGCGCATCGTCGTGGTCTTGCCGGCGCCGTTGCCCCCGACGAAGCCGGTGAGCAGCCCGGACCCGACCGCGAAGCTCACGTCGTCGACGGCGCGCACGTCGCCGAAGGTCCGCGTCAGGTGGCGCACCTCGATGTCCGCCGTGGCCACGCCGGGTCTGGCCGGTCCGGTCGGTCTGGCCGGTCCCGCTGGTGTCGCTGGTGTCGCGGATCGTGTTGTGGTGGCTCGTTCCCCGTGGTCGTGCTCGTCCCGCGTCATGGCGTCAACGCTAGCCACGGCCCGGGATCGCGCGGATCAGCCGGGCGGCTGATGCTCCGCCTCCCCCGGCAGGATGAGCCCCGCCTCGTAGGCCAGCACGACGGCCTGCACGCGGTCGCGCAGGTGCAGCTTGCTGAAGACGTTCGACAGGTGCGTCTTGACCGTGGCCTCGCCGACGAAGAGGCGCGCGGCGATCTCGGCGTTGGACAGGCCTCGACCGACCAGCCCCAGCACCTCGAGCTCACGCGGGGTGAGCGTGTCGAGCCGGTGGTCGGTCCGCTGGCCGGTCCGGTGGTTCCCACTCTGCTCGCGGACGCCCGGCCCCTGCCCCCCGGTGGCCCGGAGGCGCGCCGGCTCGGCTCCGGCGGTCATCCGCTCGATGACGCGCCGCGTCACCTCGGGCGCCAGCAGCGCGTGGCCGTCGGCGACGGCGCGCACGGCCTCGACGAGGTGCTCGGCGTCGGCGTTCTTGAGCAGGAAGCCGCTCGCTCCGGCGGAGAGCCCGGCGTAGACGTAGTCGTCGCGGTCGAACGTCGTGAGGATGATGACCTTGGCCAGGTCGTCGGCGACGACCAGCCGGGTCGCCTCGATGCCGTCCATCACCGGCATCTGGACGTCCATGAGCACGATGTCCGGACGCAGCGCCCTCGTGAGCCGCACGGCCTCCTCGCCGTCGCTCGCCTCGCCGACGACCTCGAGGTCGGGCTCGACCGAGAGGATGAGCGCAAAGCCGGAACGCACGAGCTTCTGGTCGTCGACGAGGAGGATGCGGGTCACGACGACTCCTCCGGCAGCGGCATACGCACTCGGACGCGGTAGCCGCCGGTCACCCGGGGACCGATCTCGCTCACGCCGCCGTGCGTCGAGAGCCGCTCGCGCACGCCCAGCAGGCCGAGCCCGGAGCCCGAGGTTCCCGACCTCGGACTGCCCGTGTCGAGCACCTCGACCTCTGCGTAGCCGTGGGCGAAGCCGGGCTCGCCGCGCCGGTCAACGCGGACGAAAACCGTTGCGGCAGAGGCTGTCGAGTGACGGCGCACGTTCGACAGCGCTTCCTGCACGGTGCGGTAGAGGGAGAGGCCGACCGGGTCGGGAACCGTCGCGACGGCGCCCGGGGTGTCCTCGACGACCCGGCACTCGACGTCGAGGCCGGCGATCGCCGACTGCTCGACGAGGGCGGGCACGTCGGCCAGTCGCGGCTCCGGGGCACGCTTTCCCTCGGCTGCCTCGTCGTCGGAGGAGCGCAGCGTGCCCAGCAGCCCGCGCATCTGCGACACGGCCTCACGCGACGAGGTCTCGACCGAGCGGAGCGCGCCCTCGGCCGCGTCGGGGTCGAGACGCAGCACGCGGCGGGCGGCGGCGGCCTGGATGCCGATGACCGAGACGTGGTGGGCGACGACGTCGTGCAGCTCGCGCGCGATGCGTAGCCGCTCCTCGACGACGGCCCGGCGCTGCAGCTGGTCGGCCTGGGCGCTGATCGTGCGGGCCTGCTCGGCGACGCGGTCGCGCTGCAGCGCCGAGCGCCAGGCGAACTGGCCGCCGACGATGGCGCCGCCGAAGTAGACGGAGTTCAGGACGGCGGCGTAGACGACGTAGGCGGCGAGCGGCGAGAAGAGGCCCTGCCGGGGGAGTGGTTTGCCGTTGTCGGTGAGCAGTCCCTCGACACCGGAGCCGACGGCGAACTGCCAGACGAGCCACACCGTCATGGCCACGACGACTCCCGTGACGACGACCAGCATGGCGCGGCGGTCCCGCGCCCAGGCGACGCCGGTGAAGAGCGCGAGGAAGTAGACGACCTGCATCGAGAACGACATGGCCACGGCGGTCAGGGTGAGCCCGACGACGAGGAAGTGCAGCGAGCAGACGGCGGCGACGACGAGCGGGTGGCTGCGGCGCCACACGAGCGGCAGGGTTCCCGCGACGACGGCGAGGTGGGGGAGCCAGCCCGGGCCGGGCGGGTCGCCGAGACTGTCGAGGCTGCGCAGCACCTCGATGCCGAGCAGGCCGGAGAGCATCAGCGCGAGAGCCACGGCCGTGTCGGTGCGACGGGTGCGGTCGGGGTCGGCGGGCACGCGCTCCCAGTCGGAGTCGACGCCGAACCACGCCGCCACCCGGGAGCGGAGTCTGCTCCAGCGGCCGTCCATGCGCACAGCCTAGGCAGCCCGCCGACGTCGACGGCTCCGCCTGGCGGGGGAGGGGTGGTGGCCGAGCGGTAACGTCGGCGCATGGCCGTCAGCTCCTCCACCCTCGACGTGACGACGATGCGATCCCGGCTCGACCGGCTGCGCGCGGAGGCGGCCCGTGCGGGCTTCTCCGCGCTCGTCGTCGCCCCCGGTTCGGACCTGCGCTACCTCACGGGCATCGGCGGCTCGTCGTTCGAGCGGCTCACGGCCCTGGTCGTGCCCACCGACGCCGCCGTCGCCCCGGTCTTCGTCTCGCCCGCCCTCGAGTACGCCGGTCTCGGGCACGTGCCGCTCGCCGACCTCGGCGTCGAGGTGCGCACGTGGGTCGACGGTCAGGACCCGTACGCCCTCGCGCTCGGTGGCGTGCCCACGGGCCCGGTCGCCGTCAGCGACCTCCTCCCCGCGCTGCACCTGCTGCGGCTGCGCGACGCCGGTGCGACCGACCAGCAGCTCGCCGGTCCGGTGCTGCGCGAGCTGCGGATGCGCAAGGACGAGGCCGAGCTCGCCGAGCTTCGGGCCGCCGGCGCCGCGATCGACCGGGTGCATGCCCGCGTCGGCGAGTGGCTGCGCCCCGGCCGCACCGAGTCGGAGGTCGCTGCCGACATCGCCGCCGCGATCGTCGAGGAGGGCCACACCGTCGCCGATTTCGTCATCGTCGGGTCGGGCCCGAACGGCGCGAGCCCGCACCACTCCGTCAGCGACAGGGTCGTCGAGGAGGGCGACCTCGTCGTCGTCGACATCGGCGGCCCGCTGCCGTCGGGCTACAACTCCGACAGCACGAGGACGTATGCCGTCGGGTCACCCCGCGAGCCCGACGTGACCACCGCCTACGCCGCGTTGCAGGCGGCGCAGCGCGCGGCCGTCGACGCCGTGCGGCCGGGGGTGACCTGCCAGGACGTCGACCGCGCCGCGCGGGCCGTTCTCGCCGACGCCGGCCTGGCCGACCACTTCATCCACCGCACCGGTCATGGCATCGGACTCGACGTTCACGAGGAGCCCTACGTCGTCGAGGGCAACGACCTGCCGCTCGAGCCGGGCATGACGTTCAGCATCGAGCCGGGCGTCTACCTGACCGGGCGCTGGGGCGCGCGCATCGAGGACATCGTCGCCGTCACCGCCGAGGGCGTCGAGCGGTTCAACACCCGCCCCACCGACCTCGTCACCCTCTGACCGGGCACGGGCACGGGCTCAGGAGTCGAAGCCGACGCCCATCCGGTCGAGCGCCCTCAGCCACAGGTTGCGGCGGCCGGTGCGGTCCTCGGCGGCGAGCGACGACCGCGTGGCCCGCACGGCGGCATACCGGATCGGCTCGGGAGGGAAGGGGATCGGCTTGCGCCGCACCATGCCGAGGCGGGTGAGCTCGGTGTCCTTGCCGTCGACGAGGTCGAGGGCGACGGCCGCGCCGAAGCGGGTCGACGCGACGCCGAGCCCGGTGTAGCCGACGGCGTACGCCATCCGTCCGCCGAGGGCGGTGCCGAAGACGGGCGTGAAGCGTGAGGTCGTGTCGATGACGCCGGCCCAGCGGTGGGTGAACCGGATGCCCTCCAGCTGCGGGAAGATGTCGAGGAAGTGGTCGGCCAGCAAGCCGTGGGACGCGTCGGACTGCTCGAGCGCCGGGTCGATGCGTCCCGGGAAGTGGTAGTTCGCGTCGTAGCCGCCGAAGAGCACCCGGTCGTCGAGTGTCCTTCTGTAGTAGTGGAACTGGTTGCCGGCGTCGGTGAGTCCCTCGCGTCCGTCCCACCCGATGGCGGCGAGCTGGTCGGTGGCCAACGGCTCGGTCATGAGCACGTGGTCGTAGACGGGCAGCACCCACGCTCGGAACCGGCGGAGCACGCCCTGCGAGGCGTTCGTGCCGATGACGACGCGGTGGGCGTGGATCGACCCTCCGTCGAGGCGGACGCGCACCCCTGCGCCCTCGGCGTCGAATCCCGTTGCGCGCGTGTGCTCGTGGAGGCGCACGCCGAGCGACTCGGCCGCACGGGCCAGTCCCCAGACGAGACGGGCCGGGTCGACGAGCGCGACCTCGGGGTCGTACATGCCGGCCAGGTAGCGCGGAGAGTCGACGCGGGCGCGGGCCTGCGTGGCGTCGAGCAGCTCGACGGGCACGCCGTGCTCCCGGTGCAGCGCGTACGACTCGCGGACCGCGGGGACCTGGTGGTCGGTGAGTGCCAGCGTGAGCTCGCCCGGCACGTGGTAGTCGGCCTCGATGCCGTATGCCGTGAGCGTGCGTTCGATGCCCGTGAAGTTCTCCGCGGCGAGACGGTCGAGCGTCGGTAGCTCGTCGGGCCAGCAGGCCACCCCCTGGGCGAGGCCATGGGTCAGCGACGGCGCCAGGAACCCGCCGTTGCGCCCCGACGCCCCGTCGCCGAGACGTCCTGCCTCGACCACCACGACGTCGCGAGAGGGGTCGGCCTCCTTGGCCTGGATGGCGGCCCACAGGCCGGTGAAGCCGCCTCCGACCACGAGCAGGTCGGTGCGCGGCGCGGCGCCGGTCAGCGCGGGCCGGGGCTGCGGCCGCTCGGGCCGGTCGGTCCAGAACGGGACGGGCCGGGCGTCGGCGAGCGCCGCAGCAGCGCGGGCGGAGAGCGTGGAAACAGGCATGACGAGACGGATTCGACCATGCTTGGGTGGTCCTGTGAACCCCTCTTCGTTCCAGAGCGATGCACCCGAGGTCGGCGTCGACGAGCTCCTGCGCATCTTCCACGACGAGACCCGCGCGCCGATCCGCGTCGGCACGCCCGAGCGGCCCATCGAGGTCGACGGCCTCGTCCGGCGCGAGTACGAGCTCGACGGCGGCCGCTGGAACATGATCGAGAGCCCTGACGGTCTCGGCCCCGACCCAGAGCGGTGGGACACCGTCATCGCACGCCAACGCGACTTCTTCGCCGATCGCCGGCTGCGTGTCGAGTGGAAGACCTACGACTACGACGAGCCGGCCGACCTCGGCGAGCGCCTCGTCCGCGCCGGATTCGTCAAGGAGGACGACGAGGCGCTCATCCTCGGCGAGGCCGAGCCCCTGGCAACGCAGGACATCGAGCTGCCCGACGGTGTCGTCGTGCGCGCCGCCGACTCCGAGGCGGACTTCGAGCGGATGGCCGCCCTGCTGGAGACGGTGTGGGGCGAGCCGCAGCCGTGGGTCGTCGACTCGCTGCTCCCGCGCTGGCAGGTCGAGCCCGACGCGATGGACGTCGTGGTGGTGGAGGAGTCCCGAGAGGGGCCGGTGCTCTGCGCGGCCCGGTCCGAGTACGACGCCAGCCGTTTCACCGGGCTCTGGGGCGGCTCGACCCTCCCGGAGTGGCGCGGCCGCGGCCTCTACCGCGCGACCCTGCTGCACCGGGCGAGGCTGGGGCTCGACCGCGGCAAGGACTTCGTTCGCGTCGACGCGTCACCCGACAGCGAGCCCATCCTGCGCCGCCTCGGGCTGCACCGGGTGGCGACCACCACGCCCTACGTCTTCGACCCCGGGGCCTGACACCGTGCCAGACTGCTGAGGTGACGCGGGGACGCGGGTGACGGCCGTGGCGCGGGAACCTCGGGCTTCTCGGGCGCGGGTCGTCGCCGTGGCCGCGGCGGCCGCGGCGGCCCTGGCGGTCTCGGTGCTCGGTGCGTGCACGTCGGACGGCCCCGCTCCGGTTGCGCGAGCTGGAACCGCCCCTGCCGTGGCGCGCGCCGGCCCTTCCGCTGCTCCTCCCGACCCGGGGATGACCCATGTCGTGGAGGCGCTGAGGTGCATCACGAGGCGTCCTCTCACCGGCAAGGGTCGGGTGCCCCTCGAGGCGCTCTTCCCGGGCGCCGAGTCGAGCGACTCCTCCGACCCGAAGGAGGTCGTGCCGGGTGCCGATGCCGCCGTCCGCAGCAAGTGTCCCGGCGAGCTGCCGGCCGAGCCGCTCTGCGACGGCCTCGCGCCGTGGACCGGACTGCCCTCCGACGAGCTCGTCCCGGCGAGTGGGGCACGCCGCCTCGTCGAGGGCTACCTCGTCACGATGCCGAAGCAGGCAGGCAACCAGGCCCCGCCCGAGAGCTCGGCCGGCACGAAGGAGGTGTCCTACGGCCTGGTCGACCTCGCCGCGGGCGATCCGGGAGGGCTCGTGGACCACCTCCGTGTCGCGTTCGTGGCCTGTGCGAAGGCGACGCCGAGCACCGTGGCCGGCGTCGCCGCCCTCGTCGGCACGGTGCCGTCGGAGCGCGGCGCTGGGTCGGCCGAGGTCGCCCTGCTCCGCCGTGGCAGCAGTGTCGTGTGGGCAACCCTCGACGGCAGCGGATGGAAGGCCGGCGAGCAGCAGCGGGCCCTCGCGGTGCTCGTCGCACGCCTCCTCTGAGCGGGCGCTCACCGGTGGGTGGGCACCCGTGGGCACGTGACGGCATACGTGGCAGGATTTCGGCTGGATCGAAACCGCACAGCTCCCGTACGCCAACCCAGCAGGAGACGCAATGCCCATCGCCACCCCCGAGGTGTATGCCGACATGCTCGACCGCGCGAAGGCCGGCTCCTTCGCGTACCCCGCCATCAACGTCTCGAGCTCGCAGACGCTGAACGCCGCGCTCAAGGGCTTCGCCGACGCGGGCTCCGACGGCATCATCCAGGTCTCGACGGGCGGCGCCGAGTACCTCTCCGGCCCGACCATCAAGAACATGGTCAGCGGTTCGCTCGCCTTCGCCGCGTACGCCCACGAGGTCGCGAAGAACTACCCCGTCAACATCGCGCTGCACACCGACCACTGCCCCAAGGACAAGCTCGACGGCTTCGTGCGCCCGCTCCTCGCGGCCTCGACCGAGCGCGTCAAGGCCGGCGGCACCCCGTGGTTCCAGTCGCACATGTGGGACGGCTCGGCCGTGCCGCTCGACGAGAACCTCACGATCGCCCGCGAGCTGCTCGACCTCGCCCAGGCCGCGAACGTCGTCCTCGAGATCGAGGTCGGCGTCGTCGGCGGCGAGGAGGACGGCGTCGCCCACGAGATCAACGACAAGCTCTACTCGACGCCCGAGGACGCCATCGCGACGGTCAAGGCGCTCGGTGCCGGCGAGAACGGCCGCTACCTGACCGCGCTCACGTTCGGCAACGTCCACGGCGTCTACAAGCCGGGCAACGTCAAGCTGCGCCCCGAGGTGCTCCTCGAGGCCCAGAAGGCCGCCGCCAAGGAGCTGGGCCTGTCCGACGACGCACGCCCGTTCGACCTCGTCTTCCACGGCGGCTCCGGCTCGCTGCCCGAGGAGATCTCGGCGGCCGTCGACCACGGCGTCATCAAGATGAACGTCGACACCGACACCCAGTACGCCTTCACCCGCAGGATCGCCGACTGGATGATCTCCGGCTACGCCGGTGTGCTCAAGGTCGACGGCGAGGTCGGCAACAAGAAGCAGTACGACCCGCGCGCCTGGGGCAAGGCGGCCGAGGAGGCCATGGCGGTGCGCATCGTCGAGGCCTGCACCGCGCTGCGCTCGGCCGGCACGCACCAGTGAGCGACAACCTGCTCGGCATCCCCGAGACGCGCCTCGGCGTCGACCCGGCCGCCGAGAAGCTCGAGTCCGGTGTCGACCCGGTGCAGGTCGCCGCGACCTACCCGGCCAGCTCGCTCGCGTGGGCGACGCTGGCGGAGGACGCGCTGGCCGACGGCGACCGCGACGTCGAGGCGTACGCGTACGCCCGCACCGGCTACCACCGCGCGCTCGACGCCCTGCGCAAGTCAGGCTGGCGCGGCCAGGGCCCGGTGCCGTGGTCGCACGAGCCGAACCGCGGGTTCCTCCGGGCGCTCGCGGCGCTGGCCCGGGCGGCGCGCGCCATCGGCGAGAGCGACGAGGAGGCCCGGTGCACGCAGTTCCTCCGCGACAGCTCGGCCGAGGCGGCGCGCGAGCTCGGTCTGTGAGCTCGCTGGTCGCTGCATGACGCTCTTCTGCTCCGACGTCGACGGCACGCTGCTCGACCACCGACGCACCCTGTCCGACCGCACCGTCGCCGCCATCCGGGCGGTGCGGTCGGCGGGGCACACGTTCGTGCTGTGCAGCTCGCGCATGCCGGCGTCCCTGGAGGGACTCGAGCGCCTCTGCGGAGTCGAGCCCACCCCGCTCATCGCGTACAACGGTGGCCTCGTGCTGCGGGCCGACCGGTCGGTCGTCACCGACGTGGCCATCGCACCGGAGGACGCCCGGGGGGCGTATGCCGTGTGCTCGCGGCTGGGCCTCCACGCGAGCTTCTTCGCCGGTGACGACTGGCACGCCTGGGGTCCCGACGCGTGGACCGAGCGCGAGGCCACCATCACGGCGGTCGACCCGAGCGAGGTCTCGGCGCACGACTACGTCGCATCCGGGGTCGTCGACACACGGCCGCCGCACAAGGTGATGGCCATGGGCGACCCCGCGCTCGTCGACGAGCTCGAGGCGGCGCTGGCCGGGCGCCCGGGTCTCGTCTCCTACCGCTCCAAGCCGACCTACCTCGAGATCGCGAGCTCGGCCTGCTCGAAGGGCGACGGGCTGAGGGCCCTGGCCGACGAGCTCGGGGTCGACCTCGCCGACACGGTCTTCTTCGGCGACAACCACAACGACGTCTCGGCGTTCGCGGTCGCTGGCACGGCCGTCGCGGTCGCCAACGCCGTCGACCCGGCACTCGACGCGGCCTCGGTCGTCACCTCGCACCACCGCGAGGACGGCGTCGCCGAGTACCTCGAGGCCTGGCTCGCCGGCCACTGACCCGGCCGGGCCCGGCGCGGGGCGGACGGCGTCCGGGGCAGTGGTCTCGAACCGATAACCTTGCGGTTGGCCAGGACCACAACCCGGAAGGCGGACTGATGCCCGCGATCGTGCTCGTCGGAGCCCAGTGGGGCGACGAAGGCAAGGGCAAGGCGACCGACCTGCTCGGCAGCAGCGTCGACTACGTCGTCAAGTTCAACGGCGGCAACAACGCCGGCCACACCGTCGTCATCGAGAAGGACGGCAAGCGCGAGAAGTACGCGCTGCACCTGCTGCCCTCCGGCATCCTCAGCCCGAACTGCGTGCCGGTCATCGGCAACGGCGTCGTCATCGACCTGTCGGTCCTCTTCGAGGAGCTCGACGGCCTCGACGCGCGTGGCGTCGACACGAGCAAGCTGCTCGTCAGCGCCAACGCCCACGTCATCCCGAGCTACAACCGCACCATCGACAAGGTGACCGAGCGCTTCCTCGGCAAGCGCCGCATCGGCACCACCGGCCGCGGCATCGGCCCGACCTACGCCGACAAGATGAACCGCATCGGCATCCGCATCCAGGACCTCTACGACGAGAAGATCCTGCGCCAGAAGGTCGAGGCGGCCCTCGAGGTCAAGAACCAGGTGCTCGCGAAGATCTACAACACCCGCGCGTCCGCGGTCGACGACGTCGTCGAGGAGCTGCTCTCGTATGCCGCCCGGCTCGCTCCGATGGTCGCCGACACGAGCCTCGTGCTGAGCCAGGCCCTCGACCGGGGCGACACGGTGCTCTTCGAGGCCGGGCAGGCGACCCTGCTCGACGTCGACCACGGCACCTACCCCTACGTCACGTCGAGCAACGCCGTCGCGGCCGGCGCCTGCACCGGCTCGGGCGTGCCCCCGACCCGCATCGACTCGGTCATCGCGATCCTCAAGGCCTACACGACCCGCGTCGGCGAGGGCCCGTTCCCCACCGAGCTGCACGACGACAAGGGCGAGTTCCTGCGCAAGACGGGCGCCGAGTACGGCACCACCACCGGACGTCCGCGCCGCTGCGGCTGGATGGACACCGTCGTCGGCCGCTACGCGACCCGCATCAACGGCGTCACCGACTTCGTCATCACCAAGCTCGACGTGCTCACCGGCCTCGACAAGGTGCCGGTCTGCGTCGCCTACGACGTGAACGGCGTGCGCCACGACGAGATGCCGGTCAACCAGACCGACTTCCACCACGCGACCCCGATCTACGAGGAGCTCGACGGCTGGTGGGAGGACATCACCCACTGCCGCTCGTTCGACGAGCTGCCCGCCAACGCCCAAGCCTACGTGCTGCGCGTCGAGGAGCTCATCGGTGCACGAGTGTCGGCCATCGGCGTCGGCCCCGGCCGCGACGAGATCATCGAGCGCTTCCCGCTCAAGCCCGCCGTCGCGTCCTGAACGCTCGCGCCCAAAGGGGGCGGACGGCATACGCAATCGCTTGGAACTGAAGGAAATTCATGACTGAAACGGTCGCCCCGCTCGACTGGGTCACGCGCCTCGCCGACGAGGTCATCGCCGAGGCGCAGGAGCGCAACCCCGGCGAGACCATCGTCTGCGCCTCGGGCATCAGCCCGTCCGGGCCGATCCACCTCGGCAACTTCCGCGAGCTCATCACGCCGCACCTCGTCGCCGACGAGATCAAGCGCCGCGGCATCGCGTGCGAGCACATCCTCAGCTGGGACGACTTCGACCGATTCCGCCGCGTGCCGAAGAACCTTGCAGGCGTGGACGACTCGTGGGAGCAGTACATCGGTATGCCGCTGACCGCGGTCCCTGCGCCCGAGGGCTCGCCGCACGCGAGCTGGGCCGATCACTTCAAGGCGCCGCTGCTCGAGGCCATGGCCGCGACGGGCATCGAGGTGCGCCAGATCAGCCAGACCGAGCAGTACCGCGCCGGCGTCTACCGCGACCAGGTGCTGCTCGCGATGCGTGAACGCCTCGCGATCGACAAGGTGCTCGACCAGTACCGCACGCTCGAGGCCGTCGAGGCGGCGCGCCAGAAGGCCACGGGCAAGGGCAAGGGCGGCAAGGGCGGTGGCAAGGAGCCGAAGCTCACCGAGGAGCAGGCCGCGGCCGCGACCGAGGCCGAGCGCGGCTCGGGCGCCGCGACCGAGGACGACGGCAGCGAGGGCAAGGCGGGCTACTACCCGTTCAAGCCGTTCTGCTCCTCGTGCGGCACCGACTTCACCACCGTCACCGCCTACGACGACGACACGCACGCGCTCAGCTACGAGTGCACGAAGTGCGGTCACCGTGAGACCGTCGACCTCGACACCTTCACCAACGGCAAGCTCGTGTGGAAGGTCGACTGGCCGATGCGCTGGGGCCACGAGCACGTGGTGTTCGAGCCGTCGGGCGTCGACCACCAGAGCCCGGGGTCGAGCTTCGTCGTCGGCAAGGACCTCGCGCCGATCTTCGGCTGGGAGCGTCCCGTCGGCCCGATGTACGCGTTCGTCGGCATCGCAGGCATGGCGAAGATGAGCTCGAGCAAGGGTGGCGTGCCCATCCCGAACGACGCGCTCGAGGTCATGGAGGCGCCGGTGCTGCGCTGGCTCTACGCGCGCCGCCGGCCCAACCAGAGCTTCGACGTCGCCTTCGGGCCCGAGCTGCAGCGCCTCTACGACGAGTGGGATGCCCTGAACCGCAAGGTCGCCGACGGTTCTGCCCAGGCCGGCGACCTCGCCGCGCACCTGCGTGCGACCTCGACGGCGTCGGGGCCGCTGCCCACCACGCCCCGCCCGATGCCGTTCCGCACCATCGCCTCGGTGATCGACGTGACCCAGGGTGACGAGGAGCAGGCGGTCCGCATCCTGTCCGACCTCGACCCCGACAACCCGGTCGGTTCCACCGACGACCTGCGCCCGCGCCTCGACTGCGCCGAGCGCTGGATGCTCGGCTACGTGCCCGCCGAGGACCGCACGATCGTGCGGGAGACCCCCGACGCCGAGCTGTTGGGCAGCCTCGACGAGCAGCAACGCGAGTCGCTGCGCCTGCTGGCCGAGGGGCTCGACGACCACTGGTCGCTCGACGGCCTCACGCACCTCGCGTACGGCGTGCCCAAGATCCAGCGCGGCATCGACCCAGAGGCCAAGGTCAAGGACCCCGAGCTCTCTGCCGCACAGCGTGCGTTCTTCGTGCTCGTCTACCGGCTGCTCGTCGGCCGTGACACGGGGCCGCGCCTGCCGACGCTGCTGCTCGCCGTCGGCGCCGACCGCGTGCGCACCCTCATCGGCCACTGAGCCAGCCGGCCGGACACGCGAAGTGCCCACTCGACCGTGAGGTCGAGTGGGCACTTCGCGTCGTGGTTGTGCCGGTGTGACGGGTCAGTTGACCCCGACGCCCGACCAGGCGGCGGCGGTCGCCGTGGCCTCCGGGCTCGTGGCGCCGTAGAGGTCCTTGGCGGCCTGCACCATGCCGGCGCGGGCGCCCGCGTAGTCGGTGCTCGACACCCAGTAGGTGGTGAGCGCGCGGTACCAGATGGCGGCGGCCTTGTCGTGGCCGATGCCGGTGAGCGTCGCGCCGTTGCACGCCGTGCTGCTGTGCGTGGCCCCGCCGATCACCTTGGTGCCGGTGCCCTCCGAGAGGAGGTAGAACAGGTGGTTGCCGACGCCCGAGCTGTAGTGGACGTCGAGGGTGCCGACCGTCTTGCTCCAGCAGTCGGCCGATGCGCCGTCCTTGCTCGGCTTGTCCATCCAGCGCAGCGGGGTGCCGGAGGTGTTGATCTTCTCGCCGATGAGGTAGTCACCCTGGTCGGCGGCGTTGGCGGCGTAGAACTCCACCATCGTGCCCATCACGTCGGACGTCGACTCGTTGAGGCCACCGGACTCGCGGCGGTAGGCGAGGCCCGCAGTGGCGGACGTGACGCCGTGCGTCATCTCGTGGCCCGCGACGTCGAGGGAGACGAGCGGGGTGTAGCTGCCGCTGCCGTCGCCGTAGCGCATGCAGAAGCAGGCGTCCGACCACGAGGCGTTGACCCAGCCGCTGCCGACGTGCACGAGGCTCTTGGCGGCGACGCCGTTGTTCTTGATCCCGTTGCGGCTGAAGACGTTCTTGTAGAAGTCCCACGTCTTGGCGACGCCGAATGCGGCGTCCACGGCAGCCGTCTGCCGGTTGGAGTTCGAGCCCGTGCCCCAGACGTTGTCGGCGTCCGTGTAGAGCGTGCCGCTCGTCGTCGAGGTCGAGCCGTTGTTGGCGTCCTCGGTGCGGGCGCCACCGCGGGTGCCGTCGATGAGCTGGTACGACCCGCCGGAGAGGGTCGACTCGAGCGGCACGGTGCCGAGGTAGAGGCTCTGACCGCTGCCCGTGTCGGTCTGCTCGGTGGCCCACTGGTCCACGACGGCACCGGAGCGGGCGTCGACGAAGACGACCTTGCCGGCGGGCTCCTGGTGGGCGCCGACGCCGTCGACCTGGGTCTTCCACACCAGGCGGGCCGGGCCGTACGCGTACACGGCGAGCGTGGGCGACGACGTGCGCACCGTGAAGCCGGCGTCGCGGGCGGCCGTGGCGGCCGCTGCCTGGCCCGTCACGAGGGGGGTGGTGGACGCGACGCGCACGGCGCTGGACGCAGCGTTGACGCCCTTTCAGGCGCCGGCCTTGTCGGTGTGGACGACGACGTCGCCACCGACGACGGGCAGGCCCTTGAACGTGCGGTCGAAGCGGGCGTGGGTGGTGCCGTCGCGGTCGGTCGTTACGCTCTTGCCCTGCAGTGCCTGGTCGTTGTCGAGACCGAAGGCGTTGCCGTGGGCCCGAGCGGCGGCCATGGCTCGCTCGATGCCGACTTTGCCGGACCCGGCCTGCTGGCCGGCTGCCTGCGCGCCGCTCGTGGCGACGGTCGCGAGGGCGGTGGCGGCGATCGCAGCGGTGGCGACCGTCGTGATGAAGCTCTTCTTCAAGGCGTTCTCCTGGCTACCGAGGTACCCCCGAGGGCGGTCGGATGACCTGCCGCAACAGTTGTCGGTGACCGGGGTGCGCGCCAGTCAGGAGGCGCAATGTTTGCCATCGCTTGAAGGACATTTTGTCGAGGGGAAGGTCATTTCCCAGACAATTCCCAGCGAGGACGGCGGGGCGCGACAAGGCCGTGTCGGGGACTCCGGACATGGGGCGGGCGAGGGGCGGGATGCAGGGGGGTTGCATCTCGTCCCTCGCCCGGTGCGTCGTCCACATTGGGGGGCGGGACTTCGCGATGCGCCAAGGGTCTCAGGGGGGAGGAGACGGCGGGGAGGGTAGGTTCGCACGCCTTGGCGGTGAAACCAATCTTCCCCCTCGGGGAGGGTGCAGTCGACGGTTCACTGAATCCTTGAACAAGTCTTTACCTAATGTCGACGTGCGCATAAAGGGGCATCCAGCGCATCGCCGCCAAGTCCGTCGAAGACGCGTCAGAGCGTCACGAAAGCACCGTCATCCGGTGCGCCGCGCGCGTCAGAGCGACGTAGAGGACGCGTACGCCCCCGGGCGACTCGCGGGTGATCTCGGCCGGGTCGACGACGACGGTCGCGTCGTACTCGAGGCCCTTCGTCGACATCGGGTCGACGACCTGGACGCGACCCTCGGGCTCGGCGAGCGGAGCCAGGGCCGCGGCGTGCCGGGCCGGGGTGACGACCGCGATGGCCCCCTCGACCTGGTCGAGCAGCGCGTCGACGGCGGCCCGGACGCTCGCGAGCGGGTCGGCTCCGAGCGGCGCCTCGACCGGGTGCACCCCGGTCTCGCGCACCGCCTGCGGGATGTCGGCGTCGGGCACCTCGCGGCGCACGACCTCGGCGGCGTAGTCGAAGATCTCGCGGGCGTTGCGGTAGTTGGTGTCCATGTGGAACGACTGGCGCCCCTGAGTGCCGAAGGCCTCCTCGCGGGCCGCGGCGGCCTCGGCGGCGTCGGGCCAGGAAGCCTGGGCGGCGTCGCCGACGACGGTCCACGACGCGTAGCGGCCGCGCCGTCCGATCATCCGCCACTGCATGGGGGAGAGGTCCTGGGCCTCGTCGACGAGCACGTGCGCGTACTCCTCGGGCCGGCCGACGCGACCGGCGAGCAACCGCTCGCGCGGCTCGGTGCGCACGACGGGCGCGCCCTCGTCGCGGGCGGCGCTGCGCACGGGCTGCACCTCGGTGACGCCGTACTGGCTGAGGTCGTCGAGCTCCTCGATCTCGTAGAAGCCGCGCTCCTCCTTCGGGGCCTCCTGCACGGCGCCGAGGCGGGCGGCGAGGTCGTCGACGAGGGCGACGTCGGCGACCGACCAGGAGCCGACCTCGAGAGCGTGGCGGAACGACGCGGCGAGTGCCTCGACCTCGTCGTCGCGCAGGCTGCCGCGGGCGTGCCGACGCACGAGCTCGGGGTCGCCGAGCCAGAGCAGCACCTCGCGCGGGTCGACCTGGGGCCACCAGGCCTCCATGAACGACTCGACGTCGAGGTGGTCCTCCCACTTGTCGAGGAACTCGGCCTTGGCGTCGCGGTCGCCGGTGATGCCGAGCGACGACCAGGCCGCCTCGCCGAGGGCAGCGTGGGCAGCCGCGGTCGCGGTGTTGCGCTGGTGCTGGCGCAGCACCTGCGAGCGCACCCGGTCGAGGTCGCGGGCCTCGAGGCGCACGGGACGACCGGCCACCATCGCGCGGAACTCCGTGGGGGACTCGGGGACCCGGCCGCGCGCCGCCGCGCCGAGGAGGCCCCGGATGCGGGTCGAGCCCTTGATGCGCGCGACGTCGGGCGGGTCGAGCCGCTCGGTGCCGACGACGTCGAGCACGTCGCCGAGGGCGCGAAGGACGACGCTCTCCTCACCGAGCGAGGGGAGCACCCGCTCGATGTAGGCCGTGTAGGCCCCGGAAGGGCCGACGACGAGGATGCCGCCCGACTCGAACCGTCGCCGGTCGGAGTAGAGCAGGTAGGCGGCCCGGTGCAGGGCCACGACCGTCTTTCCGGTGCCGGGGCCGCCGGTGATCTCGGTGACGCCGCGCGCGCTGGCGCGGATGGCCTCGTCCTGGTGCGCCTGGATGGTCGCGACGATGTCACGCATGCGCTCGCCACGGCTGCGGGTGAGCGCGGCCATGAGGGCGCCGTCGCCCACGACGACGAGGTCGTCGGGCGCCTCGGGGACCATGAGGTCGTCCTCGATGCCGATGACCGTGGTGCCGCGGCTGCGCAGCACGCGTCGGCGCAGCACGCCCATCGGCTGGGTCGGCGTGGCGCGGTAGAAGGGGGACGCGGCGGGTGCACGCCAGTCGATGACGAGCGGCTCGTAGTCGTCGTCGCGCACGCCGAGTCGTCCGATGTAGCGGATCTCGCGGTCCTCGTCGCTGCTGCTCTCCGAGCCGGCCACGCCGGACACGCCGGTGCCGGAGGCCCCTCGCGCGTGCCCGTTGCCCGACACGTCGGTCGCCTTCGCCGCGCGCAGCATCGCGTGGTCGATGTCGAGCCTCCCGAAGACGAGGCCCTCGTACTGGGTGTCGAGGGCCGACCGTCGCTTGGCGGCGTGGAACATCAGGGCGTCGCGCTCGAACAGGCCGGCGCCCTCGGCGTCGCCGATCTCGACCTGCCGGCCGAACTGGCTGCGGGCCAGGCCCTCGGCCTGGACGACGTCGGCGCGCAGGCCGGCCTTCTCGAGCTCTTCGTGCACGCGGTCGACGTGCGCCTGCTCGACGGCGATCTCGCGCGCGAGCTCGTCGGGGATGCTCTTGGTCGACACCGGCGAGACGTCGCGCGATCCGGGCGCGCTGCTCCGCTGGGACGATGCGTTCGAAGTGCTCACTGACATCCAAGGACTCTGAGGGGCGCCTAGGCGGCGCGGGAACCATCAAGTCTACTGTCATCGCATGCCCGCACCCGCCTGCATACCGCCCACCGGCGCGCCGCTCGTCGGCCGCTTCGTCCGGCTCGACGTGATGACGCCCGCCGACGCCTCCGGGCTCTTCCCGGTCTTCGCCGACCGGCGTTGCTACGAGGAGGGATACGCGATGTCGCGGGCGCACGAGAGCGTCACCGACACGGAGGCGGTCGTGAGCGCCTACGTCGCGGCTCGGGAGGCGGGGCGGACGGCATACACGATCAGGCTCGTCGCCGACGGGGACCTCGGTCCGGAGGGAACGGTCGTCGGCACGAGCTCGCTCGGCGACGTCGACACGGCCCGCGAGCACGTGCACCTCGGTTGGACGATGTACGGCTCGCGCTGGTGGGGCACCCAGGTCAACCCCGAGAGCAAGCTGCTCCTGCTCGAGCACGCCTTCGACACGTGCGGGTTCGGGCGGGTGAAGATCCAGACCGACGTGGTCAACACGCGGTCGCGCGCCGCGATCCTCAAGCTCGGCGCGACCTTCGAGGGGATCACCCGGCGCGACGTGCGACGGGCCGACGGGTCGTGGCGCGACTCGGCCGTCCACTCGATCCTCGTCGACGAGTGGCCCAGCGTGCGGGCAGGGCTGCTGGCCCGGCTGGACGGCCCCTAGGCTGGGCGCCGTGAAGGTCCTCGTCCTCGGCTCCGGCGCCCGTGAACACGCAATCGTCAAGGCCGTCGCGGCCGATCCCGAGGTCGACGCGGTGATCGCCGCGCCCGGCAACCCGGGCATCGACGCGACCGCTCTCTGCGTGCCCGTCGACATCCTCGACGGCGAGGCCGTCGCGGCGGTCGCCCGAGAGCACGAGGTCGACCTCGTCGTCGTGGGCCCCGAGGCACCCCTCGTCGCAGGGGTTGCCGACGTATGCCGTGCGGCCGGGTTCGCCGTCTTCGGCCCCTCCGCCGAGGCCGCGCGCCTCGAGGGCAGCAAGTCCTTCGCCAAGGAGGTCATGGCCGCCGCCGACGTGCCGACCGCGCTCGCGCACGTGTGCACGACGATGGACGAGGTCGAGGCGGCCCTCGACGCGCTGGGAGCGCCGCACGTCGTCAAGGACGACGGCCTCGCTGCGGGCAAGGGTGTCGTCGTGACGGACTCGCGCGAGGTCGCGCTGGAGCACGCCCGAGCGTGCCTCGCCAAGCCCGGCGGGCGCCTCGTCGTCGAGGAGTTCCTCGACGGGCCCGAGGTCTCGGTCTTCTGCGTCAGCGACGGCGAGACGGTCGTGGCCCTCTCGCCGGCGCAGGACTTCAAGCGCGTGGGCGACGACGACGCGGGCCTCAACACCGGCGGCATGGGCGCCTACTCGCCGCTCGACTGGGCCCCCGACGGGCTGGCCGACGAGGTCGTCGCGCGGGTGGCACGTCCGACCATCGACGAGATGCGCCGCCGCGGCACGCCGTTCGTCGGCGCCCTCTACGTCGGCCTCGCGCTCACGTCGCGCGGACCGAAGGTCATCGAGTTCAACGCCCGCTTCGGCGACCCCGACGGGCAGGCGTCCATCGCCCGGCTCGAGACACCGTTCGCTCAGCTGCTCCTGGCGGCCGCCATGGGCGGCCTGGGCGACTTCGGCCGACTGCGCTGGTCGGACGACCACGCCGTCGTCGTCGTCGTGGCGTCGGCCGGCTATCCGGAGGCGCCGCGCACCGGGGACCCCATCACGGGTCTCGACGCGGCGGCGGAGGTGCCGGGTGTCGTCGTGCTCCACGCCGGCACGCGTCTCGACGAGGAGGGTGCGCTGGTGTCGGCCGGCGGGCGGGTGCTCGACGTCGTCGCGGTGGGAGGGTCGCTCGCGAAGGCGAGGAAGGCGGCCTACGACGCGGTGGCGGTCATCGAGCTCGACGGCTCCCACCACCGCAGAGACATCGCGCTCCGCGCCGAGCGCGGCGAGATCACCGTCGGCTGAGGCGAACCCTCGGGGCCGAGCCGGACTCTTCCAGGCATGAGCTTCGAGACCATGACTCGAGAACCAACCCTCACCGGGTCGACGCCGGTGCTGGGCGACAGGGAGCTGTGGGCTCGTCTCGACGGCGCTGACGGAGCAGCGCTGACGCAGCTCTACCGGCGTCACTGCGATGCCGTCTACAACTTCGCCTTCAGGCGCACCGCGTCGTGGGCGACCGCGGAGGACGTCGTGCAGGCGACGTTCACCGCGGTGTGGCGGCGGGCTCGTGACGGCACGGTCGACCCGCTGCGCGCCGACACGGCCCGCGCCGTCCTGCTCGTCATGGCCGGCCAGGAGTGCGCGAACGTCGCGCGCTCGGCCCGCCGTCTGCGTCTGCTGCACGGGCGCATCGAGGCCGACGCCGGAGGTGCGGTCTCGGCCGACCATGCCGCGCCCACTGCCGCACGCGTCGACGACGAGCGGCAGATGAGCGAGGTGCGTCGTGCCCTCGCCCGCCTCCCGGCCGTGCAGCGTGAGGCGGTCGAGCTGGTCGTCTGGTCGGGCTGCAGTGTCGCCGAGGCAGCCACTGCGCTCGGCGTCTCCGGAGGGACCGTCAAGTCGCGCCTGCACCGGGCTCGGCGGAGCCTCACCGACCTCATCTCTCCCGATGCCCTCAAGGAGTCACTGTCATGAACCTGCCCCTCCCCGCTGAACGCCCTGTGCCGGATCGCCTGAGCAGGTGGCAGGCTGTGCGCGTGACCGACCTACCGCTGGACCTGCCGGGCTACGAGCACATCTACTCCGGAAAGGTGCGTGACCTCTACGCGCCGCTCGACGATGCCGGCGAGGTCGTGCCCGACCAGCTGCTGCTGGTCGCCTCGAACCGGCTCTCGGCGTACGACTGGATGATGTCGCCCGAGATCCCCGACAAGGGCGCCGTGCTGACGCGGCTCTCGCTGTGGTGGTTCGACCAGCTCTCCGACCTCGTGCCCAACCATGTGATCTCCACAGACGTGCCCGAGTCCGTCGCCGGACGCGCGGTGCTGGTGCGCAAGCTCGACATGCTCAAGGTCGAGGCCATCGCCCGCGCCTACCTGACCGGTGGGGGCCTGGAGGAGTACCGCGAGAAGGGCTCGGTCTCGGGTGTCGAGCTGCCCGAGGGGCTCGTCGACGGCTCGAAGCTGCCGGAGCCGGTGTTCACGCCGACGACCAAGGCCCCGGTGGGGGAGCACGACCTGCCGATGACGCCGGCCGAGGTCGAGGCGGAGGTGGGCGCGGACGTGGCCGCAGAGGTGTCGCGGCTGACGCGGGCCATCCTCGCGCGCGGCAACGAGATCGCCTCCGAGCGCGGCATCCTCATCGCCGACACCAAGGTGGAGTTCGGCGTCTCGCCCGACGGCTCCGGGAGCCTGGTGCTGGCCGACGAGGTGCTGACGCCCGACTCGTCGCGCTTCTGGCCGGCCGACCTGTGGGAGCCGGGGCACCCGCAACCGTCGTACGACAAGCAGTTCGTGCGTGACTGGCTGACGTCGGCCGAGTCGGGCTGGGACCGCAAGAGCGGCGAGGCGCCGCCGGAGCTGCCCGTTCGCATCGTCGAGCAGACCCGCGCGAAGTACGTGGACGCGTACGAGCGCCTGACCGGAGAGACCTTCTGACCCGGACGCCTCGCCCCGCTCGGGTGTGGCCAGGCCCGGGGGGCGCGGCTGGACCTGGAGCTCCGTCCCGGTCAGCCGGCCTCGGCGTACTCGACCTCGACGTCGTCACGCTCGTAGACCTCGAGCCGCACGCCGCGGCGCCTCCGCAGGACCCGGTGTGACGGCCCCGCCGCGGTCTCGGCGCCGGGCAGGACGGGCGGGGGGACCGACAGGTGGACGTGACCCGTCGGCGTCATGATCTGCACGGTGTGAGCTCGTTCGTCGTCGCCCAGCTGAGCCGCCGCCGGGGGCCCGGTGCCCTCGCGTGCCAACGGTCCACAACTGAGCACGACGGACCGCCACCCCGGCTGCTCCTTGACGATGTTGCAGCGCACGCAGAGGCCCTGGCCGTTGCCGGCGCTGGTGGGGCCGCCTTCTGCGTGCGGCTCGACGTGGTCGGCGTGGGCGACCGGCGCGTCGCACCACGGAGTGCGGCAGGCGCCGTCACGGGCGACGACGAAGCGACGCAGGCCGGCCGGGAACAGGCGCCGGTTGCTCTCCATGGCCACGAGGGTGCCGGTCGACGGATGCGTGAAGAGCCGTCTCACCCACACTCTCGCAGCAACCCCGCCGCCCGGCGCGCGCCGCGTCAACAGCTCGCGGGCCCAACCGGCGGGCACAGCGCCGTAGCCGGGGACGTGCGCGGCGGTGGCGTCGCCGTCGAGCAGTGCTCGGTCGGTGATGACGACCTGCACCTCGACGGGCACGGTGTCAGCCCTGCTCTGGCCGGTCACGAGCTCGACGAGCGTGTCGGCCATGACCTGGCCCTTGCCGCGCTGGTCGCCGGAGGCTTTTGCGGACAAGGCTGCTCGGCTCAAGGCTGCATGAACAGCCACGGCCTGGGCGACGGGAAGGACTGCCGAGACCAGTGCCATCGTGTCGGGGACGGGGCGGATCGTCACCCGCCGCTCCGACTCCGCCATGCGGCAGCGCTCCACGGCGGCAGCGGCATCGAGTCGGTCGGCGCAGGCGCGCACCCGGCGCTCCAGCTCGCGATCGCCCCACGCACCGATGCCCGCCCTGGGATCGTCCGGTAGGAAGTTGACACCGACGACCTCGTCGTCGACACGAGCACGCAGCTCCGGCCGCAGATGGCTCGTGGCCCGGACGACGAGTTCGGCGCGACGCTCGTTGAGCGCCCCGGCAGACAGCGCCTCGAGGGTGCGCGGCAGGTGCCTGACGAGGCTCACCGCCGCGCTCGCGAGGCGGGACCCGCGGTTGGGCGACTCGTGCCGGGCCAGACCGACCTGTGCTGAGACGCTCGTGCGCGAGAGCATCATGCGCCGGGTCGTACGGGAGCGACGTGCCTTGTCTCGCCCGACGCCGTCGTGTCCGGAGTGGTCGGTCCCCAGCTCCATCGAGCGAGCGCGGTCACGGGCCAGCACCCAACCGTCGAAGTCGCCGGCGTCGGAGCACGCCTGAGCCTCAGCACGAAGCCGCTGGGCGGCTTCCGACTGGGACGCGACGAAACGCTCGGTGAGTCTCACCTGTGCGGCCGCGCAGGCGGCCTTGAGCCGCTCGAGTTCGTCGATCGCGGTGATGGTCGAGGCGTCGTCGAGCACGTGGGCGCCTGGGACATCGGGGCAGCTCGCCCTGATCCCGCTCACCGCCTTCGCCAGCTCCTCGAACATGTGTTCTGCATATCTGCTTGGGTGAAGTAGAATCTGTGGATGACCGCGAATCCGGTTCGGGGCGTGGACTACCCGTCGACGTACCAGCAGCTGCTGGAGTGGTTCCCGGACAACCAGTCCTG
>NZ_JBTJJV010000014.1:0-130765 GCF_054456855.1 Terrabacter sp. AAH1 | reverse complement strand
CTGATCAGACCAAGCAAGCTTGATCGTCACCGTTCGACTTGCATGTGTTAAGCACGCCGCCAGCGTTCGTCCTGAGCCAGGATCAAACTCTCCGTTGATGTTCAAACACCCACCCCGAAAAGGAGTGAGCAAACTTTGAACCCGATGAAGGGTCCGAAAACCTGACTGAAGTCGAACAACCAGCTGTAAATAGCTAGAAGTTCAATTCAACCAAAGGATAATTCGTTCCGAACACCAACCCAGGCCACCCTCATGGATGACTCCGAGCCAGCCTCGGGACGAGGTAATTGGCATCGATTTTTGACACGCTGTTGAGTTCTCAAGAATCGGACACACACCATCAACCACCTCACCGAGGAGGCCTCCGGGGCAACCCTTCAAACTTACCCGCCTCAAGCTTGGGAGTCAAACCCGCGAACCAGCCTTCAGACCGTCCGGATCGACCCGCTTGGAATCAGCGGTTCTGCCCATCGAAACCGTCCGGATCACTCGGGCCTCGGCTCCATGGTCGTCCGAAACCTTACCGGATCAACCGGAGTGCTTCGGACCGTTCTCGTTCAGCCCCGGGACCGGCCAGCTTAGCTCGGTGATCTCTCACCGCCGCGGTGGCGTCCGTTCCTCCCTGTCGGGCTGACGAAGAGAACATTAACCGAGCCCTCGCGGATGACACAAATCCGCCTGCTCACATCCCCCGCTCACCGGCCCCGAAGGCCACTGACCTGCGGAAACGTCGACTCAGGACACGCGGTCGATGACGATCGGCGGCAGGTCGGGCCGCGACCCCTCGGGTGCGATGGTGAAGCCACCTTCGAGCGCCTCCAGCGCACGGGCGAACCGCTCCGGCTCGTCGGTGTGGAGCGTCATCAGCGGCTCGCCCCCACGCACCGTCGCGCCGGGCTTGTGGTGCAGCTCGACGCCGGCGCCGGCCTGGACCGGGTCCTCCTTGCGCGCCCGGCCGGCGCCGAGCCTCCAGGCGGCGACACCCACAGCGAGCGCGTCCAGCTGGACGAGCACCCCGTCGGCCGGAGCGAGCACCTGGTGCGTCTCCTTCGCCGTGGGCAGCTCTGCGTCCGGGTCGCCACCCTGCGCGCGGATCATGCGTCGCCAGACGTCCATGGCGCGCCCGTCAGCGAGCACGTCGGCAGGGTCGACGTCGTCCTTGCCGGCGCCGGCCACCATCTCGCGGGCCAGAGCCAGCGTCAGCTCTATGACGTCGCCGGGCCCGCCACCGGCGAGCACCTCGACGGACTCGCGCACCTCGAGGGCGTTGCCGGCCGTGAGCCCGAGCGGGGTCTCCATGTTGGTGAGCAGCGCCACCGTGTGCACGCCGGCGTCCTTGCCCAGCCGCACCATGGTCTCGGCGAGCTCGCGCGCCTGCTCCAGCTCCTTCATGAACGCGCCCGAGCCGACCTTGACGTCGAGCACGAGCGAGCCCGTGCCCTCGGCGATCTTCTTGCTCATGATCGAGGTGGCGATGAGGGGCACGCAGGACACGGTGCCCGTGACGTCGCGCAAGGCGTACAGCTTCTTGTCGGCGGGGGCGAGCCCCGTCCCCGCGGCGCAGATGACGGCGCCGACGTCCTCGAGCTGGCGCATCATCTGCTCGTTCGTGACGTCGGCGCGCCACCCGGGGATGGACTCGAGCTTGTCGAGGGTGCCACCGGTGTGGCCGAGGCCGCGACCGGAGAGCTGCGGCACCGCGACCCCGCACGCGGCCACGATCGGGGCCAGCGGGAGGGTGATCTTGTCGCCCACTCCCCCGGTCGAGTGCTTGTCGCTCGTCGGGCGCGAGAGGCCCGAGAAGTCGAGCCGCTCGCCGGAGCGGATCATCGCGTCGGCCCACCGCGCGATCTCACGGGGGTTCATGCCGTTGAGGTAGATCGCCATCGCGAGCGCCGACATCTGCTCCTCGGCGACGACGCCTCGGGTGTAGGCGTCGATGACCCAGTCGATCTGGGCGTCGGACAGCTCGGCCCGGTCGCGCTTGGCGGAAATGACGTCTACGGCATCGAAGGCTTCGCTCACCGGACCATCATGTCCCAGCGCGACCGCGCCCGGACCACCGACGGGTGCGTTCAGCCCTCGGCGCGACGCAGGTTGTCGGGACCGAACGCCTGGGGCAGCACCGCCGACATCGGCAGCACCCCCTCGGGCGTCATGAGCAGGCAGTCCGGGCCACCGTTCTCCCACAGCAGCTGCCGGCACCGGCCGCACGGCATGAGGGCCTGACCGTCGCCGCCGACGCAGTAGACGGCCGTGAGCAGACCACCGCCCGTGGCGTGCAGCTCGGACACCATGCCGCACTCGGCGCAGAGCGTCACGCCGTAGGCGGCGTTCTCGACGTTGCAGCCGGCGACGACCCGGCCGTCGCCCACGAGCCCGGCCACACCGACCCGGAAGTGCGAGTAGGGCGCGTACGCACGCTCCATGAGCTCGACCGCGCGCACGCGCAGCGACTCCCAGTCGACGTGCGCCCCGGCGGCCATGGGGGCGTCGTCGGACCCCGCCGGCCCGGCCCCGGCCGTATGCCGCCCTGCTGGCTGGGCGGCATACGGCTCGGTGGTCGGTGACCCGGCGGGTGCGGTGGCTTCGGGAACGGCTCCCTCGGACACGGGTGGCACCTAGTGGTCACCCGCCATGAGCCGGCCGATCTCGGTGCGGTCGGCGTCGCTGCCGGGCATCTCGGCGACGACCTTGCCGCCGTGGATGACGGCGATGCGGTCTGCGAGCGAGAGCACCTCGTCGAGCTCGGCGGACACGAGCAGCACCGCGGCGCCCTCGTCGCGGGCGGCGACGATGCGGCGGTGGATGAACTCGATGGAGCCGACATCGACTCCGCGGGTCGGCTGGGCCGCCATGAGCAGCTTGGGCCCGAAGCTCATCTCGCGAGCGACGACGACCTTCTGCTTGTTGCCTCCCGACAACGAGCCCGCCATGGCGGTCACGCCGGCAGCGCGGATGTCGAACTCCTGGAAGAGGGCCTCCGCGTTCTTGCGCACCTCGTCGAAGTCGCGCACGAACCCGTTCGCGAACGGCTTCTCCGAGAACCGGTTGAGCACGAGGTTGTCGGCGAGCGAGTACGAGGCGACGAGGCCGTGTCGCTCGCGGTCCTCGGGGATGTGGCCGACACCCGCGACGTGGGTGTCGTGGGGGTTCGCCTTGGTGATGTCCTTGCCGAGCAGGTCGATGCGGCCGGACTGCGGCGGCCGCATGCCGGCGATGGCTTCCACGAGCTCGCGCTGGCCGTTGCCCTCGACACCGGCCACGCCGACGATCTCGCCGGCTCGGACGTCGAGCGAGAAGCCGTCGACGGCCCGCAGGTTGCGGTCGTCGAGGACGACGAGGTCCTTGATCGACAGCACCTCGTCGCCGGGCGTCGCCTCGTCCTTGTCGACGCGCAGCACGACGTCGCGACCGACCATCATCGTGGCCAGGCCACGCGCGTCGGTGTCGGCCGTGGCCACCTCACCGACGACAGCGCCCTGGCGCAGCACGTAGACACGGTCGGCCGCTGCGAGCACCTCGCGCAGCTTGTGGGTGATGAAGACGATCGACGTCCCGCTCGCCGCCAGCTCCTTCATGACCGAGAGCAGCTCGTCGGTCTCCTGGGGAGTGAGCACGGCGGTCGGCTCGTCGAGGATCAGCAGGTCGACCCGGCGCGAGAGCGCCTTGAGGATCTCGACGCGCTGCTGCGTGCCGACGGGGAGGTCCTCGACCTCGGCGTCGGGGTCGACCTTCAGGCCGTGCTTGGCCGAGAGCTCGCGCACGAGCTTGCGAGCGCCCTCGATGTCGAGGACGCCCCGGCTCGTCGTCTCGTGGCCGAGGACCATGTTCTCGGCCACCGTCATGACCGGCACCAGCTGGAAGTGCTGGTGCACCATGCCGATGCCGCGGCGGATGGCGTCGCGGGGGTCCTTGACCGGCGAGGCGTCGCCCTTGATCGTGATCGTGCCCTCGTCGGGCTTGACCAGGCCGAAGATCTGCTTGACCAGCGTCGACTTGCCGGCACCGTTCTCACCGAGCAGGGCGACGATCTCGCCCCGTCGGACGTGCAGGCTGATGTCGCGGTTGGCCCGGACGGTGCCGTAGGACTTGGACAGCCCGGCGATGTCCAGCAGCCGCTCGGCCTCCTGCTGCGCCTCGTGCTGGACCGTTGCGGTGGGCTGGCTCACGAGCCCTCTCCCTTCACGAACGGCTGCCCGACGGCTCCCGGCGCCCGCACGCGGCCGGCGGCGACCGCCAGCACGACGAGGGTCAGCAGGTAGGGCAGGAGGGTGATGAACTGCTGCGGGATGTTGATGACGCCCTGCAGCTGCGAGGCGAGCGCGTTGGTGAAGCCGAAGAACAGCGCCGCCGCGAAGACGCGGAGCGGTCGCCACCCGCCGAAGATGAGGATGGCGAGCGCGAGGAAGCCTCGCCCGGCCGTCATGCCGCGCTCGAAGCCGGCCGTCGCCTCCATCGAGAGGAAGGCGCCGGCCGCACCGGCGAAGATGCCGCCGATGGTGACGTTGACCAGGCGCATCCGGATCACGTCGATGCCGGCGGTGTCAGCAGCGGACGGGTACTCCCCGATGGACCGGGTGCGCAGGCCCCACCGGGTGCGGAACAGCGCGAAGTGCACGACCGGGACGGACAGGAGCGCGAACAGCGCGATCGGGCCGGTCTGGAAGAACACGTCGCCGATGAGCGGGATCTGCGAGAGCAGCGGGATGTCCCACTGCGGCATGTTCGCCGAGAGGACCTTGCCGGGCCGGTAGAAGAACGACGTGAGGCCGGTCGCCACGATGTTGATGACGACACCGGCGATGATCTGGTCCATCAGGCCCTTGACCGTGGTCAGGGCCAGGAAGGCACCCATGACGATGCCCGAGAGCATGCCGACCAGGATGCCGACGACGAGCGAGCCGCTCGCCGCCGCGGAGAAGAAGGCGGCGAAGGCGGCGACGAGCATCTGGCCCTCGATGCCGATGTTGACCACGCCGGACCGTTCGCCGACGACGCCCGTGAGGGCGCCGAGCACGAGGGGCACGGCGAAGAACCACGCGCCCTTGAACATCGACGTGGCGACGTTCTCGTTGACGGCGTGGAAGATGAAGGCGGCGACGAGCAGGACGACGATCGAGCCGGCCGCGACCTGGTTGCGCTTGAGCCACTCCATGTCAGGACCCCCAGCTCGTCGCGAGCGCGGAGGACTTGGCGGTGTGCCGGCGGAAGATCAGCTTGGCGATGATCGGCAGCGACACGAGCAGCAGCGTGATCGCGAGGAGCATGTCGACGATCTCGGGCTGGATGCCGGTGTTGAACATGAGGTTCGACGATCCGGCACGCAGTGCGCCGACGAGCAGCGCCGCGGGGATGGTGCCGAGCGGACTGGAACGCGCCAGCAGGGCGATGGTGATGCCGTCGAAGCCGAGCGACCCGGCGATGCCGTCCTGGTAGCGGTACGGGTCGATCCCCAGGTACTCGACCGAGCCGGCGAGCCCGGCGAGGCCACCGGCGATCGCCATCGCGAGGACGATCATCCCGCTCAGCTTGATGCCGGCGTACGAGGCGGCGTGACGGTTGCGACCGATCGTCTCGAACTGGAACCCGAGAGTCGTGCGGCGCAGCATCCACGCGACGGCGAGCGCGAGCACGAGCGCGATCGGCAGGCCGATCGGCACGACGCCCAGCGGCACGAAGCGGGAGGCCTCGGGCGCCGGGAAGGACGCCGGGTAGGCCGACGAGGGGTCCTTGAGCGGGCCGTTGACGAGGTAGTCGATGAGGCCCGCGGCGATCGAGTTGAGCATGATCGTCGAGATGACCTCGTGGACGCCGCGGGTCGCCTTGAGAGCGCCGGCGATCGAGGCCCACATCGCACCGGCGAGGATGCCGGCGACCATCGCGACGATCGCGACGACGACGCCCGGCGCCTCGCGCACGGCGTGCGCCGTGGCGGCGGCGGCGATGGCGCCGGCCATGAGCTGGCCCTGCGCGCCGATGTTGAAGAGGCCGACGCGGAGCGGGATGACGACCGCGAGACCGCAGAGGATCAGCGGCACCATCTTCTCGAAGGTGCCCTGCAGGCCGTCCGCCGTCAGGAAGGAGTACTTGAAGAGCGTCTCGTACGCGAAGGTGGGGTTGACGCCCTGGGCGCGGATCAGGACCGCGCCGATGGCGAGCGCGGCCACCACGGCCACGAGGGGCACGATGATCGACTGCTCGCGGACGAGGAGTCCCAGCACTCCGGTGGGTGGCGGCGGTGCGCCGCGCTCGGGCACGACCGGCGGCGGTGTCGCCTCCGTGGTCGGCTGCGTGGTCACGGCGCCGTGGTCGGCGCCTGACGGCTCATCTCTCGGATCGGCCATCTCGGACCTCTCGACTCCTTGTCTGGACCTGTGTCTGTGGTGCACGCCGTCTCACCGGCGCAGAACGACGTCGAGCGGGTGCCCCTGTGGAGCACCCGCTCGACTTTCGTCATGACGGGACTCTAGTGCCCACCCCGTCAGGGGTCATTCGGTTGCGGTTCAGCCCGCCTTGTAGCCCGTCGCCTCCGAGCCGTCCTCGAGCTTCTTGACGATGTCGGCGACCTTGGTCTTCACGTCGGCCGGGACCTTGCTGTCGAAGTCGTGGAAGGCGGAGATGCCGGCGGTGCCGAAGAAGTTGCCCGGCTTGATCGTGTTGCTCTTGATCTGCTTGAGCAGCTCGCCGATGCCGTCCTTCTCGTGCTTCTCGGCCGAGGTGATCAGGCACGGGTGCGCGGCCGGCAGGGTGTCCCACTGGTCGAGGTCGACACCGATGCAGAAGATCTTGTCGCCGGCGCCGGCCGTCTTCGCGGCCTCCTGGAGCGCGCCGTTGCCCGTGTTGCCACCGGCACCGAAGATGAAGTCCGCGCCCTGCGCGAGCATCTTCTTGGCCTCACCGGCACCCCACACGGGGTCGTTGAAGGCGGTGTTGCCGGCCGGGTGGTAGACCTTCGAGACCGTGACGGACGGGTTGGCGGCCTTGGCGCCGTTCTCGTAGCCGGCGGCGTACGCCTGGGTCGGCGGGATCTCCTGGCCGAGGACGACGCCGATCTTGTTCGACTTCGTCATGAGACCGGCGAGGTAGCCGGCGGCGTAGCCCGCCTGGTCCTCGTGGAAGATCAGGCCCGTGACGTTCGGGACGACCGGGTCGGCCTGGAACTGGTCGAAGCCGATGAACTTGGTGTTGGGGTACTGCTTGCCCGCGGCGCGGGTCGCGTCACCCATGAGGAAGCCGACGGTGACGATGACGTCGTACTTCGCGTCGGTGAACTGCTTGATGTTCTTCGCGTAGTCCTTGGGGTCGGTCGTCTCGACGAACTTCGTCTGCGCGCCCAGCTCGCCCTTGACCTGCTCGACGCCCTCCCAGGCGGCCTGGTTGAAGCCCTTGTCGTCAACCTTGCCGACGTCGGTCACGAGGCCGACGCAGAACACCTCAGCGCTCGAGCAGTCGCCCGAGGCGGCGGTGTTCGTGCCCCCGCCGCCGCCGGAGCCGGTGGACGGGCCGGTGGACCCACCACAGCCAGCGAGTGCGGCGACCAGTCCGGCCGCGACGACCGCACTCAACTTCACATGTGAACGCAAGGCGCTCTCCTTCAGTCCGACGGGCCGACGACGACATCGGCCCAGATAGCACGGAACTGTAGACCCCGCCACGACAAGATCTGAGCGCCTCAAGGCAAGTCGCAGGAAGTGTTATCGATCCGCGACCGCGCTCAGCGGAGAGACGCCGCCGAGGGCCGGCGTGCCGGCCAGCTGGGCCGCCGCGGAGAACACGACACCGGCCAGAGTGCGGGCTCCGACGACGATCGCGCCCTCGTCGATGACGAGGTCGCCGCGGTGCAGGTCGTAGGTCGGGCCTCCCGGCGAGCGGGTGCCCAGGCGGGCCATCGCGCCCGGGATGTGGGTGAGGTACCACGCGAAGTCCTCGCCGCCGAGGGACTGCGGGGTCGGCGCCACGAAGGCGCCCGTGCCGGTCACCGCCGCGGTCAGCGCGTCGATGCAGCCGGCGTCGTTGACGACGGGCGGCACGCCCTTGGTGATCGACACCTCGGCCTGTACGGCATACGGCCTGACGACCTCGTGCACCACGGCCTCGAGGAGGCGCTCGACGCCCTCCCAGATGCCGGCGTCGAGCATGCGCAGCGTGCCGCCGACCTTGCCCGAGGCCGGGATGACGTTGTGCGCGCCGCCGGAGTGGATGGAGCCCCAGACGAGCGCGGCGCCCGCGCGGGGGTCGAGACGGCGCGACAGCACGGCCGGCACGTCGGTGACGACCTTCGCGAGGGCGTACGTGAGGTCCTGCGTCAGGTGCGGCCGTGACGTGTGGCCGCCGCGGCCCGAGAGGGTCACCTCGACCTGGTCGGCGGCCGCGGTGATGGCGCCGACGCGCAGGCCGACCTGGCCCGCGTCGAGGTTGGGGTCGCAGTGCAGCGCGAAGATGCGGTCGACGCCGACGAGCCCGTCCTGCGCGACGACGTCCTCGGCGCCGCCGGGCATCAGCTCCTCGGCGGGCTGGAAGACGAGGCGCGCACCGATGCCGGCGTCGACGAGGCGGCTCTCGGTCGCCTTGAGCGCGAGGGCCGCGCCGAGCAGGGCGCTCGTGTGCACGTCGTGCCCGCACGAGTGGCTGACACCGTCGGTCTGCGAGGCGAAGTCGAGCCCGGTCTGCTCGCGGATCGGCAGCGCGTCGAGGTCGGCGCGCAGCGCGATGCGGTGCTCGGGCTTGGGGGCGCCGAGGTCGGCGACGAGACCCGTGCCGCGCAGCCGGCGCACGGCGATGCCCGCGCGCTCGAGGCGCTCGGCGACCACTGCGGTGGTGCGCACCTCGCCGCGGCCGAGCTCGGGGTGGGTGTGCAGGTCGCGGCGGATCGTGACGAGCTCCTGGGCGTGCTGCTGGACGGTTCGGGCGACGGCCTCGAAGGGCAGCGAGAGGGAGCGGTCGGTCACGAGCACGGGATTCTAGCGAGAGGATGGTCGCGGTCCCCGCCGAACCGGTGGCGACGGCGAGGCGGGAGGGGACCGCATGGAGGTCGAGCGACAGCACGATCGGGTCGACGCCACCCTCGACGCATCCCTCGGTGCGGACGCCGTGCGGCACGTCGTCGACCGGGTCGACCGCGCCCTCCCCTTCACCACCGCCAGCTGCGCCGGCTCGCCCGCCACGGTGTGGTTCGGCGACGTGCTCGCCCACGTGCGCGCCGGCTCGGATCCGCTGCGGCCGTGGCGCGACGCGCTCGGCGGACAGATGTCGCAGCGCCACGGGGTCCCGGTGCGGCCGCACGTGCCGGCGGCCTTCGTGCTGCAGTGGTGGTGCGAGGTCGCCGCCACTCCCCTTGCGTATGCCGCCGCGCTCGGTCCCTGGGTCCTTGCGCCGTCGCCTGCCGGGCTGGGTTTCGAGCTCGCGGTCGGTCTCAACCCCCACCGGGTCGTCGTCGCGCCGGGCCGCACGTCCCTCACGGCCGAGGCCGACCCGGCCCGGCGTCTGGAGCTCTGCCGGACGGCATACCTCGGGCTCGTGTCGGAGGTCGTGACGGCATACGCCCCCGACGTCAAGATGAGCTCGCGGCAGCGTTGGGGCGTCGTGTCGGACATGTGGGACACGGCCGTGCGGCTCGCGCACGGCGCCGCCGGCGAGGGCGTCGGGCCGGAGCCGACGCGGGTGTCGTGCTGCTTCATCTACGCGCTGCCGGGGATGCGGGAGTGCGCGGCCTGCCCCCGCAGCGGCCGGGGCGCCTTGCGTCACTAGGGTGGCCGCCATGTCTGCGCACCTGCCGCACCTGCCGCACCTGCCGTCGTCAGATCTCGTCGTCGTGCACGAGGACGTGCGTGACGCCCTGGACGCCGGCGTCGGTGTCGTCGCGCTCGAGTCGACCATCCTCGCGCACGGGCTCCCCCACCCCGACAACATCGAGATCGCGGCACAGATCGAGGACGCCGTGCGCGCAGGCGGCTCGGTGCCCGCGACGATCGCGGTGCTCGACGGCGTGGTGCACATCGGCCTGGGCGCGACCGAGGTCGAGCGCGTGTGCACCGATCCCGACATCGCGAAGCTGTCGGTGCGCGACGTGGGCGTCGCAACGGCGCTGGGGCGGTCGGGTGCCACGACGGTGGCGTCGACCTCGGCCCTGGCCAACCTCGCCGGCATCCGCGTCTTCGCGACCGGCGGCCTCGGCGGCGTGCACCGGGGCGCCTCCGAGACGTTCGACGTGTCGGCCGACCTCGGCGTCATCGCCTCGACCCCCGTCCTCGTCGTGTGCGCCGGGGTGAAGTCGATCCTCGACGTGGCCGGCACCCTCGAGACCCTCGAGACACTGTCGGTGCCGGTGCTCGGCTACCGCACCGACGCCTTTCCGGGCTTCTACCTCTCGGACTCGGGCCAGCCCGTGCCGTGGCGGGTGGAGTCGGCAGAGGAGGCCGCGCGGGTCGTCGTCGCGCGCGACCGGCTCGGCACCGACGCCGCCGGCGTCGTCCTCGCGAACCCGCTGCCCGCCGACCGGCAGGTCGACCGCGAGCTGCACGACCGCCTCGTCGCCGAGGGCCTGGCGCTGCTCGAGCGCGAGGGCGTGCACGGCAAGGACGTGACACCCCGCCTGCTCGAGTTCTTCCACGACAACTCCGGTGGCGAGTCGCTCCGCGCGAACGTCGAGCTCGTGCTCGCCAACGCCCGGCTGGCCGGCGAGGTCGCCGCCGAGGTCGCACGGCTCTCGGGTCCCGGTGGCGACCGGGACCTGCAGGCATGACCGCTCGTCCGGTCGTCGTGGTCGGGGACGTCGGGCTCGACGTCATCACGAGGCCCACCGGCGAGATCCAGTGGCACTCCGACACGCCCTCGGCCGTCACGCTCGTGCCCGGTGGCGCCGGCGGCAACTCGGCGTCGTGGCTCGCCGGGCTCGGGGCATCGGTGACACTCGTGGCCCGCGTCGGTGCGGACGCCGCGGGGTCGACGTGCCGACGAGAGCTCGAGGGCTCGGGTGTGACGTGCGCCTTCGCCGTCGACCCGACGCTGCCCACGTGCATGGTCGTGATCCTGCTCGACGCCCACGGCGACCGCACGATGTTCCCCGACCGCGGCGCCAACAAGGCGTTCTCGGTGGACGACGTCGACCTCGCGTCGCTGGGGCTCCCGGCCGACGGGCCACGACCGCACCTGCACCTCAGTGGCTACGTGCTCTTCGACGCGGGGTCGCGAGCGGCCGGGCTCGAGTCGCTGCGCCAGGCCCGTGAGCTCGGGTGGTCGACGTCGGTCGACCCGCAGTCGCCGGCGCTCATCGAGCGCGAGGGCGCCGGCACGTTCCTGTCGTGGGTGTCCGGCGTGGACCTGCTGCTGCCCAACGAGAGCGAGGTCGCGGCGCTCGGCGGGATGGGCAAGATCCTCGAGCACGCGAGCGAGGTCGTCGCCACCTACGGCGCGGCGGGCGCGCGGTGGGTCGGCCACAGCGTCGACGTCTCCACCGAGGCGCCCCACGTCGAGAACGTCGACGCCACCGGGTGCGGCGACGCCTTCAACGCCGGCCTGCTGTCGGCCTGGCTGCGCGGCGAGGACCGCGCTTCGGCGCTGCGTTCCGGGGTCGCCGCCGGGAGCGCCGCGGCCGCCCGGGTGGGCGCCCGACCCAGCTAGGGACGGCGATCCCGGCCGGACGGCATACGGCGTCGGAGGTCACTTCGGCCGGATTGAATGGGCGAACGTGCCCCGGGGACCGGGTTCCGCGTTTGGTTCCGGCCGACCGATCCTGTGGAGGACACCGGAAGGGCGCAGCCCGGACAGGGCACCATCGACCGATGCGCGCGGTGGATGCCTTGGTCCGACTCGGCGGTGCGGCGACCCGGAGACAGCTCCGGCGGGCTCGGGTGCACGGCCGCCACCTCGATGCGGCGCTCGCCGCGGGCCTCGTCGTGCGGACGTCGCACGGGCACTACTGCGTGGTCGGCACCGATGCCGCTCACGCCGCGGCGCACCGGCTCAGCGGTGCCGCGTCGCACACCACCGCCGCTCTGCACTGGGGATGGAAGGTGCGGCTGACCCCTCACGAGCCGCACGTGACGGTGCGGGCCAAGCGGAGTCTGCCAGTGGACGCCGGCAGAGGAGTGGCCCTGCACTGGCGCGACCTGGACGCCGACGATGTTGTCGAAGGCTGGGTGACGACTCCGGTGCGCACGGTCATCGACTGCTGCCTCGACCTGCCCCTCGCCGACGCCCTTTCCGTCGTCGACTCTGCCCGGCGCGCAGGCCAGCGGCCCTCGGAGGTGCTGGCACGCAGCGCGTGGCTGCCGAAGCGCCAGCGCGACAAGGTCGCGCGCGTCCTGTCGGTGTCGAGCGCCGGGGCGGCGGGCCCGTTCGAGTCGTCGCTTCGCGCGATCGCCCTAGATGTGCCGGGGATCGTGGTCGAGCCGCAGGTGCGGATCCGCTACGACGAGTTCTATGCACGCGTCGACTTGGCCGACGAGGACCTCCGGATCGGGCTGGAGGCCGACAGCCACGAGTTCCACACCGGGCGCAAGGCGTTCGACCGCGACTGCCGCCGCTACAACGCCCTGGTCGTCCGGGACTGGCTCGTGCTGCGCTTCACGTGGGAGCAGGTGATGTTCCAACCGGAGGTGGTCCGCCGAGCCATCGAGGACCTCGTGGCGCTACGGCGATCGCAGGGTCTGTGGCGGCTGCGGACGGGCCGACTGGCCGGATCGAACCGGCGAAAGGCCTCGTGAGCCCGGTTTCGGCCCTTCGTTCCGGCCAGTCGGCGCGGCACGGCAATCAGGCACACGGCATACGCGGGCGTATGCCGTGTGGGTCAGAAGGTCTCGCGGGGCTGGTAGGTGCCCCACACCTCGCGCAGCGCGTGGGCCACCTCGCCGCCGGTGGCCCGGGCCGCGAGCGCCTCCTTCATCGGGTAGAGCACGTTCTCCGTGCCACGGGCGGCCTCCTGCAGCCGGGCGAGGGCGGCGTCGACGGCGTCGTTGTCGCGGTCGGCGCGCAGGGCCTCGAGGCGGGCCCGCTGGTCGGCCTCGATCGTGGGGTCGACCCGCAGCGGCTCGTAGTGGTCCTCCTGGTCGAGGGTGAAGCGGTTGACGCCGACGACGGTGCGCTCGCCGCCGTCGATCTCGAGCTGCACGCGGTAGGCGGAACGCTCGATCTCGGACTTCTGGAAGCCCTGCTCGATGGCCGCGACGGCCCCGCCCTTGTCCTCGACCTGCTGGATGAGGTCGAGCACGGCGGCCTCGATCTCGTCGGTCATCGACTCTACGACGTACGAACCGGCAAACGGGTCAACGGTTTTCGTCACGTCTGTCTCGTAGGCGATGACCTGCTGGGTGCGCAGCGCGAGGCGCGCGGCCTTCTCGGTCGGGAGCGCGATCGCCTCGTCGAAGCTGTTCGTGTGCAGCGACTGCGTGCCGCCGAGCACCGCGCCGAGGCCCTGGAGGGCGACGCGGACGAGGTTGACCTCGGGCTGCTGGGCGGTGAGCTGCACGCCGGCCGTCTGGGTGTGGAAGCGCAGCATCATCGACTTCGGGTTCTGGGCGCCGAAGTCCTCCTTCATGATCCGCGCCCAGATGCGTCGGGCCGCACGGAACTTCGCGACCTCCTCGAGCAGCGTCGTGCGGGCGACGAAGAAGAAGGAGAGCCGGGGCGCGAAGTCGTCGACGTGCAGCCCGGCGGCCTGGGCGGCGCGGACGTACTCGATGGCGTTGGCGAGGGTGAACGCGATCTCCTGCACGGGCGTCGCGCCGGCCTCGGCCATGTGGTAGCCGCTGATGGAGATGGTGTTCCAGCGCGGCATCTCCTTGTGGCAGTAGGCGAAGACGTCCGCGATGAGGCGCAGCGACTCGCGCGGCGGGTAGATGTAGGTGCCGCGGGCGATGTACTCCTTGAGCACGTCGTTCTGGATCGTGCCCGTGAGCTGGTCGCCCGCCACGCCCTGCCCCTCTGCGACGAGCTGGTAGAGCAGGAGCAACGTCGAGCCGGGCGCGTTGATCGTCATCGACGTGGAGATCTTGTCGAGCGGCAGCCCGTCGAAGAGGGTGCGCATGTCGTCGAGGCTGTCGATCGCGACGCCGACCTTGCCGACCTCGCCGTGCGCGATCGGCTCGTCGGAGTCGTAGCCCATCTGGGTCGGCAGGTCGAAGGCGACCGACAGGCCACCGGTGCCCGCCTTGACGAGCTGGTGGTAGCGCTCGTTGCTCTCCTTGGCCGTGCCGAATCCGGCGTACTGGCGCATCGTCCACGGCCGGCCGGTGTACATCGACGGGTAGACGCCGCGGGTGAAGGGGTAGCTGCCGGGGGCGCCGAGCTTGGCCGCGGGGTCGAAGCCGGCGAGCGCCGAGGCGTCGTAGACAGGCTCGATGGGCAGGTCGGACTCGGAGCGCGCGCCAGTGCTGTCAGCCATGGTGCCGAGCGTATCGGCGCCCGGGTCGGCGCCCGCCCCCCGCGTGACGAACGTCGCCGATCTCACGTCACCGAGGGCGTATGCCGCCGGGCGGGCTCCTGGACCAGGGTGGCGTCGGGGGCCGGTGAGGCGGCATACGTCGGCCTCTCGACGGGTCAGGGGTCGACGGGCCAGTCGGCGGTGATCTGAGCGCGGCGGCGCTCCCAGCTCGCGTGCATCGTGGCCATCTCGCGGGCGATGTGGTCGAGGAACTCCACCGACACGGCGAGCCGGCGCCCGGCAGCGCTGCCGACGCCCCCGACGGCGTCGAGCCCGGACCGGACCGAGGACTCCATCTGGCTGAGCAGGCGGTCGCGGCTCAGCATCGCGTCGTGCCAGGCGTCGAGGTGCACGACGTAGACGTCGCGCCGCGAGCCGCGCTCGCGCTCCTTGCCGATGAGGTGGGTCTGCGTCAGGTACTGGACCGCACCGGACACGGCGGCAGGGCTGACGTCCAGCGCCTCGGTGAGCTCGAGGGCGGTCATGCGGCCGTCGTCGTCGGCGAGCAGCTGCGCGAAGACCCGCGACGCGAGCCGAGGCATGCCGGCCTCGGTCAGCACGTTGCCGAAGCGTTCCACGTAGGCGGCCACGGCCCGCTCGTCGCGATCACCCATCGTCACTCCTTCGCCGTCGGCCCCGTCGTTCTGTCGCTCATAGTATTCAGGAAACCGTGAATCCTGTGTACCGTCGATGTCATGACCTCCGCGATCCAGGTCCGGGACCTGCGCAAGACGTTCGGCCGCACGGTCGCCCTCGACGGGCTCGACCTCGAGGTGTCGACCGGAGAGATCCACGGCTTCCTCGGGCCCAACGGCGCCGGCAAGTCGACGACGATCCGCATCCTGCTCGGCCTGCTCCGCTCCGACGGCGGCACTGCGACGTTGCTCGGCGGCGACCCCTGGCGTGAGGTCGAGACGCTGCACCGCCGACTCGCCTACGTGCCCGGCGACGTCGCGCTCTGGCCCAACCTCACCGGGGGCGAGGTGATCGACCTGCTCGGCAAGCTGCGTGGTGGGCTCGACGAGAAGCGCCGGGCCGACATGCTCGAGCGCTTCGACCTCGACCCGACGAAGAAGGGCCGCTCCTACTCCAAGGGCAACCGCCAGAAGGTCGCCCTCGTCGCGGCGCTGTCGTCGGACGTCGAGCTGCTCATCCTCGACGAGCCCACCTCGGGCCTCGACCCGCTCATGGAGGCCGCGTTCAAGGAGGCCGCCCGCGAGCGCCGCCGGCAGGGCACGACCATCCTGCTGTCGAGCCACATCCTCAGCGAGGTCGAGTCCCTGTGCGACCGGGTGAGCATCATCCGCGAAGGGCGCAACGTCGAGTCGGGCACGCTCGAGCAGCTGCGGCACCTGTCGCGCACCACCGTCGAGGCGACGCTCGAGCGGCCCATCGCCGCCGACCAGCTGCACGCGGTGCCCGGGCTCGCCGACGTCGCGGTCACCGACCACCACGTCGTGTGCGCCGTCGAGACCCAGCACCTCGGTGGGCTGCTCGCCCTGCTGGGCCAGCACGGCATCAAGACCCTCACGAGCGCTCCCCCGACGCTCGAAGAGCTCTTCATGGACCAGTACCGCGCCAGACCCGTTGCAGCACAAGGCAGTTCGGCTGGACCCAGATCGACGGCCGAGGCGGCGACGACACGATGAGCACCTTCGCCGGCACCGGGTCGCTTTTGCGCCTCGCCTCGCGCCGCGACCGCCTGCTCATCCCCGTCAGCGTGCTCGCGATCGTGGCCTTCGCCGCGGGGTCGGCCCGGGCCACGATCGACCTCTACCCCAGCCTGTCGAGCGCGCTGGAGATCATCCGCCCGCTCGTGGCCAACCCGGCCAGCGTCGCGCTCTACGGCCCGATGACCAGCCTGACGCTCGACTCCTTCGCCGTCTTCAAGTCGGTGCTGCTCGGTGGCGTCTTCGTGTGCCTGCTCGCGTACATCGTCGTGCGGCGGCACACCCGCACCGAGGAGGAGGCCGGCCGGCTCGAGCTGCTCGGCGCCGGCGCCATCGAACGCCGGTCACCGCTGACCGCCGCGCTCCTCCTCGGCACCGCGACGGTGGTGGCGACGTCCGCGCTCACCGCCGCGGCCCTCGCCGCCGTCGGACTCGATGCCCGCGGCTCCTTCGCCTTCGGGGTCTGCTGGCTGGTCATGGGGTTGTCGTGGGTCGGGATCACCGCGGTCGCGGCCCAGCTCGCCGAGACCACCCGCGGCACGGCCGCCCTCTCCCTCGGCGCCCTCGGGGCCGCCTTCCTGCTGCGCGCCCTGGGCGACACCGCCGGCGACGACAACCCGGTGCGTTTCCTCACGTGGCTCTCGCCCCTCGGCTGGGGCCAGAAGGTCTCGCCCTACGGCGACAACCGGCTGTGGCCCTTCTGGCTCGGCCTCGCCGCCTTCGTGCTGCTCGTCGCGCTCGCCTACCGCCTGCAGGAGCGCCGAGACCTCGGCGCCGGCCTGCTGCCGAGCCGCCCGGGCCGACCCCGCGGCTCGATGCGCAGCGTCGGCGCGCTGACGACGCGGCTCGCGCGCGGCACCCTGATCGGCTGGGGCGTCAGCGCCGTCGTCATCGGGTCGGTCGTCGGCTCGATCGCCGCGAACCTCGAGTCGCTCAACGGATCCGACACCACCCTCGACCTGCTGCGCAAGCTGTCGGGGGCAGCGGGCGCACAGGTGGAGCTCATCGACGTCTTCTTCACGACCGAGCTGCACATCATCGCGCTCGCCGTCGCCGCCATGGGCATCTCGATCGTGACGCGGCTGCGGACCGAGGAGACCTCGTTGCGCGCGGAGATGCTGCTCACGACGACATCCCGCCTCGCCTGGGCCGTCTCGCACCTGCTCGTCGCCCTCACCTCGACGGCCGTCGTCATGGCCCTCGTCGGCCTGGTCGCAGGAGCCGCCGACTCCCAGCGGACCGGCGACGTCGCGGCGTCCGTCGGCCGGCTCGTGCCGGCAGCTCTCGTCACGGTGCCCGCCATCTGGGTCTGCGTGGCCGTGGCGCTGCTGCTCGTCGGCTGGGTGCCGCGCCTCACCGGGCTGTCCTGGGCTGCCCTCATCACCTTCCTGCTGCTCAGCGAGCTCGTCCCGGTGCTCGGTCTGCCCGACTGGATGATGAACCTCTCCCCCTTCGGCCACGTGCCGTCGATGCCGGCCCAGAAGGGGCGCGTGCTGCCGCTCGTCCTGCTCGTCGCGGTCGCGGCCGCCGTGGCGGCGGCAGGGCTGGCAGGCCTGCGCCGTCGCGACATCCACGCCTGACGGCATACGCCCGAGGACGTATGCCGTCCCCCGCCCACCCACGTCACCCGCCGGTCGCGCGCGTTCCACCGGAGCGCGCGCCACCCATCGGTACGGTGTGCGCATGACCGACATCCCCGGGCTCTGGGCCGTCATCCCCGCTGGGGGGTCCGGCACCCGGCTGTGGCCGATCTCGCGCCGCCACTCCCCCAAGTTCCTCCACGACCTCACCGGGTCGGGCCAGTCGCTCCTGCGCGAGACGTGGGACCGCCTCTCCCCGCTCGTCGGCGACCGCATCCTCGTCGTGACGGGCGCCGCCCACGAGGACGCAGTTCGCCGCCAGCTGCCGATGCTCGGCTACGACGCGGTCGTCGCCGAGCCCTCGCCGCGCGACTCGATGCCGGCGATCGGGCTCGCCGCCGCGATCCTCGAGCGACGCGACCCCGAGGCGGTGATCGGCTCGTTCGCCGCCGACCACGTCATCCGCGACACCGAGGCATTCCACCGCGCCGTCACCGAGGCCGCGGCGCTGGCGCGACGTGGCGAGCTCGTGACCATCGGCGTCGAGCCGACCGATCCCTCGACGGCCTTCGGCTACATCAAGGTCGGGGACTCGCTCGGGGTGGACGAGGCGCCCAGCGCCCGCCGCGTGGAGGAGTTCGTCGAGAAGCCCGACCGTGACACCGCGACCCGCTACCTCGCGACCGGCGAATACCGTTGGAACGCCGGCATGTTCGTCGTCGGCGCCACAACACTGCTCGAGCTGCTGGCGGTCAACCACGCCGACATGGTCGACAGCCTGCGCATCATCGCCGCCGACCCGCGGCGGATGCGCGACCTGTGGCCGTCGCTGCACAAGATCGCGATCGACCATGCCGTCGCGGAGCCCGCTGCGGCTGCCGGCCGGGTCGCGGTCGTGCCGGCATCGTTCGGCTGGGACGACGTCGGCGACTTCGCGTCGCTGACGCGACTCGTCAGCGAGTCGACGCTCCCGGGCATCACGGCGATCGGGCCCGTCGACGACATCATCGCCATCGACTCGACCGCGACCGTCGCCACGGGCGGACGTCTCGTGGCCCTCATCGGTGTCGACGACCTCGTCGTCGTCGACACCCAGGACGCACTGCTCATCACGCGCCCCGACCGGGCCCAGGACGTCAAGAAGGTCGTCGAGATGCTGACTGCGCAGAACCGCACCGAGCTGACATGACGTCCGCTCAGCGGGCCCCCGAGGAGACGCACGACCGCGAGGCGTCGCGCCCGCGAGCCGTGACGGTGACGTCGATCGCGCTCGCCGCGGTGCTCGCGACCGCGATGAGCGCGGTGCGCCTCGTTCCCAGCCCGCAGACTGATGACCACGGAACCTATGCCAGTGTGGCCGAGCGCCTCCTGAGCGGCGACCGCCTCTACGTCGACGTCTGGGACAACAAGGACCCGGTCTTCTACTACGTCCTCGCGCTCGGGCGGTTCGTCTCGCCGCTCGCCGACTACGCCGTCGAGATCCTCTGGGCGCTGCTCGCGTGCTCCGCCGCATGGTCGCTGGCACGCACGTCCGGCCTCGGCCGGAGCTGGGCCGCGCTGATGGCCGCTCTCGCCTCCGTGGTCCTGACCGGCCCGGCGTACGTCCCGGGCATGACCCACCTGCCCGGCGTCGCCCTCACTCTCTGGGCCGTCGCCGCTGCCACTCGCCGGCAGTGGGTCCTCGCCGGTGCCGTCGTCGGGCTCGTCGTCCTGACGAAGGTCACTCTCGTCCCGGTCGCGGCGGTCGGCGTGCTCACGTGCGTATGGCACCACCGGTCGTGGACCGGCGCCGTGCGCGCCGCCCTGGCCGGGCTGACCGCTCTCGCTGCCGGGATCGGACTTCTCGCCGTGCGTGACGAACTCGGTGGTTGGGTCGCGAACCTCAGAGCCAACCTGCTCTACGCCGACGGGGAGGTCTTCTCGTCCCGCCACGGCGGCCCGGTGGGACACCTGCTGCGGGCGTTTCCCGAGGGTTCCCCGAAAACCGCCCTCTTCACGGTGGTCGCCGTCGTCGCCGTGATCGTGTGGGCCGGGGTCCCGGCCTGGAAGGAACGCGCGCCCCGGCCGCTCGACGTGACCGGTGCCGACCTCCGAGTCCCGGCACTGCTCGCGTCGCTCACCCTCAACACGTTCGTCGCGAGCCTGCTCGTCCTCGGCGCGACTGCCACGTGGCCGCACCACGGCCAGACGATGAGTGTGCCCGCGGTCGTCGCACTCGTGCTCGCCACCACCCTGCTCGGATCGCGCGGCGGGCTGGGTGCGGCGAGCAGTCGCGGCCTCGGGCCTCCCACCCGGGTCGCCGCGGCGCTCGTCACGGCGTATGCCGTCGGCGGGGCCCTGCACCCCACCTTCTACGTCCAGGCGACCCGCGAAGCCCCTCTGGCGCTCGCTGCCCTCCAACAGGAGTCGCCCGCGAGCGCCCTCGTCGCGTCGCTGCCCGAGGTGCGCACCTACGCCCGGGTCGGCTCCAACGACACCGAGGCGCACGCGCTCGGCCTCCGAGGGCTCGTCCTCGAGTGCCCGCGGTTCCACCAGTACGCCTTCATCGAGTCCGCGGCGATCCTGGGCTCGACCGCCACCTGCCTGCACGGGGCCGACGCGCTGATCATCGACGACTCGGCCGTGCCGACGGAGGGTGCCTCCCCCTGGAACGACTACATCGAGCGCGTCCGGGTGCTCGTGTCGACCGGCTACGACTGCGTTCCCTCGACGGGCGCGCAGGTCTGCGTGAGGCGCCCGACCTGAGGCGTGCGCGTCGATCTCGTCGTTCGCTCCACGGACGACGGCGGCCGGGTCGACAGTGGACCCATGACCTCGATGCTGCCCGACGAGGGCGAGTACCTGACGAACGGCTGGGAGGACGACCTCCCGGCCGCCGACTCCCTGGTGCGGCAAGGGGTGCTGGCACACGTGTCGTGGGCGCGCGCCCTGACGAAGGCGGCGCGGGGCCACTTCGCCCAGGGACACGGATGGTGCGCCGGTCGGGGTGGCGGCGCGAGCGCCCTGCTCAACTGGGCCATCGTGACCTGCCCGCCCCGCAGCTGGACGGCGACCATGTCCGCCCTTTCGGCGGCATACCCCGACGGCGTCTCCGCGATCGTCATCAGCCCGTTCCCCGCGCCCGACCTCACGGCGCACGGTTTCGAGCTCGTGGGACACCCCCCGCTGATGTTCCGGCCGACCTCGGCGGGCACTCGGGCTCCGACCACCCAGGTGGAGGTGCGGCAGGCGACCACCCCCACCGAGCTCCGGGACGCGGAACGCGTTCTCGTCGAGGGCTACCCCATGCCGGACATGGACGACCTCCCTCCGGGCGACTTCTACCGACCGGACGTCGTGGGTGCCGCGACCCGGGTCTTCGTCGGCTATCTGGACGGACGTCCCGTCGCCACGTCGGCGGCGCACTCGGCGGCCGGGGTGACCGTCGTCGAGAACGTCGCGGTGCTCGGGAGCGCCCGCGGCCGGGGTGCCGGCGCGGCGCTCACGTGGGCCGCGACGACCACGTGGCCCGAGCAGGGAGCCGTACTCATCGCCAGCGACGACGGCCAGCCCGTCTACGAGCGGCTCGGTTTTCTCCGCATCGAGCGGTGGACCTGCTGGCTGAGGACGGAGTCGCCTGCGTGACGGGGCTCAGCCCCTGGGCTGACCCGGCGACGGGTCGAAGTAGGCCGCAAGCCCGGGGGTCAGACGGACGACGGGAAGCTGCAGCTCGTCGACGGCCCTCACGACACCGGGCCACCCGGGTTCGTAGTCGTCCCAGAGAATGACCCCGCCCGGTCGCAGCAGCCGGAGTGCCGCCTGCGAGTCAGCCCGGGCGTTCTCGTACTCGTGGCCCGCGTCGACGAGGACGAGGTCGACCGCGCCCTCCCACGGGGTGTAGTCGAAGGTCGTGCTGTCTCCGAGCAGCTGGGTGATGCGACTGGCCTCCGGGGTGTCGCGGAACCGGGAGCCGACCTCTCCCGCCCCGGCGTGCGTGGCCTCCTGAGCGACCGATGCGAGGACGGCAGACTCCGGTGGCAGGTCCAGCGTCAACACCTCAGCCTCCGGGGCGGAGCGAGCCAGCACGTGCGTGGTGGCGCCGTCGAACGTGCCGATCTCGAAGATCCGGTCGGGCCGGGTCATCTCGACCACGGCGCTGATGCAGTACTGCTCGAGAGGGTCCATGTTCGACCGTCGATAGGTGACCCGGCCGACGTCGATCGCGCGGTGCTCGAGCTCGGGGAAGCGTTCGAACAGCGACCTGAACGGCGCGCGAGGGCGCACCTCGAGACCTGCGCTCAGCCAGTCTCGCCGGAACTCACGGTCCTGCAGCCGGCCGGCGAGAGCCGCAAGGGCGCGCCGCCAGTACTCGAGATCCATGCGCCGGAGCATAGGTGAGGCCGCCGCGCGCCGAGCTCCTTTCGCCGGATCAGGACGTGGACAGCGCCTGGCGGGTCGCGTCGTGCACGAACGTCCTGAACTGCTCGACCTGTTCGTGCGTCTCGACCCCTACGGGCGCGTAGTGCGTGGGTCGTCGTCGGCGGTCGTGCCAGAACCCGCCGGTGCCGGTGGCGTCTGTTGTGGCCACGAGCCACACCGCCGTGTCGGCCCCCTGGTCGGCGTCGCGCAGCAGCGGTCCGGTGAGCGCCGCGAAGCGCGGCAGCGACTCCGTGACGCCGGGCGTGGCCGCCCAGCCAGGGTGCATCGAGTTGACCCGGATCCCTTCCGCAGCAAGGTCGCCTGCCCAGAGCTCGGTGAGCACCAGCTGCATCCGCTTGGTGCGGGCGTAGGCCGTCACTCCGGAGTAGTCACCGCTGGTGTACTCGGGGTCGGCGGCGTCGAGCCGCTGCCCGTAGGCGCCACCCGAGGTGACGACGACGACGCGGCCGTCGGCGAGCGCCGGTCGCAGGGTCTGGGTCAGCACGTGCGGCCCGAGCACGTGCGTCGCGAGGGTGAGCTCGTGCCCCTCCGGGGTGGTGCTGCGCTGCGGCGGCATGACCCCGGCGTTGTGGACGACGGCGTGGAGGCGCGGCACGTCGGCCATGAAGTCACGTGCGAACCGGGCCGTGGCGGCGAGGTCGCTGACGTCGGCGACGTGGACGACCACCTCCGCGAGCGGCTCCCGGTCGAGCAGCGACGCTCGAGCCGTGTCGAGCCGCCCGGCGTCACGGCCGGTGAGGTGGACCGTCGCGCCCAGTCGCGCGAGACCGCGCGCGGTGGCGAGTCCCAGCCCCCCGCTCGCGCCGGTGACGAGGACGTGGCGTCCGACGAGCGCACCGGGGGCGGGGTCAGCCGGCCACCAGGCTCGCCGCACTGCGGGACCGATCTTCGTGTAGCCGAGCACGAGGGACTTGTCCATCAGCCAGTCGACGGCCGCCGCTGCCTCACCGAGAACCATGCGCCCACCCTAGGCGTGCCCAGCGGAGAACGCGGCAGTGCACGAGGCTGTCACCGGCACGTCACCGGACACACCCCGTGCCGTCGCCCGGTCACCGCCCTGGATCGACAGCGTGGAGACGTGCGAGTCGCCATCGTGACCGAGTCGTTCCTGCCGAGCGTCAACGGCGTCACCACGAGCGTGTGCCGGGTCGTCGAGCAGCTGCGGGCACGAGGTGACGACGTCGTCGTCGTCGCGCCCCGGTCCCGGGCGGCGCGCCTGGGCGGCTACGGAGGGGCAGACGTGCACCGGGTCGCCTCCCTGCCCGTGCGCCAGTTCGACGTCGGCCTGCCGACACCCGAGATCGAGAGGGTGCTGGAGGACTTCCGTCCCGACGTCGTCCACGTCGCGAGCCCCTTCGTGCTGGGGGCGCGCGGCCTCGCGGCGGCGCGCGCTCTCGACCTGCCGACGGTGGCGGTGTTCCAGACGGACATGGCGGCCTACGTGCGCCAGCACACGCCCGGCGCGGCAGGCACCGCGGCCGCCGCGACGACGTGGCGCTGGATCCGTCGGATCCACTCGTGGGCCGACCTCACGCTCGCGCCGTCGTCGGCCGCGCTCGCCGACCTCCGGGCGCACGCGGTGCCGCGGACCGCGCTCTGGGGCCGGGGAGTCGACGCCGCCCTCTTCAACCCCGCCTGGCGGCAGGACGCGCTCTCCCGCGCGCTGCGCCGCGAGCTGGCCCCGGAGGGTGAGCGCCTCCTCGGCTACGTCGGCAGGCTCGCCCCCGAGAAGGAGGTCGAGCGTCTCGCCGCGCTCGCCGACCTCCCCGGGACCCGGCTCGTCGTCGTCGGCGACGGCCCGTCGCGCGACGCCGTCGGCGCCGCGCTGTCCGAGGCGGTCGCCGCCTCCCCCTGCCGCCCGAACCGCCCACCCGCCTTCCTCGGGTCGCGCCACGGCGACGACCTCGCGAGGGCGTACGCGTGCCTCGACGTCTTCGTGCACACCGGCACGGCCGAGACGTTCGGCCAGACGATCCAGGAGGCCGGCGCGAGCGGCCTACCCGTCGTCGCGCCCCGGGCCGGCGGCCCCGTCGACCTCGTCACAGACGGCCTCAACGGCTACCTCTTCGAGCCCGACGACCCGGACGACCTCAGGCGGCAGGTGAGCCGGGTGCTCGAGTCCCCCTCTCACGCAGGGGAGCTCGGCCGCCGCGGGCACGAGCGCGTACGCCACCGGTCGTGGTCACACGTCGTCGAGGGCCTCGTCGGGCACTACGAGGACGCGATCGCGTCTCGGGCCCATCGGCGGAGCAGGGTCCAGACGCCAGCGGCCTGACCGCCCGCCGCCGCCGCAGGACGGCCTTGGGGCGAGTCCACCCATCTGTGACGCACGTGACACTAGAGTGGCCGAACGCGCCCAACCAACGACGGTGGAGGTTCGCACGATGAGTGGTACGACGCTCGACCCCGGGTCCCGATCGGGTGGATCCATGGCCGGAGGCGTCGGATCACCGGGTCGGGCGCAGATCCCGTGGCGCACCCTGAGGGGCGACCGCTGGTGGTTCCCGCCGGTGGTGACGTTCACGCTCATCGTCCTGTGGCTGCTGTACGCGCTCGTGCGCACGTCGATGCAGCGTGACTACTTCGTCGCGACGTACCACTACCTCACGCCGTTCTACTCACCCTGCGTGACGGCCTCGTGCCACCCCGACGCGCGCCACGTCGGCACGTGGCTCGGTGAGATGCCACCGCTCGTGCCGTACGCGTTCTTCCTCCTGCCGATCCTGCTCGGCTTCCGCCTCACCTGCTACTACTACCGCAAGGCCTACTACCGAGCCTTCTGGCTGTCGCCGCCCGCCTGCGCCGTGGCCGAGCCGCACGCGAAGTACACCGGCGAGACGCGCTTCCCGCTGATCCTCCAGAACGCGCACCGCTACTTCTTCTACGCCGCGGTCGTCGTGTCGGGGATGAACACGCTCGACGCCTTCGACGGCTTCCACGGCAAGGACGGCGGGGTCGGGGTCGGCCTCGGCACGATCGTCATGCTCACCAACGCCGCGTTCCTCTGGCTCTACACGCTGTCGTGCCACTCGTGCCGACACCTCATCGGCGGGCGCCTCAAGCACTTCTCCAAGCACCCGCTGCGCTACCGGGCCTGGACCATCGTGTCCCGGCTCAACACCCGGCACATGCAGCTGGCCTGGACCACCCTCGGCACCCTGCTGGTCACCGATCTCTACATCGCCCTGGTCGCGTCCGGGGCCCTGACCGATCTGAGGTTCTACAACTGATGGCAGCGGAGCTCGAGACCCACGACTACGACGTGCTCATCGTCGGCGCCGGCGGGGCCGGCCTCCGGGCCGCCATCGCCGCCCGCGAGGCCGGACTGCGCACCGCCATCATCTGCAAGTCACTCTTCGGCAAGGCGCACACCGTCATGGCCGAGGGCGGCATCGCCGCGAGCATGGGCAACGTCAACAGCCACGACAGCTGGCAGGTGCACTTCCGCGACACGATGCGCGGCGGCAAGTTCCTCAACTCGTGGCGCATGGCCGAGCTGCACGCCAAGGAGGCGCCTGACCGCGTCTGGGAGCTCGAGACCTACGGCGCCCTCTTCGACCGCACGCCCGACGGCCGCATCAGCCAGCGCAACTTCGGTGGGCACGAGTACCCCCGCCTCGCCCACGTCGGCGACCGCACCGGCCTCGAGCTCATCCGCACGATGCAGCAGAAGATCGTCTCGCTGCAGCAGGACGACCAGCGCGTGTCGGGCGACCCGGAGGCGCGGCTCAAGGTCTTCGCCGAGGTGACGATCACCGACCTGCTGCAGGACGAGACCGGCACGATCGCCGGGGCCTTCGGCTACTTCCGCGAGTCGGGCCGCTTCGTCCGGTTCAACGCTCCCGCAGTGGTGCTCGCGACCGGCGGCATCGGCAAGTCGTTCAAGGTGACCTCCAACTCGTGGGAGTACACCGGCGACGGCCACGCCCTGGCCCTGCGGGCCGGATCCACCCTCGTCAACATGGAGTTCATCCAGTTCCACCCGACCGGCATGGTCTGGCCGCCGTCGGTCAAGGGCATCCTCGTCACCGAGTCGGTGCGCGGCGACGGGGGCGTGCTCAAGAACTCCGAGGGCAAGCGCTTCATGTTCGACTACGTGCCCGACGTCTTCCGGGGGCAGTACGCCCAGACCGAGGAGGAGGGTGACCGCTGGTACACCGACCCCGACAACAACAAGCGCCCGCCCGAACTGCTCCCCCGGGACGAGGTGGCGCGCGCCATCAACTCCGAGGTCAAGGCCGGTCGCGGGTCACCCCACGGCGGGGTCTTCCTCGACATCGCGTCGCGGCGCAGCCCCGAGGAGATCCTCAAGAAGCTGCCGTCGATGCACCACCAGTTCAAGGAGCTCGCCGACGTCGACATCACCCAGGAGGCGATGGAGGTCGGGCCCACGTGCCACTACGTCATGGGTGGCGTCGAGGTCGACCCCGACACCGCCGCAGCCGCAAGGGTGCCCGGCCTCTTCGCCGCAGGTGAGGTGTCGGGAGGCATGCACGGGTCCAACCGGCTCGGCGGCAACTCGCTGTCCGACCTTCTGGTCTTCGGCGCCCGCGCGGGAGCCGGCGCGGCGGCATACGTCCGGGGGCTCGGCGACGCCCGCCCGATCGTGCCGCAGTCGGCCCTCGACGAGGCGGCCACGACGGCGCTCGCGCCGTTCGAGGAGGAGGGTGGCGAGAACCCGTACACCCTCCACCAGGAGATGCAGCAGACGATGAACGACCTCGTCGGCATCATCCGCAAGGCGGAGGAGATCGAGGCCGCCCTCACCAAGCTCGAGGAGCTCAAGGAGCGGGCGAAGCACCTGACCGTCGAGGGCCACCGGCAGTTCAACCCCGGGTGGCACCTCGCGCTCGACCTGCGCAACATGCTCGCCGTCAGCGAGTGCGTGGCGCGAGCAGCCTTGCTGCGACAGGAGTCCCGCGGCGGGCACACACGCGACGACTACCCGAAGATGGATGCCAGCTGGCGCGGACGCAACCTCATCTGCTCGACCGAGGGCGACGGCATACGCGTGGAGGAGCAGCCCATGCCGCCGATGCGCGGGGACCTGCTCGACCTCTTCCAGCGCGACGAGCTGGCGAAGTACCTCACGCCCGAGGAGCTCGCCGCGGTCGGGGCCACCGGAGGCGCGACAGAGGCGACGGACGGGAGCGGGTCATGAGCTACGACGCGAAGTTCCGGGTGTGGCGCGGCGACGCGAGCGGCGGTGAGCTCGTCGACTACACGGTCGAGGTCAACGACGGCGAGGTCGTGCTCGACATCATCCACCGGCTCCAGGCCACCCAGTCCGGCGACCTCGCCGTGCGGTGGAACTGCAAGGCCGGCAAGTGCGGCTCGTGCAGCGCGGAGGTCAACGGCATCCCGCGGCTCATGTGCATGACCCGGATGTCGACGTTCACCGAGACCGAGACGGTGACCGTCACACCGATGCGCGCCTTCCCCGTCATCCGCGACCTCGTCACCGACGTGTCGTTCAACTACGAGAAGGCGCGGCAGATCCCGGCGTTCGCGCCGCCCGAAGGCGTGCTACCGGGCGAGTACCGGATGCAGCAGGTCGACGTCGAGCGCTCGCAGGAGTTCCGCAAGTGCATCGAGTGCTTCCTCTGCCAGAACACCTGCCACGTCGTGCGCGACCACGAGGAGAACAAGGAGGCGTTCGCCGGGCCTCGCTTCCTCATCCGTGCCGCCGAGCTCGACATGCACCCGCTCGACGCCCGCGACGACCGGGCCGACTTCGCCCGGGACGAGCAGGGCATCGGGATGTGCAACATCACCAAGTGCTGCACCGAGGTCTGCCCCGAGCACATCCGGATCACCGACAACGGCATCATCCCGATGAAGGAGCGCGTCGTCGGCAAGCGCTACGACCCGCTCGTGTGGCTCGGCAACAAGATCGGCCGCCGCAAGCCCTGAGGGCGGTGACGGAGCGTTCTCTCGATTGGGGGGTGAGCCGCAGGTCACAGTGGAAATGGTCACACTCACCCCGTACCGGAGGGTAGGCGGGCGATCCGGCTCGAGCGCGGGGATAAGGTTCCTGCGTGGCGACAAACACTCTCCCGGTCAAGGGATCGAACAGACCTGCTTCGGTTCGCCGGACCACCGTCTTCATGAAGCTCCTCATGGCGGTCTCGGGCGCGCTCTTCGTGTTCTACGTGCTGGCGCACATGTACGGGAACCTCAAGATCTTCGCCGGGGTCGAGGCGTTCGACGAGTACGCGCACCACCTGCGCACGATGTTCACGCCGATCCTGCCGTTCGGCGGCTTCCTGTGGCTCTTCCGCATCGTCCTCGTGGTCGCGCTCGTCGCCCACGCGTACTCCGCGTTCTACCTGTGGAGCCGAGCCCGCGGGGCCCGCACGACGCGCTACGTGGCCAAGGAGGCGGCCAGGGCGACGGTCAAGAGCACCGCGATGCGCTGGGGTGGCGTCGCGATCCTGCTCTTCCTCGTCTGGCACCTGCTGCAGTTCACCATCGTGAAGTTCAACGTCGGCGACGACGTCGTGGGCACCAGCCCCGGCAAGCTCGTCATCAGCTCGTTCCAGGTGTGGTGGGTCGTCCTCATCTACATCCTCGCCCTCGTCGCCCTGGGCATGCACCTGTGGCACGGCGTCTGGAGCGCCACGCAGACCCTCGGCTGGGCCGGCAGCGCCCGGGCCCGCAAGCGCGCCAAGCTGGCCGCCCTGGTCATCGCGTTCGTCACCTCCGTCGGCTTCGCCCTGCCGCCGCTCGCCATCCTGTTCGGAATCGTCAAGGGGAACTGACCGATGACTGACACCAACGCCACCACCTCCGGCGGCGCGGCCACGCAGGCTGCCCCCAACGCCGGCATCGTCCACGGCCTCTACACCGAGGGCGAGCCCCTCCACGACACCAAGGCCCCGGCCGGCCCGATCCAGGACAAGTGGAGCACCCGCAAGTTCGAGTCGGGCCTCGTCAACCCGGCCAACCGCCGCAAGCTCTCGGTCATCATCGTCGGCACCGGCCTGGCCGGGGGCGCCGCCGCGGCCACGCTCGGTGAGGCCGGCTACCAGGTGAAGTCCTTCTGCTACCAGGACTCCCCGCGTCGTGCGCACTCCATCGCAGCGCAGGGTGGCATCAACGCCGCCAAGAACTACAAGGAGGACGGCGACTCGACGTTCCGTCTCTTCTACGACACCGTCAAGGGCGGCGACTACCGCTCGCGCGAGACGAACGTCTACCGCCTCGCCGAGGTCAGCACGAACATCATCGACCAGTGCGTCGCCCAGGGTGTCCCGTTCGCCCGCGAGTACGGCGGCCTGCTCGACAACCGCAGCTTCGGCGGCGTCCAGGTCTCGCGCACCTTCTACGCCCGCGGCCAGACGGGCCAGCAGCTGCTCATCGGCGCCTACCAGGCCCTCGAGCGCCAGGTCGCCGCCGGCACGGTCGAGATGTTCAGCCGTCACGAGATGCTCGAGGTGATCGTCGCCGACGGCAAGGCGCGCGGAATCATCGCCCGCGACCTCGTCACAGGTGAGGTCGAGACGCACCTCGCCGACGCCGTCGTGCTCGCGAGCGGTGGCTACGGCAACGTCTTCTACCTCTCCACCAACGCGATGGGTTCCAACGTCACGGCGACCTGGCGCGCCCACCGCAAGGGCGCGTACTTCGCGAACCCCTGCTACACGCAGATCCACCCGACCTGCATCCCGGTCTCCGGTGACCACCAGAGCAAGCTGACCCTGATGTCGGAGTCGCTGCGCAACGACGGTCGCATCTGGGTGCCGAAGAAGGCCGAGGACTGCGAGAAGGACCCGCGCGAGATCCCCGAGGAGGACCGCGACTACTACCTGGAGCGGATCTACCCGAGCTTCGGCAACCTCGTCCCCCGCGACATCGCCAGCCGCCAGGCCAAGAACGTCTGCGACGAGGGTCGCGGCGTCGGCCCGAAGGTCGGCGACTTCCGCAGGGGCGTCTACCTCGACTTCACCGACGCCCTCAAGCGCATGAGCGCCGAGGCCGTCGCCGAGAAGTACGGCAACCTCCTCGACATGTACCAGCGGATCACGGGCGAGAACCCGTACGAGGTGCCGATGCGCATCTACCCCGCGGTGCACTACACGATGGGTGGCCTGTGGGTCGACTACGACCTGCAGAGCACGATCCCCGGCCTCTTCGTGGCGGGCGAGGCGAACTTCAGTGACCACGGCGCCAACCGCCTCGGGGCCTCGGCCCTCATGCAGGGGCTCGCCGACGGCTACTTCGTGCTGCCGCACACGATCCGCGACTACCTCGCGAAGGGCCCGTTCGAGAAGCTGCCCGACTCGCACCCCGACGTCGTCGAGGCGAAGGCCTCCGTCGATGCCCGCGTGCAGAAGCTGCTGTCGATCAACGGTGACCGTTCGGTCGACTCCTTCCACAAGGAGCTCGGCAACATCATGTGGGAATACTGCGGCATGGAGCGCTCCGAGGAGGGGTTGCTCAAGGCGATCGACCTCATCCGCGGCCTGCGGGACGAGTTCTGGCGCAACGTCAAGGTGCTCGGCGCCGCCGACACCCTCAACCAGAGCCTCGAGAAGGCCGGCCGCGTCGCCGACTTCCTCGAGCTGGGCGAGCTCATGTGCATCGACGCGCTGCACCGCCGCGAGTCCTGTGGTGGTCACTTCCGCGCCGAGAGCCAGACCGAGGACGGCGAGGCGCTGCGCCACGACGACGAGTTCGCCTACGTCGCCGCGTGGGAGTTCGGCGGCGACGGCAGCCCCGCCGTGCTGCACAAGGAAGACCTGGTCTACGAAGCCATCGAGATGAAGCAGCGGAGCTACAAGTGAGCGACACCAGCATGAACCTCACCCTCAAGATCTGGCGCCAGGCCAGCGCGAATGCCCGCGGCGAGATGGTGACGTACAAGGTCAGCGACATCTCCCCGGACATGTCGTTCCTCGAGATGCTCGACGTGCTCAACGAGCAGCTCAACGCCCGCGGCGAGGAGCCGATCGCGTTCGACTCCGACTGCCGCGAGGGCATCTGCGGCATGTGCGGCCTGATGATCTCGGGCAAGGCGCACGGCCCCGAGGTGACGACGACCTGCCAGCTGCACATGCGCAGCTTCTCCGACGGCGACGAGATCACCGTCGAGCCGTGGCGCGCCGACGCGTTCCCGGTGATCAAGGACCTCGTCGTCGACCGCGGCGCGTTCGACCGCATCATCGCCGCCGGTGGCTTCATCAGCGCCAACACGGGCGCCGCCCCCGAGGCGCACTCGGTGCCGGTGCCGAAGCCGAAGGCCGACCGCGCGTTCATGGCGGCCGCCTGCATCGGCTGTGGTGCCTGCGTCGCGGCCTGCCCGAACGCGTCCGGCATGCTCTTCATGGGTGCGAAGATCACGCACCTCGGTGAGCTGCCGCAGGGCCAGCCCGAGCGTGACGCCCGCGTGGTGAGCATGGTCGAGCAGCACGACGCCGAGGGCTTCGGCGGCTGCACCAACATCGGTGAGTGCTCCGCGGCGTGCCCGAAGGAGATCCCGATGGACGTCATCAACCAGCTCAACCGCGACCTGCGCCACGCGCTGACGCGCCACGGCGACTGACGTCGATCTCGACGGCTCGTCGACGCACCCGTCGACACCCCGCATCGCCTGACCAGCCCGCCCCGGACCACCGGGGCGGGTTAGTCTTTCTCGGCGATGACGCCCCAAGACCGTGCCCGACGTCGCCCGTGGACGACCCCCGTCGCGGGCGCAGCGCTGGCTGCCGTCGGCCTGACGCTCGCCGTGACCACGCCGTATGCCGTCTCGTCCGCATCGGCGTCACCGCTCCCCCGCGCTGCTGCCGGGTCCCAGCCGATGGTGCTGCCGCAGGCCGCCCCCACGTGCGCGCCCTGGCAGACGACGACGACCGTGCCGCCGGGAGTCGTGCTCAAACCCCGTGTCTTCCCCGGTGACGAGCTCGGCACGCCGGCACCGGCACCCAAGCCCGCGGCGACCTCAGGCTCCGGCGCCAAGGCGGCCACGAAGACGGCCAAGCCCCCCCAGCCACGCGTGGTCTGCCGCAACGCTGCGCCCACGCCGTTCCCCCATGCGGCGTGGGAGCCGGACACGGTGGTCGGCGGCTCACGGCTCGGCGACACCGGCGTAGTCGTCGACCGACCCGCCTCCGTCGTCGCGCCCCCCGAGGTCTACGACGTCTCGTACGTGCTGGCCGACCTCGACTCGGGCGAGATCCTCGCCGCCAAGTCGCCGCACGCCTGGCTGCGGCCCGCGAGCACCCTCAAGACGCTCACAGCCCTCACCCTCCTGCCGGTGCTGAACCCGCGCGGCGTCGTCGTCGCGAGCGAGGACGCCCAGTCGGCTGCCGGCACCCGCGTGGGCATCCTCGCCGGAAACCGCTACCCCGTCACGAGCCTCGTCGACGCGATGCTCATGTTCTCGGCCAACGACGCCGTCTATGCGCTCGCCGACGCCGCCGGCGGCTATGAGCGCACGGTCGAGCTGATGAACGCCAAGGCGGCCGAGATCGGCGCCCACGACACGCTCACCGTCGACCCGAGCGGGCTCGACGACGGTGGGCAGCGCTCGAGCGCCTACGACCTCGCGCTCATCGGACGTGACGCGATGCGCCTGCCTGCCTTCCGGACCGCCATCACCAAGCGCGACACCGTCTTCCCCGGCGGCAAGGACAAGCACGGCAAGGTGTGGCCGGCCTTCCACGTCTACAACATCAACGACCTGCTGACGCACTACCCGGGCGCCATCGGCATCAAACCGGGTCGCACCGACCGCGCCCAGCACACGTTCATCGGCGCCTCGACCCGTGGTGGCCGCACCCTGGTCGTCTCGCAGATGGGCAGCGTCACCGGCTCGTGGAAGCCGACCGCGGCACTGCTCGACTGGGGCTTCGCGAACGCCGACCGCGTGACACCGGTCGGGCGGTTGGTCGAGCCCGGCGAGGCATCAGCACCGACGCCCGCCGCGACGGTGCCGCCCCTGCCCACCGACGGGGCCGACGGCTCTGCCGGCGCCACGGACGGGGCCTCCACGACGGGAGGCGCCGCGACCTCGGGCACCCCGGCGCCGGTCGCGGCCGCGCCGACGCAGGAGACGGCATACGACCGCACGCTGTCGCTCGTCGTCGTCAGCGCCGCGGGGCTTGCCGTCACCGCGGCGGCGGTGCTGCTCGGCGTCGTGCTGCGCCGACGGCGACGCGCCTGACAGCAGCGGTCGCGCTGGTGCGGTCAGACGGGGCGAGCCACGGTGCGCAGATAGCCGCCGAGCCCGGAAGAACCCAGCAGGTGACGGCCGGCGTGCGCGGCCGCCTCGCGAACCCTGCCCTTCCTGGCCGCATCGAGGGCGAGCTCTGCCGAGTGCGGGTAGGGCGTCGAACTCCGGGCGACGTCCCAACCAGTGTGGCGCAGTGCCTTGGCCAGACTGCGCCTGCTGAAGAAGTTGATGTGCTCCGGCGGCCGGAACTGGGCCCAGTCCGAGCCGCGCACGATCCTGCCCGCGCTGTTCCACTGCGGGATCTCGATGACCAGCACTCCCCCGGTGTCGATGGCCCGTCTTGCGTCGGCGAGCGCCTGGAGAGGGTCGATGAGGTGCTCGAGCACGTGGTACATGCTGATCACCCCGAAGGGACCAGCAGCCTCGGAGATGGTCGTCACCGTCCTCAGGCCCTTCTCAGCGGCTGACTCGCGTGCCGTGTCACCGACCTCGCACGCCACCGCCTCCCAGCCGTCCCGCTCGGCGCGGAGTGCGAACTCTCCCGTGGCGGCCCCCACGTCGAGGATGCGCCGAACCGGCACGTCAGCCACCTCCGGCGCCCAGACCTGCAGCTCGTCCCAGGCCCGCACGGCCTGGGCCCCAGCCCAGCTCTCGCCGTCGTAGTCGCCGTATCCGAAGCCGGTGTCGGCCGAGAAGTAGGAGGCGCCGTAGAAGTCGGCGAGGTCCTGCTCGCTGGGACGGGGCAGGACGGTCGCCGTGCCGCACCGCGTGCAGCGCACGACCCGGTACGGTCGGTCGGAGGTCTTGGCGAGCCGCGTCCTACGCGCCTCGCCCTGGCACAAGGGGCAGGCATCCACGAGCGCATCGTATGTACTGCCACGCCCGATGTGGCCGGAATCCGACTCAGCGTCTGAGCGCGGCCCGGACCCCCTTGACGCCGAGAGCGGACGCGACTCCCACGACGACACCCGCCACCACGCTCACTCGATCGGTCGCCCGGGTCGGCCGGCCGGTCGTCCGACCGGCAGCGTCGGCGCGGGCCACCGGGGCAGCCGCAACCGTGGCGCTCGCATCTGGCGGGGCAGCCTCCGGCTGGACGGTCTCGTCGCCGAGCCGAGACAGGTCGACGTCGTCGGCCGACCACGAGGCCGACAGCAGCACGACCTTCGACATGAGGTTGAGCCAGAAGAGCAGTCCGACGGCCACCGCGACGGCGCCCAGCAGGGGGTTGGCGCTCGCGCGACCGATGAGGAACCCGCCGAAGAGCTTGAGCACGGTGAGGATCACCGCTCCGAGCAGCGCGCCCTGGCGGACGTTGTGCATCGGCAGCGGCACGCCCGAGAGCATCCGCAGCAGGACCACGAGGATGACGAAGTCGAAGGCGACCCCCAGCAGCAGGCCCACCGCGCCGATGAGCAGGCCGTTGCCGTCGAGGCCGACCCAACCTGCGACGCGCTCAGCGAGGCCGCCGATGACGCTCGTGAGGATCGCGGAGACGGCGATCGCCAGCCCGAGGGTCACGAGCACGAAGAGGTCGTGCGCCTTCGTGCGCACCGCGTTGCCGGTGGAGGCCTCGAGGCCGAAGACGCCGCGTATGCCGGTGCGCAGCGCCCCGACCCAGCCGAGCCCCGCGAGCAGCAACGTCACGAACGAGACGAGGCCGGTGACCGTCAGCGTGAGGCTCGCCGGCGCTGCGACGCTGATGACGCCGTCGGGGTGGCTGGGCGTCTTCACCATGCCGGGCAGCAGACCGTTGAGCGACTCGGCGATCGTGTCGACGAGGTCGGGACGTCCCTGCAGCACGAAGCCGAAGATCGCGAATGCGAGAGCCAGGGCGGGGAAGACCGAGAAGAAGGCGAAGTAGCCGACACCCGCCGCGAGCAGGTCACCGTTGGCGTCGCCGTAGCGCTGCCAGGCGGAGTACGCGCGGGTGGACTTGAGCCGGTCGATGATGCGCGTCAGCCTGGCCGGCACGGGTCAGCCTCCTGTGAGCTCGAAGGTGTGGACGGGACGCCACACCTCGTCCGTACCCTGCTCGTAGAGATGAAAGGCGTCGACCGTGAAAGCGATCGCGTAGTCGGCCAGCTCTTCGAAGGCGCGGTCCATGGCCTGAGGCGTCACGTTGTGGGCCACCGTGACGTGGGGGTGGTAGTAGAAGTCGAGGTCGCGGCTCACGGGTCCGGACCGGAGCGACACCTCGAGCGACTCGCAGTTGGACACGCCGCGCGCGACCTGGATGAACACGACGTCCGACAGCGGGCGGAACGTCCCAGTGCCACGCAGCACGACGTCGAAGGGCTCGTGCGAGGCGGCCACCTCGTCGCAATGACGGCGGAAGGCGGCATACGCCTCCTCGTCGACCTCGGTCGGCGGCAGCAGGGTGATGTGGGCCGGGATCTTGCGCGCCTGCGGGTCGCCGAAGTCGGCCCGGCGTTCCTGCAGGTAGTCACCGTGCGGAGCCGGGATCGGGATGGAGACACCGATCGTCGTGGGGCGCGCAACACTCACGACCCCGACCGTACCGAACTCTCCCGTGGTCGAGTGGCGTGGGTCCTGTGGCTTCACCTTGGAGCGGTGGTTGCGTAGGCCCACGGGCAATTCCGTCGTCCGACGGAAGACCGCACGAGCCGCGGATACTCTGGCGCCGATGCCCTCGCTCCCTCACCTCGCCCACATCCCGATGCCGCTGGCCGGCGACGGGAGCTCGGTCGCGCACGTCGTGCGCGCCCTGACGCGTGAGCACGCGCTGGCCGGTGGGCGCTCGACCGTGATCACCTCACACAACCGGGAGGCCACCTACCCCGACGCGGAAATGGTGCCCGTCGACTACACCCGCAACTGCCCGAGGACCCACTTCACCGAGGCGGAGTACCGCCGGGACTGGGTCATGGGCGCCCTGCTGCGCGAACGGCCGCACGCCGCGAGGCTGTTCGAGCCGGCCGGTGAGGCCGTCGCACAGGTCAAGCCGGACTGGGTGCTGCTCCACGAAGGCCACTACGCCGTCACGGCGCTGCCCCTCCTCCGGCGCATGCTGCCCGCCTCGACACGGATCGCGCTGCACGTTCACAACGCGATCTCCTCGTCGGTGCTACGACCCGAGCTGAGCCGGCTGCTCCACCACGCGGACCTGGTGGTCGGCGTCAGCAAGTTCATGGCCGACGGTGTCCGACGCCGTGCCTGGGTCGATGCCCGCAAGATGGCCTGGGTGCACAACGGGGCCGACACCACTCGCTTCCACCCTGATGTCGAGTCGCTCACGGACGACCCGGGTCGACAGCGCCCGGGGGTGCCCCTGCGGCTGCTGTACGTCGGCCAGGTCGCACCACACAAGGGCGTGGACCTGCTGCTTCAGGCACTCGGCGCGATGGGCCGACACGCCTCGCGCTTCGAGACGCGCATCGTCGGCAGCTCGGAGCTGCGCGAGACCCAGGAGAGGTCCGCCTTCGAGGAGCACCTGCGGGGGCTCGCTGGGCGAGTGGCCGGCCCGGTCACGTTCGAGCCCTACCAGCCGCAGGAGGCAGTTGCGGGCCTCTACCGGTGGGCCGACGTCGTCGCGGTGCCGTCCGTGGCGGAGCCCTTCGGCATGGTGCCCCTCGAGGCGATGGCCTCCGGCGCGTACGTGCTCGCCAACGACGCAGGCGCCCTTCCCGAGGTGCTCGGCGCTGCGGGCCGACTCGTGCCACCCACCGTCGCTGGCTGGGTCGGCGCACTGACGACGCTCGAGCGCGGCGACGTCGTCGCCGGTCGCCAGCCTGCCGTTGACCGTGCTCGCCGGTTCACCTGGAGCAACAGCCACCGCTCACTGCTGGCATCCCTCGGTCAGCACACCGTCGGTGCCGCGTGACGGCAGTACCGCCGGGCCGCCTCCGGGTGCTGCTGATGAGCGCCGTGCCCACCCGGGACCCGCACTCGGGGGACGTCACGTACACCGAACAGCTGCTGGCCAACCCGCCTCCCGGCGTCGAGTACACCACCTACGACAGCGCGGCACGCGACGGCACCCTGCGCGAGATCGGTTCCCGTTCCGAGCTTGCCGCAGCGGCAGGACGACACCGGGCGGGCCCCCTGCTCCGCGGACTCGGCGCCGCGGCCCTGCGAAAGGTCGAGTCGGGAGTCCGGTCGACGGGTAGGGCCTTCCGCGAGCCGATCCGCCTCATGGAGGCCGATCCCGACGCGTTCGACCTCGTGCACGTCCACGTCTTCAACACGAGGTTCGTCGGCGCCTCGCCGCCGGTCGTGATGAGCGCTGCCGGACCGCTCGAGTGGGTCTATGCCGACGCCTGGGGATGGTCACCCGACCGAGTGAGGCACGCGAACCAGCTCGACACCGGACTGGCCACGATCCTCGATGCGACCCTGCACGCCCGTCGCCTCGGCCGCGCCCGCAGGTTCATCGCCTTCTCCGAGCACCTGCGTTCCTGGATGCGCGACCGTGGCGTCGACAGCACCCGCATCGACGTCGTGCCCAACTACGTCGAGCCGCCGACCACCGCTCCCGCTCGATCGGCCGGTCAGGTGCCGCGACGGCTCGGGTTCATCGCCAAGGACTTCAACGCCAAGGGCGGACCCGACGTGCTCGCCGCGTTCGAGATCCTGCGTCTGGAGCGTCCGGACCTCGAGCTCGTCATCGTCGGCAGCGAGACTCCGCCCCGCCTCACCCTCCCGGACGGGGTCGACTGGCGTCCCTTCGTACCCCGCTCCGAGCTCCTGACGTCCCTGCTGCCCACCATCGACGTCCTGCTCCACCCGTCGCACTTCGACGGGCTGCCGTATGCGCCGATGGAGGCGCTGGCCCTTGGGATCCCGCTCGTGGTGTCTGAGTACCGAGCGCTTCCGGAGCTTGCTCGGGACGGCGGGGGCCGCGTCTGCCGTCTCGGCGACGTAGCCGGCATCGCTGCCGCCACGCGCGATCTGCTCGAACCCGAGGTCCACGCCCGTGCCCGAGCCTCGGCAACGCGGCGCTTCACGGCGGCATACTCGTCCGAGACTCAGGCGCCCGCCCTCAGACGCTCCTACGACCGAGCCCTGGGAACGCCCTCGGGTGGGCGTCCAGTGCGCGTTCGCTGACGATCAGCGCGCCGACGACGGCAGCAGCCCCACCTTGTCGTACACACGACGCACCGTCGCCTCGGCGACCTCGCGGGCCTTCTCGGCGCCGTCGGCGAGGATGCGGTCGAGCTCAGCCCGGTCCGACATCAGCGCGAGCGTGCGCTCGCGGAACGGCGTCACCGCCTCCACGACGACCTCAGCGACGTCCTTCTTGAGGTCGCCGTAGCCCTTGCCGTCGTACTGCTCTTCGAGGATCGCCACCGGGGTGCCCGAGAGCGCGGAGTGGATGGAGAGCAGGTTGGAGATGCCGGGCTTGTTCTCCTCGTCGAAGCGGATCTCGCGCTCGGCGTCGGTGACGGCGGAGCGGATCTTCTTCGCGATGCGCGACGGCTCGTCGAGCAGGCTGACGAGGCCTGCGTCGGACGCCGCGGACTTGCTCATCTTCGCCGTCGGCTCCTGCAGGTCCTGGATCTTGGCCGTGGCCTTCATGATGTGCGGCTCGGGCACGACGAGCGTCTCGCCGAAACGCTGGTTGAAGCGGCCTGCCAGGTCGCGCGACAGCTCGAGGTGCTGGCGCTGGTCCTCGCCGACGGGCACGACGTTGGCGTCGTAGATGAGGATGTCGGCGGCCTGCAGCACGGGGTAGGCGAAGAGCCCGACGTTGGTGTTGGTGCCCTTGGCGGACTTGTCCTTGAACTGCGTCATGCGGCTCGCCTCGCCGAAGCCGGTGAGCGTGCCGAGCACCCAGTAGAGCTCGGTGTGCTGGGCGATGTGGCTCTGGACGAAGAGCGTCGAGCGGGCCGGGTCGACACCGCCGGCGATGAACTGCGCGGCCGTGATGCGGGTGCGCTCGCGCAGCACCTGGGGGTCGGGCGCGACGGTCAGGGCGTGCAGGTCGGCGACGAAGTAGAACGCGTCGTGGGTCTCCTGCAGCTTGACCCACTCGACCAGCGCGCCGATGTAGTTGCCGAGGTGAAGCGAGTCGCTCGTCGGCTGCATGCCCGAGAGGCTGCGAGGCGTGGCGGTCGGGAGGGAGGGCGTCGAGGACATGGCTGCATTCTGGCCCATCCGGCGACCGGGCCCCCAACCGACCTCGTCCCCGTCGGGCGATCAGGCGGTCGCGTGGCTCTCGAGCGCGGTGAGGTCGTAGTCGGCGACGACCGGCGCATGGTCGCTCCACCGCTCGGCATACGTGGGGGCGCGGTCGACGTACGCGTGCCGCGCCGTCGCGGCGAGCCGCCGGCTCGCGATCTGGTAGTCGATGCGCCAGCCGGCGTCGTTGTCGAACGCCTTGCCCCGCCACGACCACCACGAGTACGGGCCGGCGACGTCGCCCGCGTGGCGCCGCTGCACGTCGACCCACGCGTCGGCCTCGAACCAGCGGTCGAGGTAGGCACGCTCGTCGGGCAGGAAGCCGCTCTTCCTGAGGTTGCCCTTCCAGTTCTTGAGGTCGGCCTCGCGGTGCGCGATGTTGAGGTCGCCGGTGACGACCATGGCCGCACCGTCCGCGGCGGCCCGGTGGAGGCGGCGCGTCATGGCGTCGAGGAAGGCGTACTTCACGACCTGACGGTCGGTGTCGGCCTCGCCGGTGTGGACGTACGCCGACACGACCGTGAGCGGCCCGGCATCGGTCGCGAGGTCGGCCTCCACCCACCGGCCGTCGTCCGCGAACTCGCCGTCGATGCCGACCCGGACGGCTGCGTGCGGGTCGCGGGAGACCACGGCGACCCCGGCCCAGCCCTTGGCGGCGCCCTCGGTGTGCGCCACCGACCAGTGGGCGAGCCCTGCGTCAGCCAGCACCTTGCCGAGCTCGACGTCGTCGGCTCGCACCTCCTGCAGCGTCAGCACGTCGGGCCGGGCCTGCGCGAGCCACTGCGCCATGCCCCGCCTGGCGGCGGCCCGGATGCCGTTGACGTTGACCGTGACGAGACGCATGCGCCGATTCTGCACGACCCTGAAGACACGACGAGACGCGCCCGGCCACCGGGGCCGGGCCCGTCTCGGTGCAGCTGGCCTCAGGGGCCAGACGTCGCGTGTGGCGGGTCATCCTTGGGCTGGTCGGAGACGATGCCGTTGCCCGTGCCACAGGGGTTGAGGTTCGCGTCGACGATGGTGCCGCCGGAGATCGACCCGGTCTGGGTCGTGCCGCCGAACGGATAGGAGAACGTGAGAACGGCTCCTCCGTTGGCACTGGTGCTGAAGAGTCCCGCGTCAACGTAGAGGCAGAGGTTCTGTCCCGCCGTGACCGTGAAGCTGTTGGTCTGCGAGCCGTTCACGGAGACGGTGGCCGGCTTGGAGGTCGAGCCAACGGTCAGCGTCCCCAGCGTGACGACGATCGCGGACTGCGTCGTGTTGTGGAAGCAGAAGACGGCGTGATAGTACTTCGGCTCGCCCGGGTGCTTGCAGAACGTCCCCGGCGTGAACGACGGCACGATGGGTGCGGAGGCAGCGGCGGTGGGTGCGGCCGCAGCCACCATCACCGCCGGTGTCGCCCATGCAGCACCCTTGACGACCGCGCGGCGGCGGACTCCGGGCGCAGCACTGCTATCGGTTTGAGTCATGTGGTTCCCCCCACGAAAGTGTGTCTCAGTACCCCCCGAGACTCTTGAACTGTATCGCTTACCAAGGGCCGCGAAAGGGGGAATCCCCCTGCGAATAAACAGGTCTGGACAAAAGAGACGTCGTCTTGCGGTGGTATGTCCCGGAGTGCCCCGAAAAGTTCGCGGACACGCGAGGTGCCGTCGCTCCGTCGATTCCAGGTGCTGGACGTGGCCGCTCGTTAGACTCGCGACGTGCCGGATGCCCTCGTCGTCGTCGTCCCCACACTGCTGGCTGGCGTCCTGGTCCTCAGCGGCGTCGGCAAGCTCGGTGACCGCGACCGACTGACCGGATGGCGCGAGCTCGGTGTTCCGGAGGCGCTGCAGAGACCGGCCCTCGCCGTCGCACACCCCTGGGTCGAGATCGTCCTCGCTGCCGCCGTGGTGCTGACCGGTGGTGTCGCCCGGGTCGTGGCATCCGCCCTCGTGCTCGCGCTGATGCTTGCGTATGCCGCCCTCGTGGCCGTCGCGCTGCGTCGGCCCGGGCCGGTGGAGTGCAGTTGCTTCGGGGCGCGCCGCTCGGCGCCGGTGACGCTCATGACCCTGTGGCGGAACGTGTGGCTCAGCCTGCTTGCGGTGACGGGCCTGGCCACGGCGGTGCTCGACGGCCGCCCGGCGTGGAGCGTCGTCGCAGCCTCCGGCGCGTGGTGGTGGATGTTCGGTGTTGCCTCAGCGGCGGTGACGGCGGTGCTCGTCCTACCCGGCAGCCCGGCGACCGCCACCGCCACCGCCACCCAACCCTCGACGCCGAGCGCGGCGACCGACGCAGCCCCCGAGCTCGACTACGTCCGGAGCCGCACCCCCGACGTGCCCGTGACCTTGGCCGATGGTTCGACGGCGACCCTCCGCGAGCTCAGCGCCGAACGGGCCGTGCTGCTGCTCGAGGTGTCCGAGGCGTGCGGCGGCTGCGTCGAGGTCATCCGTTCGATCCCCACCTGGCGTGAGGACCTTCCGGAGGTCGACGTCCGGGTGCTCGTCACCGCTCCGCCCGCCGAGAGCGGGCTCACCTCCACCACCGAGCCGCAGTCGCTGCACGACGCTCCGTTCCACGTCTCGCGCTCGCTGGGCTACGGGATGACCCCGACGGCTGTGCTTCTGGGCGCGGACGGTCTCCTGGCCGGAGGGCCGGTGATCGGTGACGCGGCGATCCGCGAGTTCATCGCGGAGATCGACACAGAGCTGCACGGGTCGACGGGCGAGCCGTCACCCGTCCACGCGTACGAGCCCGGCTGACTCCAGCTCGCGCACCAGCGTCGCCACCGCGTCGGCCGGGTTGTCGCCAGCAGCACCGAACCGCTCAACGAGCTCGTCGGTCAGGCGGCTCAGCGGCACTCCCGAGAGGGCGAGCTCGCGGACGGCCTGCCCCATGGCGGAGAGCCGCAGCACCCGGTGCTGGCCACCCGCGTCGACGAGGACCACGGCGCCGTCGTCGGCGACGAGCTCGTCGACGACCGCGGTGGCCGTCACCGTCACGTCCTTCATCGCGACCTCCTGAGGACCTCGCCGACGAACGGTTCGAGCTGGGCCGCGTCCGCGAAGTGCACGACGCTGAGGCCTCCAGCCATCTCGACGACGTCGGCCAGCCGGCGCAGGGGGCGCTCGAGGCGCGCGAGGGACGACGTCTCAGGTGCGAGCATGACGAGCGCGTCGAGCAGGGGAACGTCGACGACGTCGACCGGCGCACCCGGCGCGAGGTCCCTTCGCAGCGCGACGAGCCCGGCGATCCACGGCGTGGCGCGCGCGGGCGTGAGCCGCATGGCCCCGGGCGCCGTCTCGTCCTTGATGGCGCCCTCGGAGCGGCGTACGGACAGGGGCTTCGGATAGCAGACGATCGTGCCATCGGTTCCGACGGCGATGGTCTCGTCGGAGAGATACCCGCGTCCGTGACCCAGCGTCGTGGTGACCGTCGTCTTGCCGGTGCCACCCGGCGCGACGTAGACCATCGACGCCCCGGTGGTCGGGTCGCTGAGACCGCCCGCGTGGAACATGACGTCGCGCCCGGCGCGGGCGCCGATCGCCGCCAGCGTGACCGACTGGGTCAGCAGCTGCAGGCTCCGTGCGACGGAGTCGGGCGATCCGTCGTGGTCAGGCACGGCGACCTCGACGTCCGCCGGTCCACTCTCGACCGTGCAGAGGTGCCACGCGTCCTCGATCGACGGCACCAGCCGGGCATCGTCGACTGCGATGCTCACGAGCACGTCCAGCGCGCGAACGGTGACCGTCGCAACGCTCATCGGGTCACCCCGCTGGCGAGCCTGCCCAGCACGTCCGCGACCTGCTCGACGCGTCGTGCCCAGTCGACGCCCGCCAGACGCTCGACCGGCGACGACGACGCGGTCCCACAGGGACGGCCCTTCGGCGCGTCGAGCGCGTCCACCAAGGCCGCCGGGAAGCGCTCTTGCGCGACGACCTCGACCAGCTCGTCGTCGACGTCGCGGAACCCGGCCACCGCGGTGGAGAGGACGGGGCGACGCGCCGCCTGGTACTCGTAGAGCTTGATCGGGTCGAGGCTGTCGGTGAACGGCGTCACGACGTGCGGGACGACCAGGACGTCAGCGTGCTGCAGGTAGGCGGGCACCTCCTCGCTCGCACGTGGACCGAGGAGCACCACCCCGGCGTCGGCGAGCCGTGAGTGCTGGCTCCCCGACAGGGCATCCGGGCCCACGAGGACGAGACGACCGAGCCCCGCGAGCGCCCGGGCAGCATGCACGCACAGATCGAGGTCGAGCCGGTCGTCGTGGAGCGTCCCGACGTAGACGGCCACGCGACCCTCGGGAAGGTCCGCAGGGCGTTCTCGGACCGTCGCGTACGCCAACGTGTCGACGCCGTTGGGCACCAGCGTCACCGGGCGTTCGGCCCCCTTGCTCCGTGCCAGCGCGGGCGAGCACACGACCACCTCGTCGCAGCGTCGAAGCAGCACCGCCTCCTGCGCCTTGACCCGCTGGGTCTCGGCCGGGGGGCGCTCGGCGAGCGTCCAGTCGTCGGTGACGTCGTAGAGCGCGGGCCATGAGGTCGCCTCCAGGAGGAGCGCCCCCGTCGGGTCGTTGACCCAGAGCAACGGCTCGGTCATCCCTTGCGTTCGTGCCGCCTTGAGCACCTGACGCGCCCAGCGCTCGTCGACGCGCCGGTCGACGCGGCGGGGCAGCCACTTCGTCGGTTCGAAGAGCCAGAGCGCGTCCGGCGCGACTCCCTCGACCGCGGGCGCCTGGCGCAGGCCACGTCCGAGTCGCGCCTCGCCCTCGCCCAGCGCGGCGTGCAGAGGATCCGATGCGGGTTCGACGAACAGCACGCGCAGGGAGGGGTCGCGGCGCAGCAGACCCGTCACCAGGTGCTGGTTGCGGCGCCAGACGCCGTCCCACGCCTCCAGCGAGGCCACGACGATCTCCACGTCAGACCACCGACTCGTAGACGGCGGCGGTCTCGCGGGCTTGGTGCGCGGGCGTGAACGCGGCCCGCTGGGCTCGCTGCAGGCTGGCGGCGTACGCATCGCGGCGGCACGGGTTCGACACGAGGTCGGCGAGCAGCCGGGCGGCACGGTCGACGTCACCCGGCGGGTGCAGCGCTGCGTCGGGAACGCTGCCGACGGTCTCGAGGTGGCCGCCGGCACCCACCGCGACCACCGGCAGAGCCGAGGCCATCGACTCGAGCACGGTGAGGCCGAGGCCCTCGATCCGGCAGGGAGCGAGGAGGACGGCCGCGCCCTCCATGAGCGAAGCGACGTCACTGCGATGACCCAGGAAGCGCGTCGACGCGCCGATGCCCAGCTCGCCGGCCAGAGCGGCGAGCCGGGTGCGTTCGGCTCCGTCGCCCGCGACGTCCAGACGCCAGCCGTCACGGGCGAGGCCCGAGCGCGCGAAGGCACGTAGCGCGACGCCGCCCTCCTTCTCGGGTTCGAGCCGCTGGGCCAACAGCACCACGCGCTCGCGCTCACCCGCGGTGCGCGTCGTGCTCGTCGAGTCCACCCCGGGGTGGATGACGACGCTCGTGCCTGCGATGGCGCGCGAGACGTAGTGGCTGATGGCTATCTGCGCGTCGACCCGCTGTGCCGCACCGTCGGCTGCCCACGTCGACAGCGGGTTGCTGCCGCGGTCACGAGCGAAGTGCCTCGTGACCACTAGCGGCGTGGAGATCCCGAGAAGTGCTGTGGCACAAGCGATCTCAGCAGCCGTCATGTGCGCGTGCACGACGTCAGCCGTCGGCGCCCACGTTCGGACAGCGGTGAGCACCTGCGTCACAGTGCTCGCGGACGTGACCCGCACCCGCGGGCCCACTGCAGTCCTCATGCGCGCCGGGTCGCCGCCGACGACGTGCACGTCGTCACCGGCCTCGGCCTGGGCACGAGCCAAGCGCGCGACATGGCTCTCCACTCCGGCGAAGGCGTCGGAGCGAACCGCGTGCAGGATCCTCATCGGACGGCTCCACCCCCGCTGGGGACCGTCCGCACCGCGCGCGCCTCTGACAGCACCTCGAGGTAGCGGCGGGCGACCTCGGACCATGCGTGGGACTCCGCGCTGGCACGAGCTGCAGGTCGCGACACCTCGGGGTCGAGGTCGAGCACCCGACGGAGACCGGCGGCAAGGTCGGCCGGTCCACCGCCGACGACAGCACCGCTGACGCCGTCCGTGACGACGTCGGGGACACAGCCGGTCCGGGTCGCGACGACCGGCACGCCGCAGGCGAGCGCCTCGAGCACGACGAGGCCGTAGGACTCGTACGCGCTCGGCATCGCGAGCACGTCGGCTGAGTGCAACCACGGTCGCGGGTCGGCGTGGGCCCCGACGAAGCGCAGCCGGCCACCGAGGCGCTGGGCCGGCGGTCGGGATGCTTCCGCAGCCACGAGCTCGGGGGTGCCGCCGACGACGACCAGCTGGACCTCTGGCCCGAGCAGCTCGAGGGCCTCCACGAGGGCTGGGAGGCCCTTGCGGCCGAACTCGTTGCCGATGAAGAGAACCATCCGGCCCTCCGCGGACAGTCCAAGCGCCGTACGGGCCTTCTCGCGCTCGGCAGCCGTGGGGGGACTGAACCGCTCCACGTCGACGCCGTTGCCGATGACCACGGTGGGCAAGGCCAGCCCCGGGTAGGTCGTGCGCAGCAGGCGTTCCTCCTCGTTCACGAGGTTGATAACGAGCCGGTGCCGACCTGCGCCCGAGTACCGCCGACGGTCGCGCGCCGTCGTGAAGAGGTGCAGCGGGTTGCGCGCCATACGCAGCCAGTAGTGGCCGCGCGCGCGCATCGCCGCCTGGACGAGGCCGTGGTTGACGTAGACGTCGCCGGCGAGGGCATCGTTGTGGCAGACGGACAGCTGGTCCGGGTGGTCGCGAAGATACCTGCGGGCTCGGTGGGTGCCCACCGTCGAGAACCACACCACACGGGCGAGCAGCGCCAGCCGACCGGCGACTCCCCCGCCGGCCGTCGGCAGCCACGCCCCTCCGGCCTCGCGGAGCGTGAACCGACGGACGTCGATGCCGGCCCTGCGCCACTCCTGCTCGAGGTGGAAGGCCACAGCGCCGACCCCTGTTCCGGGGCCGATCTCGGGAGTGATCTGGACGATGGTGGTCACGAGGTCGTCACCGGCCGGCGCCGAGCGGTGTCGACAGCGTCACCGGGCCTGGTCGCGTCTGCCGACCGGTCGGCGTGCGCCTTGGCGCCGAGGCAGATACCGAGCACGACGAACGGCAGGGAGCCCATGACGGCGGCCCAGAAGAGGTCGAACTGCCCCTGGACGAGACGCGAGACCAACACGGCCAGAGCGAGCGAACCGAAGGTCGGGTCGAGGCGCCTCGCCACTCCGACGGACATGATCATCAGCGCGACGAAGGCCGCCACCCCGAGGACCCCCGCCGAGGTGAGCACCTCGATCTCGGCGTTAGGGGGCTGGAACCGGAAGTCGAACCGGTCGGTGTACCACCAGCGCAGGCCCACTCCGAACCACGGGTCGGTCTGCCACACGGTCATGGAGTCCTGGAACCAGGTGAGCCGCTGCAGCACCGAGTTGAACCTGTTGTCGGACTGGAGCTGGTCCTGCACGAGGTTGGTGACGAAGAGGACGAAGGGGCCGAACAGCAGGAGCAACAGCTTGGGTCGCTTGCGCTCGCCGTCGGAGCGCAGCACGAGCAGGAAGACGCCGGCCACCGCCCCCAGCACGGCCTGGCGGGACTGCGTGAAGAGCACGGCGAGGAACGTGAGGCCCATCAGGGAGTACGCGGCTCGCCTGGTCAGTCCCACCCACGAGGGACGGGCGCAGGCGATGACGGTGCCGAGCGCGCAGACGGTGCCCGCGAAGTTCTTGTGCATGCCGTAGGGGAAGGAGGGGTAGACGGGCTGGAAGTCACCCTGGGCGAAGTGGACGACACCTTCGACGACCGTGATCAGGGCCAGCACGGCGATGGTGCCGAGAAGCAGCCGCACCCCGGTGCGCGCGCGGCCGTTCGCGCCGACCGCCCAGCCCACGAGAAGCGACCCGGAGACGAGCAGCCAGGTGTGGGCCCACTCGATCGCGTTGGCGGCATACGGGTTGTTGACGACTGTCGCGAGAGTCGCGAACTGGTAGACGGCCGACGCCCACAGCACCGCCCGGAGCCCGGGTGAGAACGGCCGGCGGGCGAGGAAGAGAGCCGGCAAGGTTGCCGCGGCCAGCGCGAAGTCCGAGAGCGACAGGTCCACGCCACCGCCTCCGACCCTCAGCACGACCAGAAGGATGGGCAGCACCGCGAGAGGGATGAGACCGGGGTGCACGGCGGTGACGCCGACCGCGAGCACCGCGGCCGTGATGACGACGGCCGCACTCGGCTGGGCGGCCGCCAGGCGACCGACGACGAGCAGGAGCCCCGCACCGGCGACGACGAGCCCGACCCGGACGAGCGCCTCCCGACTGGTCAGGTCACGGAGCCGGTGCAGCACGACGCCCGTCACGGGACGCTCGCACGTTCAGACGACAGCTCGCGCGGCTTGCGGGTCCAGTCGGCAGGTCGGACCTCGGAGGCCGCCGGCCCTCGGCTGTAGAGACGCAGGCGGTCCCGGGCCGCCCGACGGCGCTCGCGACCGCCCGCGACGGCCCGCACCGCCGAGCCGGCGAGCTGTCCGGCTCGGCTCACCTGCCACCCGAGGGCGCCGTGGTGCTTGCGCAGGTAGATCTCCTGCGCCGCGTGGAAGTACCCCTCGCGACGTGTCGGGTCGGTGCTCGTCGCCGCACCCACGTGCATGGCGTGCGCGTCCGGCACGAGGGCGTGCCTCCACCCGAGCAAGGTGGCGCGGTAGGCCCAGTCCGTCTCCTCGGCATAGAGGAAGAACCGGTCGTCGTCGAAAGCACCGACGTGCTCGATCGCCTCGCGTCGCAGGAGCAGCACCGAACCGATCACGTAGCGGTTCCTGCGCAGACGACCGAGGCCCAGCGCATCGACCCATGTGGCCAGCGGTGCCGGGAACGGCCACTCGACCCGCGACGACTCTCCGGTCGTGTCAACCTGCGACGGGCCGACGCTGGCCAGGTCCGGGGCGGACAGCAACGCCGTGCGCAGTCGGTCGACGTGCTCGGGAAGCACGACCGCGTCGGGATTCACGAGGAGCACGTCCGCGCGCGGGTCCACGTGGCGCAGTCCCTCGTTCACGCCGGCCGCGAAGCCGCCGTTGCGCTGGGGGTCCACGTACCGCGCCCCTGACGCCTCGACCACAGCCCGGACCTCGGCCGAGGACGAGTTGTCGACGACGGTGACCGGCATGTCGCTCAGCGGCTCGAGGGCGCTTGCCAGCAGCTCGGGCTGGCCGTACGCGACGACGACGACCTCGAGGGGCCGCTGGTGGGTGCCGGGCACGACCGCAGGCGCGTCCCACGTCTTCGTCGCGGCGCGGTAGACGTCTTCGTGCCTGGCGGCCACGACGTCCCACGAGGTCGCAGCCGCCCGAGCGAGTCCTGCCTCACGCACGTGGCGTGCAACGTCAGGGTCACGGACGATCTCGGCGAGGGCCTTGGCGAGCGCCGCCTCGTCCCCCTCCGCGACCACGACCGCCGCGTCGCCGACGACGTCCGGGAGAGCCCCGCTGTCACTGACCACGACGGGGACACCGCAGGCCATCGCCTCGATCGCGACCCTGCCGAACTGCTCGACCCAGGAAGGCGTGGTGAGGGACGGGACCGCGAGCACGTCCAGGGAGCGGTAGAAGTCGGGGAGCCGGCCCGGTTCCAGGGCCCCGACGAACTCGACGCGGTCGGCCACCCCGAGCGTCACCGCGAGCTCTTCCAGCCGCCGACGGTCGGGCCCGTCACCCGCCAGGCGGCCACGCAGGTCGCCCTGGAGCGCGAGCGCGCGAAGCAGCACGTCGGCACCCTTGGCGTGGTCGAGACGACCGGCGAAGCCGACGACGGGCGCGTCGTCCGTCGAGCCGGCGCGCACGGTCGCCGCCGGGCTGAACAGGCTGAGGTCGGTGCCGAGGTCGATGGTGCGGGCCCGCCCCGGGAAGCCCTTGCGCTCGACGATGCGGCCGGCTGCGTCGTTGCACACGTTGACGCCGCCGGCGTGGCGCAGGGCTGCGCGCTCGAGCCAGCGGAAGGGCAGCGGGTGCCGCTTGTCGAGGTTCTGGGCGGAGTAGAGGACGTAGGGAGCGCGCTGGCGGCGCAGCCACCGCAGGGCCAGCACCTCCGCGGTCGCCAGGGCGTACGGCTCCTCGTGGATGTCGATGACGTCGACGGGTCGACCGAGAGCCCGCCACAGGGGCCTGGGATCGTAGACGAAGAGAGCCGGGTGCGATCCGAAAGTCTTTGCGGCGGAGACGTTTTCATCGTCTCTGGGCTCGAGACGAACCTGACGGCCGCCTTCCGCCCACGACGCGGCCGACACCAGCTCGACCCGGTGCCCAGCGCGGCGCAGTGCACGCTCGCGCTCACGCCACGCGTCGACGACCGCACTGTGGCTCACTCGCAGAGCCCACATGACCCCCCACCCCGCTCTCACTGCCCCGGCCGATGTCTCGGACTCGGCACAACCATTTGGATGATATGGGAGGATGCGCCTACGTACCGTGGAGTTGGCCGGGGGGGTCAATGACGTTTCGAGAGTTCCTCAGCGTGCTGGGGGCTCGGTGGCGGATCATCGCGCTGAGCCTGCTCGTCGTGGTTGCCGCGACGGCTGTCCAGACGATGCTGACCCCTGCCGTCTACACGGCCAGCGCCAAGATCTACCTGCGCGCGACGCAGCCGCCCACAGCGGGGAGCGGCAACGAGGTCACCACGTATGCCGTGTCGGCCGCTGACCTCGCGACGTACCTCGACGTCCTGACGTCACCCTCGGTGATGGATCCCCTGCGCGCCCGCCTCGGTCTTGCGCCGGGCACCCCGCTGTCGGTCTCGGGCGAGGTCTCCCAGACGTCCAACATGATGACCATCACCGCGACGGGTGGCGACCCCCAGCTGGTGGCGCGCGTCGCCACCGAGGCGGGTCCCGTGCTCGCCGACGTCGCCAAGAAGTTCTCGCCGCTGCTGGCCTCCAACGGACAGTCGGTCGAGGCCGACACCATCGTCCCGGCCTCGGTCCCCGGTGATCCGACCTCGCCCAACGCGAAGCGGAACCTCGCTCTCGGCGGGCTGCTGGGTCTGGCACTCGGCATCGGGCTCGCGCTGCTGCGCCACACCCTCGACACCAAGGTCCGCACGGCCGACGACATCAAGGCCATCTCGAACCGGCCGATCCTCGGCGACCTCCCCATCGTGAAGTCGGTGAAGGACGGCCTGCTGTCCGTCGAGACCGACCCCCATGGCCGGCATGCCGAGTCCATCCGGCGGCTGCGCACCAACATCCTCTTCGTCGACGTCACGACCGGGGGACACTCGTTCGTCGTGACGTCCTCGGTGCCGGGCGAGGGCAAGACGACGACCACGATCAACCTGGCTCTCGCCATGGCGGACGCGTCGTCCAAGGTGCTGCTCATCGACGGTGACCTGCGCAACCCTTCCGTGGCGCGCACCATGGGCCTCGACGGCTCGTTCGGTCTCACGACGCTGCTGCTCGGCCAGGCCGACCCCGACGACGTCATCCAGCGTTGGCGCGAGACCTCGCTCCACGTGCTCCCGGCCGGGCCGGTGCCCCCCAACCCGAGCGAGCTGCTGGGCTCCGAGCCGATGGAGGCGCTGTTCGGCAAGCTGTCGCACGACTTCGACTTCATCCTCGTCGACAGCCCGCCAGTGGTCCCGGTCGTCGACGCGGTGCTCATCAACAACCTCACCCACGGGCTCATCATGGTGGTCGGTGCGGAGCGAACGAGGAAGCGCGACCTCGCGAGCGCCGTGCAGTCGCTCGAGACGGTTGACGCACCCGTTGCAGGCTTCGCCCTCAACATGGTGTCGGCCGGGTCGTCGATCGCCCACCGTTACGGCTACTACGGGCTGACTCCCGAGGCCGAGCACAAGCCCAACAGGCGAGAGCGCCGGCAGCGTCGCCGCGAGGGCAAGCACGCCTGAAAGTCAGCTCGGTCGCAGCAGCCCGCGGGCGCACAGGTCGGCGACGAAGGTCTCGGTGTCTGCTGCGATCTCCTCCTCGGCGCGACCGACGGCGTCGGCGACACGACCGACCCAACCGACGGCGGGTCCACCGGTGGCCTCGCTCCAGATCACCGCCGCAGGGCCCTCGAGGACGACGAGCGGTCCCCCCGGGAGACTCGCCACGTAGACAGTGAGATCGTCGGCGCCGAGAGTGACCCCGACGTCCTTCGCGACGCGAAAGGCTGCGGTCATCGGCCCGCTCCGGGCCGACGGCCCACGACCTCTCGCAGCCCGCGAGCCGGTCGACCGAAGAACTCCGCGACCACCTCGCGCCGCGTCACGGGTCGCCCGCGGACGAGCGTGAGGTGCTCGACGTTGACCAGCACCGAACGTGCGGCCACGACCGCCGAGGCACGGAGCCCACGAGCCGCCCGTACACGCGCGCGCCACTCCTCCCAGCGCGTCCCTCCTCGGGACGCCACCCGCCACAGGTCGTATGCCGGGTCGTCACGGTGCTCGTCGAGGGTGCCGGTGATGACGGAGAAGGCGAGGCCGGCGTCGAGGCGCTGCACCCAGTCGACGATGCGGACGCGCTGGTCCTCAGGTGCCGCGGTCCACACGGACTCGATGTCGTGAGCGCTCTTGGGGTCGCCACCACCGCGGGCGGCGTGGAGCAGGAGGAGGGCGGCCTGGGCGTCTCTGGGGGGCACGGCACAGTCGACACCGCCGAGCACCGTCGTCTGGTGCTCCTCCCAGAGGCAGGCGAAGGCAGCGCCCGGCGTGGGCCCGGCACCTGGGTAGGTCCGGTGCAGGTCGAGGAGGCCGAAATCCCTGTGGCGCAAGGTCGCCGAGTGCTCGAACGACGACCCGTAGGCGAAGGTGTTGATGAGGTCCCAGCCGTGGTGGCGCAGCTCGGTGAGCAACGCATCGACGTCCTGCGGGCGGGCCAGCACGTCCGCGTCGGAGTAGCCGCGGCCCGGCACGAGCGTCGGATCGAGGGCGGCGCCCTTGACGTGGAGCACGTCGACGCCGAGGCGATCTGCCACGCACTGGGCGGAGGCGTGCGCGAACCCGATGCGGACCTCCAGAGGCACCGTCGCAGGGACGTCGGAGTCCTGCGTCGTCTCCTGGGCTGCCATCGCGCGAACCCCTTTAGACTGCATAGGGACTGGTCGATGGCACCCTAACAGCCGGGTGGAGGCGCAGATGCTGCGACGGGAGCGCCTTCGGTGGGCGTCGACCGCTGTCGTCGCCGCGTGTGCCCTCGCCGCGACGGGCTTCGTCACCTTCCGCACCGGCTGGGGTGTGAGGTCGGACGAAGCCGTCGACGCGTGGGTCCTCAGCGCGCTGCCCGAAGGCCTGCGGCTGCTGCTGAGCGACGTCGCGCGGCCTCTGGTCATCGTGGTCCTCGCTCCGGTCGTGACCGCGCTCGCCCTGCTGGCCCTGGCTCGGCGGGCCTGGCGCCGGGCGATCGCCGGCGCGGTGATCCCCGCCGCGGCGACGGTCACCGCGCTCGGTCTTCCCTTGCAGGACGTTCTCGGCACCGGCACGGATGCCTTTCCCTCCCACCACGCGACGGTCGGCATCGGGCTGCTCGTGGGGCTCAGCGTGGTCTGGCCCCGACCCGTGGGCAGACGCTGGCTCGTCGCCCTCGGATTCGCCTGTCTGCTCGTCGCCCTGGGAAACGTGTCATGGCACGCCCACCAGCCGCGCGACGTCGTCGGCAGCGCCCTCCTCGTGGCCGTCGTCGCCGCGACCACCTTCGCCCTGGTGGGTGGCGACGGCGCGAACCTGGCTCGACCTGCTGGCGAGGCGAGGTCAGTGGAGACCGACCCAGCACGCTAGCGCTGCCGTCAGGCCGACACCGACCGCCAGACTCGTGCGTGCCCCTCGGCGCTCGCCTCCCAGGTGAACTGCCGCGCCCGCTCGAGCCCTCGGCGCGCCATCGCCTCGACGTCCGCTCCCCCGGCCAGCACGTCGAGCACCCCGGCCGCGAGGGCAGGCCCGGTGGGTTCCACGAGCAACCCACCGTCGGCCACGACCTCGGGCAGCGACGAGCGGTCGGCTGCGACGACGGGCACACCCGTGGCCATCCCCTCCAGCGCCGGCAGACCGAACCCCTCGACGAGCGAGGGGACCACGACCACAGAGGCGGCGGCGTACAGCCCGGGGAGGACGCCGTCGGCGACCCTGCCGACGAGGCGGACCCCGGGCAGGGACCGGAAGAGCTCGTTGCGTCGCGGGTGGGGCGGCCCGGCCAGCACCAGCGTCAGATCGGGCCGCGCGGCGTGCACCTTGGGCCACGCCTCCGCCAGGGCCTCCAGGTTCTTCCGCTCGGAGGCGCCGCCCGCGGTCAGGACGTAGGGGCCGGTGACGCCGAGTCCGGCCAGTGCGTCAGGCGTCAGCGGATCGGCGCCGAGGTAGCGCTGCTCGACCCCGTTCGGCACGACGACAGGGTCGGTCAGGCCGAGCAGGTCCACGGCCTCCGCGGCCGTGTAGGCCGACACGCAGACCACGGCCGCGGCGCGCCGCAGCTCCTCTGCGGCCGCCCGCACCGGGGGCGACTCGTCCGCGTAGCGCCAGGCGACGACGTCGTGGAGCGTGACCACCTCTCGGGGTGCGGGGGGCAGCTCGAGGGACATGCGGTGCACGAGCCCGCCGCCCGCGTACGCCAGTCGTCCAGCGGCAGCGCGAGCCCGCGGTGAGGCTCCCGAGAGCCAGCCCATCGGCAGGCGACGCGTGCCGGCGAGTGACGACCGCAGCGACCGTGTCACGACGTGCCGCACGTCCCACGACTCGTCTGGCCCGGAGAGAGCGGCGAGCGCCGCCGGGGCACGGGAGATGACGTGTCGCTCGTAGGCCTGGGCGCCCATGGGCACCGCGGTGGCCGTCGTCACGATCGAGAGCCGGGGCACGCGTCATCCTGCCTGTCGGAGTCCGGGACGGGGCTGCCCTCGCATCGTAGATTGAGAGCGCACGCGTGCCGTCGGGCCACGCGCGAACGACGGGGAGGAGTCGCGGTGGGTCGTCGCGTCGCCCTCGTCACCTCGTCGTACCACCCCTACCTCGGCGGGGTGGAGTCCCACGTGCGCAACGTCGCCGGAGCGCTTCGGGGCCAAGGCGCCGAGGTCGAGGTGTGGACCGTCGACCGGGGCGAGCGCCTCGGTGTCACCGAGCTCGACGGGACCGTGGTGCGCCACCTGCCGACGCCGATGCCCGCCCGCTCCGTGAAGGCGCTGACCGACTTCGCGCTCTCCGCCCCACGCGCGTGGCACGCCTGGCGGGCCGCTCACCGCGCCTTCGGGCCGGAGGTTCTCCACGTCCAGTGCTTCGGGCCGAACGGGCCGTATGCCGCCGCGCTGGCCGGGCGCACCCGCACGCCTCTCGTGCTCTCTGCGCACGGCGAGACGTTCATGGACGACCACGACGTCTTCAGCACCTCGGCGCTCATGCGGCAGGGTCTGCGCCGCGCCATCGCGTCGGCTGCCGTGACGACGGGCTGCTCGGAACAGGTGCTCGCCGACCTGCGTGACCGCTTCGGCCTCGAGGGTGGCGTGGTCGTGCCGAACGGCGTCGGGCCGGTGCCCGTCGACCCGACGACCACGACCGCACCCGAGGATCTCGACCTGCCGGACGGGCCGGTCGTCTTCGCCGTCGGGCGGCTCGAGTCGACGAAGGGGTTCGACCTGCTCATCGAGGCGATGGCTTCAGAGGGCGACGGCCCCGCCCCGACGGTCGTCATCGGCGGCGTCGGTTCCCAGCACGACGCCCTGCTCGCCCTCGGCGCGCGGCTGGGACTGGACGGCCGGCTGCGGCTCCTCGGGCCGCTCGACGAGGCAGGGGTCCACGCCTGGATGCGGCGAGCCGACGTCGTCGTCATGCCGAGCCGCAAGGAAGCCTTCGGCATCGTCGCATTGGAGGCATGGCGCGCCGGAACCCCCTTGGTGGCAACGACTCTCGGCGGACCAGCGTCGTTCGTGACGGACGGCGTGGATGGCGTTCTGGTCGATCCGGTGAACACTGCCGTCCTCGGTGCTGCCATCGGCGGTCTGCTGCAGGACCCGGTGCGCGCAGCCGCCCTCGGGACGGCCGGGCACGAGGCGGCGAGACGCTTCACGTGGGAGGGCGTGGCTGCAGCCTATGCGTCGCTGTACGACCGTGCGCTCGCTACAGGGGCGACCGGTCCTCCCGTCGGGCCGTGAGCCAGCCGAGCAGGAGCGGACCCACGCGACGGGCCGGGCCCGGGATGCCTCGGGTGACGGCTTCGGAGTCTGCAGCAGTGAGCCCCGAGTGCATCACGCGCAGCAGCACCCCGTAGAGCAGCGCACCCATCCCGGCGGCAGCCACCGCCAGCACCCACGCATTGCCCGCCACGACGTCGGTGGCCAGCATCAGCAACCCCGCGAGCGCCGCGCCGATGAAGCACGGAAGGGCGTCGCGCAGCGCCTGCCGCGCGCTGATGCCGAGGCCGCGAAGCTCGGAGCGCGCGAGCAGCAGCAAGCTGGTCAGCGAGCCGGCGATGTTGGCCGCGACGGCACCCCAGATGCCCATCGGTGGGATGAGCGCCACGGCCAGACCCACGTCGACGACGAGCGCCACTGACGTCGCCTTGAGCATCTCGCCGGCCGAGAGCCGCGCCGAGACGAAGGCCACCACAGGGCCGCCGACGGTTGCGAAGCCCGCGGCCACGCCGAGCGCTACGACGACGGGACCGGCCGCGGCGAACTCCTGGCCGTACAGCACGGGCACGAGCACCGCCAGCGGCACGACCGCGACCGCCTCGACCAGGCCGACGACCGTCGCACCCGCCCGCATCACGCGTCTGAAGGCAGGTCGTACGGCGGGCGCGTCGACCTCGAGCAGCCCGGAGATGGCCGGGACGAGAGGTCCGACGAAGGCCTGCGCCGGGGCGAACACGTGCCCCGCCAACCCGTACGCCAGTGCAAAGACCCCGACGGCGGCGGGCGCCGCCAACCAGTTCATGAGGAAGATCTCGCTGCGCGACATCACGAGTCCGCCGATGACGCCGGCCGCCCCCACCGGGAGCGCATAGCGCCAGAAGCCCGTGGGCATCCCGGTCGGCAGCGCGGGCCTCAGCACGGCGCGGCGGTACGCGGTCGAGATGGGCACGAGGCAGAGGGCAACGGCGACTCCGGTGACGATGAGTCGCGTGGTCCAGACCGCGTCAGGAGTGCGCGCCGGGAGCACGACCGCGACCACCGCAGCCTGTGTCGCCAACGAGGTGACGAGAGCGATCTTGGCACCGTCGGCGGTCTTGTTCTCGATCGCGAGGCACGCGACCGCCCCGTCCAGGGCGGCTGGGAAGACGATGCCGAACACGATGGCGACGGCGACCGCACCCGCAGGGACGTCGGCGAACAGCAGGACCACCAGCGAGAGCACCGGGGTCACCACGAGCAGCCGGAACCCCTGCGACTGCGAAAGGAGCCGTGCCACGGCGTCGGTGCGCCCCGCGGCATGCGCCTTGGCGCCGAACTGCACGACGGCGGAGCCGAACCCGGCCGTCAGGATGCGCGCGACGACCTCCATCAGAGCGGTGAGGAAGGCGAGGCGGCCGTAGTCCGCGGCACCGAGCACCCGGGCCATGAGGAGGTTGACGAGGAAGGCGACGGGGATCGCGACGAAGGTGTGCACGATGGTCCAGACCGCCCCGCGCACCGCGCTGGCCTGCAGCCCGCCGCGGCTCAGCGCCCCGGTCGGCTGCTCACTCCCTGTCACGCCGCACCCCGTTCCCCCGATCGAGCGCATCCATCAAGGTCGCGCTGCGCTCCGGGTGGACCTTACGGCAGAACGGTGAGCCGGATGCCCGGATCTCGTCGAGATCGTCCAGCGTGAAGGTCCTCGTCGAATCCTCCGCGGGCACCCACACGGAGTACGACACCGGCAGAGCGGGCCTCGGCGCGGTCGCGCCCGCCAGCACGGTCTGCAGCGCCGCCTCGTCGGGGATGACGGAGCGCTCGAAGATCGCGCGGAGCGCCGTGCCGCGCGCCAGCTCACGCAGCACCAGCTCGTTGTGCTCCCGGTCCATCGCGAGCCACTGGGACCCGAGGTGGAAGCGGACGCCCTGCCCGCGCATACGACGACGGACCCCCAGGTGGGCGCCGCGGCCCCGGTCGACGAGACGCAGCGCGACCAGCGGTTCGACGCGGTTCACGATCGCCTGCGCGACGCGCGCGGGCACGCCTCCGGTGCGCAGGTGCCGACTGAGCCAGCCAACCCGGAACCAGCGATAGGTGTAGCGGGTGAGCTCGTCGTCCCCGGTGCCCCGCCGCCTTCCCCAGGTCGGCGTGTAGTGCAGCGGCCGAGCCGTGCCCTGCCAGCCCGCACCTCCGGCCAGCACCTCGCGCTCCCACTCCTCGAGCGGCTGCACTGGGTAGCACTGGCCCGATACGAGCACGAGGAGGTCGGGGTCGGTCATGTCCCGCGCCTCGCGCAGGACGTCGAGCGTCACCTCGACCAGTTCCCACGAGCCCCAGTCGGTGGCGCGCCCGTGGGTGCGCACTCGGACCCGGCCGTCGTCGACGACCGGCGGCGGGTGCCGCCTGCCGTCGTGCGTGACGAGCACTGAGGACCCGGGGCTGGAGGCCAGGATCGCGCGGACGAGGCGGAGGACCTGATCGGGTTCGGTGTGGCTGAGGACGACGTAGGCGGCTGGCACGGGTCAGGCCCGTGACGGTCGCCGGTCGCCGAGCCGGTTGCGGATCGCTGCGGTGGTGCCGGCGGCCAGGCCACCGAAGGCGGCGGAGGCGTGCAGCGCCCTGCCGCCGACGGCGCGCGCCCGCTGCCGCGGCGTGCGGCCGCCGGCCACGACCGCCTTGGCGCCGTCGAGGACGATGTCACACACCTGGCGCAGAGCCACCCCGTAGTAACGGCGCAGGATAGGGGCGTCCATCCCGAACGCGTGCGACAGCAGCACGACGTGGTTGCGGTTGCCGTAGAAGGTGTAGCGCACGTCGAAGCGGCGTCCCTTCGTGTAGGGCGCCGCCACGTGCTCGACGAGGGCCGTGGGCGTGTAGACGACGCGATGACCGGCGCGGCCGAGCCGGAGCATGATGTCGCTCTCCTCGCGCAGGCAGGTGCCGGGGAAGAGGTCGACGATGCCGCCGATGTCCTCGAGCGCCGAGCGGCGCACCGACATGTTGGCCCCGAGCACGTGGTCGACGTCGAGGTCACGGCCGGTGTCGGCGGCGAAGTTGCCGGTGAGCGTCCCGTCGGGCAGCAGCCGCCCGACGGCGTCGTGCCCCTCGTGCTCCTCCCCCGGACGGCCGTTGCTCGCGCGGCCGCCGACGGCTCCCACGGACGGGTCCGAGTAGCGGGCGAGGATGTTCTCGAGCCAGTCGGGCTCGGCGTAGGCGTCGTCGTCGATGAACGCCACGACGTCCGACCTCGTCTCGGCGACGCCGATCGCCCGCGACGTCGCGAGCGTGCCGGGGCCGGCGTCGTTTCGGATGTATCGGATCCCTGGGAAGTCGGCGACGACGTCGGCGGTCAGGCGGTGCGGGGACGAGTCGACGACGACGATCTCGTCGGGGGTGCGTGTCTGACGGGTCAGGTGCTGCAGGCAGATTCGCACGTTGTCCGGGCGGTTGAAGGTCGCGACGACGACGTCGACCGACAGGGACGGGGCCTCAGGCATGGCCCGAGTATCGCAACCGGATCGATCTGGCGGGGCTGGACCGGAGAATCCCGTTCGTCCCCCTTCAGACCTTCCAGCCCGCCTCTGCGAGCGCCCGCTCGAGCAGGTCCGCCGAGCCGTCCCACGTGTATCGCTCGGCGTTGCGCCGTCCCGCCTCGACGAGCGCCGCGCGACGGCCGGCGTCCGAGGCGATCCCCAGCACCGCCTCGACGACCTGCTGCGGTTCGGCCGGGTCGCACAGCACGGCGCCCTCGCCGGCGACCTCGACCATCGGCCCGGCCCGCAGCGCGACGACCGGGCAGCCGAGACGCTGCGCCTCGACGACCGGGATGCCGAACCCCTCGTACAGGGAGGGGAACACGAGGGCTGTCGCGGCGCGGTAGAGCCACACCAGCTCGTCGTCCGAAAGTCGCCCGGCGAAGGTCGCCCGGGTCCAGCGTCCCTGCCCGGCGTCGGCGAAGACGCGGCTGTCGCCGCGCGCGCCGACGACGACCGAACGGATGCCGGCCTGCTCCAGGGCGTCGAGCGCCGGGGCGAGGTTCTTGTGCCGGGCGAACGTGCCGACGCAGAGCACCCACGGCGATCCCTCGTCGGGGAGCCCCTCGACGCCGGCCAGGTCGGGCCGCCTCGGCGTGAACCGGTCGACGTGGTCGCTCCCGTTCGGCACCACGCTGACGCGGTCCGGCTCGAGGCCGAGCACGGCCGCCAGCTCGCCGGCACTGAAGGAGGACACCGTGAGCACCCGCCCGGCCCGCCGGGCCAGCAGCCGGTACATCAGCCGGTACCACGTGCGGAACCCGCGGCTGTACGTCTCGCCGTGGCGGAAGGCCGAGACGTCGTGCAGGGTGGCGACCTGGTTGCGGGCGAGCACGGGAGCGGGCCCACCGAGGCTGAGCAGCAGGTGGCGACGCGCGAGCCAGGGCAGCACCAGCTGCTCGAAGACCTGCCCGGTCGCGCGTGACTCGCGCACCCGGACGACGCCCGCGATCGGATCGGGAACGACGGTTCCCCTGGGGACGTGCACGACGACGCGCTCGCCGTGCCGGGCCGCGAGCCGGGTCACGAGCTCGAGTGCGTAGCGCTGCGTGCCGGTCGTCATCTGCGACAGGAATCTGCCGTTCACCGCCAGGACGCCGCTGCGGTGGCTCAGACTGAGGCTCGGCACCTGCCCGAATGTAGCCGTACGTCCCCATTGGATCGGAGACCATGACCGATCGACCGCGCGTCGCGATCGCCCACGACTACCTCACCCAGCGCGGCGGCGCCGAGCGCGTCGTGCTGGCGCTGCACCGCGCGTTCCCGGACGCTGCGATCCACACCACTCTCTACGACCCTGCAGGCACCTATCCCGAGTTCCGCGACGCCCACGTCGTCGTCTCCCCGATCGACCGCCTGGCACCGTTGCGCCGCAAGCACCGTGTCGCGCTGCCCCTGCTTCCGTATGCCGTCTCGAGACTTCGCGTCGACGCGGAGGTCGTGGTCGCGTCGAGCTCCGGGTGGGCGCACGGCGTGCCGACGACGGGTCGCAAGCTCGTCTACTGCCACGCGCCTGCGCGGTGGCTCTACCAGGCCGAGGCCTACCTCGGCGGTCCCGCGCACCGGTCGCTCCCCGGTCATGGACTCACCCTGCTGAGCGGCTGGCTGCGCCGCTGGGACCGGCGCGCGGCCGCGTCGGCAGACCGCTACCTCGCGAACTCGACCGTCGTCGGCGAACGCATCACGGCGGCATACGGCATCAGGGCCGAGGTCGTGCCGCCGCCGTTCGGCGTCGATGCCGGTCAGCCGCAGCACCCCGTCGAAGCGCTCGCCGGCTGGGCCGACCACCGCTACCTGCTCGTCGTCTCGCGCCTGCTGCCCTACAAGAACGTCGACGTCGCGATCGAGGCGGTGAGGGGGCTCGGTGAGCGCCTCGTCGTGGTCGGCTCGGGTCCGCTCGCGGCACAGCTCAGGGCCGCAGCCCCCGACAACGTGCGCATCCTCAGCGACCTGACGGATGCCGAGCTGAGGTGGACCTACGCCCACGCGCACACGCTCCTCGCCCCCAGCCTCGAGGACTTCGGTCTCACGCCGCTCGAGGCGGCAGCCTTCGGCATGCCCACCCTCGCCCTGCGCGGCGGTGGCTACCTGGACACGATCGACGAGCAGGTCAACGGCACCTTCTTCGATGCGCCGACCGTCGGGGCCGTCCGTGCGGCAGTCGTCGCCAACCGCGCCAGGCGCTGGGACGCCGACGCGATCCGCGCCCACGCGGCGCAGTTCTCCGAGGCGCGTTTCCACGAACGCATGCACCAAGAGGTCGATCGCCTCCTACGATGACGCGAACTGGACACGAGGCTGGGCACGGGGGCGTGGTCCACCTCGCGAGGTGAAGGGGGAGCATGGAGGGCTCGAGCACACCGGCACCGACGGTGGCGGCCTCGTCGAAGGCTGCCGTCGCCACGCGGCGGCTCGCCTACGTCGACACGTTGCGTGGCTTCGCCGCTCTGTGGGTGTTCCTGCTGCACATCCACGGCTACTGGCTCGACAACGTGCGACCACCGAAGCTGTCCGCTGACGGCGTGCTCGTGCGTGCCATGGGCTTCGGCGGGGCGGGGGTCGACATCTTCATCGTGCTCTCGGGCTTCTGCCTCACACTGCCGCTCATCCGCGACGGCCGCGTGCGCCGCCTCGACCCGCGTCGCTTCTTCCGCCGCCGGGCCTACCGTCTGCTGCCCGCCTACTACGCGGCGGTCATCCTCGTCATGGGACTGGAGCTGGTCCCGCCGCTGCGCGAGCGGCTCGTCGCCAGAGACCTATCGCCCTTCGATGCGTGGACGCACCTGACCCTGACCTTCCCCCTCTTCGGCGAGACGCTGGGGGCGGTCAACGGCTCCCTGTGGTCGATCTCGCTAGAGGCCACGCTCTACCTCGGCTTCCCGTTGCTGCTGCTGGTCCACCGGCGCTGGGGCCTGCGCGGCGTCGTGCTCACCACCGGCGTCGTGGCGCTGGCGTGGGCGGCGTTCGGTCTGTGGTGGGCCGGGCAGGGGCACCCCGCCGGGCTGATGCCGTCGACCGACAAGCTGTTCCCGGCCCGCTGGTTCCAGTTCGCTCTGGGCATGTGGGCGGCCACGCTCGTCCGATCGCCGCGGCCTTCGCACCCTGCCCGCGCAGCGCTCGCGCTGCCCGTCGGGCTCGCCGTGGGCCTGGCCGGGTATGCCGCCGGGTGGGGTCCGGTGAGCGCGCTGGGTTTCGGGGTGGTGGCCGTCTGCCTGCTCGTGCTGCTGGCGCGCGTGCCGGCTCACGTGTTCGAGGCGGGACCGTTGCGCTGGCTGACGGCGCTGGGTGTCATCTCGTACAGCTTCTACCTGCTGCACCAGCCGGTGCTGCTGCTCACGGCGCAGCTCGGGCGGCAGGTGGAGTGGGGTATCGGGCTGACGACACTGCTGGCCCTCGCCGTCGCGGGCACCGCGACCGTGCTCGTGGCCGCACTCTTCTACCGTTTGATCGAGAAGCCGTTCCTCGTCAGGGGCAGCATGCGCAGCGTGGTGCGGGCGGGGGGCTGAGCCGTGCGCGAGATGTCAGCACGCTGCATGACATCTTCGACCGGAGGACCAAGCAGGAGCCGGTGCTCGCGACGGTCGGCCGGCTCGTCATCGCGACTCTCGAGATGCTGGCCGTAGCCCACGTGCTCCCGCTGGTCGCCCGCGCCACCGGTATCCCACCGACTCCGGCGCCGTCGGGTTCGTGGCAACGACGCGGCGTCAGCTCGACCGCCGCACCTTGACCGTCATCCTGACCCCGTGCGCAGCCGCGTCGCGGCGGAGCACGGCAGAGCATGTGCCCACGATGAACGACTCGGTCAGCCAGCTCGTCAACCTCACCGTCGGCGACGTCGTGGGCGTCATGTCGGGCGGCGTCGCCATCCCGGCCATCGTCGTTGGAGTGCTCGTCGTCGCCCCGCTGCCCGCGGTGGCCCTGGTGGCGTACTTCGGAGTTGCGGCACGGCTCTACAAGCGGCAGGTCAAGCCGCGTGCCCTGCGCGCGGGCACCGGATGAACGAGGAGACCTTCGCCGTTTGGCGCACGTCTCTCGCCGCGTTCGGTGGCCTGCAGAACTGCACATCCGTGGCACGCAGGAGCATTTCGTGACGACACACCGAGACGGGTCCTTCGAGGCTTCCGAGGCCAGCAGACCTCGATCCGTAGTGGGACGACGTCAACGAGGCCGGGCTGTGGACTGTCTTCCGCCCAGCCAGCTGGAGGCACTCGTCGCGGATCTCGCGCAGGGACTGGACACGCAGCTCGGCGAGCGAGGCACCCGGCTCTGCGGCGGACAAAGACAACGGGTCGGCATCGCCTGCGCGCCGTTCAGCGCACCGTCGCTGCTCGTCCTTGACGAGGCCACGTCCGTCCTGGACACGAGACCGGGCCCCGGATCGGCGAGACGATCCGGGGCCTGCCCTTCCGAGTTCGCGCGTCTCTTGGAGCTGGGCTCGCTCGATCGGTCGGTCAACGCCCGGAAGCTGAGCGGCCGACTCGTGTCGCCGCTGACAGGACCGACTCAGCGACGTCAGCAGCTCCGTGCGGTGGGAGCCACTAGCGGATCGAGTTGACGACCAGCACCCAAGCGACGACCGGCGTGCCGACGGCGAGGATGATCGCCAGCACCCGCAACGCCGCGGCATGCGAGTACACCTTCGCGATCACCGCGGCCACGACGCCTACGGCGAAGATGCCGAGAGAGTAGTTCGCGAACCGCGCGCTGAGCTCGACGATCTCTGGCGACCTGGTGATGTTCGCGATGGTGGCGGCCTTGCCGACGGGGCCCCACGGAGCAGGGAGCGGCGCCTGCGCGAACAGGAACGCCGCCACGCCGAGGAGGTCGGTGCGCAGGAACGACGAGCGGCGAGCGGAGATCTGGCGGCGGCTGCGCGCCGTGGGGACGACCACGGGCGTCGCGGGCGCAAGCGCGCGGGGCAGGGTCAGCAGCAGACCCGGGAGTCCGGCGAGCGCGGCGATCAGCCCGGCATAGAGCTTCGGGCGGCCATCCGAGGCAAAGGCGAAGACCGTGACGAGTGGCCCGGTGGCGCGCGTGAGGAGCCACACCCACGCGACGAAGACCATGGCCCCACCGATGGCCAGAGGGACGTCCGAGTTGATTCGTCGTCTTCGTCCTGAAACCACGGCCGCCATTCTAGGCGTCAGTGGCACCCGCTCCGGACACCTACACTTGGCGCCGTGGACAGCACCCCTGAGCGAGATGCAGATCTGTTCGACCGTCGGCAGGTCGGCGCCGCCAACGGCTCGGGAGGGTCGGACGACGGCTGGGACGGCGGTCCGGGCGACAGCTCCGACGGCCGACCGAACCCGCGCGAGAAGCGACGCAACCGCAAGGTGCTCGTGGCCGCGATCGTCCTGCTCCTGGTGCCCGTGCTGGCCCTCGGTGGCTACCTCGTGTGGCTCAACCAGATCGTCAGCAGCAACATCAAGACCGAGCAGCTGCTGCCCGATGATGCCAACCCCACAAACGACGCAGGTCAGGCGGTCGACGTACCCCAAGGGGCCGGCACCAACTACCTCATCATCGGCAACGACGCCGGTCCCGGGCGCGAGGGCGCCCGCTCCGACGTCATGGTTCTCGTGCACGTGCCGACGGACCACTCGGACGTCAGCCTGATCCACTTTCCCCGCGACCTGTACGTCTCGATCCCCGGCAAGGGCAAGAACAAGCTCAACGCCGCCTACGCCTTCGGGGGCGCCCCGCTGCTCGTGCGCACCATGCAGAATCTGCTGGGCATTCGCATCGACCACGTGGCCATGCTCGGCTTCGAGGGCTTCAAGTCGATGACCGACGCCGTTGGCGGCGTCGACGTCAACGTAGCCGAGGCCTCCGAGGGCGACGGCAAGGTCTTCCGCAAGGGCATCATGCACATGGACGGGGAGACGGCGCTCGTCTTCGTCCGCCAGCGCAAGCAGCTGAGCGAGGGTGACATCTCGCGAGGCCAGCGCCAGCTCGCCTTCATCAAGGCGCTCATGCTCAAGACGCTGAGCAGGGACGTCCTGGCGAACCCGATCCGCCTCAAGGACTTCACCGAGGCGGCCACGAGCAACCTCACCGTCGACCAGAGGCTGGACGTCGGCACGATGCGCTCCGAGGCTTTCGCGATGCGTGGCCTGCGCGGCAGCGACATCCGCTTCATCACGGCGCCGTTCACCGGCTTCGGCAGGAGCCCCCAGGGCGCGTCCATCGACATCGTCGACGAGGCGAAGATGGACGAGCTTGGCAAGGCCATCCGCGACGACGCGCTGAACTCCTACACGGACTAGGACGACGCACGGCCGGCACGCGCGTCACGCCCGCTTCCACGACGTGAGGTCGCGCGACGACACCCACGTCTGGTCGCCCGCGACGATCCACCCGGCTGCCGCGGTGACGGAGAGCCCGACCTGACCGGGAGCGACCGCCTCGGCGCCGACACACCCGATCGGCGCGGCGCCCTGGTCGGCGGAAACCCGGACCACCTGCAGTCCCCGGCATCTCGCGACGACGCGGACGGCATACGTGCTCGGGGCGCCGCCTGCGCTGAGTCGGGTACCGAGGGCGACCGCCCCGGGGGCGCTGCCGGCATCGGTCCAGGTGAGGCCGCCGTCTTTCGTGGCGACCACGGAGCCGCCCGCACACAGCGCCTCGGCCTGCGTGGCGGACGTGCGCGAGAGGTCTACGACCGTGGCCTGGCCGCAGGGCGTTGCCCGAGCAGCCCGCGGCGCGAGCACCCGGGTCGGTCCGTCGAGCCTGCGGGCCCACCCGCCGCGCACCACGGTCGACGGGCCCCAGGTCTCGCCGCCGTCCTTGGTCGCGTACTGCCTCGGCGTGCACTCGGCGCCGGCACCGATGACGAAGGCTTCGGTCCTGCTCATCGGCTGCACCCGGGCGACGGCCCGGGCGGGTGAGCGCAGCCGGGTCCACGTCGCCCCGCCGTCGGTGCTGACCTCGACGCGAGCTCCCCCGGCGGTGCATGACCCCACGGTGGCGCGCCACGCCGTCGTGGCGTCGAGCGCCGACACGAGCCGGGCGACGGGCACCACCCCGGCCGACGGCTCGCTCGCCGGCGTGGTGGGCGCCGTGGTCGCCGACGTGGTGGTCGAGGGGGCTGGGGGGATGCTGGGGACTGGCGTGGTCGCGCCGGCGGGAGCCGTCCCCGGGGCGGTCAGGGTCGCGGCCACCTGCGGCGAGGCGGCCGGCGCGTTACGACCAGCCCGCAGCGCCATGACGACGAGACCGATGTCGATGGCGAGAAACGCCACGAGCCCGGCCGCGGCCACCCGTCTGTGCATAGCCCGAACTCCCCCTCCACCGCACGAGGCGGCACGACGTTCCCTTCCCCCGAGGACATGCTAGAGGCGAGTCGCTTTGCAGCAAGGGCCTGTCCGGCGTCGAGTCAGATGGACGGCGGCCTCAACGCGTCGGCGACGACGCCGATCTGCGACTGGATTTCGTGCGACATCCGGTCATACGCCCCGGGCCCGCGCCCGTATGGGGCGTAGCTGTCCGCTTCGTCCGCGGCGGGCCAGGTTGAGGCCGCGACGGCCCCGGGCGACATCGGCGACGACCACGGCCCACGGTATGCCTTCTGGGGCCGACAGGGCCTCGGCGGCGATGTCGGCCTCGCGCACCAGACGGCGGAATCGGCGACCGTGAAGGCCTTGCGCGAGGCGCCGGGGGTGCAGCGCGACGGCCTCCCCGCGGTGCTGCTGTGTGGCGGTGACGACGAGGTCTGCCTCGTCGAACATGGCTGGCACGAGCTGCTGCGCTGAGCTGGCCGCAGCGCAGCATTGAATGAGGTCGACCGTGTCACCTCGCGCCGCGTGCAGCTGCAGCAATACGACGCACTGCACCTTGCAATCGCCGCCACCTCGTGGCGCCAACTGCCTTTCCCTCCCGTCTCATTCTGCGCCATGAGGACACCGCAACCAGCATCATCACGAGCCAGAGCAGGACTACGATTCCAAGAATTGGGCCAAGAATATTCAGCTTCTCATTCGCCTCGAATGCGCCCATCATCGACATCGGCCTCCACACGCCAACATAGGTGAGAGCACATAGGAAGATCAACTGGATAGGTATCTCAATTGGAAGACGGGCCGCTTGGCGTTGCGCAAGAAGAGGCGCAATCACCTTGAGTTCAGCAACGTGACCAGCACGCGCCGCTTCCCGCTCCTCCTCGGACGCCTCCTCGTCCAAAGCATCCAACCGTACACGCGCGGCACGCTCATCTAGTCCATGCCGCTTGATGCTTCCCCGGAGTTCGCGCCAATCTTGCGCAAAGGCCTGGAGTCGCATCGTGAAGAAGCCCCCAAGAAACGCGACGAGACTGATGCCCACCTGCGCCGCGGTCGCTAAGAATGCGTCGGCCTCAGGGGACTGTGCTGGAGGCATTTCTCGATCCTTCCGCTGGCGGCCGGGTCGCCCGGCCGACCCCCTGGTCATGCGTCTAGCTCTCACACCCACCTCGCCCTCCGCAGCTGAGCTGTCGCCGCGGTTCGCGTGAGTAAGGAGTCACTCCCACCCGACTGACACCCTAGTCGCCCTCGGGCAGTGGGCTCTCACCTGAACCGTGAGTTGCAGACTGCCCGCTCAGCAACGCCGTGCCGCCCCTCGAGCCATAGTCTGACCGGTGGGCCCGCACCGCGTCGACTCGATCGACACATGGTCCCGTGTCGCACGACGTTGATCTGTATCCTCGGATCAGCATGCCCCCAAACTCGAAGGGTGTTCCGTGAACGTCGACGAGGTGACTGTCGAATGGCTGCAGTCCGTGTCATTCGCTCCACCAACACTTAACTCCCCCTCGATTGATGGGGTTTCCTTCAAAAGGCTCGAGGTGAACTTAGACGGGCGCGGGGACGTCATCGAACTGTGGAGTGAGCCCTGGGGTTTCATCACGCCGGCACATATATACCAGAGTGCCACCGACTACGGCGTCGTGAAATGCTGGCACCTGCACCGGGTTCACACCGATCAATTCGCAGTGACGCGCGGCAAGATTCAGATCACACTGGCAGATCTACGGGAGAATTCAGGCACCTTCGGACGAGTCGACACCTTCATTATCGGAACCCAAATGCCTGGCTTGGTCATAATCCCACCGGGCATACTTCACGGCTGGAAGTGCCTGAGCATGCCGGAGGTCATCGTCTACAACTTTCAATCGCACGTCTACGATCCCAACGATGAGTATAAGTTCAAATGGGATTGCGCACTGGCAGACGTTTGGCAGCCCCGCAATGGATGATGCCCTGTCCCGCTTGGGCCAGCCCCCATGGAGGAGACTCCTAGGTGGCGTGTCTTCCATCGAGCTCACGTGGAGTGAACCGCCGATACCACAGCTCGGCGGGAGAGTCCATTCGCAGGCTGGCGAGCTTGCACGCATCATCAACGGAAGCAACATTCGGTTTATCGCCTATGTCGAGTTTCTGAAGGATGCGAAACAGCTCAGGGGTAACCACTACCATGAGCGGAAGCGCGAAATCCTTTACATCATGCGCGGCTCTCTACATGCCACTTACAAGAATCTTGATTCGGGTGAGCACGGAGCGTGTGACCATCACGCGGGGGAACTAGTTGCTGTTCCACCTCGGGTCGCGCACGTCTACCAGCCGATCACTGACACTCACGCACTCGAACTGTCGCTGCGGCCCTACGACGCAAACGACACAATTCCTTTCAACGTGATGGGAGATCCCTCGTGTTGAATGAGATTCTGTGGACCCAGAACTGGATCAGGACGCCCGTGCGGCTTCAGAGATCCTCTTTGCTTCGCTCTCCATGTAGCCAGCGCCCATGGTTGCAGCCATGCGCTGAGCTTCGACCGCCATACGGACCGCGCCTTCGGCCCGGCCTGCGCGAAGTTCGCGCTTAGCCATCACGATCTGCACCCAAACAGATCCGATCGGAAACGACGCCTCCGCGAACCTTTCTCGCGCGGCGTCGATGTGCGCTGTCAGCAGCGCTTCACCTTCAAACTCTGTCAACATTGCCTCAGCCAGCGCGAGACGCGCATTTCCCTCGTCCACCTTGGCGCCGAGAACGCTTAGACGAGAGATTGCCTGTTCCCACGCCTCGACGTCAGTCGGGTCGAGCCGCGCGTCGCGCTTGGTCGCAATGGCGAGCAGCATGTAATCCGAAACGGCTTCGTTATACGTGTCACCAAGGCGTTCCGCAAGAGACTTTGCTTTGCGCGCACAGCCCAAGGCCGCTTCATAGTCTTTCCGGAGGAAGAGCCCCCAGGCTAAACTCCTGTTGCCGGTGCATGAGAAATGCTCGTACCCCTCATTCTCACTTCGACTGACTGACTCTGCCAACTTCGCAATGCCCTCATCCAACTTGCCCGACATGATGAGGGTGGAACCATACGAGCCAAGATTCGAGGCCAGTGAATACTGCGCATTGCAGGATCTCGATCGCTCGATAGCTCTGATGTGGAGGGCCAGGGCGGACGGCAAGTCCCCCCTCATCCTCCTGATCTTGGCCAACTGCTCCTCGGCATAGCCGCGAAGCCCTTCTCCCTGGGCGTTGGATTGGCCCTTGACAAGCCAGTCTGCCGCCTGGTCAAGATCGCCCTGTGAATATTTTAGCCGACCCAGAGTGATACAAGCAGTCGCAAAAAGTGGGTGACCTTCAAATCCATCTTGTGTAGCTTGGCGAAGTTGAGTCTCCGCGTCAGCCCACCGCGACTGTCGGTAAGCGAGGTCACCCAGAAAGAAGTTCAGGCTCGCGGCATTCCATCCCGAAATTTCTGGGACGGAAACTTCACCTAACAGCGCAGCGCAAGCATCGAGCTCTGAGAGCTCAAGCAACCGAGAGAGAGCGCTGGCCAGCGCCTTCATGCCTTCGTTTTCGCTGATGTTGAAGGCGTGGTGCACATATTCCAGGGCCGCCGTGCGGCGCGTGTCGGCCCCCCGCGGGGCCAACATGTCACTCGTTTCGAAGCGCGCCAAGTGGAAATCGCGGCATGCAACGTTCACCCGCATGTAGTCGTCCTGATGGTCGTCCATGAATTGAGCAGCAATAAAATGGCGCACCAAAGGGTGTACGGAGGTCCTATTCCGACTCTTGAGCATCACGGGATTATCTCGGACAGCCACGAGGGCGGCGGGTTCAGCGAGACCTTGTTGCACCAGCCAGGAGAGAAGTGCGTCATCGAACCAACGTGGTACCGCGAGCCTCTGGAAGGTTGATCGCTGCCTGGTCGTGACTTGCCTCATCATCACGGTAGCAATCCGTCGCTCTACCTCGGGTCCAACCATGGGGAGGCTTCGATCCGGGCTCTGCGCTTTCAGTTCGACGATCAACTTCACGGCCAGAGGGAGCCCGGATGAGAAGTAGCTGACGTCCAAGATTTCCTGGTCACTCATCTCGATGCCCAGTTGCCGGGCGTGCAACTTGACAGCGGCAGCAAGCTCTGGGTGCTCCAGTCCGGCAAGGGTTTTCTGCGCGACCCGCGTGCCCTCAAGCATTATTGAGTGTTCACGTTCGGTGCTGACGACGACTAGAAAGCGCGCTGACAGTGATCGTAGAAGCGATCGCAAGAGACTGACATCACCCTGAACAGCGTGAACATCATCAAGGAGGATGACCAACTCGCTGGGCGACGACACTCGCTCGAGGTCGTCAGCGAGCGCTCCAATGAATTGACCTTCTGGGCTCAGAAGCAACCTTTGCTCATCAACGGCGAGGAAAGAGGCGAAGAAGCCAGAAATGTATTCGGAAGCAGCGGGATCAAATCCAACGTAATCGACTCCCCTCGCAGAGCGGAGCCAAGGGTCGAACGCGCCATCCGATTGGTTTCTAACCTTCGTCATGGCCCTGTCATACTTTGCCTGAAGCCTCGCCGTCGAATCCATTCGAATCCCGGATCGGACCATGGAGTCGGCCACGTTCACGACGAGTTCAATAGTGCCCCACGTTCCGCTAGGCGGCTCAATTAGTAGCGCGGACGCCGGGGGTTCGATTGATCGCGCCAAGCGATGCAGCATCCATGTCTTACCACTGCCCGGGGGCCCCGAAAGCACCAATAGGCCCGGGTCTCTGTCGGCCCTTAACCTGGCGAAGTCAGCGATCTCCTGCGTGCGATTGACAAATAGACCCTCGACGTACGATTCAACAGAGTGCCCCGTGAAAGCCGCAGATTCAGGGGCCCGACGGGCACCGCGCCACCATCCGACAAGACCCAAGGCAAATCCTCTCTGGCGAACAGAGTTACCGTCTGGAGGCGGCGAGCCACGACCTCACCAAGCATAGACAATGCCCCGGTTGTTTGGCTCGAGGAGCTGGTCAAGATTCGCAGGTGCACGAACTTTCCCGCGATGGCTGTCTTTGTACCGCCATCGCCGGAGACGCGGGCTCTTGTCGTATTGCTGACACTCGGACGTGTCCGATTCCCCACATCGACGGCAAGGAAGCCCTCAGGCCGGCGAGCCGTCTCGTGGCCGGCAACTACTTTGCGGCACTGCAAGATTCCCGACCCCAATCATGGAGTCATGCTCCGCCGGTCAGGCCGAGCCCTCAACGCTGCGGCGACGACACCAATCTCGGCCTCGATCTCGCGCGCCATACGCTCATACGCCTTTGGACCGCGGCGGAACGGATCGTGAATATCTGATTCGTCGGCCCGACGCGCCGCTTTGAGTCCCCGCCGCCCGCGAGCGACTTCTGCGACAACCGCGGCCCAGGGCACACTGGCTGGGGCCTGCCGGGCCTCAGCGGAGAAGTCGACATGCCGAACGAGATCTGCGAGCTCGCCCAGCGTGAACGTTTTGCGCAAGGTGCGAGGGTGGAGGGCGACAGCGTCTCCACGGTGCTGCTGGGTTGCGGTCACAACGATGTCGGCCCCGCCGAGCATGGCTGGGACGAGCTGGCGCGAGGCGAAGCCGGCCACCTCCGCACCCGCGGCCAAGAGCAGGACACTCGATCCGGTCTCGATGTCGCTGCCGACGAGGGCTCGAGTACCGGCGCTCTGGACAACAGCGTCGGTGCCTGCGAGAAGTTGGCGCAGACGCCGCTCGATGTACGGCGAGCGGCACACGTTACCGGTGCAGACCACCAGAATGTTACCGATCGCAGTCATCGCGGCCGCTCCGACGCAATCAGGGCGTGTTCTTGTCGACGCCAGCCATACGTCGTCACGATTGGGCCCCTCGCTCGGCGAGGAGGCCATGTAGGTAGTGACCGTAGCCGCTCTTGGCGAGGGCTTTGGCGTGCAGCGCCAGCGCTTCGTCGTCGAGCCACCCGTTGCGCCAGGCGACCTCTTCGACACACCCGATCTTCTGACCCTGCCGGGCCTCGACGACACTGACGAACTGGCTGGCCTCGATGAGGCCGCCGAAAGTGCCGGTGTCGAACCACGCCGTCCCGCGCGGCAGCACGCTGACCGTGAGGGTGCCTCGGCGCAGGTACTCGGCATTGATCGCCGTGATCTCGAGCTCGCCACGCCCGCTCGGCGTCAAGCCACGGGCGATTCCGACGACGTCGTTGTCGTAGAAGTAGAGGCCCGGGACGGCATAGCTCGACTTCGGGTGCGTGGGCTTCTCCTCGATCGAGATGACGTTGCCGTCCGGGTCGAACTCGACAACGCCGTATGCCGTGGGGTCGGCGACCCGGTAGGCGAAGACGTGCCCCCCGACCACCGAGGTGTTGTCGGCGAGCCGCGTGCCCAGCCCCGGGCCGAAGAAGATGTTGTCGCCGAGCACGAGCGCGACGCTGTCGGCACCGATGAAGTCGGCACCGATCAGGAACGCCTGGGCCAGGCCGTCGGGGCTGGGCTGGACGGCATACGTGATCGTCATGCCCCACTGCGAGCCGTCGCGTAGCAGCCGCCGGAACGGCTCGGCGTCGTCGGGGGTCGTGATGACGAGCACCTCGCGGATGCCGGCCATCATCAGGGTGGACAGCGGGTAGTAGACCATCGGCTTGTCGTAGACGGGCATGAGCTGCTTGCTGATGCCCAGCGTGATCGGGTGCAGGCGGCTGCCTGTGCCGCCTGCGAGGATGATCCCCTTCATGGTCCCGAAGCCTAGGGTCTGACGCCGCGCGTCGCCGCACGATCGCTGCAGTCGGGCAGGGTGCGCCTCACCAGGTGGAGGCGGTGCGACCCATCCCCCGGTAGTCCCAGCCGGCGTCGGCCCAGGCCCGGGCGTCGAGCACGTTGCGCCCGTCGATGATGCGGGGGCTGGCGACGAGCGACTTGGCGTGCGCCGGGTCGATGGCGACGTAGTCCTGCCACGCGGTGAGCAGCATGACGAGGTCGGCGCCGTCGAGCGCCTCGTCGGCGGTGTCGACGATCTGCAGGTCGGGCCGCAGGGCGCGCACGGAGTCGGCACCTGCCGGGTCGGTGGCGACCACGTTGGCGCCACGCCCCCAGAGGCGTCCGGCGATGTCGAGCGCCGGCGAGTCGCGCACGTCGTCGCTGTCGGGCTTGAAGGTCAACCCGAGCACGGCGACCTTGACGCCGACCAGACGGCCGCCGGCCATGGCGCTGGCGAGCTCGACCGCGTGGTCGCGGCGACGCATGTTGATCGAGTCGACCTCTCGGAGGAAGGTCAGCGACTGGTCGACGCCGAGCTCACCGGCGCGCGCCATGAAGGCACGGATGTCCTTGGGGAGGCAGCCTCCGCCGAAGCCGATGCCCGCCTGGAGGAACTTCGAACCGATGCGGTCGTCGTGGCCGATGGCCTCAGCCAGCCGGGTGACGTCGGCCCCGGCCGCGTCGCAGAGCTCTGCCATCGAGTTGATGAAGGAGATCTTGGTGGCGAGGAAGGAGTTCGCGGCAACCTTGACGAGCTCGGCCGTGGGGTAGTTCACGAGCAGGCGCGGCGTCCCTCCCTCGAGGAGCCGTGCATAGACCTCGTCGAGCACGTGCAGGCCGGCGTCGCCGGTGGCCTGGTCCTCCGGGAGGCCGTAGACGACGCGGTCGGGGCTCAGGGTGTCCTGCACCGCGTGACCCTCACGGAGGAACTCGGGGTTCCAGACCACCACGGCGTCAAGATCGGACTCCGCGACCCGGTCGGCGATCGCTTGGGCGGTTCCGACGGGCACCGTCGACTTGCCGACGATGACCAGAGGGCCGTCGGCGTGCGGGCGGGCGTGCTCGAGCACGTCGTCGACTGCGCTCCACACGTAGCTGAGGTCGGCAGCGTAGCTGCCGCCCCGCTGCGGGGTGCCGACGGCGATGAAGTGGATCCGGGCCTCGGCGATGGCGGCCTTGTCGGTCGTGAACGCCAGGTTCCCGCTCTCGACACCCTTGCGCAGCAGCGGCTCGAGGCCGGGCTCGAAGAACGAAGGCATGCCCGCCGCGAGCTTGACGACCTTGCTCGCGTCGACATCGACGCCGACCACCTCGTGACCGAGGTCTGCCATGCAGGCGGCATGCACCGCACCGAGGTATCCGCAACCGATGACCGAGATTCGCACGGTGGCAGCATACGCAGGCCGGTTCACCGCTCGGCCCGGATCTGGCGACCAGGAGGTGAGCGGCAGGTGGGGGCTCGGCGGCTCGAACCCGCTCGGGGACCGCGCCGCACTCTGAGACGATTCACAGGCGCCACTCAATCTGCGCTAAACTTGTCCGGTTAGCCCGATTGAAGGGGAATCGAGCACGCAAGGCGAGAGCACATGCTGGTTCATGAGGCGGTGCCGAGATGAGGATCCTTCTCCTCACCCACTACTACGAACCAGAGCTCGGTGCTCCCCAGCAGCGCTGGGGGGCTCTCGTCAGACGCTTCATGCGGGCCGGGCACGAGGTGGTCGTCGTTGCTCCTTCCCCGCACTACCCCTTCGGTGGCCTCATCGGCGACTCACGGCTGACCCAGCGCGGGTGCGTCCACCGGGGCGTGCACGGCGAGACCGTCCACCGGGTGGCGTTCAGGCCGTATGCCGGTCGGCTCGGCTCGCGCCTGCTCGACCAGGTCGTGAGTGCCGCCGACTCGGCCCGCACCGTCCTCGCCAGGCTTCGGCACATCCGACCCGACGTCATCGTCGCCACCGCCCCAGCCCTGCCGACCCTCTTCTCCGGAGCGCTGCTGTCGCGTGCCATCGGCGTGCCACTCGTCACCGAGATGCGCGACGCGTGGCCCGACTTGCTGGCTGTGGCCGACGACTGGAACGCCGCTGTCCCCGCGCCGACACGCAAAGCTGCGGTGCTGCGGCCGCCGCTGCTGCGGGCGGCTTCCGCGGTGATGACCGCCCTCCAGCGGCGCTCGTCGACGGTCGTGACCACCACCGAGAGCTTCGCGGCCGAGCTGCGCTCGCGGGGAGTCCCGAGCGTGCACGTCATCCGCAACGGTGCGCACGACGTGCCCGGCTATCCCGAGCACCTCCCCCGCGAGTTCGACGGCGAGCTGCGCGTCCTCTACCTCGGCACCGTCGGCCGCGCCCAGGGCCTCGGCACGGCGGTACTCGCGGCCCGCCAGGCGCACGCGGCCGGCGTGCCCATGCGCCTGCGCATCGTGGGGGCTGGCGCCGAACACGAGGCCGTGGCGCAGATGGCGTCGAAGGGTGACGTGCCCATCGAGATCTTCGGTCAGGTGCCGAAGCGCGAGGTCGCCGACCACTACTCCTGGGCCGATACGATGCTCGTGGCGCTGCGCCCCTGGGCCCCGCTCGAGCTCACCGTCCCGTCGAAGCTCTACGAGGCGATGTCCATCGGCATTCACGTGACCGGCATGGTTGACGGCGAGGCCGCGGCCATCCTCCGCGCCGCCAACATGGGCACCGTGGTGCCTCCGGGTGACTCCAACGCCCTCGCCGAGGCATGGGCCAAGCTCGCCAACGACCCGTCACAGCTCTTCGTGGGTGGCGCGGGGCGCGACTGGACCGACGAGCACGCCAACGACGACCGCCTCGCCGAGCGTTATCTCTCCATCCTCCAAGGAGTCGTGACACAGCATGCGTGACCCGGTGACCTCGCCACGCGCGAGGGTCACCAGACGGTCTCTCTCCACGCTGCGCAACCTGGCGATCCTGGGCCGCGTGGGGGCGCGGCACTTCGAGGACGACCCGGCGCTCCTCGCGGTCCAGAGCCTCCGGCGGCTGCCTCCGCGGGTGCGGCATGCCCTCGCCGCCGCCCTGTCGGCGAGCGCGCGCGCGTCGAGCCGGACGCTGTCACGGCCAGTCGTCGGGACGGCCCTCGCCGAGTTCCTCGCCGACCACCCCGCCGAGGCCCGGGCGGCGTTGAGCGAGGTCCACCCGGCCGGGTCCGCCGGCCGTCGCCTGCGTGCCGAGCTTGCCGTCGCCCTCGGCGGAGAGCCCGGAGACGAGGCGCCCGCGGCCGTGGTTGCCCGCTCCGCGTGGCGGCGTGGTCGCATCAGCGAGGCGATCGAAACCCTACCCGTGACCGGCGGCGGTCCCGTGGCGCGGCAACGGGCGCGGCTCGAGGCCGAACTGCGGGTCCTGCAGCCCGGCTTCCGGCTGGGCGCCCCGACCGGCGCCGGCGATCTGGCAGACCGGCAGGTCCGCGGCACACCGCCCGACGGGCTGCGCGCGCTGCACCTGCTGACCAACTCCCTGCCCTGGACCCAGTCCGGCTACTCGCTGCGGTCGCACGCGGTGCTGCGGGCGCAGCAGGCCGAGGGCATCGCCGTCGAGGCGGTGACGCGCGTCGGCTACCCCGTGACCGTCGGTCTGCCGCACGCCCGCGACCTCGACGTCGTCGACGGCGTGCCCTACCGACGCCTGGTCCAGTGGTCGATGGCAGACACCCTGGACGAGCGCCTCGAGCAGACGGCCGACCTCGTGGCCCGCGAGGTCGCACGCTTCGGTGCGACCGTGCTCCACACGACCACCCACTACCCCAACGCGGTGGTGGCCTCGCGCGTCGCAGCCACCACGGGGCTTCCCTGGGTCTACGAGGTACGCGGTCAGCTGGAGAAGACGTGGGTCGCCTCCCTGCCCCCGCACGAGCAGGCCGGCGCGGCAGCGAGCGAGCGTTACCACCTGTGGCACGCCAGGGAGGCCGAGCTGGCCCGCGCGGCCCACCACGTCGTCACCCTGTCCAGGTCCCTGCGCGACGACCTCGTGCGTCGCGGGGTCCCGGCGTCGCGCATCACGATCGTGCCCAACGCCGTCGACGAGGCCCTCGTCGCCGAGGGCACGCAGGTGGTCGAGCCCGCCGTCGCACGGCAGCGGCTCGGCCTGCCCACCGACGGCTGGTGGGTCGGCACGGTGACGTCCGTCGTCGACTACGAGGGCCTCGACCTGCTCATCGAGGCCGTGGCCCGTCTGCGACGCGAGGGCCACGACGTGCGCTGCGCCGTCGTCGGCGACGGGGTCGCGCGCGCCGACCTGCTGGCCCTCACGGAGCGTCTCGGCCTCGCCGACGCGGTCGTGCTGCCCGGCCGGGTCCCCCGCGAGCAGGCGCGTCTGTGGCACCGCGCGCTCGACGCCTTCGTCGTGCCGCGACGCGACCTCGAGGTGTGCCGCACGGTCACTCCCCTCAAGCCGATCGAGGCGATGGCGCTCGGGCGACCGGTGGTCGTGTCCGATCTGCCGGCTTTGCGCGAAATCGCCGTGGAGCCCGGTTCGGGGCTCGCGTTCCGGGTTGGGGACGTGGCCGCCCTCGCGTCTACACTGCACACGTTGCAGGCCGACCCCGACCTCTCCCGCGAGCTCTCCGAGAGGGGCCGGGCCTTCGCTGCCACACGGACGTGGCGCGCGCAGGCGTCGGCCTACCGCGACATCTACGCGCACATCCACGGACGGGTCGGGGGCACCGCATGAGCAGGCAGGCTGCCCCCGCCGGCTCCCCCCTCGACGAGATCGACGACATCAACCTCGAGTCCGTCGACGTCAGTCGGCTGAAACCGGTCGGTCAACGGCCGCCGGTCGGCACCTACATCCGCTCGCTCTGGAGCCGGCGGCACTTCATCGTCGCCGACTCGCGTGCACGCGCCTTCTCCGGCAACCGCGACACGTTGCTCGGCAACGCGTGGCTCGTGGGCCGCCCCATCCTCGACGGGCTCGCCTACTTCCTCATCTTCGGCGTCATCCTCGGCACCTCGCGGGGAGTCGACAACTTCATCGGCTTCCTGCTCGTCGGTGTCTTCCTCTTCTCGTTCACCTCGCGGTGCCTCACCGGCGGAGCCGGTGTCATGGCCTCCGGCAAGAACCTCATTCGCGCGTTCGCGTTCCCGCGAGCGGCGATCCCCATCGCGATGGTGCTGCGCGAGGCGATCTCGATGATCCCGGTGATCGTCACGATGCTCGTGATGATCGTCGCGATCCCGCCCCACGCGACGATCACGTGGCGCTGGGCGCTCTTCCCCCTCGTGCTGCTGCTCCAGCTGATGTTCAACGCCGGCCTCGTCTTCTACGCGGCCCGCCTCACCAGCGCGGTGCCCGACCTCAAGATGCTGCTCGGCTTCATCTCGCGGTTCTGGCTCTACGGCTCCGGGGTGATGTTCTCGCTCGAGCGCTTCATCACCCATCCGACCGCCCTCGAGATCCTCCAGTACAACCCCGCCTACTGCGTGCTCGAGCTCTCCCGAGACCTGCTCGTCTACGGCCGCACGCCCGCGCTGACCCTGTGGCTGACCCTCGGGGCCTGGGCGGTGGTCACGCCGGTGCTCGGCTTCCTCTACTTCTGGGCGGCAGAGGAGGACTACGGCCGTGAGTGACGACGCCAACAGCCAGCTCGACGCGGCCGAGAACGCCCCCAAGAAGGGCATCGAGGTGCCTGTCGGCGACCCCACGGTGCTCGTCAACCACCTCTCGGTGCACTACCGCGTGCCGAGCAGCGAACGCGCCCGTGGCGAGCAGCAGCGGCCGAGCCGACGCCTTCTCGGTCGCCTCGGCTGGTCACGCACCGTGACGGTGAGGGCTGTCGACGACGTCACCTTCGTCGCGCGCGCCGGCGAGTCGATCGGCGTCGTGGGGCACAACGGCTCGGGGAAGAGCACCCTGCTGCGCGTCATCGCCGGGCTCGAGACGCCGACGGCCGGCACCGTGCTCGCCTCGGCAACGCCCTCCTTCCTCGGCGTCAACGCCGCGCTGCTGCCCGAGCTCTCCGGCATGGCCAACGTGCGCCTCGGCCTGCTCGCCATGGGCATGTCGCCCAGCCAGGTGACCGAAACAGTGCCCGAGGTCCTCGACCTCGCGGGCCTCGGGTCCTCGATCCACCTACCGATGAAGACGTACTCCTCCGGCATGGGCGCCCGGCTGCGCTTCGCCATCTCGGCGGCAGCCCGGCCGGAGGTGCTGCTCATCGACGAGGCGCTGGCCACCGGTGACGCCGCCACCAAGGAGCGCAGCGAGGCCAAGATGGCCGAGATCCGCAAGCAGGCGGGCACCGTCTTCCTCGTCTCGCACGCTGCGCAGACCATCGAGGAGATGTGCACCAGGGCGATCTGGCTGCACCAGGGCGAGATGGTGCTCGACGGCCCCGCCTACGAGACCGCGCGCGCCTACCGCTGGTGGGCCTGGCAGGTCGCCAAGGGCAACCACACGAAGGCGGAGGGACTGCTCGACGACGCGCGGGCCCAGCTCAGGGCCACGCACGTGGCCGCACACGACAGCGAGACGCGGCGCTACATCGCCCGCCACCGCCACATCTAGGACAAGCAACGCACATGACGAAGAAGATCATGACCGTCTACGGCACCCGGCCCGAGGCGATCAAGGTGGCACCCGTGGTCAAGGCCCTCGAGGCCCACCCCGACTTCGAGTCCACGACGGTGGTGACCGGCCAGCACCGCGAGATGCTCGACCAGGTCAACGACATCTTCGGGATCACGCCACACCACGACCTCGACATCTTCGCGCACGGGCAGACCCTCAACTCGATCATGGCGAAGGTCTTCGACCGGATCGACCCAGTGCTCGACCGCGAGCGGCCCGACGCCGTCATCGTCCAGGGCGACACCTCGACCGTGGCTGCTGCCTCGATCGCCGCGTTCTACCGGCAGATCCCCGTGGTGCACGTCGAGGCCGGTCTGCGCAGCGGCGACATCAGCTCGCCGTTCCCCGAGGAGGCCAACCGCAAGCTGACGAGCCAGGTCGCGGCCCTGCACCTGGCCCCCACCAGCACGTCGCGAGACAACCTCATGCGGGAGGACGTCGCCCCCTCCTCCATCGCGGTGACCGGCAACACGGTCATCGACGCCCTGTTCCACACCGTCGAGCAGGGCATCGCCTTCACGGACCCGCAGCTCGCCGCGGCCGAGGCCTCCGGACGCCCGATCATGCTCGTCACCACGCACCGGCGTGAGAACTGGGGCGGCGCCATGGAGGGGGTCGGCCGAGCCCTGAAGACGCTGGCGACCCGCTACCCCGACCAGCTCGTCGTGCTGCCGGCCCACCGCAACCCGATCGTCCGCGAGGCCGTGCTCCCCCACCTCGAGGGCCTCACCAACGTCGTCGTCACCGAACCGCTGGCGTACGGCGAGTTCACCCGCCTCATGGCCGCCTCCACCGTCGTGCTCACCGACTCCGGTGGCGTCCAGGAGGAGGCCCCGTCACTCGGCAAGCCGGTGCTCGTCATGCGCGACAACACGGAGCGCCCCGAGGCGGTCGAGGCCGGCACGGTGCGGCTGATCGGCACCGATGAGCAGCGCATCGTCGACGAGGTCAGCCGGCTCCTCGACGACCGCGCCCACTACGCCAGCATGGCGAACGCCGTGAACCCCTACGGGGACGGGCAGGCCGCGCGCCGCTCGGTCGCGGCGATCCAGCACCTGTTCGGCCTCGGCGAGCGCGTCGCCGACTTCGCGTGAGCGAGGCGGCACCCGGCCGCCGCACGGCCGGGCCGGCGAGGGTGCTCATCCACGGCAGCTGCGTCTCACGCGACACCTTCGAGTTCCTCGACCCCAAGACCTTCACGCTCACCGACTATGTTGCGCGTCAGAGCATCATCAGCGCGATGGGTCCATCCGCTGCGGAGCCGCGGTCGCTGGCCCTGCTCACGAGCGCCTTCCAGCGCCGGATGCTCGCGGGAGACGCAGCATCCTCGTTCCGGCAGACCCTGCGTGAGCACGCCGGTGAGGTCGACCTGCTCGTCCTCGACCTCTTCGACGAGCGTCTCGGCGTCTTCGAGCACCTGGACGGCTCCTTCAGCACCGACTCGGTCGAGCTTCGCTCGCTGGGCGAGCAGGGGCTGCCTGCCGGCGCGCTGCACCACCGCATGGGCAGTGGGCGCCACCGAGACCTCTTCGAGGCCGCGCTCCACGAGCTGCGCACCGATCTCGACGCGCTGGGCCTGCGGTCACGCACCGTCCTGCTGGCGCCTCGCTGGGCCGACCACGACTGGGAGGGGGGCGAGCCGGCATCGAGCTTCGGCGCGAACGCGTGGGCGATGAACCCGGTCTTCGACCGCTACGTCGACCTCGCCGGCCGCCTGCTCGACGTGCCGGTGCTGGGAAACAAGATCGACGCGCGCTCGGAACCCGAGCACCGTTGGGGCTCAGCGCCTTTCCACTACGACGACGAAACGTACGCGGAGCTCGCCGCCTTACTGTCGGCCCACTCCCCTCGGCGATCCGGTTCCGTCACGGCCGGAGGGGGCGTTCGCGTCACGACCCTCCGCCGCCGAGGCGCGCGGCCGATCGTCACCCTGCGCCAAGCGGGACCGGAGCAGATCATCGTGACGACCCGTTCGGCCGACGCGACGGCCTACGCGTTCCAGCTGTACGCCGGCACGGAGCAGGTGCGGAAGGTGCACTACCGACGCTCCCCCTCGCACGTCTTCGACGTGTCAGGGCTGGGACCGGGCCCCTTCCACGTGCGGGCCTTCGTCAAGGACGCTGCCGGTGGCCGCACGCCCGTCGTGAGCGAGCGCCTGCGCCTCACGCGCTGAAGGGGGCGTCAGCGCACGTAGAGGGAGTCGGTCGTCCGCGCCGCCGCAGGGTGGCCGTGTCCGGTTCTCGCGTAGCCGCGCACCCGGTAGCGGCCGGGCGTGAGCCCGGTCCACGTCGCCTCGTCGGACCTGGAGTATCCGACCTCCTCGACGAGGGTGGAGCCGCGGTAGAGCTTGAAGGCGTACTGCGCCGCCCCGGCGGCCCACACCCGGACACGCAGAGCGGCGCCGGTCGAGTCCTCGGTGAGCTCGGTCTCGATGGTCACCTCGTCCTCGGTCGGCGCCGGAGTGGACTCGACGACAGCCGCCGGGTCGGCGGCCGACTCAGCCGCGCCGACGTGTAGGGGCTCGTCGAGCACGTGGATCGTCGTCGACAGCTCCACATCCTGGCCACGCAGTCGCTGCCGCACCACCGGTGAGGGCACCGCCTCACCGAACCGCGGGAAGCGCCAGCCGGCCACGCGTGGGGGCGCTTCGCCGACGTGCAGCGCCTGCTGCACCGGCGTCGCCGACGTGAAGGTGAGCGCGAGTCGGCGCCGGCCGGCGCAGACCAGGTCGAAGCCGTCAGGGCGCAGCGCGACCTCGAGCCCCGGACCGACGTGCCAGTAGACGTCGTAGTCGTGCAGCTCGGACGCGTGCACCCGGTCGACGAGGTCGATGACGGTCGCGTCCCCGCCGCCGACGTCGAGGGTGCGCTCGTGCACGGCACCCGCGAGGCGCCCGTTGCGGCCGGTGACGCGGAAGCCGTCCGGCCGCACGTCGTCGACGCGCAGCCCCACCTCGCTGGCCCGGTCGTCGGTGCGGGCTGTGCTGCGGCCGTCCACGACGAGCGTGTTGTGGGCGTGCTGCGAGTAGGCGTAGCGGGTCAGAGGGTCGGCGTAGGTGTAGCCGTGCGGCCCGGCCTCGACGAGCAGGTCCAGGCCGCCGCTCGTCAGCCACAGCGAGTTCTCGTCGGAGTGCTTGTGGTAGCCGGAGTTGTACGCGGCGGAGAAGTAGACGTACGTGGCGTCGGGGTCGCCCCACGCCGAGCGGTAGACGGCGTAACCGGAATCGGGCAGCACCAGTACGCGGCCGTCCGGGCGGCTCCCCTGGGCGCCTCCCGTAGTGGCGTAGAGCATCTGCTCGTCGTGGAAGACGTCGCGAGCGACGACGGCGAGGTTCGTCGGCTGCGTGTCGCTGACGAGCGGGTAGCGGCCGTTCGGCATGACGGCGTGGGTGGCGTAGGTCGTCGCGTTGGCCAGGACCGTGGTCAGCTCGTCGACGTGGCTGAGGCCGACGTCGCCGGCAAGGTCGCGGTGGTCCTTGAGGTAGCGGGAGACGAGCACGTGGTAGTTCGGCGCGTTCTCGATGTGTACGCCCTCGGGCGTGAAGCTGTCGAGGAAGTAGTCGACCAGGCGCTGGTGGGCGACGCTGACGAGCGCACGCCGTGAGTCGTCCTCGCGCCAGTCGGCCATGGCGGCGTACGACAGCAGCGCGAGGTCCTGGAACATGCCGTGGTTGTTGTGCCCGGCGTGGAACTCGTCGGTGGACAGCAGGGCAGCGTGCAGGTCGAGGAAGTCGTGCAGCCAGTCGGCTTCGTCCGGGCCCAGCGCGGTGAGGCCCGGCAGGAGGGGCAGCACGTGCAGCACCCGCTGGGCGGTCGTCTCGTCGTGGAAGGCCATGGGGTGTGACGATCCCGAGAGCGGGTGCGCGGCATCCCATGCCTTCAGCATGTCGAGGACGAAGCGCCGGTCGTCGTGTCGGGCGGGTGACTCGTTGAGCTGTGCGGGCAGGTCGCCGAGGAAGAGGAAGCCGTGCAGGTGTCGGGCCCGCGAGCGGTGGGCCGTGTCGCTCCACGGCTCGGCCGTCATGTCGAGTCCGATCGGCACCAGCCCGAAGTGGAGCGTGTCGAGCACATGGTCTCGCAGCAGCCGGCGAGCGCGAGCGATGCTCTGGGTGGCGCGTCCCGTGGGAAGCCGCCTCGCGACGTGAGCGGCGAGGCGATCGAGGTCGAGGTGGCCGGGCTCAGCGGCTGGTCCGGTCACGGCGCGGCCTCGCCGGCGATGACGCTGAGCAGGCGGCCCAGCACCACGGGTGCGTCGAAGCGCCGTCGCGCCTCGTCCTGCCACAGGCTCGGCTCGCGTGAGGCTTCAGCGATGCGGTCGACGATGGCCTCGACGCTCGAGCAGACCCAGTCGCGCGGGTAGACGAGGTCGGCGCCCGGCCATGCGAGGGTCGCCGGCAGGGCGCCGGACGCCGCGCCGTCGGCGATCGTGAGGTGGAAGGACTCGAAGTCGCTGACGGACAGGGCGATCCCGATGCTTCGGAACCACTCCGGCATGTCGTCGCCGTGCCCCTCGAGCTCGACGCTGCCGGGGTGGGCTGCGTTGAGCGCGTCGACGCGCGCGAGCTGCCGGTCGTACCACTCGAGCTCGTCAGGGCGGTGCTGCATCCAGGGGAAGTCCGCTGGCACCTTGCCGCGCACCCGCAGAGTATGGTCGAGACCGCGTGCGCGGAGACCTTCGACGACGTCGAGCGCGAGGTCGAGCCGCTTGGTGCGCGGCACGATGCCGACCATGCCGATGGTCGTCGCGGCCCTGTCGTGCTTGGGGCGCGCGAGGTCGTCGACGTCGACGGGGTTGGGCACCACGTGGCACTTCGCGCGGGGCAGCCCGTGACTGCGGACGGCCGCCTCCCTGACGAGGTCGCCGACGAAGACGTACGCGTCGACGTTCTCGTGGTGGATGCGGGAGAGATAGGGGCGGCGCAGCTCCTGCGAGTGGACGCGCACGACGAGCCGCTGGCCGGGCATCATCCGCTGCGAGTACCAGACGGCGTTGCCGAGGCCCCACTCGCAGAACACCACGTCGGCCTCGCCGAGCAGGGCCAGCGACCGGGCCTCGTCGTGGTCGCTGTGCGACTGCCACTCGTCGAGGGTGACGACGGCGCCCTGCCGGTCCAGCTCGGCGAGCAGCGAGGTCGCGAACTTGAGGTCGTGGCCGGCCACCAGGACACGGCTGCCGCCCAGGTGCGGGGCCGCCGCGACGGGTGCGGTCGCCTCGGTGTCGGGATGGTGCACGGGTCGGACACGCGGCACGAGCAGGCGCACGCCGTGGAGGCCGGCCGCTCGAAGTGCCTCGTCGAGGCCGTCGTGCTGGCGCAGCACTGCCGCGGCCACGAGACCGCCGCTCACGTCGGCTCGGCCGACGGGAGCCGCCAGGGGCTGCCCGTGCCCGGATGCGTCGTTGACGACGGGGACGATGCGCTCCCAGGGGCCGAACCACTGGGCGAGGAGGAGATCCTCGAAGTGAGTGCGCGGGACGGCCGAATCGAGCTTCGCAACGAAGTCGCACGACGTGAGGCGCATGCCGTCGGCCACGTCACGAACTTGGACCCCGTTGTCCGCCAAGGTCTCTCGCGCAGCGGACGTCACACCGGTGCACCAGACCTCGGCGGGCGGCACGGACTGTGAGAGGACGGCACGCAAAAGGTCTTCCCGGGCCGGGTCGAGCGCGACGGCATACGTCGGCAGGCTCGGCGCGGCGACGGGGATGCCGGCCGTCCGCGCGACGATCGTCATGGCGTGGTCGACGGTGTGGGCGCGCAGGACAGCGCGCATCTGGAGCCACGCCTCGCGCAGGCGCGCCTCGGGGTCCTCGCTCCACGAACGCAGAAGCGCTCGCCAGACGTGGGGGTCGTCACTCGTCGGGATCGCGCTGCCCAGGGTCTCGTCGATCCCCCGACCGGGCCCGGACAGGACGACGCCGCCGCAGGCGGCGACCTCGATGACGCGACGGGAGAACATCGTCGGGGAGTCGGACACGGAGTTGACGTTGAGGCTCACCAGATGGGCCTTGTAGCTGTCGACGACGTCGGCGTAGGGCAGCGATCCGCGCACCGACCGCGCGAACGACGGCGGGAAGTGGTACGGCGAGTCGGGGAGGTCGGCCTGCCGGTCGTAGATGGCCAGCCCGAAGGGGCGTGCCGTCTCGAGAAGACTCGAGAGCTCGGCGGAGCGCTTGGGGTAGCGGTCCCCGTAGTACGTGCCGGCGTACGAGGCGGTCGGCTCGAACGGTCGCTGTCCGGGGAGTGGGTTGTGGATGCGCGGCTGGGCGTAGAACGGCAGGGCGGAGACGGTGCGTACGGTGCCGGCTCCGGCCGACGCGTAGTCGACGACCTTGTCGGCGTCGGTCGTGAAGACGTGGTCGCAGAGCGAGGCCGTGCGCACGAACCGGTCGAAGTGGACCGGGTCCTCCTTGTTCCAGAAGACCGAAGGGATCCCGAGCTCGCGAGCCCGGCCGAGCAGCGCCGCGAGGTCAGCATGCTCCTCCGGCGAGTAGTAGCCGACGCCGTGGTGCCACTGCCCGCTGTTGCCCTTCCACGCCGACTCGACGAAGACGAGGTCGAGGCCGTCGAGCTGCTCGGCCCAACGGTCGCGTCGGAGCGGGACGGTCTGGAACGACGCAGCGAGAGTCTCGGTGGTGAACTCGTCGGCGACGAGGCCGACGCGAAGGGACGACAGCGCCACGGGCCCGGCCTGCTGGGCGGATGCCCGTGCGACCTCGCCGGCAGCCGTGTGGGCCTCGCGCATCAAGTCCCCGAGGCCGTGCCACGTGCGCTCGTCGATGCACCAGAGCCGGCCTGCCCGGCCGAGGTCGGCGCGGCGGTCCGGATCAGCGACGAGGGCCTCGAGCACGTCCGCCAGGGCCGCGGCGTCACCAGCGGGGAACAGCAGCGCCCGCGCCTCGTCCGGGCCGGCGATGTCGCGGTGCGGTGCGACGTCGGAGAGCACCACGGCCTTGCCGCTGCTCAGGGCCTCCAGCGGCTTGAGCGGCGAGACCATCTCCGTCACCGGGAGGGATTGGCGGGGGCACGGCATGATGTCGAAGAGGCTGACGAGTCGGGGCACCTGGGCAGACGGCACCCGCCCGACGAAGCGGACGACGTCGTCGAGCCCCAGCTCGGCCACCTGCTCCTTGAGCGCCGGTTCCGCGCTGCCCGAGCCGGCCAGCGCCACCTGGACGTCGACGCCGCGGTCGCGCAGCAACGCCGCGGCATCGACGAGCAGGTCGAGGCCCTCGTAGGGCACCATGCTCCCCGCGAACCCGATGACGGGGACGTCGGTGCGCACTCGCTGCGCGGCGGCATACGCCTCGTCCTTCGGGAGCGGCACGAACTCGGTGGGATCGACGGCGTTGGGGGCCACCGTGATCCGCTCGGCCGGCACCCCTCTTCGGACCAGCTCGTCGCGGGTCTGCTCGGTGATCGCCAGGACGGCGTCGGCCTCGCGGGCGACGAGGGTTTCCAGCTCGGACTGGATCGCGAACCGCTCGCTCTGGTCCCAGCCCGGCTTGTCGGAGGCCTCGGTGATCTCCCAGAGCCCGCGCACCTCGTAGACGAAGGGGACGCCGAGGCGGCGGGCCGCGATCAGGGCAGAGAGGCCGACTCGGTAGTTCGACGCGGCCTGGATCACGCTCGGGCGCCGCAGGCGGGCCTCGCGGACGAACGCGTCGGCGCACTGCTGGATGTAGTGGTCCGTGGGCGTCGGGGCGAGCGCGCGCCCGGTGAGGTGGACGTACTCGATGCCGTCGACCTCGGAGACATGGCGACGCTGCGCCGGCTTCGGCACGTCCGCGCTGATGTCCCAGGGGTAGCCGGCCCGGCCGACGACGACGACGTCGGCACCCGCCGCCTTCAGGCCTGCTGCCACTCCACGCGTCCGCAGGGAGTAGCCGTTGGTGTTGAAGGCCGGCGTCGAGTGGACGCAGTAGAGGACCCGTCCACGCTCGGGAACGTAGGCGGCCCCGCTGCCCCGGGCCGGCAGCGACACCCCGTCGCGCCGGAGCCTGTCGGCGGCTAGGATCCGCTCGGCCAGCTCGGCGTCGCGCGGTTCGAGCGCGCCGACGACTTCGGCGTGCCCGGCGATCAGCTCGGCGGGCTGACCGATGAGTCCTTGCTGGAACCAGGCCCTGCTCAGCACGTGGCCGAGGCGTTCGGGGGTGGGCGCCGACTCGAAACGCTCGAGCAGCTCGGCATAGGTGTAGTCACTGAGCCGTCGCTCGGACGGCTTTCGGGAACCTCCGACCGGCGCCACCGAGGCTGCGTCGACTCGACTTGGGGCTTCGAGGGTCGAGGTGGCCTTGGCTGCGGACGTCGAACGCGTCGACCGGAGCAGCCCCGCGGGGGCCGTGATCGTGCGGCCCACCCGGTAGGCGCGAGAGCCTCGAACGCGCTTGAGGTCACCCTTGAGGCGGGCCGTCTCCGCGCGGTAGGCGTCGAGCGCCGCGTTGGCGCTGCCGAGCCGGCGGGTCAGCTCGGCCTTCTCGCGACGCAGGCGCTCCAGCTCCTTGCGGTCGCGGTCGGCGTTCTTCAGCTTCTGGCGGCTGCGACGGTCGCGGTCGCTCAGGTCTTGGAAGCGGACCAGAAGGTCCTCTGGGTCACTGGTGATCTCGGCCAGCAGTCGCCGCTCCAGCTCGCGCGGGTCCCGCTGCTCGTCCGAGTGCACCACGTCTTCTCCCACCCCTTGTCGTCAGATGCCTTGGCCGGGCAAGTCTAGGAGAGCCTCCGGCGATCATGGCGGTCCGTCGCCCTGCCTCGTGGTCGCGATGGCCCCACCGACCCCGACGGGTCCGGTGATTCAGCAGGTATCTCACTCGTCACAGGCTCGCCCCAATCCCCTCGGACGGTCCCAGCCACCGGGACGCGGAGTGCGGCAAGGCTGCCTACACAAACTGCACCCTCTATGCTGGGCCGGGCATATATCTCAAATCGCCGATTTGTGGGACAGAAACCCCGTACTTCGTGGCCAACCGCCGCGACCACGCGACCTGTGACCACACGCCCGGGAACGTGATGTCAGTGCATCCGTGACCGACGCCCAGCCGCATGACCCATGGACGGAAAACACATGAATCGCAACCTTGTCGTCATCGGTCAGGGATACGTCGGCCTGCCCTTGGCGGAGGCCGCATCATCCGCCGGATACCGGGTGACGGGCCTCGAGCTCAACGAACGCACCGTCCGCACCCTGAACGCCGGCTCCTCCCACGTCGGCGACATCAGCGACGAGTCACTGGGGCAGATGCTCGCGAACGGTTACCGCGCCACAGCCGACCCGCAGTGTCTGAGCGACGCGGGGACGATCGTCATCTGCGTGCCGACTCCTCTGGGAGACGACGGCTCGCCCGACCTGAGCGCAGTCGTGAGCGCCTCCCAGTCGGTCGTCGCTCACATGGGATCCCGCCCACTGGTGGTCCTCGAGTCCACGACTTACCCCGGCACCACCGACGCCGTGGTGCGCCCCATCCTCGAGTCCGGTGGCGGCAAGCATGGCACCGAATTCCTCCTTGCCTTCTCACCCGAGCGCGTGAACCCCGGTGACCTGAAGTTCGGCATCCGGAACACCCCCAAGCTCGTTGGCGGTGTCGACGAGGAAGCGACCGCCCAGACGGTCGCGTTCTACTCCGACTTCATCGAGACGGTCGTGCCCCTCAAGGGCGCCCGTGAGGCTGAGACGGCGAAGCTGCTGGAGAACACGTACCGCCACGTCAACATCGCCCTCGTCAACGAGATGGCTCGCTTCTGCCATGACCTCGACATCGACATCTGGGAGGTGATCAGGGGCGCCGCCACGAAGCCGTTCGGCTTCCAGCCGTTCTACCCCGGCCCGGGCGTCGGAGGCCACTGCATCCCCATCGACCCGAATTACCTCAGCTATCAGGTCAAGAAGACGCTCGGCTACCAGTTCCGGTTCGTCGAGCTCGCCCAAGAGATCAATAACTCCATGCCGAACTACGTGGTCAGCCGCGTTCAGGATCTGCTGAACGACCTGAGTCTCCCCCTTCGCGGAACGAAGGTGTTGCTGGTCGGGGTGACCTACAAGCCAGACGTCGCGGATCAGCGCGAAAGCCCAGCCCGCCCAATTGCCAAGCTCCTGCATGAGCGGGGCGCGGTGGTCAGCTACCACGACCCCTTTGTCCCCGAATGGCAGCTCGAGGGCGGGACCCTCACCTCAGCCGACGACCCCTACGCCGCCGCCGGCGAAGCGGACGTGACTGTCGTGCTCCAGAATCATGCGGACGTCAGTCTGGACAAGCTCACCGAGAACGCGCGCACGCTCTTCGACACCACCGGCGCCTCCACCGATGGCCTGGCCCACCGTCTCTGAACCGGCACAAGGACGAAGCTCGTGACGATGACCGATGACCATGCTCGGGCCACCGAGGACCGAGACCCTGGGACCGACCTGGCTACGTTACGCGCAGACCTCATCGCCCATCTGGAGTGGAGGGTTGCGGAGGCGCAACAGACCACGGTCAAGGAGATGGCGTCGCTCGATTATCTGAACCGGACCCTGCAACCGAGCGCGTTCATCCCTGCTGCCGGGGGGTGGGCTGCCTCCTACGAGATCATCGCGACTCTGGTTGCTCGCGTTCTGGCTTCGAAGGGTCCGACTCGCTATCTCGAGGTCGGCTCGGGCGTATCGACCATCTGGCTGGGCTTGGCCATGAAGTGCCGAGGAGACGGGTCCGTGACATCGTTCGAACACGACCCGGACTTCCATCGGCGGGTCGTGGACCTCGTGGGCCAGCATGGACTCGACGACGTCGTGGAGGTCGTTCTCGCTCCGCTCACGAGCCAGTCGGAGCCGGGCACGCCGGACTGGTATGACATCGACGACTGGGCGCCTGCTGAGCTGTTTGACGTTCTATTCGTCGACGGCCCCCCGGGAACGACGGGATCTAGTGCCCGGTACTCCGCCTACCCGCGGCTCGCGCCCTTCCTGTCCGATGGAGCCCTCGTCGTGCTCGATGACGTGCACCGCCCGGACGAAGCCGCGATCGCGACCAGATGGCAGAGCCTCGAGGTTCCGGGGCACACCTTGGTGCATGACCAGAGGGTCGGGCGCAGCGCCCTCATGGAGTTCCGCAGCAAGCAGCACACGGAGGACCCCTCAACATGATCACGCCTACAGAAGCAAGCCCAGACCAGGCGCTACGCGCTCCGACCTTCAACCTCGTCCTGTCCGAGCCAGCCCAGACGGTCTCTGTCCACCTGGTCAGTGCCGGCCCGGTCCCGCCGAAGGCTCTAGCGGTATGCATCGTGGATCCGGCCGGACCAGGTGGCCCGCTGGTCGAAAGACGTAACGGCTGGACATTCAGCCAGAAGCTCGAGTCGAGCTTTGTCTACGCTCCGGCCACGGAGAGGCCAACCGTCATCTCCCTGCCGGTGGCGCACCTGCTGCACCCCGCTGGCTCCCTCACCGTCACGGTCCATCCGTGGGCACCGGGCTCGGACGAGGCCGCGGCCGCGATCGAGGAGGTCTGGTTCGGCGTCACTAGCTCCAACAGTTCGCTTGACGTCTCCAAGGTGGTCCGCTCATGACTGATTCGCGGGCCCCTCAAGAGATCGACGTCTCCGTCGTCATCGGTTTCAAGGACTGGGGCCGTGATCGGCTGCTTGTCTCGATCCGCACGATCCTCGATGCGCTCGAAGGCAGCGTGGGGGAAGTCATCGTGTCCGACTACGGTTCCGCGAACACCGCGACCCTCCGCGAAGATGTCGAGAACGCGGGTGCGCGATACATCCACACGGTCACCGACGGCACGTGGTCACGTGCACGAGCGCTCAATGCAGGGTTCGCAGTCGCACGGGGCAAGGTGCTCATCTCCACGGATGCCGACATGGCGTTCACGCCCGGTTCCCTTACGACCGTGCGCAAGCTCGTCCAGCAGGACCCGCGAACCGCGGTCGTGCTCCAGTGCAGGGATCTCCCCGCCGCCTACGCCGTCGACTCCTTCACCGATGCGCCGATCGACTGGCCCGAGCTGGAGCGGGCATCGCGGCTCCGGCCGCGCTGGGGAATGGGCGGCATGATGGCCGTGTCCGTCGCTGCGTACGAGCACGTTCAGGGCTTCGACGAGCGCATGGTGATCTACGGCGGCGAGGACCTGGACTTCGCGGAGCGACTTCGACGTGCCGGTAACCGAATCCACTGGATCGAAGACCCTTCGGTCAGGATGTACCACATCTGGCACGAGCCTTCCCGCACGGCGGCCGATGCCACCCCGGAGGGTCGCCAGGCAATAGAGACGAACCGACGGATCTACCTTGACGACAAGAGCGTCGTCCGCAACACAACGCGATGGCTGCACCCCCGAGCGGACGCTCCGCCCGCTGTCACAGTCGTCATCGCGACGCACAACCGTGCCGACTTCATCGCGGACAGCATCAACTCGGTGCTCGCCCAGACGATGCAGGACTTCGAGGTCCTCGTCATCGACGACGGGTCGACGGATGACACGGCTGAGGTCGTGGCATCGTTCTCCGACCCCCGAGTCCGATATGTGCGACAGGCCCCCGCAGGCGTGGCGGCGGCACGCGCACACGCTGCCGAGCTGACAACGAGCCGCTACACCGTGATCCACGACGACGACGACCTCATGCTGCCCTGGCGCCTCGAGGCACACTTCGCTGCGTTGACGCCTGGGGTGAATGGCACGTATGGCGGGTGGGTCGACTTCGAAGACAGCACCGGCGCGCTGGCACCCGTCAATGGGCGCGTGCTCTCCCTCGGCGCCATCCTGTTCTCCGGCAAGGTCTACGCACACGGGACCCTGATGATCGAGACGGACCTCCTGCGCCGAGTCGGTTACGACCCAACGCTACGCAGTGGCTCCGACTACAACCTGGGTGTGCGACTGATGCGCGCGGGCGCGCGAATGGTGCACACCGGCGAGTACCACATCATGCGCCGCCTGCACGATCGTCAGATGACGACGGTGGACCCGGTGGTCCAGAAGACTTCCGCAGTCCTCTCGTCCTTCATGGCACGCAACGGCATGCTGAACGCCGACACCAAGGCGCTCCGCGACACCCTGGGCAGCGCAAAGGCGCCGGTTGTTCGCGGGTCTGGCGACGTCACGGCGCACGTTGGGCGCTACCTCCCGGATCACCTGGTCGGGCGACTTGCCGTCGTGCGGGTGCCCGCCGGAGCCGAGCCGTCAGGAGCAGCCCGAGATGTCCTGTCCCGAGCTGGGTCGCGGGTGCACGTGCTCGACGACGAACACAACGGGTTCGTCGACCACGTTCTCACCAAGGTGCAGTGGGCCGAACTGGCGGCGCTCGCGACTGCTCGACTGGATGTCACCGTCCACGACGACACCAGCGATACCGCGCAGGAGATCCTGTCTGGGGCCCTTGTCTCCGGCGCGCTTCGTCGGCTGCGTCTCGTCGCTTCCAGAGCCGAGGAACCGGTGGTCGTTGTCGTGAGGCACCAGCCAGGGGATGACCGCACGTCCGGCGAAGTGGACGACCTTGCATCGGTCACGTCCCCACTTGGGGCGCGCTCTCAAGGGTCCCGGGTGGTGCATACCGAGACGGGTGCAATCCACCTGGATGCGCTGGCCGTCGACCCGTCCGCGGATCTCCTTGACGCGATGTCATCGCTGGGCTCAGCCTTGGGCGCCTCTTCGGTCACTGCTGCCGCGCAATGGACCCACGAAGAGCTCGCCGCACGGCTTGCCGCGAGGGCCACCCCCTCCGCTGACCAAGCGGCTCAACAAGCAAAGCACCTGAATGGAAGAACGCCCGCATGAAGATCTCTTGGCTGCCGCGCGACGAGACGGGAAGGCAGGGCTTCCGCGCAGAGGTAGGTCCGTATGACGCCGTTCCACCCATCGACACGCTCTTTCTCGACGGGGCGCCGCTGCTCATGAGCGCCGACCGGATGGGGGTGGCTGCTTCCCTCGTGTTCGGTCGCTTCGCGAGCGGACCACTGGAGCTTCCGCGCTCGTGCTCGCCGGCCGCGGCGTCCGCCATCACAGCTTTCCTGGCTCCCGTTTCGGTGTCGGTGTCCCCCGTGGACCACGAGCCCCGCGCCCTGCCGATCGGAGCCGGTCTCTGCGTTGCCGCGGAGGAGCGCGACGAGTTCTCCGAGCCCCAGAACGCCTGGGGCGAGCGGCGCCGGTTCACCGTTAGAAGCATGAGATCCGATCGGTACTCGGGGTCCTTGGCGTCGATGACCAGCTTGTCCTTGGCCACCAACGGTTGGCTGCTTTCGGATGCTGCCGCGAGCCCGCTTGCGAAGAGACTGCCATCGCTCGCCGTCACCGTGCTCTATGCCGAGACCCTTCAGGTGGACGAGATCATGGTGCCGGACCTCGAGTCGGACCCCGCGCTGGCCGCCCGGTTGGGCGAGCTCCTCGCGTCGGTACGCCTCGGGCTGTCGCCGTTGAGCGTCGGGGCCGCCGCATGAGTCGCGTGATGATGATCGGCACCAGCCGGCTACACGAGCCTGCCGAAAGGGCAATGGACGACCATGTCTTCGAGCCTGCTCTCCTTGGGGCCGGCTACTTCCACAGTGCGGGTCAGGCGGTGGACGTCCTGCGCGTGGTGACGTCGGGGCTGCCTCTGACCGAGGACCAGTCTCGGTTGTTCTTCCGGCGGGACCAGACCCCCCGCAACCCCTTCGATGCCGGCGTCTTCACAGCAGCTGGCCTGGCTCGCCTCCGTGACGAGTGGGCGAAGGCCTGGGCCGAGACGTCTCACGTCGTGGTCGAGGTGTCTTCGTTGAAGAACTACGTCCTTGATGGCCTGCACCTGCAGGGGAATCCGAACTACTACCTCAACGCGCCGTACAAGGACGTATGGAAACAGGGCTACTACGCCCACTATCTTCCCGACCTCGGCGTGTCGGTCGAAGACGACGACGTCCCTTCCCTGCATGAGGCCTTCAGCGCGCTGTTGGAGGCCTGCGGTACGCGTCGGCTCACGGTGGTTCCGCACCTGGTGAAGACCGGTGAGGTCGGAACCGTGCGGGCGCAGCTGTTCGAGGCAATCGAAGAGGCTGCCACAGGGCTGGACATCAACGTCTTCGATACCCGGCCGCTGGTTGACGAGTTTGGCTTCCGGGTGCTGGACGATGGGACTACAGACATCCACCATCTGCCCATGGAAGGCTGCCGGAAGTTCGCACACGACTTGGCTGAAGTCAGGGTCTGACCTCTCTGGTGCACCAACACCAAGGCAGCGAAGGTGCAGCCTCAGCGGATCGACGAACTCGAGCGCTCGAGCAGTCTCTCGATGGACGTCCACATCGCGTCACCCGCAAGCGGCTCGAAGTCCGCCGCATAGTGGGTGGCGTCCTGTAGAGCAATCGACTCCCCGTGCTGCTCGATGAGCGGCCGAGTCGAGTGCAACGCAATGCTGTCGCCGTCTGACACGTCACCCAGCAAGGCTGTGATTTGTGATCGTCCCGGGATCGGATCCCCGTTCGTTGTCGTGGCGAACAAGTGGTCCACGGTGAGCAGCGGCACGCCGACGAGTTCGCGAATCTGGCGGATCTGGTCGGCGACCACCTCAGCCGACTCTCGCCGAACATCAAGATCGGCAATCAGTCGACGATCGTGAGGCCAGTTGACCTTTTGCCCTGCGAGCACCGCGGCAGCGTTCACCGAGGAGGCATGGGCGTAACCCCAAACCCGCTGCATATTGAGCCGCAGACGGTTGCTGTGGAATGCCTTCAGGGTCGAGATCTCAAGGACCGCCACGTCCGGCGAGCCGAACCTGGCGTCGTCGCTCAGATCGTCGGGTAGATCCGCAGTCGTCTCGCAGATGAGCGGCCGCAGAGGGGTGGGGATCTCGACTTCTCCGCGAAGGGCCTCGAGGTACTGGATCGCCTCACCCGCGGAGTGCGTGAACCACCAGTGAGGCGACCTGGCGTAGTAGAGAAGATCCAGCTTTCCGGCCGAATGCAGGCGGTGCAGCGGCCTGAAGACACGGCAGGAACCCAACGCCAGAACTCGGGGCAATACGGACATAAGTGGATATTACGCCCATGGTCGGCGTGCCCCCGCGCGTCACCTCCAGATGCCGCGAGTGTCGATGACGCTCTTCTCCCGGAGCAGCTCTCGCCTGAAGTGCTTGAACTCCTTGTGGTCGACGAGAAGCACGACGATGTCGGCCGCGGCTATTCCGGCGGCCGTCGGCTCAAGTCGCACGTTGTCGAACCCGGACAGCGCCGCTGGCAGTGCGTTGATGTTCGGCTCAACTGCGAGGATCGTGGCGTCCGGGTGGCGCTTGGCCAGCTGCTTCGTGATCTCGAGCGCCGGAGACTCTCGCAGGTCGTCGATGTCGGGCTTGAACGCGAGGCCCAAGGCCGCGATGACCGGCGCCTTGAACCGGTCGGCGCGCTCCTTGACGCGGGTCAGCACGACCTCAGGCTTGTGGTCGTTGACCTCGCGCGCCGTGCGGATCAGTCGCGCCTCGTCGGGGACGGCGCTGACGATGAACCACGGGTCGACGGCGATGCAGTGGCCGCCGACGCCGGGACCGGGCTGAAGGATGTTAACGCGCGGGTGCTTGTTGGCGAGCTCGATGAGTTCGAAGACGTCGATGCCGAGCCGCTCCGCGATGATCGAGAGCTCGTTGGCGAAGGCGATGTTGACGTCGCGGAACGAGTTCTCGGTCAGCTTGGCCATCTCGGCCGTCGTAGCGTCGGTGAGGTGCAGCTCGGCGTCGCAGAAGATGCCGTAGAGGTCACGCGCGCGCTCGGCGGCTGAGCGCGTGAGACCGCCGATGATGCGGTCGTTGGTGACCAGCTCGATCATGACCCGGCCCGGGAGCACGCGCTCAGGGCAGTGGGCGAACTCGACGACCGGACGACCGTCGGCCCCGTCGAGGGAGAGATCGGGCCGGGCATCGAGCACGCGCTTCGCCATGTGCTCGGTCGCGCCGGGCGGCGACGTGGACTCGAGGATGATCAGCTCACCACCGGAGAGCTGCGGGATGATCGCGTCCGTCGCGGCCTCGATGTAGCTGAGATCAGCGTGGTAGCCGTCCTTGAAAGGCGTGGGCACGGCCACGATGTAGGTGGAGGCCTTCGGCGTCTCCTTCTGAGCCCGCAGCAGCCCCTGGCTCACTGCGCCTGCGACGTGCGTCGCGAGGTCGGGCTCGACGAAGGGCACCTCACCGCGGTTGACCGCGTCGACGTGGCGGTCGCTCACGTCCACGCCGATCACCTTGACGCCGTTCGTCGCCAGAATCGCGGCGGTCGGGAGGCCGATGTAGCCCAGACCGATGACGGCAACAGTTTGGGTGCTCGAGGCCGACGTGGTCGCGGACGGGGCGCTGAGGGTCTGCGCGCTCACAGGTACTGCCCTTCAGAAGAGAACGTGGTCCACCGCGCGGCCGTACGCGACGACCTGAGAGTTGGCCAGCAGCTCCGCTGACGACGCCTCCCAGGTGTGCTGCCCGGTGGCGGACCGTGTCTGGACGAACCCGAACCTATCGCAAGAGAACACGCTCAAACCGGCACCGACAACACCTCCTAGGAAGGCGGTGTCCTCGCCTCGCTGGAGATCCTCGAAGGGATGCGCCAACGCCACCTCGCGCGACGTCATGATCGTCGGCCCCATCACGAAGTCGGTGAACTGGTGCTCACGCTCGGGGAAGCGCACGACGGTGACGTCCTGCGCCTCGAGGTACATGTGGTGCGCCTGCTTGCCCACGACATCGGCGCCGGACCAACCGAGCGCGTCCAGCTGGTCGCGCAGGTAGTTCGTGCCGTAGAGGTCGTCGTCGTCCATCTTGGTCACGACGTCGCCCTCGGCGGCTGTGACGAGACGGTTGAGGCAGGCGCCCAGCGAGTCGTCGGCCGGCGCGGTCAGGGTGCGGAACGAGTCGAGCCCGAGATCACGGGCCAGCCCAGCCAAAGCCGGTGGTGCCTCGAAGCCGTGGGTCAGCAGCACCAGCTCGACGTCGACGTCCTGCTGCGCGGCAACCGTGCGGACCACGTGCTCGAGCTGGGCCGGGCGGTTGGACGACACGAGCGCCGAGACCGACCTCCGCGGCACGACATGGCCCTCGAGACCCACCGACCGCAGCACGTCGTCCACCCGGTGGCCGTAGGTGTGGGCGCGCCAGATGCGCCGCTGGGCCGAGTGCACCATGCGGTCGCGCAGCTCGGGGCTGTTCACGAGCGCACGCAGCGTCCACTCCGCCTCCTGGGCCTCGCCGACCTGGGGGACCTCGTCGCGCGGGAAGAAGCTCTCGATGGCGGGGCTCGGCGTCGACACGACCGGCGTGCCGCACGCGGTGATCTCGAAGATCCGCCGAGCGCACATGCTCGGGCTGCCGACGACGCTGTTGACGTTGAGGAACACCTTGTACGCCCGGTAGGCCGTCAGCATCTGTGCGTACGTGAGCGAGCCCACGACGCGCGCCCCCAGCTCGCCCGGGAACTGGTAGCGCTCATCGCCACCGAGGTAGCGCGAGAAGATCTCCAGGCCGTACGGCATACGGCCGGAGACCCGGGCGGCGGCGCCGAGGAGCAGGTCCATCTGCTCTCGACGCTCCGGGTGGCGGTGGGCGAAGTACATCCCGGCGAACGCGATGTCGCGGCTCTGGTGGCCGGTCACCGGCCGCACCGGGTTGTGGAGCGCAGGCTGGGCCGCGAACGGCAGCACCCCCAGCCGGTCGTGGCCGAGGTCGCGGCGGTACTCGGGCAGGCGGTCGCTGTCCGTGGTCCAGACGTGCTCGAAGAGGCGGGCGGTGCCCAGGAAGTCGGCGTAGTGGGTGGGGTCCTCCTTGTTCCAGAAGACCGTGGGCACGCCGGCGTCCCGGCACCACGACACGAGGTCGACGAGGTCGGCCCGCGGCGCCGACGGCCCCGTCAGGGCGTACTGCCACGCGTCGGAGTTGCCGTGCCACGCCGACTCGACGAAGAGCAGGTCGATGCCCTTCACCTGCTCGCGCCACGTCGAGGGCCGGAGCACGACCTGGTCCCACTCGGGGGCGAACGCCGACCGGCTGAAGTCGTCGAGGATGACTCCGACGCGCAGACCGGGGCGCGCCGGAGCCCGGTCGGGCGTCGGCCACGGCTCGAAGGCGGAGGGGTCGGCCACGTCACCGCGACCCTGGCTCCTGCTGATCGACCGCCGCGCGAGGTAGGTCCGCAGCTGCGCGAGCCCGCCCCGGCGCAGGTGCCACAGCGCCTTGCGCAGGTGGGTCCTGGTCGTCGCAGTCGCCATCGGTCGTCAGGTCCCGTCTGTGTCTCGTCGCCCTGCCCGGGCCGACCGGGGTCCCTCACGACCGCCGACCGCGCCCCAATTTAGTCGACGCCGTTTCCGACGCTGCGCACGCCGCGACTGCGGACGTTTCGGAGATGGGACGTCCCGTTTGGCACAATCGGGGCCATGCGTCGTTCCCGGATGAAGAGTGCCCTACTGGGTCTCGTGATCCTCCTGGTGAACGTCTCGATCGTCGTGGCCGTCGTCTCGCTGACCGGGGGGCGCCGCGGCGGTGACCTCGAGCTGCCCCCGTCGGCCGGCGGCAAGGGCAAGTCGGTCACCGGCACCCCGTCGGCGCCCGCGACCCCCGCAGCCACCTCCGGGCTGCCCGCCGAGCAGGCCACCGCCAAGGCCGCCGCGGTGGTCGGCCTGGCCAAGCCGGTCAACGTCGCCGTGCTCGGCGACGGCACGGGCGACGAGAAGGGCGAGTGGGTGCAGGTGCTCGCCACCCTCCTCGGCAAGACCCGCACGGTGGGACTGCGCAATCTCAGCACCGCCGATCCGACGACCTACGACGCTGCCATCCGTTACGGCACGTCCGGGCCCAAGGCGACCGTGTGGAACGGCAGCCGGCAGGGCGCGGGCGCCGCGTACGCCGCCCGCCGGCTCGACTTCCTCGTCCCGGCGACGCCTGACGTGGTCCTGCTCAGCTACGGCCGCAGCAACACGGCGTCCAACATCCCGGCGGCACTGACCAGCACCTACACGGCACTGCGTGCCAAGTGGCCGAGCGTCCCCGTGCTCGTCGTGCTCCAGGCCCCTGACCGCGACGACGTCATCGGTCCGGTGCGGGTCGCCTCCGAGGACTGGGCGGCCCAGCACAACGTGCCCACCGTCGACGTGGCGGGCGCGTTCACTGCTGCCGGCGACCCCAACCGCTACGTCTCGGTGGTCGACCCTCCGAGCACCAACTCGAAGGGTGGGCGCCTCTGGGCGCGCACGGCGTACGCCGCGCTCGGCGGCGACGTGTCCGACCTCCCCGCCGACGGGTTCCTTCCCGGAGGCGGGGCGTCGACGCAGCCGACGACGTCGGAGACCACGACCGAGGGCTGAGCCCCGTCGACGAACGCCGCCCCTCGACCGGGGCGGGCGGTTACCCTCGGCCCCATGCGTGTGCTCGTCACCGGCGGCTCCGGGTTCATCGGTTCGAACTTCGTGCTGCGCGCGCGTCAGACCCGGCCGGGGTGGACGCTGACCGTACTCGACGCCATGACGTATGCCGCCAACCGGCACTCCCTCGCCCCGGTCCTCGCCGACCTCGGCGGTGACGGCTCGGTCGAGCTCGTCGAGGGGTCGGTGGCCGACGCCGCGCTCGTCGAGCGCCTCGTCGCCGACCACGACGTCGTCGTCCACTTCGCCGCCGAGTCGCACAACGACAACTCGCTCGACTCCCCCTGGCCGTTCGTCGAGAGCAACCTCGTCGGCACCTTCACCCTCCTCGAGGCGATCCGCCGCCACGAGAAGCGCCTGCACCACATCTCGACCGACGAGGTCTACGGCGACCTGAAGCTCGACGACCACGAGCGCTTCACCGAGGCGACGCCGGTCAACCCGTCGAGCCCGTACTCCGCCACCAAGGCCGGCGCCGACCTGCTGGTCCGCGCCTGGATCCGGTCCTTCGGCATCCGCGCCACGGTCAGCAACTGCTCGAACAACTACGGCCCACGCCAGCACGTCGAGAAGTTCATCCCGCGCCAGATCACGAACATCCTCCGTGGCGTCCGGCCCAAGGTCTACGGCTCGGGACTAAACGTGCGGGACTGGATCCACGTCGACGACCACAACGACGCGGTCGTGGCGATCATCGAACAGGGACGGCTCGGCGAGACCTACCTCATCGGCGCCGATGGTGAGCGCAACAACCTCGAGATCGTCGCGACGCTGCTCGACCTGCTCGGCCGGCCGGCCGACTGGTTCGACCACGTCGACGACCGCCCGGGCCACGACCTCCGCTACGCGATCGACGCCTCGAAGCTGCGGCGCGAGACCGACTGGCGGCCGCGCTACGGCGACATGACATCCGGGCTGGCGGCCACGGTGGAGTGGTACCGCGAGAACGAGGCGTGGTGGTCGGAGGCCAAGGTCGACGCCGAGCTCACCTACGCGAGGCTCGGCCGGTGAGCGAGGCCGGCCTGCGGGTCCTCGTCACGGGCGCGGCAGGCATGCTGGGCCAGGACCTGGTCCCGGCGCTGCGTGCCGCGGGCCACGTCGTGACCGCGCTCGGACGCCCCGACCTCGACGTCACCGATCCGGCGGAGTGCGTCGCCGGCGTCGCCGGCCACGACCTCGTCGTCAACGCCGCAGCCTGGACCGCCGTCGACGAGGCCGAGAGCCACGAGGGCGAGGCCTTCGCCGTCAACGCCGTCGGGGCCGCCAACCTCGCGCGCGCCGCGGCGCACACCGGCGCACGGCTCCTGCAGGTGTCGACCGACTACGTCTTCGACGGGCAGGCAGCCGAGCCGTATGCCGCCCAGCACCCTCCCGCGCCACGCTCGGCCTACGGCCGCACGAAGGCTGCCGGCGAGTGGGCCGTGCGCGCCCTCCAGCCCGACTCGTGGGTGCTGCGTACGGCGTGGCTCTACGGCGCCGGCGGCCCGAACTTCGTCGCCACGATGCTCGCGCTCGCGGCACGGAGGGACACCCTGTCGGTCGTCGACGACCAGGTGGGCCAGCCGACGTGGAGCGCCGACGTCGCCGACCTCGTCGTCCGGCTGGTCGCTGCCGACGCGCCCGCCGGCACCTACCACGCAACGTCGAGCGGCTCGACGACGTGGCACGGGCTGGCGCGAGCCACCTTCGAGGAGGCCGGGCTCGACCCCGCGCGGGTCGAGCCGACGACCACGGCGGCGTTCCCGCGCCCGGCGCCCCGACCGGCATACGGCGTCCTGTCGCACGACTCGCTCGACGTCGTCGGCGTTGCCCCGATCGGCGACTGGCGCCAGCGCCTCCACGCCCACCTCGCGGGCTCCGCCGACCCGACCAACGGCTGACGTGCGCTCGCGCGCCGGCGTCGCCGCGGCAGTCCTGGCCCTGCTCGGCCTCGCGGCCTGGCGCGTCCCGCTGGGCGCGAGCACCGACGACGACGCCCACGTCGTGACCCTCGCGCTGCGGCTCGCTCGCGGTGACGCACCGTTCGGCGACGAGATGAACCTGCAGGTGACCGGTGCCTTTCTCGCGGTGCCGTTCGTGTGGGCCTGGGACCACCTCGTCGGCCCGACCGGCATCGCGCTCGCCGCCAGGGCCTGGTTCCTCGTCGTGGCCCTCGCCGTCGGATGGGTCACGGTGCGAGGCCTCCGGACTCGGTATGCCGGCGGACCGGCCGCCGCGGCCACCGTGGCGGCGCTGCTCGGACTGCCCTACCAGCTGCCCCTCCTCAGCTACGCCTCGGTGCCGGTGCTCGCGCTCGTGCTCGCGACCTCTGCCGGCATCGCCCTGCGGGAGACCCGTTCCACGGGCTGGGCGGTGACCCTCGGTGCCACCTGCGCCGCAGGCGCCGTCGCGAGCCCGCAGCTCACGCCCGCGTTCGCGCTGGCCCTGCTGGCCGCCCTGGTCCGGGTGCGTGACGGCCGGGCCCGGCTGGTGGCCACCGCGGCTGCGCTCGGCCTCGGCCTGCTCGTCGCTGCCGTCGTGCTCCTCACCGTCGGTGCGGGGGCGGTCATCGAGTCGCTGCGATTCCTGCTCGACAGCCGCGGCAGCGGTGACCTCTCCCCCGCCCAACGGGCAGCTCGCGCTCTCGGCAGCTACGAGGGACTCCGCTTCCCCCTCTACTGGCCCCTTCTCGCCGGCCTCGCCATCTCAGCCGTCGCGTCGCTGCGAGCGCGCTGGCGGCCGGTGCGGCTGCTCGGGAGCGCCCTGGCCCTCGTCTGGGCCTCGGCGGTCACGGTCACGGCCGCGGTCGGGGCGCTGCCCCAGCTGTGGTTCGGCAACACGGCAGCGGCGCTCGAGTCGGTGATGGTCCTCGTGCTCGCCGTCCCCGTCCTGGCGGAGCTGCGCTGGGCGCCCGCACCGGGAGGCGGGGGTGAGCTCGTCGCGAGCGCCGTGCCCGCCGTGGCGGCCGCGGGCATCGTCGCCGCGACGACGAACTCGGGTCCGCAGTACTCCGTCCACGGCGCCGCGCTGGCCGGCCTGTTCCTCGTGCTCGTGGCGCAGTGGTCCACGGCAGCCGGCTCCGCGAGCCTGCTGCCCCGGGTGGTCGGGGCACTGCCCCCGGCCGGCATGGCCCTCGCGCTTCTCGTGCTCCCCTTCGGAGGGGCGAGCTCCTTCGGGGTCGACACCCGCCTGACCTCCGGTCCCTGGGCCGGGCTCGTGACCACCCGGGTCAAGGCCACGGAGCTCGTCTCGGTCGGGGCAGCGGTCGACGAGGCCACCCGGGGAGGACGGTCCATCCTCGTCCTCGGGGCATCGGGGGCCTACCTCGCGGCGCGGGGCCCGATGGCCACCCCGTCCGTCTGGCTCGACCACCGACCCGGAAACCAGCGCGCGCTGGACTGGTTCGTCAGGACCGGGACGGCTCCCGACGTCGTGCTCGTCATGGCTCGCACCGAGGCGAAGGCAGGGGGCGGGGCGGTGTGGGCGGCTCGCGACCCGCTGCGCAACTGGGTCGCCGCCGCGTACGTCCCCCGGCACGTGGTCGAGGGAGTCGGCACCGAGTACGTCAGGCGCTGACGCGCGTGGCGCGATTCACCGCCCGCGTGCCGTGGCGCACTACGCTGCGAGCACCGGGATATCCCGGGAGGTACGGCGTCGACGTCCTGGTGAGGAGCCCGATGTACACCCCCAAGCTGAGCTCACGACTGGCGGTCGAGGCCCTCGGGACCTTCTGGCTGGTGTTCATCGGCTGCGGCTCGGCGATCTTCAACGCGAAGTTCGCCGTGCAGGCCCTCGACGGGCAGCCGGTCCAGCTCGGCATCGGACACCTCGGCGTCGCGATCGCCTTCGGGCTCGCCGTGACGACCATGGCGTATGCCGTCGGCCACGTCTCGGGGGCCCACTTCAACCCCGCGGTGACCGTCGGCATCGCCGTCGCCAAGCGTTTCGAGTGGCGCGAGGTGCCGGCCTACGTCGGAGCACAGCTCGTCGGTGGCCTGCTCGCGGGCGGGGCCCTCGCCGGGCTCGTCTCCTCGAAGGGACTGCCCACGACCGGCAACCTCGCCGCCAACGGCTACGGCACGCACTCCCCCGGCGGGTTCGCCCTCGGAGGCGTGCTCGTCACCGAGGCGCTGGTGACGGCCTTCTTCGTCTACATCATCCTCGGCGCCACCAAGGACGATGCCCCCAAGGGCTTCGCACCTCTCGCGATCGGCTTCGGGCTGCTGCTCGCCCACCTCGTCGCGATCCCGATCAGCAACGCGTCGATCAACCCGGCGCGTTCCACGGCCGTCGCCTTCTTCAACGGCAACGGCGCCGTGGGGCAGCTGTGGGCGTTCTGGGTCGCGCCGGTGGTCGGCGGGCTGATCGCCGGCACGACGTACGCCTGGATCACCGGTGAGCAGCGTGAGCACCTCGACATCAGCGGCTCGACCGACACGATGTCGAACGCCGCCGTCGACGACCAGGGTCGCCCGATCCTCGACGACTGAGCCGGTCTCAGGCGCGGGCCGCGAAGAGGCCCAGCCGGTCGGTGCCCAGCCCCGGGAAGACGGTCGTGGACGAGAGCTTCGCGCGCTGCTCGAGCGCCTCCGCGAGCACGGTGCGGTAGTCGGTGGTGCCGGCCAGGTCACCGGAGTCGAGGCTGGGCTCCGCGAGGCCCGGCCAGCGACCATAGACCTTGCCGCCACGCACCCCGCCGCCCATCACGAGCGAGACGTTCCCGTGGCCGTGGTCGAGGCCACCCGAGCCGTTCTCGGCGACGCGTCGCCCGAACTCGCTCAGCGTCACGAGGGTGACGTCGGCCATCTTCGACCCCAGGTCGCGGTTGAACGCAGCGAGCGCCAGGCCGAGCTCCGTCAGCTGGCGGAACATCCAACCGGAGTCGCTCGCACCGAGACCCGAGTGCATGTCCCAGTTGCCGACGTCCACCGTGGCCGCCCGCAGCCCGACCCCGGCCTTGATCAGGCGAGCGAGGTCGCGCAGCGAGTCGCCGAGCGCGCCCTTGGGATAGACGGCCCCGTTGGCCGGGGAGTAGCCCGCGGCCTTGAGCCCGGACATCGTCGAGACGGCACCGACCGCGACCGTGGCGGATGCGGCCAGCGTGGCGGGCGCGCCGGCATACAGGGCGTTCAGGGCGGTCGCCCAGCGGGTCTGCTCCGCGGCCGTGTCGGCCCCCGCCAGCGTGAAGCCGTCGACGCTCTGGACAGCGAGCTCGGGGCTCGGGCCGATCATCGACGGAGGGGTCGTGGCGGATCCGACGGCGGCGGAGGCGAACGTCGACACCGGTCCGCTGAGACCGATCATGCGGTCCAGCCAGCCCGTGCGGATCGTCGACCCGGGCGCGGCGTTCTCCATCGTGGCCATGGCCTCGAAGTGCGACCGCGTCGGGTTGACCTGGCCCACGGCGTGGACGGCCGCGAGGCCACCCGCGTCCCAGATCGGCTTCAGCGGCGCGAGGGCCGGGTGCAGCCCGAACATCGCGTCGAGCTTGATCGCCCGCGAGGCGGGAACGGCGATCGACGGCCTGGCCGCGAAGTACGCGGGGTCACCGACCGGCGCCACGGCTGAGAGCCCGTCGAAGCCGCCCCGCAGGCTCAGCACGACGATGGTGTCGCCGGCGTACGCCGCACCCGCGAACGCGAGCTGCGTCGCCGCCTCGCTCGGCCCGGCGACACCGACCACCGCACCGAGCGCGCCGAGGGCCCCGGCGCCGGCGAGGAGGGTCCTGCGCGACACCTGCGACGTCGCTGCCCGCCCCTGGGCGCAGGTGCACTCGGGCGGCAGGGGCGCGGCTCCGTCTGGTGTGAAGGTGGTGGTCATGGTGGTCCTCAACGGGTCGCGAAGTTCGGGGAGTCGAGCAGCAGGGCGATGATCGAGGGCAACCGCCACGTCACCGCCGCCGATCCCGCCCGGAGCGCGTCGGTGGGCGCGTGGTCGGCGAAACGGCAGATGGCGTCGCGCTGCGCCGTGGTCAGCGTGAGCAGGAGCTTCGCGGCGAGCGCCTCGACGAGGGCGGCATACGTGGTCGGGAGGGGTGAGGGCACCAAGGCCGTGACGTCGGGACGCGTCATCGCCCGCAACGTCCAGTTGCCGGCCAGCCCGAGGTGGAAGTTCCACCGGTTGACGGTGCCGGACGCCCCACCCCACGCGGCCGCGACGTCCGGGTAGCCGTTCGGCGCCGGCCAGCCCATCGGCGCCTGGCCGAACGTGCCGGTGTACCAGAGGAGGTCGCGCAGCTCGCTCTCGCCCGGAGCGGGGACCGGCTCCGGCCTCAGGCCGAGGATGCGGATGCTGGCCAGGGCGTCCTCGTAGGGGGTCCGCATCTTCTGGCCTGCCGAGGCGGCGAACTCGGGCGAGAGGAAGAGGACACGCAGCACGGGCGCGATCGCGGTGCCGTTGGCGAGGTACGCCTGAGCCAGCTTCGTGACGAGCGTGGCCGGTGGTGTGTCGGACACGTAGCGGACGGCGAGCTTCGTCGCGATCCGGTTCGCCGTGGCCGGGTGGGTGGCGAGGTAGTTGAGGTAGGAGGTGACCACGGCGTCGCCGCCCTCGGCCGACGTGTTGGCGTGGCTCCAGCCCATCACCTTCACGGTGCCGACGAACCGCCGCTGCGGCTTGTAGGAGTAGAGGCCCGACTCCGAGTCCGCGCTCAGCCCGGTCAGGGCGAGTGCCGACTGCTTGACGTCTGTTTCCGTGTAGTTGCCGACGCCGACGGTGTGCAGCTCGAGCAGCTCCCGGCCGTAGTTCTCGTTCGGCGCCTTCTTGTGGCTGTCGGCGTTGTCGAGCACCTTGAGCATCGACGGGTGCCTCGCGGCCGCGTTGAGCATGTCGGAGTACCTGCCGAGCGCGTGCTTGCGCACGACGTCACGCTGGAAGAGGTGGGCGTTGTCCCAGACCTCGCTGCTCGGCACCGGCACGACCAGGTGGTTGGTCCAGAAGTCGACCGCGGTCTCGAACAGCTGGCGGCGGGAGAAGAGCGCCCGGGCCAGGTGCGCCTCGAGCACGTCGAACATCACGTCCCACGAGCCGAACTGAGCGAGGCGCTCGCGCACCTCCCACGTCTTCCAGCCGAGCCGCGGCCAGCGGGTCAGCATGGCGTCCATCGCCGTGTCGGGCACCTTGGTGAGCGGGGCGAGCTGGGCGTCGAGCCAGGCCGTCGTGCCGGCGGCGCGCACCTCGGCGAGCAGGGCGGGCGTCGGTCCGAACGTCGCACGGCGCACCAGGTGAAGAACTGGGTCGGTGGTGGCCGTGGCGGCGGCAAGTGCCGTGGCTGCCGACGCGACGCCGGCGGGGGCCAGGGCCAGGGCGGTGCCGCCACCGAGGCCGGTGAGCACGCGGCGACGTGCAGGCGAGGCGGCGGAGTGGGCGTTCATGGTGCAAGACGGTACGGAGCGGTCCGCGCTCTGACTCCGTTTTCGGACATTTGGGTCATTCACCACCGTAGGGTGACTGCGCATCCGTCGTAGGGCTTCATCATGCACGTCTGAAGTCAATGGCTCCATATGAACACTTTGAAGATATGATCTTCATATGGCTGGAAAGAAGCAAGCGCCCTCACCGGTGGCGCTGATCGGCGACATCGTCGAGTCGCGGACCCACCGCGACCGACAGGGCCTGCACGACGCCGTCGAGGCGGCCCTCGCGCGGGCCAACGCCGACGTGCCCGTCGACGACCCCGCCGTGATCACGCTCGGCGACGAGTTCCAGGGTGTCTACCCCACACTCGGCGACGCGCTGCGGGCGAGCTTCCTCGTCCGCGCCGAGCTGCACGGCACCGCCGACGTGCGCTTCGGCCTAGGCCGCGGCGCCGTCTCCACGCTCGACCCCGTCCGCGGCATCCACGACGGCCCTGCCTACTGGGCGGCGCGAGACGCCATCGTGCTGGCGGAGGAGAAGGCCGGCCGCGCACGGACCCGCACGTCGCGCACGGCATACCTCGCCCCCGACGAACCGCCCGAGCAGGTAGCAGCGGTGCAGGCTGCGCTCGACTGTCTGGACTTCATGGTTGGCTCGCTCTCGACCACCTCACGACAGATCCTCGGAGGACTCATGCAGGGCCGCGCTCAGCACGACCTCGCCGCCGCCGTCGGCATCAGCCCGTCGGCGGTGTCGCAGCGCGTGCGCCGCGACGGCATCGGGGTCGCGCTCGAGGCCATGACGACGCTCGGTGGTCTGCCGTGACGTGGCTGTCGATCGCTCTCGTCGGCATCGGGGTCGGGGACGTCGTCCGGTCTACGTCGTGGCGACCGGGTCGGGTCGTCGCGCACGTGACCGCACCGGTCGTCATCGTGGCCCTCGGGCTGCTCGCCGGCATGCGCACGTGGGCCGACTGGCTCGCACTGGCCCTCGCCGCAGTCGCGGCCGCCGGCTGGGCCGAGCTGTCGCGCCACACCCAGATGACCGGTCGGCGGGCGCTCGCCGGCCTCGCCTCCTTCGCCGCGATCGTCGTCGGGTTGCTCGCCTTCTCGGGTGCCGCGAGCCGGGCGGCCGGGCCACTCGCGACCTGGCTGCACTGGGCCGACCTGCCGGGCAACGGCTCCCTCGCCCCCGGGCGTGTGCTGCTGCTCGCCGGCCTCGCCTTCTTCAACGTCGCCACGGCCAACACCATCGTCCGGCTCGTGTTGCTCGCCATCGGCGCGCTGCGCCCCTCCGACGTCACCGACGCCAACGCCGCTGCCGCGGCCGCCGCCTCGCGGGCCGGGCAGGCCGCTCCCCCGACCACCGGCCAGCCCGCCGACCGCCTCAAGGGCGGGCGCCTGCTCGGCCCGATGGAGCGCCTCGTCATCCTCGGCCTCGGCCTCGCGGGCGAGTTCGGAGCCGCCGGGCTCGTCATCGCGGCCAAGGGACTGCTGCGCTTCCCCGAGATCCAGGCCGCCGCCCGCAGTTCCTCCGGCAACGCCAACGACCCGGGCAGCGCCTACCCGGGCGGCCCCGCCGGCATCGACGACGTCACCGAGTACTTCCTCGTCGGCAGCTTCGTCAGCTGGCTCGTCGCGCTCGGCTCCCTTGCGCTGACTGCCTGAGCAGGTCTCTCTGGGGAGGCCGCCCGAATCCCCTGACGGGGAGATGACGGGTTCATGACGAGCCCCTAACGCTGATCCGTGCTCGGCCACAGACATTTCCTGAGAATTCGCTGTTCCACGCCGCGCCGCACCCCTGCTGGCTACCTTCGATGCAGGGGATCAACGTCACGCCTGGGGGGAATCCAGTGACCATGTCGCTGCGCGCGCTGCCGTCCGACCGCTCACCGGTCCGGCACCGCCTACTGCTTCTGCTGACCGTCGTCGCGCTGTTCGTCGGGCAGGGGGTCGCGGGCTCCGCTCCGGCGCGGGCAGCCGCCACCGCCGCCGCACCCACGATCGCGAGCGCCCAGCTCGCCACCGCCTCGGGCCTGGTCAGCGCTGCCGACGGCTCCGGACCCATCGCCGGTGTAGTCGTCAAGGCGCTCACCCACGGCTCCGCCGACTTCACGCCGGTCGCCACCGCCACCACCGGCTCCACCGGCGCATGGACCATGACCGACCTTCCCCCCGGCGACTACGACCTGCAGTTCGACGCGTCCGACACGGCCTACCTGTCGCAGTGGTGGTCCGCGGCCACGACCCGTGACCGCGCCGGAGTCCTAAGCGCCACCGCTGGCGTCACCCTCAGCGGGCTCGACGCCTCACTGACCCGGGCCGCCACCGTCTCGGGTCGCGTCGTCGACGAGTCCGGGACACCGCTCGCCGACGTGCTCGTCACGCCCCGCGAGCAGTCCGCCGGTGCGGTCACGAGGGGCGCCGTCATCACCGCTGCGGACGGAACCTTCACGGTACGCGGGCTCACCGCCGGGACCTACACCCTCGACTTCAGCGGGGCTGGCCGCGTGTCGTGGTCCTACGGCATGGCCAGCGCCACCGCCGCCCCGGCCTTCTTCGCTGTGGCTGAGGGCACCTCCGTCAGCGGCCGCGTCATGGTGCTCCCGGCCGGGAGCACCATGGTGACCCGCGGCCTCCTCGCCGCCGCCGACACGACCGCCACCATGAGCGGCCACGTGTATGCCGGCTCGACCGCGAGCCCCCTGACCGGCGCGCTCGTCGTGGCCGTGGCGGCCGACTCCGACGGCCTCTCGAGCGGCGTGCTCAACGCGACCACCGACGCCACCGGGGCGTGGACCCTCACCGGGCTGTCCCCCGACGTCTACACCGTCCACGTCCTGCCACCCGCGGGCAGCGACTACCTGGAGCAGTGGTGGGACGCTGCCCCGCAGAGGTCACACGCGGCATACGCCGTTCTGGGCGCTTCCGGCGCGCGCACCGACATGGACGCGACGCTCGTCCAGGGCGGCTCCATCTCCGGCAAGGTCACCGCCGGCGGAACGTTCGGCGTCGCCGACGTCGTCGTGCAGGCGGCACCCGTCGGCACCGAGACCTGGTCCTCCGTGGTGACGGACGGCGACGGCAACTTCACGCTCGTCGCGCTCAGGCCCGACCAGTACGTCGTGCAGTTCGACGGTCGGTCCCTCGGCTTCGAGCCAGCCTGGTGGTCGGGCACCTCGCAGACGGGTGTGGCGACCCGCAGCGCAGCCAGCCCGGTCGCGGTCACGGCTGGAGCGGCGGCGGCCGGTCACGACATCGTCATGGCGCAGGCCGGCTCGATCTTCGGCACCGTCACGGGGCCCAACGCGACACCGGTCGCCGACGTCCCTCTCGAGATCACCGACGTCGACAGCGGCATCACCTCGAGCAGCATCACCGACGTCGGCGGCAACTTCGTGGCCGGTGGCCTCACGGCCGGGCGCTACCTCGTGCGCGTCACGCCTCTCGATGGCTCTCAGCTCGCCAGCCAGTGGTTCGACGGCGTGTTCTCCCGACCTGACGCCACCCCCGTCATCGTCGAGAACGGCCTCGACAACCGGATCGACTTCTCCCTGGTGCCCAGCGGCACGATCTCCGGACGGGTGCTGCGGCCCGGCGGCGCGCCGGCCGCGACCGGCAGCATCATGGTGGCGCCCGCTTCCGACCCCACCTTCACGGACGTCGTGGCGGTCAACCCCCTGGACGGCACGTTCAGCCTCAGCGGGCTCGGCCCCGGCGACTACCTCCTGTCCGCGGTGGACGACGGCACCCTCGTCACCTACTACGCGACCTCCGGCTCGACGGCGAACGCGTCCTCCGCCTCCGCCGTCACACTCGCAGCCGGCGCCGCGGTCAGCGGCCGCTCCATCACGCTCGCACCCGGCGCCTCCATCTCCGGCCGCGTCACGGAGGGCTCGACCGGAGCGCCGTTCGGCCAGATCGCCGCCATCGACGTCAGGACCGGCGCCCAGCTCGGCGCCTCCAGCATCGGCGGCAGCGGCAGCTACACCATGACCGGTCTTCCAGCCGGCACGTATGCCGTCATGGCCACGGGCACCACCGATGTGTCCCGATGGTTCGGCAACACCACGACGTGGGCCGACTCGACCTTCGTCTCGCTCGCCGGCGGCACGGCGCGCACAGGCGTCGACATCTCGCTCCCTGCCGCCGGGATCGGCCCGGTGGGGACGAGCACCTTCTCCGGACACATCACCCTTCCCGCGGGGGCGGCGACCACCGACTTCAGCAACCTCAGCGTGGGCCTCGTGGATGCGGCCGGCCTGTCCTACTCCACATTCAGCATCAACGCCGACGGCACCTTCGACATCTTCGACGTCCCGGACGGGTCACTGACCATGCACCTGGTGGACCTCACCCAGGAGCTTTTCCTGGCGCCCCAGCCCGTCACGACACCGACAAGCACCCTGGAGGTGCAGCCCGTCGTGGGCGCCTCCATCGCCGGTGCGCTCGTCAACGAGGCGGGCAAACCGCTCGCCAACGTCGACGTCGGCGCCACCTCCGACGCCGGGGTCACCGCCTCAACCCTGTCCGGCCCCGACGGCAACTTCCGCATCAGTGGCCTACCCGCAGGGACCGTACGTCTGCACCTCGGACCAGCCAGCCCATACGCCAGCACATGGGTCGGCGGTGGCCAGACCCCTGGCAGCGGCACCCTCTACGACCTCACGCTCGGCTCGACGACGGACGCCGCGCAGCTGACCGTGCCGCTCGGCGGCACCATCACCGGCACCGTGACGCTGCCCGCCGACGCCCAGGGCACCGAGGTGATCGTCGAGGCTCTCGACGCGCACCACGACGTCGTCGGCGCGACGACCGTCGTCGGCACCCACGCCTACGAGCTCGCGGGCCTGCTGCCCGGTGTCTTCACCGTGCGCTTCTCCGGCCCCGGGATGGCCACCCAGCAGTGGTCCGCTCCAGGCTCCAGTGGGCCATCGGACGTGATCGTTGCCGCCGGACGAACCGCCGGCAACGTCGATGCGACCCTCGCACCTCCCACCGGGACCGCATCCGTGGCGGGAACGATCACGGCACAAGGCAACCCGGCGCTCCGGGCAAGGGTCACTCTCGTGCAGCCTTCCGACGGGCACGCCACAGCCTCCGCCATCAGCGACGCAGCGGGTCATTACGTCGTCTCGGGCGTCCCCGCCGGCGACTACAAGGTGCAGGTGCAGAGTTGCCTCACCAGTGGCCCCGCCACCGCAGGCCCGCTATGCGTCACCCGGTGGTGGAAGGTCGCGACGGACTTCGCGTCGGCACCACCCATCTCAGTCGCCTCCGGCGAGGCTCGGCCCGGGGTCGACGTCGAGCTCTCGTCGATGGGCCTCTTCACCTCCTCGCCGGCTCCCACCATCACCGGCACACCGCGAGTCGGGGTCGCCCTCGGCGTCACCGACGGCTCCTGGTCGCCTCCTCCCGGGACGCTTTCGCACCGTTGGCTCGTCGGCGGAGTGGCCGTCGGCACGTCGACCTCGTACACGCCGCAGCCGCAGGACGTCGGCAAGACGGTGGTGGTCGAGACGACGGCGACGCGCGCCGGATTCGCCTCACGGACCACGAGGTCAGCGGCCACCGCTGCCGTCCTGCCCGGAAACCTCACGGGCGCACCGGTTCCCACGATCTCGGGCACCGTCCGGGTGGGCCTGCGCCTCACCGCGACCGCCGGCACGTGGGGACCGGCACCGGTCACCCTGGCCTACCAGTGGCGCCGTAACGGGGTCGCGATCCCCGGCGCCACCGCGTCCACCCATCTGCTCGGTGCCGCCGACCGCGCGACCACCATCAGCGTCACGGTCACCGCTGCCAAGACCGGCTACACCACGGTCGCCAAGACCTCGGCCGCCACGGCCACCGTCGCCGCCGGCGTGCTCACCGCCCCGGTCCCCAAAATCACCGGCACCGTCAAGGTCGGCTACCGCCTCACCGCGACGGCCGGCACGTGGGGCCCGCTCCCGGTGACGGTGAAGTACCAGTGGCGCCGCAACGGGGTCGCCATCACCGGAGCCTCGGCATCCACCTACCTGCTCACCGCCGCCGACCGCACCGCGAGGATGACGGTCACCGTGACCGGCATGAAGACCGGCTACACGACGGCCGCGAAGACCTCGGCCGCGACACTCGCCGTCGCGACCGGAACCCTCACGGCCACTCCGATGCCCAAGATCACCGGCACGACCCGGGTGGGCTCCCGTCTCACCGCGACCGCCGGCACGTGGTCGCCGGCACCGGTCACCCTGAAGTACCAGTGGCGCCGCAACGGGGTCGCCATCACCGGAGCCACGGCCTCCACCTACGTGATCGCCAGCTCGATGCGAGGCGCGCGGATCACGGTGACGGTGACCGGCGCCAAGACCGGCTACACGAGTGTGGCCCGCACGTCGACGGCGACCGCCGTCATCAGCTGAGGCGGGCAACGACTGCGGAGCGGCGGTGCTGGGGGCGGCACCGTCGCTCCGTGCCGTGCCGCGCCGTGCCGTGCCGTGCCTACGTCCAGGCCGCCCGGGTGACCAAGCCCGCACCCGGGCGGGCACGGGACGGCATACGCGCGCTGGTAGCGTCGGAGCGTCCAGCGCCACACCGATGTGAAGGGTCCATCCCGTGAGCACTACCCCCGTCAAGGTCGCCGTCACCGGCGCAGCCGGCCAGATCGGCTACTCCCTGCTGTTCCGCATCGCGAGCGGTGCCCTGCTCGGGCCCGACACCCCCGTGGAGCTGCGACTCCTCGAGATCACCCCGGCGCTCAAGGCGCTCGAGGGCGTCGTCATGGAGCTCGACGACTGCGCCTTCCCGACCCTCGCCAAGGTCGAGATCGGCGACGACGCCAACAAGGTCTTCGAGGGCGTCAACCACGCCCTGCTCGTCGGCGCCCGCCCGCGCGGCCCCGGCATGGAGCGCGGCGACCTGCTCGAGGCCAACGGCGGCATCTTCGCCCCGCAGGGCAAGGCCCTCAACTCCGTCGCCGCCGACGACGTGCGCATCACCGTCACCGGCAACCCGGCCAACACCAACGCGCTCATCGCCATGAGCAACGCCCCCGACATCCCGACCGAGCGCTTCTCGGCCCTCACGCGCCTCGACCACAACCGCGCCATCAGCCAGCTTGCCGCCAAGCTCGGCGTGCCGGTCACCGAGATCAAGAAGATGACGATCTGGGGCAACCACTCCGCGACGCAGTACCCCGACCTCTTCCACGCCGAGGTCTCCGGCAAGAACGCCGCCGAGACCGTGGGCGACCAGGACTGGCTCGCCGGCACCTTCATCCCGACCGTCGCCAAGCGCGGCGCGGCCATCATCGAGGCCCGTGGCGCGTCCTCGGCCGCCTCCGCCGCGTCGGCCACGATCGACCACGCCCGCACGTGGGTCGAGGGCACCGCCGACGGCGACTGGGTCTCGATGGCCGTGCGCTCCGACGGCTCCTACGGCGTCGAGGAGGGGCTCATCTCCTCCTTCCCCGTCACCGTCAAGGACGGCCGGTGGAGCATCGTCCAGGGCCTCGACATCGACGAGTTCTCCCGCGGCAAGATCGACGCCTCGGTCGCAGAGCTCGCCGAGGAGCGCGACGCCGTCAAGGGTCTCGGTCTGATCTGAGTCCATCCCGCACACGTCGAAGGGCGTCGGACACCACACGGTGACCGGCGCCCTTCGCGCGTGACCTCCTGCCTCGAGCCACCCGGCATACGCCCTCATGAAGAAGGCGATCCGTCCCGTCTCGGCGCCGGACGGATCGCCTTCTCCATGGCGCAAAGGGTCAGGGTAACGCCGCGATGGCGGCCGTGACTCGTTCGGAGTTGGACTGGTCGGTGTGCCGGAAGAAGTCCGCGGCCCGCTCGTCGTACACAGGCTCACGCACGCACCCACCGTCCAGGTAGTCGGCCAGTCGGTCCAGCGCGTCCTCGACGGTGCGGGCGATGGGACCGAAGCCGTCTCGCTCCAGGTCGAAGTACCCGCGGCGGTAGTGGTGGCTGTAGAAGTCCTCCTCGTCGTGGGGGACGAGGATCATCGGTGTTCCCAGGTACGCGACGTCGAAGAACGTCGAGGACCAGTCGGTGATGAACACGTCGCACTCCCGCAACGCGGTCTGGATATCCCGGTCCCGCTGGTCCGACACGATGACGTGGTCCGCCAGACGGTCGCGGTGGTCGAGGAAGTACTTGGACACCTCGTAGTGGGGGAGCAGTTCGAGATCGGCGTCGTGCTCACGCAGCAACGCCTCGAGCCGAGGGTGCTCCAGCAGCTGACGGATGAAGCGCAGGTACTGCGACTGCTCGAAGTCCTGGGCAGCGACCCGACCCGGCGCGTACGACGGCGCGACGAGGTAGGACCGCCAGGTCGGCATGAAGAGCACACGCTTGCGCGGCAGGCGGTGCGAACGCGCGAGCTGGTCGAACCGGGGCATGCCGGTGACCTGCAGCTCCCCGCCGTAGCCCATGTGGGTCCGGATGAAGTCCGCTTCGCGCTCGCTCGAGGCGACGAAAAGGTCGAGGCCGGTCACACCCTTGTGCAGCGCCCGCGACACGTCGTTGTAGATCACGCCGTGCTGGAGGAAGACCCGCCGGCTGCCGACGCGCGCGGCCAGGTGACGGTGGTACTGCCCCTTGGCCCACTGACGGGGCAGGAGATAGCCGTCGATGTCGTAGGCACTGACCAGCACCCGGGCGTGCAGCATGAGCAGGCGGTGCAAGAAGGAGCTGTGGGCGACCACGCGACCGAGCTGGGACATCCGGCCGTACGCCTCGCTCTCGCCGTCGACGACGTAATAGCAGCGGATCTCAGGGTGAGCGGAGGAGATGTACCGAAACAGGGCGGCCGAGTTGTCCTGCGCTGTGTCCTTGCGTTCGCCGAGCAGCCACACCGGTCTGCGTCGGAAGAAGGGCCGGCTGAGCAGACGCAGCACCTTTTCGCCGGCGAAAGGCTCGCGCCGGAAGAGGCCGGCGATATCCTTCCGCGCCAGCAGCGTCCGCCAGCGGAGCCGGTCCTTGCGTGACCTAAGGCGTCGCACGAGCAACGTGCACTTGTCCTTGTCGTTGACTCCGGGGACGACCTTGCCCCCAGGGAAGCTCTGCACGCGGGCAGCCCGAAGGTAGCCCGGGGTGGGGGTGGTCGCGGTGGAGGCCTGCCCGGAAGACGTGTCGACCACCAGACGCAGGTCGTGCAGCCCCGTACGCAACCGTCCGAGCGAGATCCTCGCCTCGAACCCGCTGAAGGCGCGCGTGGGCGCCTCGGGAACCAGGTCTCGGCGCTCGACGACCACGGCCGGGGCCGTGATGGCACTGCCTCGCACCCGGAGGGCAACCTGGAAGCTCGGTTCGACGCTCAGGTCTACGCCCGGAAGATGGAACCGCCCACTCACGACGAGCTCTCGCCCCTGCCGCGTGACGCTCTCGACCCACGCGTGGACCCTGTCGAGCGTCAGCAGTGGCGTGAGCGATTCGTCGGCATGGCCGTCGAGGATGAGCTTGCCATCCTCGGCCCGGAGGTCGCGAGTCCGGTCGGAACGGTCCGCGAACAGCTCGAAGTCGCCGGAGAGGAAGGCCGCGTACGCGATGCGGTGCCGCAGGTCGAGCGTTGCCCCCTGGATGACCGCGGCGGGGAAGCCCCTGTAGACCTTGCTCGCCCTGTCGAAGAACTCGCCCAGCTCGTCCGCCTCGAAGACCTCCGGGGCGCGCAGCGCGAACCCCTGGAAGCTGCGGGACATGAAGCTCTGCAGGACCGACCGGTTCTCCTCGTCGACCAGGCCGAGCCAGCCCGCGAGGAACTCCTCCAGCAGCAAGTGGTCCCAGAAGTTCTGCGGTCGCGTGAAGAGCGAGTCCATGATCGACCCGCCGGTGTCGCGCTTGCGATAGTTGTACACCAAGGCGTTGGTCAGGGCGATGGACTGCGCCGCAAGGAGAGCCGGGATCGTGACGTAGGCGTCCTCGAAATGCACGCCCTCGCCGAACCTGAGCTCCGACTCCTCGAGGAAGCTCCGCCGGAAGATCTTGTTGCACGCGCTCGCGCTGTGGATCAGCTGCGGAACTCGGGCGACGCTCGGCACCACCCTGAAACCCGGGCGCAGGACCGCCAGCCACGGCCAAGCCGTCTCTCTGGGGAAGGTGCGCATCCGCCCGACGACGATGTCGACGCCGTGGCGCACACACGCCCTCAAGTGCTTGATCGCGTTCGGGGGCAGCACGTCGTCGGAGTCGAGGAACCCCACGAAGGTGCCCGATGCGGCGGCCAGACCCACGTTGCGCGCAGCGCCCAGCCCTGCGTTGGTCTGCGTGATGAGCAGAACGTTCTCGTGTTGCTCGGCAAACCGCCGCGCGATCTCGCTGGACCCGTCCGTGCTTCCGTCGTCGACGAGAACCACCTCCAGTTCGGCGAAGTCGTCTTGCGCCGTGACCGAGGCGAGGCATTCATCCAGGTAGAGCTCGACGTTGTAGATCGGGATGATCAGCGACACGTCCGACGCCGGGGCGGCGGAAAGCGCCACCAGTGCCTGCTGCGGCACCGGACGGGTCATGCTGCCCCTCGTCCCTGCTCCGCGCCCGCACGTTCGAAGGTCGAAGGCAGGGGGAAGTAGCTCTCGAGGAACGAGGTGAGGATGCGCATCTGCTCGTCGGCGCTCACGCTCGAGGAGTCGTGGTCGTTCAGACAGAACACGTCCACGTCCCGGCGCCGCAGGAGGGCATTGAGGCGAGCAGGCGTGTCCGGTCGCGCGATGTCAGCGTAGAAGTACCGGATCGCACCCTGCACGGCGCGCCTGGTGAAGTACGCGTAGTAGTGGGCCAGCGACGACGGGATGGCGATGTCCGTGACCGCGCGGAACTGGGCGCTCGCGGTGAGGGCGTGCTCCTCGGGGAAGGTGTCCTCGATCTCCTGCAGGACAGCCCGCTGCATCGAGTGCGGCACGTGCTTCATCTTGTTCGTAGGCTGCTGACCGAACCGTCGAGCGATGAGGTCGCGGTTGTGCTTGCCGGCCGCCATCACGGGCCAGTCGAGCAGGCCCGGCTCTCCCAGCGCGATCTTCGCCTGCGAGACGAAGAACTTGCTCATGCCGTTGCTGAGGAAGAAGCCCGTGGGATCGACCGGACGCCCGAAGAGGACGTCGTCATTGAGGTAGAGGAAGTGCTCGGACAGACCATCTATGTGGTGGAGCTGCGACTCGATCGCGTGCGAGTTGAACGTCGGCAGCTTGCCCCGGTCGCCGAAGATTTCACGGTGGCTCACGACGGTCAGCTTCGGGTGGTCGACGTCCAACCAGTCCGGCACCTGGTCGTCGGTGACGAGGTAGATGTGGTTGATCCAGCCCGCGAACATCTCCAGCGACCTCAGCGAGTAGCGCAGCTCGTCCCTGGTCGCGAACCGCGAGTCGTTGATGGAGAAGGGGCTGAGGCGGGTCCCGGTCGACTCGGCGAGCGCCGCCGCCTTGCGCATCTGCCAGTCCAGGTCGGAGCCGTCGACCCAGGTGTAGACCGCGTCGATCGGGAAGGTGACCGACTCGAAGTGCGGGAGCGAGGTCGCCGCGAGAACCTCGCGCGGCTGGCCGTCGACCGGGCGCAGCTCGGTGTTCAGCTCACCGGTGCCGATGATGTCGGCCCAGCGGTTGCGGCTCTTGGCCACCCACGTACCCTTCACCATCTGCTCACCGGCCGGTCCGGGCGGGGCGTCGACCTCCAGCTCGTTCCAGAACTGGACGTCGCAGCCGAGGTCGGAGCCGCTCAGGAAGGTGCCGGCGGATGTGGACCGCACCTGGAACAGACGCAGCTCGTGAGGGTGCGCGGGAAGCGGTTCGAGCCCGAGCAGGCGCGGCCGGCGCGCGTGCCCCTTGACGACAGGAGCGGCGTACACGGCCTCGGTGGACAGCCTCTCGGTGAGCGCCTCGAGGACCCGACCGCGGTCCTGGTTCGACACGCCGAGGACACGGCGACGGTTCGTGTCGGCCTCTGTGACGATGTGCCGGATCCCGGCTGCGTCGAGGGCGTCCGCGACGAGGCGGCAGTTGTCGGCGAGCACCTGCACCGACTCGAACCTGTCGGTCGGACGCGCAACCCACAACTTGCCCGCGTGCACGAGAGGCATCGACCCCCGGCGCAGGTCTCGGGGCATGGTCGCGTAGCGCAGCCGGCTGCTGGTGTGCCGCAGCTCCCTCTGGAACGAGGTCGTCCCGTGGAACATCGGCCGGACACGGGTCCAGAGAGGCGCCGGCACGGCCTTGAGCACTGTGCGCTTCACTCCGTGCGGCAACTTGTCGAGCAACCCTGACATGCGACTTTCATCCCCTTGAGTACCCCAGATCCCCCGCCGTTCCCGGCCTGGCGCAGCACCTTGCGGGCCGAGCCGCGGTCATCCTAGCGGCCCTGAGAGTAGGTCAGGAATTCACGCAGAGTTTGTTGTGAATCAGCGTGACGTGCGGCTGATGGAAGTCCGCGCTGGGTCTGCGTCGAGGTTGACCGTCGCGGAGGCGATGAGGACGCCGATCCCGAGCGCAGTCATGATGAGGACGTCGAGCGAGCGTGAGCGCACCGTGAGTCCGCCGGCCTTTCGGGATGGGCGAGCCACCAGCCGGATCACGGCGCCGATGAAGAACGCTGCGGCGACGATGCGGCCGCCCCAGCGGATGTCGAGGAACGAGATGACGAGCACCCCCGCCGCCGCGAGACCCGCGACGAGATACCACCAGCTGAGGACGAAGAAGCCGCTACCTCGCCATTGCACAGGCGCTCAGGCCCTCAGACGCCGGCGGCGCGCGAGGCCTCGGCGGCCTCGACGATGTTGGTGAGCAGCAGGGCTCGCGTCATCGGGCCGACCCCGCCCGGGTTGGGGCTGACCCAGCCGGCGACCTCAGCGACGTCGAGGGCGACGTCGCCGGCGATCTTGCCGTCGACCCGGCTCACGCCCACGTCGAGCACCGCGGCACCCGGCTTCACCATCTCCTTGGTGACGATGCTCGGAACGCCGGCAGCGGCGATGACGATGTCGGCTTGGCGCACCTCGGCGGCGAGGTCCTTGGTGCCGGTGTGGCACAGCGTGACCGTGGCGTTCTCGCTCTTGCGGGTGAGGATGAGGCCGAGCGGGCGGCCCACGGTGAGGCCACGGCCGATGACGACGACCTTCGCGCCGGCGATGGGCACGTCGTGGCGGCGCAGCAGCTCGATGCAGCCCATCGGCGTGCAGGGCAGCGGCGCCGGCTTGCCGAGAGCGAGCCAGCCGAGGTTCATGGGGTGCAGGCCGTCGACGTCCTTGCTCGGGTCGACGCGCGAGAGCAGCGCCATCTCGTCGAGCCCGGTCGGCTGCTGCACGAGGAAGCCGGTGCACTCGGGGTCGGCGTTGAGCTCGTCGATGACGGCCTCGACCTCGGCCTGGGTGGCCGTGGCGGGGAGGTCCCGGCGGATGCTCGTGACGCCGATCTCGGCGCAGTCCTTGTGCTTGGCGTTGACGTACCAGTGGCTGCCGGGGTCGTCGCCGACGAGCACGGTGCCGAGCCCCGGGACGATGCCCTGCTCGCGCAGCCGAGCGACCCGCTGGGTCAGCTCGACCTTGATCGCCTTGAGGGTGGCCTTGCCGTCGAGGATCTGTGCCGTCACGGTCCACATCCTGCCACCCGCACTCGCTCGGGGCCGCCCGACCTCGGGAGGCCTGCTCCTCCGACCCGGCGGATCGTGTCGCGCATCAGGCCCCGGCCTGCCTCGACCGACGGCCCGGCCACCTTCTGGTCAGACGGGTGGATGGCCGGGTAAGACGCAGATCTCCGCGGCGACCATGTCCACGGAGCGCCGCCCGGTGCATCGTCGGCCGGAACCTATACGTTGACCGCCATGTCGTCGATGCGCGCGGTTACGGCTCTGATCCTCATCTCTTTGGCTCTCGGCGGCTGCGGCGCCGAGAAAGGTGGGGGAAGCGCTTCGTCCCCCTCGGGCACGTCCACAGCCGCCGTGTCGACGCCAAGGTCCAGCTCCACCAGCGTTCCCCCCTCGACCACCAGCACGACCACGACCACGCAGGCTCCTGCCGACGCCTCTGACGTCGCAGCGCAGCTCAGGGCATCGCTCAAGTCGGTCACCAAGATCGTGACAATCACCGAGGACAACGACCCCAACAACAAGATCGGGCGCCCGGGTGGTTATGTCTCTGCTGCAACCCTCTACGACTCGGGGGCCTCCTGCAGCAGCCTGGGCGCCGAATGCGGTGCAACCGTGGAGGTCTGGCCCGACGAAGCAGCTGCCAAGCAGCGTTCCGAGTTCATCCTCGCCGCTCTGAAGGGTGCCAACGGAGTGCTGGGAGACGAGTACCACTATCAGAAGGGTGCAGTCCTGCTGCGGGTGAGCGGAGACCTCAAGCCCTCCGCCGCCAAGCTGTACGAGGCAGCCCTCGCAGGCTGACGCACGAAGACCACTGCGCCATCAGACCGAGCGAACCGAGGCCAACAACGTTGGACTAGTCGCCGACGAGCCGCATGAGCTCCTGCACGTTGCGCTCCCACGTCATCGCCTCGGCGCGGCGACGTAGGGCTCGGCCACGTCGCGCCCGCTCCCCAGGGTCGGTGACGAGGTCGTGCAGCGCCTCGGCGAGCCGGTCGGCGCGACGCGGGTCGACGTAGACGCCCTCAGGCCCGAGATACTCCGGGATGCCACCGCTGCGGGCCGACACCACCGGCAGCCCCGACGCCATCGCCTCGGTGACGACCTGCCCCGCCGGCTCCTGCCAGTCGACGGGCATGCAGAAGACGTCGGCGTCGGCATAGACGGTGGGCAGTGCGTGCCGGTCGACGAAGGGGGTGAACTCGACGAGGTCGCCGAGCGGGGCCGCGGCCTGCCTCAGCTCGCGTTCGTACGCCGAGAGCCCCTCCGTGGGGCGCAGCCCGGACGAGCCGACGATCCGCACCCGGAAGTTGCGCGTGGTGCGAGCCAGTACGCGTGCCGCCGCGACGAGGTTGTGAGCTCCCTTGTGCGGCACGACGTTCCCGACGAAGAGGATCGTCGGCGGCATACCTTGTCGGTCGGCCGGCCGGGCTGACGGGGAGAAGCAGCCCGTGTCGACGCCGTTGCGCAGGACATGGAGGTTGTCGGGTCTCGAGCCGAGCCGCTCGACGACGGTCTCAGCGAGGTAGTCGCTCACGGCCACGGTCACGTGGGTGCGCGCGATGACGCGACGGACCTCCGCGGGACGCCACGACCGGAAGACGTCGTTGCCGAGGTGCAGCACGACCTTGCCGTCGAAGTCGCGAGCGAGCCGGTGGGTGATCGCGCCGGCGTAGTTGTAGACGACGACCGCCTTCGCGTCGGCGGGCACCGCGCCCAGGGCGTCGCGGTGAAAGCGGGCCACGAAGGGACGACGCCCCAGCGTGAGACCGCACGCGGCGTCGAGCCGGCGTTCGACGTCGGTGAACCACTCGCGCGCCGGCGAGCGGGTCGACGCGTAGCGCACGAGCGTGCCCTCCGGATAGTCGTGCCGGCGCCGATCGCTCACGACGACGTAGGTGCGCCCACCCATCGCCTCGTGCGCCCTGGCCTGCGCGCGGATCTTCGTCGACATCGCGTTGCCCGTCTTGGCGGAGTACTCCGAGAAGACGTAGGCGAGCTGCGCGATGGGAGTGACGACGGGCACCGTGGCAGCCGCGGCGGTCTTCCCCTGCCTGGCGTGCTCCATCGGCCTCCGTCCTGCCCCTCCCCGCCCCGAGCCACGTGGCACCTCGGCCACGCTCCGAGGGCACGCTCCGAGGGTAGGAGACGACGGCCCGCGATGGGTGCAGAACGGACGACCGGGCCACCTCCGCACCTCGGCGGACGTGGCCCGGACGGCCGGAGCCGAAAGCGCTCAGGTCACTTCAGGTCACTGAGCGGGACGTCGGGATCGGTGAGGCGGGCGCGGTCGACGATCGTGCGGTCGCGCACGAGCCGCTGCACGTCGTCGATGGTGTCCCAGACGTTGACGTGCATGCCCGCGAGCACGCGCACGCCATCACCCTCCGGCAGCACCCAGAACGCCATGAACTCGTTGCCCTTCGGGTCGCCACGGAGCACGACCTCGGCGCCGCTGCCGCGCGGCACGTAGCCGGCGTACTCGAGGCCGATGTCGTACTGGTCGGAGTAGAAGAACGGGATGGGGTCGTAGGTGACGTCCTGGCCCGCCATCGACCGTCCGGCCGCGAGACCGCCGTCGTGGGCGTTGGCCCAGTGCTCGACGCGCACGTTGGTGTCGAGCGTCGTGCTGCGCCAGTTCGCGACGTCGCCGGCCGCCCACACCCCGTCGGCCGACGTGCGCAACCCCGGGTCGGTGACGATGCCGTTGTCGGTCGTGATGCCGGCGCCGTCGGCGAGCCCGGTGTTGGGCGTGATGCCGACACCCACGACCACGGCGTCGGCCGGCACGGTGTCACCGGACTTCGTCACGACGCCGGTCGCAGAGCCGTCGCCCTCGATGCGCTCGACGCCCTCGCCGAAGCGGAACTCGACGCCGTGCCCGCGGTGCAGGTCGGCGAACCACCCGCCGATCTGCTCGCCCATCACGCCGAGCAGCGGGGCGGCCTGCGGCTCGATGACCGTGACGTTCGCGCCGGCCTCAGCCGCAGCGGCGGCCACCTCGAGCCCGATCCAGCCGGCGCCGACGATGACGATGCGAGCGTCCTTGGTGAGGTGCTTCTTCAGCTCCTGCGACTCCTGCAGCTCGCGCAGGTAGAGCACACCGTCCAGATCGGCGCCCGGCACGTCGAGCGCGCGCGCCGACGAGCCCGTCGCGAGCAGCAGCTTCTCGTAGCCGAGGGTCTGGCCGTCGGCGAGGCTCAGCGTGTGGTTGGCGGCGTCGAGCGACGTCGCCGCGGTGCCGAGGTGCAGCTCGACACCGTTCTCGTCGTACCAGTCCTTGTCGTGGGTGAAGGCGCTGTCGGGCTCGTCGTCGCCCTTGAGCACCCCCTTCGACAGCGGCGGCCGCTCGTAGGGCAGCCGGTCCTCCTCGGCGACGAGGGCGATGCTGCCCTTCGAGTCGCTCTCGCGGATTCCCTCGATGGCCTTCGCCGCGGCCAGCCCACCGCCGACGAGGACGTATGCCGTGCGCTCCTGCTCTCCGGACGTGTCAGTCTTCATGTCCACACCTTCACACGCCGACCGTCCCGCGGGAAGCGAACGCCCCCACCAACTCGAGTGCTCAGTTCCCGACACCTTGCCAACTCGAGTGCTCAGTTCCCGACCCCTGCCAACTCGAGTGCTCAGTTCCCGACGTCGCTCCGCGTCGGAAGACCGAGCACTCGACGTGCGTTGTGCATCGAATGCTCAGTTTCCGGCGTCGCCCCGCGTCGGAAAGTGAGCACTCGACCAGGACCTACCGTCGAGTGCTCACTTTCCGACGGCGGCCGGCACGAAGGAAACTGAGCACTCGACTCGGGTGACGTCCGGGTCAGGAGGTCCAGGCACGCCAGAGGGCGGCGTACTCCCCGTCGCGTGCGACGAGCTCGTCGTGGCTGCCGAGCTCGGCGACCCGACCGTCGATGACGACCGCGATGCGGTCGGCGTCGTGGGCGGTGTGCAACCGGTGCGCGATCGCGACGACGGTGCGGCCGGTCAGCAGCGCGTTCATCGAGCCCTCGAGGTGGCGGGCCGTGCGCGGGTCGATGAGCGAGGTCGCCTCGTCGAGCACGATCGTGTGCGGGTCGGCGAGGATGAGCCGCGCCAGCGCGATCTGCTGGGCGCGCCCGGGCGTCAGCGAGTGGTGCCCCGAACCGAGCTTGGTGTCGAGCCCCTCGGGGAGTCGCTCGACCCAGTCGAGCGCGTCGACGGCACGCAGCGCGTCGCGCACCTGGTCGTCGGTGGACCCCTCGCGGGCGAGCACGACGTTGTCGCGCACCGAACCGATGAAGACGTGGTGCTCCTGCGTGACGAGGGCGACCTCGGTGCGCAGCTGGTCGAGCGGCAGCGACGTCAGCTCGACGCCGCCCACGGTGACCGAGCCCGTGCGCGGACCGTGGATGCCGGACAGCAGCCGCCCCAACGTCGACTTGCCCGAGCCGCTCGGGCCGACGATGGCGAGACGCTCACCCGTCGAGAGCGACAGGTCGATGCCGTGCAGCACGTCGTGGTCGGCGCGGTAGGCGTAACGAAGGTCGGAGCCGACGAGCTCTGGGCCGGAAGGCTGCTCGTCGCCGGACTCGCGGTCGGGCGGCACCGTGGCGATGCCGAGCAGGCGCGTGGTCGACGCGATGCCGACCTGCACCCGGTCGACGGTGTGCACGAGCATGTCGAACGGACCCCACAACGCCTCGGTGTAGAGGATCGCCGTCGTGATCTGCCCGAGCGTGGCCCAGCCCTGCGCGTAGCCGACGGCGCCGAAGAGCAGGACGAGCACGCGCGGCAGGCTGAACGCGACGTCCATGACGGCGAAGAGCAGGTTGCGGAGCGTCATCGTGTAGCGCTCGGCCTGCCCCGACACCTCGATGTCGTCGTCGCCGCGGCGCAGCCGGTGACCGGCGAGGCCCAGCGCCTCGACGGTGCGGGCGCCTTCGACGGTCTCGGTGAGCGTCGTGTTGATGCGCGAGTACGTGCCGCTCTCGGTGAGGTAGCCCTTCGGGGCCCGCCCGAGGTAGCGGCGCACCTGGATGAGCGCCAACGCCATGAGGACGATCGACGGCAGCGACAGCGCCACCGAGTTGCTCACCATCGCGACGAGGGTGAGCACGACGGTGATGGTGGCGACGATCGACTCGGGCAGCGCCCAGCGCACGCTCTCGCTCATCGTGCCGACGTCGCGGGTCACGCGCGTCACGAGGTCGCCCGAGCTCGCGCTCTCCACCCTCGACAGCGGTAGGCGCAGGATCGCGCGTACGACGTACTCGCGGGCCGCGGCGAGCACGCTCTGGCCCAGCACGGCCGACGACGTCTTGGCTGCGAGCGTGAACAGGCCCTGCACGAGGACGAGCCCGGCGACCACGAGCGCCGCGGTGTTGGCGCCGGCGAGCGCCGCGTCGACCCGGCCGGCCTGCACGTCGGTGACGGTCGAGTCGACGAGCTCGCCGAGCAGGCGCGGCACGAGCAGGCCGGCGGTGGCGGCGAGCGCGTTGGCGACGACGACCGCGACGACGAGCAGCCGCTCCTGGCCGAGCAGCCGGCCGATGAAACGCACCACGCTGCGGTTGTCGGCGATGGGCAGGCCCTTGCGGGCGTTCATCGTGTCGGCGACGAACTCCTGCGCCCGGCGCTCGCGCAGCAGGTGCCGACGCCGCAGCGCCGTCAGGCGTTCGCCGACGCTCGCCGCCTCGGGCGGGCGCAGCTCGTCGGGCACCGCGGGCACGTGCACCGCACCGTCCCAGGTGCGCGCCGACTCGGCGGCGAGCTCGGGCGGCAGGAGCGAGACGTGCGCGGGCGACGGGTCGGGCGGGACGGCATACGTGCTCGTGGCCGTGCCGTCGGGGCGGCTCATCGGGACTCCTCGGAGTGGTGGGCGAGGACCGACACGTCGCCCTCGCCGCGCACGACGACCGAGCGGTATGCCGGTGAGTCGGCGAGCAGGTCGGCGTGCCGACCGCGCGCGGTGGCGACGCCGCCCTCGAGCAGGACGATCTCGTCGGCGTGGTGTAGCAGCAGCGGCGAGGCGGTCATGACGACGGTGGTGCGGCCCTCGCGGTGGGCGCCGAGTCGCTCGGCGATGCGGGCCTCGGTGTGGGCGTCGACGGCCGACGTGGGCTCGACGAGAACGAGCACCTCGGGGTCGGCCGCGAGCGCGCGCATGAGGACGAGCCGCTGACGCTGACCGCCGGACAGTCCGCGTCCGCGCTCCTCGAGCTCGCCCTGCCAGCCGCCGGGCAGCGCGTCGAAGACGTCGTCGGCAGCAGCGGTGTGCAGGGCGCGCTCGGCCTGCTCGAGCGTGAGCCGGCCGAGGGGGTCGACCGCCGAGCGCAGCGTGCCCGCGAAGACCTGGGGCGAGGTGTCGCTCACGAGGATGTGGCGGCGTACGTCGTCGAGGGGCACCTGGGACAGGTCGACCCCGTCGACGGTGACGCCCCACGGCTGGCGGGCGCGCTCGTCGTCGCGGCGCGCCTGCTCCTCACGGGCACGGGCACGCGCCGATCGCTCGCGGCGGGCCGCGCGCCCCTTGAGCTCCTCGGGGATCTCGTCACTGACGAGCGCACCCTCGTCGCTCGGGAGGTAGCGACCGAGCCGGTCGGCGAACGCCGCGGAGTCGTCGGGCACGGCCGACACGACCATCGTCATGATGCCGGGCCGGATCGCCGCGCCGGACGCCTCGTCGACGATGTCGCCGCCGGTGCGCAGCGCTGCCGGCTCGTCGGGGTGCACCCACGGGGGGCGCTGGCCCAGCACGGCGATCGCCTTGCGCGCCGAGACCACCGAGCGCGTCCACTTCTGGGCGAACTCGACGAAGGTGCGCATCGGCTGGATGAGGAAGAGGCCGTAGCCGAGGAAGCTGACGAGCTCGCCGACGGTGAGCCGGCCCTGGGCGACCTCCCGGGTGCCGAGCCACATGAGCGCGACCACGAACCCACCCGAGAGCAGCACGCCGACGGACTCGACCGCGGCCAGCCAGCGGCCGGCGGAGACCCCCGACTGACGCACGCGCTGGGACTGGCCGGCGTAGTTGCCGCCGAAGGTGTCCTCGCCGCCGATGCCGCGCAGGATGCGCAGGCCGCCGACGATGTCGGTCGACATCGAGGTCAGCTCGGAGTTGCGCGAGCGCTCGACACCCTGCCAGCGCTGCATGGGTCGCAGCAGCGGCATGCCGAGGAGGACGAGCAGGGGCGCGGAGACGAGCACGAGGACGCCCATGCGTACGGAGGTGGTGAGCACGATGCCCGCGACGACGAGGTAGGCGACGAGCTGCGAGATGGCACGGGTCGTGATCTCCATGAGCGCGCCGAACTGGTCGCCGTCGCTGCCGCTCACCGACAGCACCTCACCCGTCGGGGTGCGTCGCGTCAGCACGTGGCCGAGCTGGAGCGCCTTGCGGGTGACGAGCTTCGTCGTGCCGTAGAGCGCGATGAGCCACTCGCGCACGATGACGGTGTGGAACGCGATGCCGCTGCACGCGCCGAAGAGCGTGACGGCCGCGAGCGCGAGCACCCAGCGTGTCGTCACCGCGGTGTCGCCCGCGACGATGCCGGTGTCGATGGCGCGACCCACCATCCACGGGCCGACCGTCTGCGGCACCATCCAGATGAGCGCGACGACGAGACCGGCGACGAAGAGCCCGCCGTTCTGCCGGACCATCCACCAGAGGAAGGCCCGCGGCGTGCGGGTGTCGGGCGCCTCGGCGCCGCGGTCTGTGTAGGCCCGGGTCTGGGGCGGGAAGTCTCGCATGGCCCGTCCACCCTAGGCCGGGCCACCGACACCGACCCACCGGTTTTTCGGGCGGCGGGTCGGCGTCGGTCGTGAGTGCTCAGGCGTCGGTCACGTATGCCGTGGCGTATGCCGTGATGGATGCCGTGACGTGCCCTGTCACGGGGTGGGGTCGGCCAGGGCCGCCGAGCGGATGTCGCTGTTGCCGAAGCGGGCCGACGTGCCGGTGCACTGCGTCGCGACGGCGGGCCGGGTGGCGGCCGGGTTCGTGTAGAGCGCTGCCCGGTACGCGTCGACCGCTGGGCAGTGGTCGGCGTCCCGGACGTCGTTCCAGACGGCCACGACACCGGTGCGGGAGGCGGCGGCATACACGTAGTCGCCGAGGAACTCGTCGGTCAGGGAGTTCGCCGACGAGCCCCGCGGGTCACCCACGGCGCCGCGGTGGAGCACCCCGAACGGACCGATCGCGCCGCCCGCCACGTCGGCGTGGAGCACCACACCCACGAGGCCGCGCGGTGACGTCGTGTCCTCCCGGTACGGCGTCGTGAAGGCGTTGTAGACGATGTAGGCGTCGGTCCCGGTCGGCGAGATCGCCGGCGCGGTGTAGACGGGCCGGTCGCCCGCCGCGACCGGCACGCTCGTCGGACCGGTCCAGGTGGCGCCGCCGTTGGTCGACGTGTCGAGCATGAGCTCCTCGTTGTTCAGCCCGTTCCGGGCGTCGGCCCACGTCATGACGATCCGGTTCGTCGCGCCGGCTCCGGTCGGGGCGCCGTTCGCGATGTCGACGCTGGGTGCGGCCGCGAGGTCGACCCGAGCGCCGCCGAGACCGTCCATGACGGGGCGACCCTGGACCGCGTCGAACACGCCGGGCCTGGTGACCGACGTGATGAGCGTCGGGCCGGTGAAGTGCGTGCCGGCGTCGGTCGAGCGGTACATCGCCTCGTAGCTGGTCCCGTTCCTCGTGGCGATGCCGAACACGTACACGTTGCCGTGGCTGTCGGTGCGGACGGTGCAGCCGTCGGGCTGGGAGTTGATGCCGTTGTTCGTCGCCGGGCTCACCTGCCGGCTCGTCCACGTGGCGCCGCCGTCGCGCGAGACCGACACGATGAGGGGCGTGGGGAGGGCGTTGCCGCGGCTGTTGCTGCGGAAAGACGCCCAGCACACGTAGGTCGTGCCGAAGAAGGGGCTGCTCGACGCGTTGTCCGACCAGATCTGCTCCTTGTCGGAGAAGGTCGTCGACGACTGCTTGGAGATGACCACGGGTGCCGACCACGTCGGGTTGTGCGTCGCCGACGCGCTGGAGGCGTCGTCGGTGTGCGACACGGCGATGGCCTCGAAGCCCTTGAAGGCTCCGGACCGGGGGAAGTTCGCCGCGAGGTTCGCGTAGTAGAGGCGCGAGCCGTTGTCCCAGGAGAAGTGTCCGGAGGCGTCGGGTCGCGGGCCGAAGGCCAGGGCCGGGTCGCCGTCGGAGGCGAGGCCTGCCTCGAAGTAGCCGGGGAGCGTGCCGATGGGGCCGACCACCGGCTGGCAGGCCGCAGGGCCGAGGCAGCCGCGCGCGCTCCAGCCGGTGTACGTGGGCTGGACCCACGAAGCTCCACTGGTCGTGGAGAAGTAGATGCCGGAGACGCCGACGCCGTCGGTGAAGGGACAGGTCGTCGGACCACCGGCGGCGCATCCCTCCTCGTCGATCTCGTCGTTCGACCCGGCGGCCACGACCGTCGGCGCGTGCGCGTCGATCGCGACGGCGGGTTCGTTCTGCTTGTTCTGGGAGAAGGGCGTCACCGGGCTTCCGTTGCTGACAAGGGCGTCGGATGGCGCGGCGACTGCGACTGCGGCACCTGTGAGGGCGGTGGCCAGGGATGCCAGCGCAGCGGTGATGATTCGAGGTCGACGCATGGTGTGGTCCGATCATCGGGGGTGGTTGATGTCGGTCGTCGGCGTCGGCGCCCGCGGCGGCCACCTCCCAGAGTGCTCCCGCACGGACGTCGACGACAAGACGTCCCCGCCCCTCCCGTCGAGTGCTCACTTCCCGACACACCCCCTCTTGGCTTCAGATCGTCTGCGCAACACGAATTGCGTGGAGGCAGGCATGGGCGGAATCCCGGGGACGTACTCGTTGGCTCAGCGGGAGCAGGCGTTGGCGCTGCTGGGGGCGGGGC
>NZ_JBTJJV010000013.1:0-134480 GCF_054456855.1 Terrabacter sp. AAH1 | reverse complement strand
GCCCTCCGCTGCCTCAAACGACGCCTCGCACGAACCGTCTTCAACCTCCTGACCGCCGACCACCACAACCGTCAAGCCCCTTGCCTCACGGCAGCGGCTTGACATAGGAGAAACGCATGTCGATGCTCTCGGGCTGGCGACGCGGATCCCATTCCGCCGACGGCTTCGAGTACCCGACCTACACCGAGGGTGAGGGGCCGGGCGTCATCGTCATGCACGAGAGCCCCGGGCTGACGCCGGAGGTGGTGCGCTTCGGCCGCGAGGTGGTCGACGCCGGCTTCACCGTGGTCATGCCGCACTTCTTCGGGCCTGCCCACCGGGCCCCGTACGCCCTCGAGGCGGTCCACGTCATCCCGCGCCTCTGCATCGGGCGTGAGTTCACGACGGTCGCGACCGGGCGCACGACACCGGTCGCTGCATGGCTGCGCAGCCTGGCGCGCCGAGTCCACGACGAGGCGGGAGGTGTGGGCGTCGGCGCAGTCGGGATGTGTTTCACGGGCGGGTTCGCCCTCGCGATGATGGTCGACCCCGTCGTCGTCGCGCCCGTCGTTGCGCAGCCGGCGGTGCCGGTCCCCTTGACGCCGCGTCGGGCGGCGGACGTCGGATTGGACCCGGGCGACCTTGCGGCAGTGCGTGATCGGGTGATCGGTGGTTGCCCGATTCTCGGCGTCCGGTACCGGGAGGACTGGGCGACAGGGACGCGGTTCGACACGCTGACCCACCATCTCGGCGACGGCTTCCTGCGGGTCGAGCTCGACGGCCCGGGCCATGCCACCCTGACGGGCGAGCGCCACCCGGATGCCGTGGACGCAGTCATCAGCTTCCTGACGACGCGTCTGCAGCCGGACTGAATCCCCTCAATACCAGTCGTGCTCGCGTGGCCAGTGACGTAAACGCTTGGCGCCCGGCCCGGTCGGCGGCATACGGTCGCGTCATGTCGTCGCCCCTACGAGCAGCCCTGCGCCGCCGACTCACGACCGCGATGCGCGAGCGCGACCGCGCCGCCACGTCGGCGTTGCGCAGCGCCGTCGCGGCCATCGAGAACGCCGAGGCCGTGCCCGTGGTCGACCGCCCGACGGTCGCCACGTCCGCCGACGTCGCGGGTGCCGCGCTGGGGATCGGCGCCGCTGAGGCGGAGCGGCTGGTGCTCGACGCGACCGACGAGCGCCGGGTCGTCGCGGCCGAGCTCGTCGCGCTGGCCGAGGCCGAGGCGGCGTGTGCCGCAGCGGGTGACACCGAGCGCGCGACGGCCGCCTCGGCGGGAGCCCGGGTCCTGCGCGACGTGCTCGACGACGTCTGAGACGACGTCTACGACGACGTCCCCGGCGACGTCCCCGGCGACGTGTCCGACACCTCACCGGGCGAGGTCGGCAGCTCGACCCGCCGCTGAGCCACCATCAGCTCTGACGGCCGGCCGCCGCTGTCCACAGCGGTGGTGGACAACGTGTGCACGGACGCACGGAGGAGGTGGAGAACCGACCCGTTCCTGTGGACGACACGCCGTCGACCTGTGGAGGCCGGAGGAGTTTTCGCCATTTCCTTGCGAGGCCGCCTCGCGGGGGGATAGAACGTTCTCACGCACTCCTTCGGGAGAGCGGGACGGCTCGGAGACGAGGGTCCACACGGTGGGGCGACCCACTGCGGCAGCCGGGTGACGAGGCGGCCGGGACCGGAGACGACGAGCAGTCGATCGGGAGCGTCACCATCGACCGATCACACCAGAAGGGCCCTTGAGACTCATACTCCCAAGGGCCCTTCGCCTTTGTCTGTGCGACTCAGCGTCGTTGCAGCACAACCGATCCCGCGTCAGACACTGAGCTCTGCCGCCGGCCGCCACGGCTTGAGCCACGGTGTCTCGGGCCAGCCCTCACGGGCAGCGACGAGCTCGTACATCGTCGCGCCGTCGATGGACTCCCGGATGATGTCGGCGTGGCCGGCGTGGCGTGCGAGCTCCTCGACGAGGTGCATCGCGACCCACCGGACCGACCAGGCCTCGACGTCCTTGGGGAACCAGGGGGCGTCGCGCGGCACCGGCACCGCGGCACCGAGGTCGGCACGCTGGAGCACGTCGCGGGTCACCTCGCCCTGGGCCACCAGGGCGGCGAGGAGCGACTCGAGGGTGTCGTCGTCGGTGACCCGGAAGTCGTCGCCCCAGGACTGTGCCTGCTCCTCGACCGACCGCTCCGGCGGGGCCGGCGCGTCGGGCGCGGCGGCCATCCGCTCCGTCCAACCGCGTTCGCACGTCGTGACGTGCTTGACGAGGCCGCCGATGCTCAGGGTGCCCGCCGTCGGGGTGAGCCGGATCTGCTCCTCGGTGAGACCGAAGGTCGCAGCCACGAAGGCGTCGCGCTGCTGGTCGATATAGGCGATGAGGCTCTCGCGCTCGTCGGCGACGGGTGGGACCTGTGCTGCCATGGGATGTCTCGCTCTCTCAGTCGTTGCGGTGGGCGTAGAGGTCGCGGAGCAGGGCGATCTCGGCTCCGTGGTGGATCAGCTCCCGGTTGATGTGGAGCACGAGCGTCGCGCGCGACGCCTCGGCGAACGGGCCCTCGGCGGAACCGCACGGCTCGGCCAACCCGTCGGTGCCCCAGCTGCGCACGCCGTCGAACCAGGCGGCATACGCGCTGTCGAGCTGGGCGAGCGCCTCGTCGGCGGTCGCGGCGTAGTCGAAGGTGAGGTAGTCGGCCTCCGGGGCGCCGAAGTGGTGGTGGGCCCGCGCCCCGAGCACGCCGACGATGATGTGGGCGAGCCGCCACGCGATCGTCGTCACGGGTGCCGGCTCGGGCGCGGGGTAGGCCCAGTCGATGGTCATCTCGCCGGTGCCGCCCTGCATCTCGGTGCTGCCCTCGCCGCGACGGTGGACGTTCCACGCGCCGGGGGTCGGCTCCCAGAGGTACTCCTCGTCGGTGAGCCCGTCGAAGCGGGCGCGGAGCTGGTGCTGCCAGTGCCAGTCGGCCTGCTCCACCAGGGCGTCGTTCCAGTCGATGGTGGCGCGCGTCGTCTCTGTCATGTCTCGATCGTGACATGCATATAGGACAGGAACTGTCCTCAGTGAATGGCAGACTCCCAGCATGTCCACGACGAGCGACGGCAACGGCACCACCGCCAGGGTGCTGCGGCTGCTCGACCTGCTGCAGAGCCGCCCGGTCTGGAGCGGCACCGAGCTGGCCGAACGGCTCGGCGTGACGACGCGCAGCGTCCGACGCGACGTCGACCGGCTGCGCGAGCTGGGCTACCCCGTCAACGCGACCCACGGCGCCGGAGGCGGCTACCAGCTCGGCGCAGGGCGCCGGCTCCCGCCGTTGCTGCTCGACGACGACGAGGCCGTCGCCATCGCCGTCTGCCTGCGCCTCGCGGCGGGCGGCACCGTCGAGGGCCTCGGCGAGGCGGCGGTGCGCACCCTGGCCAAGCTCGACCAGGTGCTGCCGGGCCGCCTGCGTTCACAGGTCGAGGCCATCCACGAGGCCACCGTCACCCTCGACAGCGCCACCGCCCCCGTCGACGCCGCCACCCTCCTCGTGCTGGCGCGCGCGTGCCGCGAGACCGAGCGCGTCACCTTCGCGTATGCCGGCCCGCGCGGTTCCGGCGAACGCCGGGTCGAGCCCTACCGCCTCGTCGCGACCGGCCGCCGCTGGTACCTGCTCGCCTACGACCTCGACCGCGAGGACTGGCGCACCTTCCGACTCGACCGGATGACCGGTGCCGAGGCGCGCGGCTGGCGGTTCCGGCCGCGGGAGGACGCCCCCGACGCTGCCGAGCACGTGCGCCGCTCGATCTCGCGCGACGTGTACGACCACGTGTGCCGGGTGCGCATCCACGCGCCGAAGTCACTGGTGGAGAAGCACATCCCCGCATCCGTGGGCACGGTCACGGCCGACGGCGGTTCGCACTGCATCTTCGAGGCAGGTGGCAGCCACCTCGGCTGGATGGCGATGCACCTCGGCGTGCTGCCGTGGGAGATGACCGTGCTCGACCCGCCCGAGCTGCGCGACATCATGCGCGAGCAGGCGAGCCGGATGCTCCGCGCCACCGACGCCACCCCGTGACGAGATGGCTCAGCCGGTGTTCCGCAGCCCCGCGGCGATGCCGTTGATCGTCAGCAGCAGGGCCCGCTGCACGTCGGTGTCGGGCTCGGCGTCGTCGGGCACGGCGCGCGAGCGGGCCAGCAGCGACGTCTGCAGAGCGTGCAGCGGTGCGAGGTAGCTGTCGCGCAGCTCGAGCGTGCGCCGCAGCGTCGGCGCCGACTCGAGCAGCTCGGACTGCCCGGTCACCCGCAGCACCTCCTCGAGCGTGCGCTCGTGCTCCTCACGGATCGTGTCGAAGAGCCCCGCGACCTCGGGGTCGACGAGCTCCTTGACGTAGCCGGCCGCGATGTCGAGGTCGGTCTTCGCGAGCGTCATCTGCACGTTGGACATGAAGGTGCGGAAGAAGGCCCACGAGCCGTACATCTCGCGCAGCGTCTTCTCGCGGCCGTCCTCGCGAGCGGCGGCGAGACCCGAGCCCACGCCGAACCAGCCGGGCAGGATGATGCGCGACTGCGTCCAGCCGAACACCCAGGGGATGGCGCGGAGGTCGTCGAGGCCGCCCTCGCCGCCCGGGCGCTTCGACGGACGCGAGCCGATGTTCATCTTGCCGAGCTCGTCGACGGGGGTCGCCGATACGAAGAACGGGACGAGACCCGGATCGCGCACGAGCCCGCGGTAGGTGTCCTGGCCGCGGGCCGCGACGACGTCCATCGTGCCGTTCCAGCCGTCGAGGACGTCCTTGGGCAGCAGGGACTTCCGGTGCAGCACTGACGCCTCGAGCACGGCGGCGAGCGCGACCTCGAGGTTGAACCGCGCGAGACCGGGCAGCGTGTACTTGTCGCTGAGCACCTCGCCCTGCTCGGTGATCTTGATCGGCCCGTCCAGGCTGCCGTAGGGCTGGCTGAGGATCGCCTCGCCGGTGGGGCCGCCGCCGCGCCCCACCGAGCCGCCGCGGCCGTGGAAGAGGCGCAGCACGACGCCGTGCCGCCGGGCGACGTCGCGCAGCGCGCGCTGGGCGCGGTGGATCTGCCACTGCGACGCGGCGATCCCGGCGTCCTTCGAGGAGTCGGAGTAGCCGAGCATGATCTCCTGCACGTCGCCGCGGGCCGCGACGACCCTCCGGTATGCCGGGTCGCCGAGCAGCGCGTCGAGCAGCGGTCCGGCCGCCTCCAGCTCGGCCACGGTCTCGAAGAGCGGGGCGAACCCGATGCGCGCGGTGGCCGCGTGGGTCTCGGTGCCGGTGTCGACGAGCCCGACCTCGCGGGCGAGCACGACGACCGCGAAGAGGTCGTCGATGTCGTGCGTCATCGACACGATGTAGGTCTCGACGGTCTCGGGACCGTAGGTGTCGAGGACGGTGCGGATGGCGTACATCAGCGCGAGTGACGCCGAGGCCGCGTCGCCGACGTCGACGGCCCGGCTCCCGGTGAGCGGGCGGCGCGACAAGAGCTCGCGCGACAGCAGCTCGATGCGGGCCGGCCGGTCGAGCTCGCCGTAGGGCGTCTCGAGCTCGCCGATGCGGTCGTAGAGGTCGGCGAGGGCCGCGTGGTGCTTGCCGCTGTGCTCGCGGATGTCGAGCGTCGCGAGGCCGAGCCCCACCGTCGTGGCGGTGCGGATCAGGCGGAGGATCGCACCGTTGCCGGTGAGCTCGTCGCCGCCGGCGAGCATCGAGTCGCGCACGAGCGTCAGGTCGGCGAGCAGCTCGTCGAACGAGGCGTAGTCGCGGCCCGGCTCGTGCGGCGTCTGGTGCGCGAGGCGGTCGCGGGTGCGCTGCAGCCGCACCCGCACGAAGCTCAGCTTGAGGCGGTAGGGCTCCTCGGCGTTGAGCCGCTTGAGGGCGTCGTAGGTGATGGGCAGGGCCTCGGCGTCGGCCTCCAGGCTGCGGCCCAGCTCGTCGGTGACGGTGACGACCCGCGTCGACGGGGAGAGCTCGGCGAGCAGGTTCTCGGTGTGCGCGATGAGGTCGCGCAGGGCGGCGTCGTGCTGCAGGCCCACGACCTCGAGGGTCACCTGCGGGGTGACGTTCGGGTTGCCGTCGCGGTCGCCACCGGCCCAGGCGCCGAAGCGCAGCGGCCGGGCCGAGGCGGGCAGCTCGATGCCGATGGTCGCCAGCGACCGGTCGAGCTCGGCGAGCAGCTCGGGCACGACGCGCTGGGTCAGCGAGTTGAGGTAGTAGATGGCGGTGCGAGCCTCGTCGGTCGGCTCGGGCCGCTGGATGCGCAGCTCGTCGGTCTGCCAGACGAGGTCGACGAGCTCGGCGAGCCGCCGCTCCAGACGGGGTTGGTCGGCCGGCGCGCTGCGCGGGTCCTCGAGCGTCTGCACGGTGTCGGCGATGCGGCGCAGCAGGTCGATGACCGAGCGTCGCGTGGCCTCCGTCGGGTGCGCGGTGAAGACGGGCCGGTACTCGACCCGCGCGAGCACGGAGTCCACGAGGTCCCGGTCGACGGTGCCCTCGTCGAGGGCCGCGCCGATGCGGCGCGCGGTGGCGGCCAGCGGGCCCTCGTCGACCGCCGTCACCTCCTGCCAGCGGTGCAGCTGCTCGGTGACGTTGACGAGCTGGAAGTAGGCGGTGAAGGCGCGGGCGAGCACGACCGCGGTCGGCGCGTCGACGGCGGCGAGCGTCGACCGCAGCTCGTCGTCGCTGGGCTGCCGGGCGAGGCTGCGCACCCGCTCCACGAGCGCGAGCAGCTCCGCGCCCTCGTGCCGCTCGAGCGCCTCGCCGAGGAGGGCTCCGAGCTGGCGCACCGACGCCCGCAGGGCCGCGTGCTGCTGGGCCGACGAGACGCCCGAGGCGAAGGCGCCGACGTTCGGCTCGCGACGGTCGGCCTCGAGCAGCTGCTCGGTCGAGCGCGCGCCGGCCGGGGCCGTCGCGGGCGCAGCGGTGGCGGCAGAGGTGGGCTCGGTCGAGGTCTGTCCCGAGATCGTCATGCACTCTGTGTATCGCGGTGAGGTTTCCGTCACGTAACCCCGTCCACATTCGGGGACGGCCGTCTCACCTCTCGGTCCTGACAGGATGACGCCATGAGCACCGGCACCCTGGTCCTGGCCGCCACCCCGATCGGCGACCCCCGTGACGCGGCGCCCCGCCTCGCCGAGGAGCTCGCGACCGCCGACGTCGTCGCGGCCGAGGACACGCGCCGGCTGCGTCGCCTCCTCTCCGACCTCGGCGTCGCCACCACGGGTGCGGTCGTCAGCTACCACGAGCACAACGAGGCGTCCCGCACGCCCGACCTCGTCGAGCGGCTCCTCGCGGGCCAGCGGGTCCTGGTCGTCACCGACGCCGGTATGCCGTCCGTCTCCGACCCCGGCTACCGCCTCGTCGCCGCCGCGGTCGAGTCGGGCGTACGCGTCACGTGCGTCCCCGGGCCGAGCGCCGTCCTCATGGCGCTCGCCGTGTCGGGGCTGCCCGTCGACCGGTTCTGCTTCGACGGGTTCCTGCCGCGCAAGCCGGGTGAGCGTGCTCGGGTCCTCGCAGAGGTGGCCGACGAGCGCCGCACCCTCGTCTTCTTCGAGGCCCCGCACAGGCTCGCCGAGACCTTGGCGGCGATGCGCGACGCCTTCGGTGCAGACCGCCGCGCTGCGGTCTGCCGCGAGCTGACGAAGACCTACGAGGAGGTGCGCCGCGGCACCCTCGCCGAGCTCGCCGTGTGGGCCTCCGAGGGCGTCAAGGGCGAGATCACGGTCGTCGTGGCGGGCGCCGAGCGCGCGGTGCCCTCCCTCGAGGACGCCGTCGCCGGCATACGGCAGCGGGTCGACGCGGGGGAGCGGCTCAAGGACGTCGCCGCCGACGTGGCCGCCCGCACGGGGCTGTCGAAGAAGGCGCTCTACGACGCCTCGCTCGCAGCCCGCTGAGCCCGCCCGGCGAGGCCTCCCCCTTCGAGCGGACCGTCCGCCCGTCGGCCGCCCCTTGTTTCGGTCGCGAATCCCCTTACGGTGGGGACGTACCGCGTCGCGGCCCCGAGTCGTGACCGACCCGACAGCGAAGGAGAACTGATGGGCACCACGCGCACCGCCAGCACGCACTGGGAGGGCTCCCTCTTCGAGGGCTCCGGCCAGGTCAGCCTCGAGAGCTCGGGCATCGGCACCTACGACGTGAACTGGCCCTCCCGTGCCGAGCAGGCCAACGGCAAGACGAGCCCCGAGGAGCTCATCGCCGCGGCCCACTCGTCGTGCTTCTCGATGGCGTTCTCGAACGGCCTCGCCAAGGCCGGCACGCCGCCCACGACCCTCGACACGACGGCCGACGTGACGTTCGTGCCCGGCACCGGCATCACCGAGATCAAGCTGTCGGTCGTCGGTGAGGTGCCCGGCATCTCGGCCGAGGACTTCCAGGCCGCAGCCGAGGACGCCAAGGCGAACTGCCCGGTGAGCCAGGCGCTCAAGGCCGTCCCGATCAGCCTCGAGGCCAAGCTCGCCTGACCGCCTGTTCGACGAATCCGCAAGCCCCGCAAGCGTACGAGTGCCGCCCGGCTCGAGCCGGGCGGCACTCACGTGTCACGGGCGCAGCGGCGCGTCACCGACCGACGGCGGCGAGGTACTGCTCGAGGTTGCGCGGGTCGGGTGTGACCCGCGGCCGCGAGGGCGGCCGCTCGCCCCGTCGAAGGCGTACCGGGGCGCGGTGCGAGAAGGCCGTCTCGAGGTGCGGCTCACCGCCCGTGAGACCCGGCAGCAGCTGCCTCAGCTCCTGCAGCCGGGTCGCCGGCACGTCGGCGCCGATGGCCGACTCGCCACCAGAGGTGAACTGGCTGCGCACGCGGCCCCCGAGTCGCGAGACGAGCGCGACCACCCCACCCGCGGCCAAGGCCGGCACGTCGAACCGGGCCGCGAGCACGGGCTCGCAGACGACGGTGCCGGCGTCCTCCAGGGCGCGCATCAGCACGAGCGCCGCGAGCCGGCGGAAGTCATTGGCCGTGCTCATCGGTCCACGCGTCGACGGCGGCCCGTCGGCCGACGCGTAGACGCACTCGGTGACCGTCACCCTGCAGTCGGTCACCTCCCAGCCGTGCAGGCCCTCCGCGAACGTCGCTCCCGCGAACTCGCGAAAGGCCTCTTCGAAGCCGGTGAGGTTGCGGTAAAGGTAGTCCGGCGTCGAGGACGCCGCCACCTCGGCGTGCACCTCGACCCCGCTGCCGGGCGGGAGCGGGTCGATGCGCACACCGAGCCACGCGTTGAACGGGTTCGTCGGGCTGTGCAGCCGTTCGAGGCACGTGCCGGAGCGGGCCGGTCGCTCGACGAGCACGACGGTCGACGGACGGAACCGCACCTCCACGCCGAACTCCGTCGCGAGCGTGGCCCCGATGACCTCCTTCTGCACCTCCCCGTAGAGCGACACGGCCAGCTCACGCCGCCGCTCGTCCTGGCGCACGTCGATGAGCGGGTCCTCGTCGGCGAGCTGCAGCAGCGCTGCCTTGAGCCGTCCGCGGTCCCGCTCGTGCAGCGGCTCGACCACCGTCTCGAGGGTCGGAGGAGCGAACTGCGCTGTGCCGGTGGCGTGGTCACCGGCTCCGAGGTCATCGCCCACCCTGACCCGGGACAGCCCCGTCACCCGCGCGACCTCACCGGGGCCCACCTCGCGGCGGTCGACCCAGCTCCCGCGGTCGAACACGCGCAGCTGCTTGACCTTCTCCCCGCCGTCGCGACGCCCGCCGTGCCCGCCGCGCCCGCGGTGCCCGCGGTGCCCGCGGTGCCCGCGGTGCCCGCCGCGCGCGCTCTCGATCCGCGGTGGCTGGCGTGACCCCACCGTGTCGCGGACGGCGAGGCGACCGGAGAAGATCCGCACGTACGCGATGCGCTCGCCGGTCGGGCCACGCTCGACCTTGAAGACGCGGGCCGACACCTCGCCCCCGTCTGCGCGGTCGCTGCCTGTCGTGGGGAGCAGCTCGACGAGCTGCCGCAGCAGCTCCGGCACCCCGGCGCCCGTCATGGCGGAACCGGCGAGCACCGGACAGACCTCGCCGGCCGCGGTCTGGTGGGCCAGTGCCCGGCGCAGCCGGCGCGGAGCGAGCCGCTCGGCGTGGTCGACGAGCTCGGCCAGCAGGTCGTCGTCGTGGGCGCTCAGCGCGTCGGCCAGCGCCGCCTCGAGGGCAGCACCGTGGCGCTCCGCCGCCGACGCCGCCGTGCCACGGCCTGCGTCGCGAACGTCGGTGAGCAGCACCGTCTCGACGCCGAGCCGCTGCTCCACCTCCTGCACGACACGCCCGACGTCGGCCCCGGCGCGGTCGACCTTGTTGACGAAGAGCAGGGTGGGCACCCCCAGGCGCCGCAGCGCTCCCATCAGGGCACGGGTCTGCGGCTGTACCCCCTCGACGGCCGACACGACGAGGACGGCGCCGTCGAGCACCCCGAGCACGCGTTCCACCTCGGCGATGAAGTCGGGGTGCCCGGGGGTGTCGATGAGGTTGATGGTCACGCCGTCGACGACGAAGGTCGCGACGGCCGAGCGGATGGTGATGCCTCGGGCGCGTTCGAGCGCGAGCGTGTCGGTCTGCGTCGTGCCGGCGTCGACGCTGCCGACGTCGGCGATCGCTCCCGCGGTGTGGAGGAGGCGTTCGGTCAGGGTCGTCTTGCCCGCGTCAACGTGCGCGAGGATCCCGAGGTTGAGCGTTCTGCGTGTCACACGTCTGGTCCTTCGAGGAGTGCGGCTGGGTCATCGGGACGAGACGTGCGCGCATGACCACTCCTTGAAGGTCCGGGGCGTCCGGGACCGGGCCGCCCTCCGTCACGAGGCTAGGGCGGAGAGCAGCCGCCCATCACCTGGTTTTCCGCTTGGTCTTCCGCTGGGCTCACGACTGCTCGACGGACTCCTTGAAGGCGTCGAGCATGCCCTGCCAGTTCTGCGAGAACTGCTCGGCCTGCTCCTCGGACGCGTTGCCGTCCTGCTCGAGCGTGACGGTGGTGGGTCCGCCGTCCTCGCCGTCGAGCGTGTAGGTGACCGTGTGGTAGCTCTCGGGCCGGTCCTCCTGACCCTTGAGCGGGCTGTAGTGCGTGGTCGACAGGCGCCTCGGCTCGTCGAACTCGAGCACCTCGCCCTTGTCCTCGTACGGCTTTCCGTTCATCTCGCCCCGCCACGTGATGGGGCTGCCGACCTGCCAGTCGGTGCTCACCTCGGTGCCCACCATCCACCTGCGGATCTGCGCCGGCTCGGTGAGGGCCTGCCATGCCTGCTGCGGCGTGGCGTCGACGGTGACCTTCGCGTGTGCAACATGACCAGTCATGTCTCTGTCGTACCCGCCGGAACCCGGGAGCGCTTGAACGAAGCCGACAGCCCAGTACACGTGCGCGACCGCTCGCCGGGCCCGCCTAGGATTGCTCGCCATGAGCAATGTCCTGTCTGCCGTCGCCTGGCCGTACACCAACGGCCCGCGCCACATCGGCCACGTGGCCGGTTTCGGTGTGCCCTCCGACGTCTTCAGCAGGTACATGCGGATGGCCGGCCACGACGTGCTCATGGTCTCGGGCACCGACGAGCACGGCACGCCGATCCTCGTGCTCGCCGAGGAGGAGGGTGTCACGCCGCAGCAGCTCGTCGACAAGTACAACGCCGTCATCGCCCAGGACCTCACCGACCTCGGCCTGTCCTACGACCTCTTCACCCGCACGACGACGCGCAACCACTACGCCGTCGTCCAGGAGATGTTCCGCCAGGTCCACGCCAACGGCTACATGATCGAGCAGACGACGCGCGGCGCGATCAGCCCGTCGACCGGCCGCACCCTGCCCGACCGCTACATCGAGGGCACCTGCCCGATCTGCAGCTTCCCCGAGGCGCGCGGCGACCAGTGCGACAACTGCGGCAACCAGCTCGACGCCGACGAGCTCATCAACCCGCGCAGCAAGATCAACGGCGAGACGCCGGAGTTCGTCGAGACCCAGCACTTCTTCCTCGACCTGCCTGCGCTCGCCGAGGCGCTGGGGGAGTGGCTCGACGGCCGCGAGGCGTCGGGCACGTGGCGCCCCAACGTCATCAAGTTCTCCAAGAACCTCCTCAAGGACGTGCGGCCCCGCGCCATGACGCGCGACATCGACTGGGGCATCCCCATCCCGCTCGAGGGCTGGGAGGACAACCCGACCAAGCGCCTCTACGTGTGGTTCGACGCCGTCATCGGCTACCTGTCGGCCTCGATCGAGTGGGCCCGCCGGCTCGGCCACGGCCAGGAGGACCGCTGGCGCGAGTGGTGGAACGACCCCGCCGCCGTGTCCTACTACTTCCAGGGCAAGGACAACATCACCTTCCACAGCCAAATCTGGCCGGCCGAGCTGCTCGGCTACGCCGGCAAGGGCGACAAGGGCGGCGAGCCGGGCGCGTACGGCGAGCTCAACCTGCCCACCGAGGTCGTCGCGTCCGAGTTCATGACCCTCGAGGGCAAGCAGTTCTCGACGAGCCGCAAGCACGTCATCTACGTCCAGGACATCGTCGCCCGCTACGGCCCCGACCCGATCCGCTACTTCATCTGCGCCGCCGGACCCGAGAACCAGGACGCCGACTTCTCCTGGGCCGAGTTCGTGCAGCGCAACAACAGCGAGCTCGTCGCCGGCTGGGGCAACCTCGTCAACCGCACCGCGGCGATGATCGCCAAGAGCTTCGGCGAGATCCCGAGCCCGTATGCCGTCGAGCCCGTCGACGAGGAGCTGCTGGCCACCGTGCGGGGTGCGTTCGCAACCGTCGGGGCCAACCTCGAGAGGCACCGCCAGAAGGCCGCCCTCGCGGAGGTCATGCGTGTCGTCGGCGAGGCGAACGCCTACGTGTCGAAGACCGAGCCCTTCAAGCTCAAGGGCGACGACCAGCGCGAGCGGCTCGCGACGGTGCTCCACACGCTCGTGCAGGCCGTGAGCGACATCAACACGCTCATCTCGCCGTTCCTGCCGCATGCCGCCAACCGCGTGCACGCCGTGCTCGGCGGCGACGGCGAGTTCATGCCGATGCCGCGACTCGACGTGGTGCGCGACCTCGACGACGACTCGCGCGCCTACCCCGTCATCACGGGCGAGTACTCCGCGACGCCGCGCTGGGAGCCGCGCGACGTGGTGCCCGGCACGCCGATCGCCAAGCCCACCGGCGTCTTCACCAAGCTCGACCCGGACGCCGTCATCGAGGCCGAGCGCAGCCGCCTCGGCGACGCCGAAGCATGACGCCCCACGCGTCGGGTCACCGGGGGCTGCCGGAGCACCTGCCCGACCCGCTGCCCATCGACGTCGTCGACAACCACGTCCACCTCGACATCACCCGGGAGGGCGACGAGCCGTTCGACGTCGCCGACGCGATCCGGCGGGCCCGGGCCGTCGGGGTGACCCGGCTCGTGCAGGTGGGCTGCGACCTCGACGGCATCGCTTTCACCATGGACGCCGTCGAGCGCCACCCCGAGCTGGTCGGTGGAATTGCCTTGCACCCCAACGAAGTTCCCAGGCTCGCTGCCGCTGGAACGTTGGAGACGGCATACGCGACCGTCGAGCGCCACGCCGCCCACGAGCGCATCCGCGTCATCGGCGAGACCGGGCTCGACTACTTCCGCACCGGCCCCGAAGGGGTGCCGGTGCAGCAGGACGGCTTCCGCTGGCACATCGACCTCGCCAAGCGGCTGGGCAAGGCCCTGCAGATCCACGACCGCGACGCCCACGACGACGTGCTGCGCATCCTCGAGGAGGAGGGCGCGCCCGAGCACACGGTCCTGCACTGCTTCTCGGGCGACCTGACAATGGCGCGCGAGTGCGTCGAGCGCGGCTACTACCTCAGCTTCGCCGGCACCGTGACCTTCAAGAACGCCCGCGACCTGCGTGACGCGCTGACGGCGATCCCGCTCGACCGGGTGCTCGTCGAGACCGACGCCCCGTACCTCGCGCCGGCCCCGCACCGAGGTGCGACGAACGCCTCGTTCCTCGTGCCCGTGACCATCCGCGCGATGGCCGGGGTGCTCAACATCGACGTGCCGACCCTGTGCCGCGCGGTGTCCGACAACAGCGAGCGCGTGTACGGGCCGTGGGGCACCGAACGAATGGGGCAAACCGCCTAGCGCACCCCCCGATCGGCGGTCCAATCGGACTCGCCTCCGTTATCGAAATTTGACCTTTGCCGTGGCGATCCCCCAGTCTGGACGACTGTTGGCCGGTTGCCACCCCGCATCGACCCTCCTCCCGACGGCGTGAGGAGGATGGTTCGAGAGCGCGTTGCACCCGGATAGATCGACGTTCGGAGTGTTTTGATTTCTCGCAACGCCAAGATCCTGGCCGCCACTGGAGCGGCCGTCCTCCTCACCGGTGGCGCAGTGGGCGCGACCCAGCTCGACAAGACCGTCAACCTCTCGGTCGACGGCGCCTCCTCCACCGCCTCGTTCTTCGGCAGCCGCACCGTCGGTGACGTGCTCGCCGACGAGGGCATCAAGGTCAAGCCCGGCGACGTGGTCGTGCCGGCCGCCGGCAGCAGCGTCGACGACGGGGACTCGATCACCGTCAAGTACGCCCGCCTGCTGAACCTCACGGTCGACGGCAAGACCCGTCAGATCCGCACCACCGAGACCACCGTCGACGCCGCCCTGCTCGCGATCGGTCTCCGCGGCGACGGCGCGCGCCTCTCGGCATCGCGTTCGCAGACCATCGGTCGCCAGGGCCTGACCCTCACCATCGTGACGCCCAAGGCCGTCACCGTGACGGCTGACGGCAAGACGACCACCAAGACCGTGGCCGCGGCCACCGTCGGCGAGGCCCTCACGCAGCTCGGCGTGCGCCTCGGCAAGGTCGACAAGGTCAACCCGCCGGTCACGACCCGCCTCACGAACGGCGCCAAGATCGCCGTCCAGCGCGTCCAGACCAAGGACACGAAGACCACCGAGTCGATCGCCTACGGCACGACCCGCACCAAGACGAACACCCTCTACTCCGACCAGACCAAGGTCTCCCGCGCCGGTGTCAACGGCACGCGCGTCGTCACCTCGCGGGCGACCGTCGTCGACGGCAAGGTCGTGAGCCGCAAGACCATCGCCTCCACGGTCACCAAGGCCCCCGTGAACCGGGTCCTGCTGGTCGGCACCAAGGCGCGCCCGGCCGCTGCGGCTCCCGCCGCCAGCACCGGCGGCTCGTCGTCCGGCGCCGGCCTCAACCTGGCCCGCGCGTCCATGTGGGACTCGATCGCCCAGTGCGAGTCGAGCGGCAACTGGCACATCAACACCGGCAACGGCTACTACGGCGGTCTGCAGTTCCTGACCTCCACGTGGCTCGGCTACGGCGGCGGCGACTTCGCCTCGCGTGCCGACCTCGCCAGCCGCGAGGAGCAGATCACGGTCGCCAACCGCGTCTACGCCGACAACGGCACGTCGCAGTGGCAGTGCAAGCCCTGACACTCTGACCTGACTGACGTGGGGCTCAGCCCTCACGCCATCGAGAAAGCAATCCGTCCGCCCTTCCGGTGGACGGATTGCTTTTTCGACGTGGGCCATAGGGTGGGGCGCATGACGAAGAAGGACGCCGCGGCGACCGCCGCTGCGCCGACCGCTGCACCAGCCGACGACGCCGTGCTCCTCGGCCCCGCGCAGGTGCGCGAGCTGGCCGAGCGGCTCGAGGTGCGGCCGACGAAGCAGTGGGGCCAGAACTTCGTCGTCGACGCCAACACGGTGCGCAAGATCGTGCGCGTGGCCGGCGTGGGGGCCTCCGACGTCGTCGTCGAGGTCGGGCCCGGGCTCGGGTCACTGACGCTCGCGCTGCTGCCCGTGGTCAAGTCCGTCACCGCGGTCGAGGTCGACCCGCGGCTCGCCGGCGCCCTCGAGGACACCGTCCGCAGGCTCCAGCCCGACAACGCCGACCGGCTGCGGCTCGTCGCCGCGGACGCCCTCACCGTCACGAAGCTGCCCGGCCCTGACCCCACGGCCCTCGTCGCGAACCTGCCGTACAACATCTCGGTGCCGGTCGTGCTGTCGTTCCTCGAGCACTTCCCGACGATCGAGCGTGTCCTCGTCATGGTGCAGCTCGAGGTCGCCGAGCGGCTCGCGGCCACGCCCGGCGGCAAGATCTACGGCGTCCCGAGCCTCAAGGCCGCCTGGTACGCCGACGTCGAGCTCGCAGGGCGGGTCGGGCGGAACGTCTTCTGGCCGGCGCCCAACGTCGACTCGGGCCTCGTGTCGCTGCGCCGGCGCAAGCCGCCGAAGACGAGCGCCTCGCGCGAGGAGGTCTTCCGCTGCATCGACGCCGCGTTCCTGCAGCGCCGCAAGGCGCTCCGTGGGGCGCTCGCGTCGTGGGCCGGCTCCGCCGACGCCGCCGAGCGGGCTCTCGTCGCGGCCGGCATCGACCCCAGGACGCGGGGCGAGCAGCTCGACATCACCGCCTTCGCGCGCATCGCCGAGGCCCGTCCCGCTGATGCGGTGACGTCCGGACCCAGGGCCCGTCGCCGGGGCAATGCGTCCTGAACCGGACGGGATGGCCCATAGGGTGGGCGCATGACTGTCGCTCCGACCCTGCCCGGTGCGGTGACCGTGCGGGTCCCGGCCAAGGTCAACCTCGAGCTACGGGTCGGGCCGCGACGGCCCGACGGGTTCCACACGCTCGCGACCGTCTACCAGGCCGTGTCGCTGCACGACGAGGTGTCGGTCGCGCGCTGGGACGAGTGGCAGGTCGTGCCCGCCGGCACCTACGCCGACCGCATCCCGACCGACGGTGACAACCTCGCCGTGCGCGCCGCGCGCCTCGTCGCCGAGCGCTGGGCCGTCGACGAGAGCCTGTCGATCCGCATCGACAAGGACATCCCGGTCGCCGGCGGCATGGCCGGTGGGTCGGCCGACGCCGCCGCGGCCCTCGTGGCGTGCGAGCAGCTCTGGGGGCTCGGCCTCGACCGCGACGAGCTGGCCGAGCTGGCCGCGACCCTGGGCAGCGACGTCCCGTTCATCCTCGCGGGCGGCAACGCGATGGGCTCCGGCCGCGGGGAGCAGCTGGCGCCGGTGCTCGCGCGGGGCACGTTCCACTGGGTCTTCGCGATCAGCGACACGGGCCTGTCGACCCCCGAGGTGTATGCCGAGTGCGACCGCCTGCGCGAGCGCGACGGTGTCGACGTGCCCGAGCCGTCGGTCAGTCCGGAGCTGATGGCTGCGCTGCGCTCGGGTGACCCTGCCGCGCTCGGAGCAGCCCTGCACAACGACCTCGAGCCCGCCGCGTTCTCGCTGCGCCCGCAGCTGCGCGAGCTGCGCGACGCCGGCGTCGAGTTCGGAGCCCTGGGCGGCGTCGTCTCGGGCTCGGGCCCGACGGTGGCGTTCCTCACCGAGAGCCACGAGGCGTCCCTCGACTTGTCGGTCTCCCTCGCGGCCTCCGACCTCTGCCGCGACCTGCGCCGCGCCAAGGGCCCCGTCCACGGCGCCCACGTCGTCGCCCAGCCCCGCGGCTGAGACCCCCGCCCTTCCCCCATCGAAAGAACACTGCGTACATCATCTCTCCGATCGAGAGAACGCTCCGTCACGACGGAGCGTTCTCTCGATCGTGTCTCGGGGTGACGGTGTGTTCCCTCGATCAGCCGGACGGATTGCGGGTTGAGGTGGGGGAGCGAATAGGGTCGGTCAGCGATGGCCAACCTGATCTCCCTCGAGCGCGTCTCCCTCGTCTTCGGCACCAGCCACGTCCTCGACGACGTCAGCCTCGGTGTCCTCACCGGTGACCGCATCGGCGTCGTCGGCGTCAACGGCGGCGGCAAGTCGACCCTGCTGCGCGTCATGGCCGGCCTGCAGGAGCCGGACTCGGGCCGCATCACGAAGCAGGGCGGCGCCGAGGGCATCAGCATCGGCATGCTCGCTCAGGAGGATGCGCTCGACCCGACGTGGACCATCCGCGAGGCGGTGCTCGGCGACCTGCCCGAGCACGTCTGGGCCGGAGATCCCCGCATCCGCGACGTGCTCACCGGCCTGCTCGGCGGGATCGAGGCGCAGAACGTCGGCGGCCTCGACAGCCGGGTCGGTCCGAAGTCCGGTGGCGAGCGCCGTCGCCTGGCCCTCGCGCGCCTGCTCGTCGCCGACCCCGAGCTGCTGCTGCTCGACGAGCCGACCAACCACCTCGACGTCGAGGGCGTGGCCTGGCTGGCCGACCACCTCGCGACCAAGCGCCCCCGCCCCGGCAACGCGACCGTCGCGATCACGCACGACCGCTGGTTCCTCGACGCGTACGCGACCCTGACGTGGGAGGTCGAGGCCGGCAGGGTCAGCGCCTTCGAGGGAGGGTATGCCGCCTACGTCCTCGCGAAGGCCGAGCGCGACCGTCTCGCCGGAGTCGTCGCCGACCGGCGGTCGAACCTCATGCGCAAGGAGCTCGCGTGGCTGCGCCGCGGCGCGCCCGCCCGCACGAGCAAGCCGAAGTTCCGCATCGAGGCCGCCAACGCGCTCATCGCCGACGAGCCCGCGCCCCGCAACAGCGTCGAGCTCGCATCGTTCGCCAGCCGACGCCTCGGCAAGGACGTGCTCGACCTCGAGGACGTCACCGTGACCGTCGGTGAGCCCCCGGAGGAGCGTCGCCTGCTCGACCACGTGACGTGGCGCCTCGCGCCGGGCGAGCGCATCGGCATCGTCGGCGTCAACGGCGCCGGCAAGTCGACCCTGCTGCGGGCGCTCACCGGCGAGATCCCGCTCGACGGGGGCCGTCGCAAGATCGGCAAGACCGTCGCCATCGCCCACCTGACGCAGGAGGTGCGCGAGCTCGAGCGCTTCGAGCAGTGGCGCGTCATCGAGGCGATCGAGGACGTCAAGCAGTGGACGATGCTCGGCGACAAGGAGATCAGTGCCAGCCAGCTCGCGACGCGGCTCGGCTTCCCGGGCGGCCGGCAGCAGTCGCGCGTCGGTGACCTCAGCGGTGGCGAGCGGCGCCGGCTCCAGCTGACCCGCCTGTTGCTCACCGAGCCGAACGTGCTCATCCTCGACGAGCCGACCAACGACCTCGACATCGAGACGCTGACCTCGCTCGAGGACGTGCTCGACGGCTGGGCCGGCACGCTCGTCGTGGTCAGTCACGACCGCTACCTGCTGGAGCGCGTCGCCGACAAGCAGCTGGCCCTGCTCGGCGACGGCAAGGTGCGCGAGCTGCCGGGCGGCGTCGAGGAGTACCTGCGCCTGCGTGCGGCGGCGACGACCGCCCAGGCGACCGCCCAGGCGACCGCCCGGGCCACGACGGCGACTGCGCCCTCGGCGTCGGCCCGGCCCGACGGCATACCTGCTGGGGGCACGGCGCAGACGGCGAGCCCGGCCGAGGTGCGCGAGGCCCGCAAGACGATGGCGCGCATAGAGAAGCAGCTCTCGCGCCTGCAGGACCGCGAGGAGCGGCTGCACGGCGACATGGCCGAGAAGGCCACCGACCCGGCCGCGCTCGCCGACCTCAACGCGAAGCTGCAGGCCGTGGTCGGCGAGCGCGAGGAGCTCGAGCTCGAGTGGCTCGAGGCCGCCGAGATCGTCGGCTGACCGACCCGGGCTCGGGCGGGCCCAGCCCCCGGACCCGCCCTTTCAGCAACACACCCGGTAATGGTCAGCTCCCCACGGTTGCAACCGTGGGGAGCTGACACCTACCGGGTGTGTTGCGGCGCGGGGGTCAACGAGTCCTAGCGGTTGTCGACCGCCTTGACGTCGACGGCCACATCGGCGCCGGTGTAGAGGTGGCTCAGCACGTAGACGGTGCCCGGGGGAATGGGCGCCGACTCGTCGGCCGAGGCCGTCGCCGCCGACCCCGTCAGCGCGCAGGCACTGTCGAGGAAGTACAGGTCGAGGTCGTGGCCGACGGTGTCGTCGAGCGGGCTCGTGCCCTTGACCGACACCGAGTGCAGGCCGTCGGAGAAGCCCGCCGGCAGCTTCGTCACCCAGCCGTCGACGCCCTGCGACGCCGGCGGGAACGTGCATGCCGTGTTCATCTCGGTGCCCGTGACGCCGAAGACGTTCTGCAGGCCGGTCGGGTCACCCGCCGCCGGGTTGTTGGCCGTGATGGTGCCCCGGTCGCTGTACGGCGCGTCCGGGGTGACCGTGCCGTTGGCGACCGTGGCGCCCGAGCCGAACGCCTCGATCTCGGCGACCTGCGCGTACGTCGTCGTGTCGCCCTGCACCGAGTCGACGAAGAAGCGCAAGTAGGCGGCCTTCGTCGGGGTGCTGAGCGCGAACGTCGTGTAGTTGAGGTCGGGAGCCGTCGGGCGCGGTGCCTGGTAGCCGAAGGCGCCGGTGCGGGCCGTCGTCCACGTGACGCCGTCGAGCGAGGTCTGCACCGTGAAGCCCTTGAGGGCGGCGAAGCGCGACGCGTTCGTCGCCTTGTAGGCGCTGACCCGCACCGAGCTGACGGTCGCCGGGGCGGCGAGCTTGACGGTGACCCGCTCGTCGGGTCCCGCGTTGTAGGCCGTCTCGCCGGCCTTCGTCGACCACACGGAGGCGGCCGTGTCGTCGAAGGCGAACTTCGCCGGGGCGCCGTCGTCCTGCGACGAGACCGAGACGACCTGCGCGCCGGCCGCCGTCGAGGCGAGGTTGGGTGCGAGCGAGATCTTCTTCGCCGTGTTCTTGCCCGCGACGACCGAGAAGCCCTCGATGGTCTGGGTGCCGAACCCGGGTGCCTGGATGGTCAGCGGGTAGGTGCCGGTGACGGCCTTGACCGTCGCGCCGCCGGTCGAGCCGGTGCGCACGAGGGGCGAGACCCGAGCCTCGTAGCGGCCCAGGATGACCCGGGCGTTGCTGATCGGCTGGCCCGTCGTCGCGTTGACGAGGGTCAGCGCGACCGTGCCGTTGGACGCGGCCGCCGGCACGTCGAACGCCGGCTTCGGGTCGGTGTCGTCACCGGTCGCCGTCGAGGCGGAGACGCCGGCGCCGCGCTTGGCGAAGACCGACCAGATGAGGGCCGTGTCGTCACCGTGGTAGCGGTCGAGGTCGGCGCTCAGGATGCCGTCACGCGCGTCGAGGAACGACGGGTTCGGCGCGGTGAGCGGCATGCCGTCGGTGACGAGGCGCGCGGCCCGCTCGGAGCCGGCAGCGATTCCGTAGCGCGCCACGAGGGCCTTGTGCAGGTCCCACAGCGTCGCCGTCCAGATCTCGCCGTCGGCGTGCACCTCGGGCCCGGTCAGGTCGTAGCCGATGTCGCCGAAGGTGTTGGGGTTCTTGTTGTAGTCGTAGTTGCGGATGCCGCGGACCTCGTTGCCCGTGGCGTACGCCCCCACGACGGCGCGCGAGCGCTCGAGGCCCGTTGCGTACGCGTGGTTCATCGCGTACCAGTCGCCCCAGCCCTCGCCCATCGAGCCGGCCTGGTGCGAGCCGAGCGCACCGCCACCCGCGACGTAGCGGTTCGACAGGCCGTGGCTGTACTCGTGCTGGATGACGGACATGTCGAACGATCCGTCGCGGTAGGGCCCCTCGAACGCGTCGTCGATCGGCTCCCAGAGGAACATGCCGCTCCACGGCGGGATGCCGTCGTCGAGGGTGAGCATGTACGCGTTGTCCCGACCGGTGTAGGTCGGCGCGCCACCCGACGCGGCGCCGGCCTGGACCAGCCCGCGGATCGCGTCGCCGCCCTGGCCGCCCTTGCCGCCGTTGTCGGTCTGGAAGTTGCCGGCGCTCTCGGTGAAGCCGAGCGCGTAGTACTGGTCGTGGATGCGGTTGTGCTGGAAGAAGAGGTTCGTCGCCGCCGGGTCGAGGTCCTCGGCGTAGGAGGGCGGCGTGGTCTGGCCCTTCGTGGCGGCCCACCGGTTCGTGTAGGCGTAGTCGAAGTGGCCGGTGGGGGAGACCGGTCGTGGCGCGTTGTCGACCGGGGCGATGAAGTTCGACCAGTTGGCGTAGCTGTCGGCGTTGTTGCCAAGCGTCGTGACGCCGGTGCCGGTCGCGCCCGTGAGGTCGACCCAGCCCTTGGGCGACTCGGCCGTGGCGCCGAACGACTGCTGGCGCGGCTGGCCGCCGTTCGCGGCACCCGGGTAGTTGTCGTAGACCGTGCCGTGCGCGTCGTCGAACTGCACGACGCTCGCCCGATGCAGCACCGCGCCCGTCGTGCCGTCGACGATGACCTCCCAGGCCTCGGTCTGGCTCTTGATGAAAAAGACCTTGTAGGCCGCGACCGGGCCGGACTTCGTCGGGAAGGCGACCTTGCGCACGTAGCCCGGGCCGGCGAACGGCCCCCGCCCGAACGTCGTGAAGCCGGCCTGCGTGCCGTCGGCGACGGGGGCGTATGCCGTGCCGGGAGCGAGCGTGCCCGCGACCTTGAGCAGGGCGCCGGTCTCGCCGAGCACCCACGTGCCGAGGAGACCCGCCCCGGGAGCGGTCTCGCCGGCGTATGACAGGACGCGCCCGTCGGAGGCGACGGCGACGTTGAGGCGGCCACCGCGCGCGGCCGGCGCGCCGGCGAAGGTCTGCACGAAGCTGACGACGTGCGTGCCGGTGCCCGGCAGGGCGTGGTCGCGGGCGACGGTGAGGCCCTGCACCTGCGCGGCCGAGAGCCCGAACGCCGCGGGCTGGGAGGCGAGCCAGCCGCGGGCGACGTCGACGGCGGTGCCGCTGCGTGCCGCGGTCAGGTAGCCGTCGGCGCGCAGCGCGCGCAGGGTGCCGAAGCGCGCGTCCCACGTGGCGCGGGCCCCCGCGCCGGCGGTCTTCAGCAGCGCCGCGACGGCGGACTTCGTCGCTGCCGTGGGGACGACCGCCTTCGTGACGGCCCGGGTGTCGAGGGTCGCGAGCAGGTCGCTGACCGTGTCGGTGATCGTGTTGGTGAGCGAGGTGCTCACGGGGAGTGCGGCGGTCGACGTCGTTGTCGCCGCCGCGAGCGGGGCCCCCGCCGCCGCCGAGACGAGGCACAGTCCCATGGCGAGGACGTGCTTGCGAGTGGTGTTCACGCGTGCTCCTAGGAGTTGCTCGGCGGGTCGCGCCGAGGCGGGCGACCCGGTGCAGGAGAAACGACGTGGGGGCCCGGAAGGGTACGCGCGGGCGGGAAACTCGGTCGAATCCCGTTGAATTTATCTTGATGTCAAGATAAATTCGGAGCCATGGAGATGCACCTGCACCACGTCCAGGTCTCGGGCCCTGCGGGCTGCGAGGACGACATGCGCGCCTTCTACGGCAGCGTGCTCGGCATGACCGAGGTGGAGAAGCCCGAGGCGTTGCGCGCGCGGGGCGGCGTGTGGTTCCGGGCCGGTTCCGCGGAGCTGCACGTCGGCATCGAGGAGGGTTTTGCCCCGGCCCGCAAGGCCCACCCGGGCATCGCGGTCGCCGACGTGGAGGAGCTGGCCGAAGCCGTGTCGGCGGCCGGAGCCCCCGTCACCTGGGACGAGAACATCGCGGGCCTGCGCCGCTTCCACACCACCGACCCCGTGGGCAACCGGCTGGAGTTCCAGCAGGGATGAGCGCGTCAGCCGTGCTGGGCCCCCCGCGACTCGAGCGGGGCGAGCATGCGCCGCAGCAGGGTCGCGAGCTGTGCGCGGTCGGCTGCCGACAGCTCCGAGAGCAGCGACTTCTCCTGCTCGATGAGGTCGGCCATCGCCGAGTCGACGACGTCGCGACCCGCAGCGGTCAGGCGCACGAGCACGCCGCGCCGGTCGCCCGGGTCGGGGCGGCGCTCGACGAAGCCGCTGCGCTCGAGCCGGTCGACGCGGTTGGTCATCGTGCCCGACGTGACCAGGGTCTGCTGCACCAGCGCGCCCGGCGACAGCTCGTAGGGCTCGCCCGCCCGGCGCAGGGCCGACAGCACGTCGAACGCCCAGCCCTCGAGCAGGTGCTCCGAGAAGGCCGAACCGCGCGCGAGGTCGAGACGGCGAGCCAGGCGCGAGACGCGCGAGAGCACCTCGAGGGGCGAGACATCGAGGTCGGGCCGCTCGCGGCGCCAGGCAGCGACGATCTCGTCCACGTCGTCGGCGGGCCTGCTCTCGGCGCTCATGGAGCCAACTGTAGTCGCCGTCAAGACTCTTGACATCGAAGGAAAGTGAGCACGTCGTGACCGAACCCACCACTGCCTCCAGCGGATCCACTCGCCCCGGCGACGCCGCCTGGGACCCGCGCCAGTACGCCGTCTTCGCGGGCCACCGGGGCCGCCCGTTCGCCGACCTGCTGGCACGCGTCGATGCGGACGACCCACGGCTCGTCGTCGACCTGGGGTGCGGCCCGGGCGAGCTCACGCTCGGGCTCGCCCAGCGCTGGCCGAACGCCCGCGTCGTCGGCGTCGACAGCTCGCCCGACATGCTGGCCCGAGCCCGCGAGCTCGACGTCGACGGTCATGTCGAGTGGGTCGAGGCCGCCGCCGAGGACTGGGACCCGACCGAGTCCGGCGGCTCCGTCGACGTGCTCGTCACGAACGCCACGCTGCAGTGGGTGCCGAGCCACCTGCGCCTCATCCCGTCGTGGGTCGCGGCGCTCGCACCGGGCGGCACCTTCGCCATGCAGGTCCCCTCGAACTTCGACGCCCCGTCGCACCGGCTGATGCGCGAGGTCGCCGCCCGGCACGCGCGGGCCGACGACCTGCGCCCCGGGCTCGCCCGCGCGCAGGCAGTCGCCCAGCCGCAGACGTATGCCGCCCTCCTGCTCGACCTGACCCCCGACGTCGACGTGTGGCAGACCACCTACGAGCACGTCCTCGCGGCCGAGCCCGACGGCCCGCACCCCGTGCTCGAGTGGGTGCGCGGCACCGGCCTGCGCCCCGTGCTGGGGGTGCTCGACGAGAAGGAACGCGACGACTTCGTCGCCGACTACGAGAAGGAGCTCGAGGCGGCATACCCGCGCAAGGCGTACGGCGTGATCTTCCCGTTCACGCGCACGTTCGCCGTCGCCCGCACGCCTGCCTGAACGCGCTCGTCCTCACGGAGGAGTCGCGGCTCGGCGCCGCTCCTGGGCCACGACGGCCTCGAGGTCGGCGAGCCGGTGCCGCTGCTGCAGCGGCCGCGCCATGCGGTGGTTGCCCTCGAGGCGGGCGGCATTGCGGTCGAGGTAGGCCCAGTAGCCGGCCGTGAACGGGCAGGCGTCGTCGCCGAGCCGTTTCCTCGGGTCGTAACGACAGCCGCCGCAGTAGTCGCTCATGCGGTCGATGTAGGCCCCACCCGAGACGTACGGCTTGGTCGCCATCGCGCCGCCGTCGGCGTGCTGGCTCATGCCGACGACGTTGGCCGGCATGACCCAGTCGTAGCCGTCCACGAAGCGCGTCTGGAACCACTCGGTCAGCGCGTCGGGGTGGTAGCCGCGCTGCGCCGCCCAGTTTCCGAGCACCATGAGGCGCGGGATGTGGTGCACCCAGCCGCGCTCGCGCACCCCGGTCAACGCGTCCTGCAGGCAGGCAGCGTCGACCTGGTCGGTCTCCAGCCGGTCGAACCAGCCGGGCAGCGGGCGCCGCGCGGCGGGCGCGTTGCGGCGCCGGTAGGTCGGACCGAAGTGCCAGTAGAGGTGCCAGACGTACTCGCGCCAGCCGATGACCTGCCGCACGAAGCCCTCGACGGAGGCGAGCGGGGCGTCGCCGTCGCGGTAGGCCTGGGCCGCCCGGTCGACGACCTCGACGGGGTCGAGCAGCCCGAGGTTGAGCGGCACCGAGAGCAGGCTGTGCGCCATCGCCCAGTCCCCGCGGAGCATCGCGTCCTCGTGCGGCCCGAACGCGCCGAGCCGCTTCACGACGAACCGGTCGAGGGCCGCGAGCGCCTCGCGCCGGGTCACGGCGAACACCCGCGGGCCGTCGTCGCCGACGGGGGAGAGGTGCCCCTCGCGCGTCCAGCGGTCGAGGTCCTCGCGCACCTCGGCGTCGATGTCGTCCTCGCGCGGCTGGTAGGGCGATGGCACGTCGAGCCGCTCGGCGCCCCTGGGCGGGGGCTCGCGGTTCTCGTCGTCGAACGACCACCGGCCACCCACCGGTCGCTCGCCCTCGACCAGCAGGTCGAGGCGCAGGCGCTGGAACCGGTAGAAGTCCTCCATCCGCACCCGGCGACGGTCGCCCGCCCAGGCGGCGAACTCCTCCCGAGGGAGGCTGAAGCCCGGCGTGGGGTCGATGTCCTCGACCACCCCGTCGGCGTACAGCCGGCGCACGAGCCGCTCGGCGGCATACGACGTCGGCTCGTAGACGCGCACCGGTTCGCCCAGCTCGCGCACCGCCTCCGTGTAGGTGTCGGTGCGCAGCAGCACCGCCGAGTCACCGAGCTCGGCCGCGCGGTGGCGCAGCGCCGACAGCACGAGGTGCAGCTTCTGCCGGTGGAAGGGGCGCCGGGCGAGCGCCCGCCGGCTCTCGACGAGCAGCACGCCGTCGTGCCCGACCGCGAAGTGCGGGCCTAGCTGGTCGGCGAAGAGCCACCGTCGCGTCATGGCGGGGTCATACCCGGCCGGGTGGCTTGCGGCGTGCGCGGGCGCCGACGGTGTGGGTAAGGGACGTGTCTCGCGACGGTAAAAGCGTGGTCTCGAGCCCGCGCGCCGTCCCACCGCGGGAGAAAAACTGGGTCAATTTCCGGCATTTGCCCCCATTTCGGAAAACCGTGTCATGAAATGGGTGCAGGCACGTCATACAGGTGACGGCAACGCAGGGGTCTCCCGCTTGGTCAGGGGAGGGAGTGGCCCCTTCGGGGTCATCTCCAGTGGTGCCGTCAGGTTTCGTCCTCCCGCGTGGTTTCGTGGAGGGGATCATTCGGGAGGACGAAACCTGCCAGCCCCAACCGGGCCCGGTCCGCCTTCTTGTGCCGACCGCTCGTCGGGATGGACGCCCGCCCCGCCGCTTGGCAGACTTGGCTGCACCGCTCAGACCGGACAAACCGGTGAGTTCCGGGCAGACGAAGGGCGAAGGGTTGTCGGCAGAACCGACCTTGTGGTCGAGCGAGGCCTGGGCTGCGGCCCCCGACGCCACCCTGCTCGCGCTCACCCGCGACGGCTCGGCCGAGGCCTTCGGCGAGCTGTGGCGCCGGCACCTCCCCGCGGCGTATGCCGTCGCGAACCGTCACCGCGGACGCTCCGCCCCCGAGGACATCGTCGCCGAGGCCGCCGCCCGGGTGCTGGCCCTCCTCCGTGAGGGGCGCGGGCCCGAGGAGAGCTTCCGCGCGTACTTCCTGACGGCGGTGCGCACCGTCGCCGTCGACCAGGGCCGACGCGACCTGCGGCTCGTTCCCACCGAGGACGACGATCTCGAAGAGCTCGCCGCCCCGGCGCTCGCCGACCCGTTCGCGGGTCTGGCCGTCGACGAGGACGGCATGGCGCTGGTGCGCGCCGCCTTCGGCGAGCTGTCGGAGCGCGACCAGCGCATCCTGTGGCACACGACCGTCGAGGGCGCCGCCCCGCGCGCCGTCGCACCCGTCCTCGGCATGACCGCCAACGCCGTCAGCGTGCGGGCCATGCGGGCGCGCGAGTCCCTGCGCGCGAACTTCCTCGACGCCCGGGCGGCCCGGGGGCTCGCGGCAGCCGACAGCGACGAGTGCCGCTGGACGGTGGAGCACCTCGGCGCCTTCGTGCGTGGACGGCTGCCCAAGCGCCAGACCGAGCGTGCCCGGGCCCACGTCGAGGGGTGCCCGCACGCGGCGGCGCTGGCCGAGGACCTGCGGGTCATCCACGACGGCTTCCCGGCGCTCGTGGTGCCCGTGGTGCTCGCTGCCGGACTCATGTCGCCGGGCTTCGTGACCGGGGGCGGCCTCGCGGCCCTCTCGACGGCCACCACGGCGGCCACCACGGCGGCCACCACGGCGGCCACCACGGCGGCCTCCGGAACGACGGCCGCTGCTCCGACAGGCCAGGCCGGTGCGGCGGGCCTGGAAAGTGCGGCGGGCCCGGGCAGCACGGCGGACGGCGGTGTCACCGGGGCGTCCGCGGCCCAAGCCTCCGCTTCGGGGGCAGGCAGGGCGGTCGACCTCGTGGCGCAGCTGGCCGCCCGGGCCACGAACGTCGCTGCGGCGCTCGCCGTGACGGCCGGGCTCGCCGGGGCCCTCGCCACGCCCGGCCCCGCGCTCGCCGACGCGACGCTCCCCGCTCCCCGGGCGTCGACGCCCACCACGGCTCCTGCACCGCGCTCGGTCCCGACGCCAGCGGCGCCGGCTGGTGCCGCCCCGTCGACGAGTCGCCCGTCGTCCACGACCGCCAGCCTGTCGGCCCTGCCCGCGACCTCGGCGCCGGGCGAGCTGAGTGCCGCGGCCGGCGGCCGCCCGCCCGCCGCTGGAGCTGCGCGCAGCGACAGCGACGCCGTCGCCGCTTCCGGCTCTCCTCGCCCCACCGCGGCGACGGCACCGGCCGCGCCGGTCGCCCAGGCACCGGCTGCCTCCCGCCCTCCTGCGCCGGCACCGCCCACACCTCGCACCTCGACGCCGACTCCGACGACCACGCCGGACACCCCGTCCGGCCCGCCGGCTCCGCAGGACCCGGCTCCGTCGGACCCCCCGTCAGACGGACCAGCCGCTCCGGCCGTCTCGGTGAACCTCGTGAAGGACGGCGAGACCGCGCGCATCTCGGTGCGCGTGCGCACGGCCGTCACGGCCGGCCTCACGGTGAGGATCAGCAACGAGGGAGGCGCCGGCCGTCTCACCGTGCGCAACTCGAGCTGGGACTGCGTACAGGCCTCCCGCGCCGCAGTGTCGTGCACCGGGGGTCGCGGCTCCGCCGTCCTCGACCAGGCAGGCACCGGGGGCGTCGTGCCGCTCGTCGTGCGGGTCACCGACGCCCGTGGCCGCACCTGGACCCAGACGCTCCGACCCTCCTGAGGGTCAGCGGCGCGGGAGCGTCACGAGGCGCGGCTTCGGGTCGAGTCCCGACAGGCCGTTCCACGCGAGGTTCACCAGGTGCGCGGCCACCTGGCCCTTCTTGAACTTGCGGCTGTCGAGCCACCACTGGCCCGTCAGCGCCACCATGCCGACGAGCATCTGCGCGTGGATCGGCGCCGACTTCGGCTCGAGCCCGCGCTGCTTGAACTCCGCCGCCAGCAGGTGCTCGACCTGCGCCGCCACGTCACCGAGCACGCTCGCGAAGGAGCCGGTCGCCTGGCCGGGGGGTGAGTCGCGCACGAGGATGCGGAAGCCGTCGGGGTCGGACTCGATGTAGTCCAGCAGGGCCAGCGTCGCCCGCTCGAGCAGCACCCGGGCACCCTCCGGTTCCTCGAGCGCGGCGCTGATGCCACCCATGAGGGCCTGGATCTCGCGGTCGACGACGACGGCGTACAACCCCTCCTTGCCGCCGAAGTGCTCGTAGACGACGGGCTTGGAGACGTTGGCCCTGGAAGCCACCTCCTCGACGGATGTTGCCTCGAATCCCTTGTCCGCGAACAGTTTCCGGCCGACGGTGATGAGCTGCTCCCGCCGTTCGGGGCCCGTCATGCGGGCCCGCGGGCGGGCGCGGTCTGCTCGTTCGGCGCGGTCTGGGGTCACGCCGCCATTGTGCAGTCAGCGGGCCGCGGGCCGTGCCAGGGGCAGGCGCGTCAGAACTTTTTTCGAAATCCCGTCATGAAACCGAGCGCGCTCCGTCTATGTGTTCGGCAGGGAGTTGGCGGAGGAGCCGAGGCATTGGGGGGAACCACGGCCGGGTGAGACCGCCGGTGAGGTCGATCGCGACGCAAACCCGGGGAGGGCCGCGATCGACCTCACCGCCCCCTGCCCGGCGGCAGGCGGTTCCTCGAAAAGGACTCCCACGAGCGGCATCCGTGCCCCACACTGGAGGTCATCCCTCGCGGGAGGAGCCCCCTCAGGTGTCAGCCCACACGATCGGACCCCAGACGGAGTCCACGGCCGCGGTCTCGTCCAGCGCCGATGCGCTCGACGAGAGCGACGCGGTCCTGCTCTCCCGCGCGCGGCTCGGCGACGACAGCGCCTTCGCCACGCTCTGGCAGCGCAACCTCCCCGCGGCGTTCGGCGTCGCCACCCGCTTCCGCGGACGTGTGTCCGCCGAGGACCTCGTGGCCGAGGCCTCCGCCCGTGTGTTCCGGCTCATCCGCGAGGGCAACGGTCCGTCCGAGAACTTCCGCGCGTACTTCACCGCCACGGTCCGCACCGTCGGCGTCGACGCGGTGCGCGGCGACATGAGCCTCGTGCCGACGTCCGGCACCGACCTCGACCGCATCCCGGCCGCCGACACCCACCTGTCCGCGCTGGGCGCCGAGGGTGTCGACACCGACCTCGTCCGCACAGCGTTCCGACAGCTGAGCGAGAGCGACCGCGAGCTGCTGTGGCACACGATGGTCGAAGGGGAGCCGCCGCGCGTGGTCGCCCCCCTCCTCGGCGTCTCCGCCAACGTCGTCAGCGCCAGGGCGATGCGGGCCCGTGACGAGCTGCGTGCGCGCTACCTCGACGTCTGGGTGCAGCGGCGCGTGCCCGTATGCGGTGCGCCCGAGTGCCGCTGGACGCTCGACCACCTGGGCGGTCACGTCCGCGGGCGTCTCACGGCGCGGCAGCAGGCGCGCGCCGATGACCACCTCGCGCGCTGCACCAGGGAGGCGGGCCTCGCGGTCGAGCTGCGACGCGTCTACGAGGGGTTCGGCGTGCTCACCGGACCCATCGTGCTCGCGGCCGGAGCCGCCATGGCCGGCACCCTGCAGCACGGCGCGATCGCCGCTCTCATCGGCGGCTCAGCGGCAGGCTCCACGGCGGCAGGAGCAGCCGCAGGCACCACGGCCGCAGGCACTGCCGCCGGCACGGCCACAGCCGGCACGGCTGCGACAGGCACTGCTGCGGGTGCAACCGCCGCGGGCACCGCCACCGCCGCGAGCACTGCAACCGCCGCGAGCACTGCGGCGGGAGCCACCGCCGCGGGCACTGCCGCCGGTACGACCGTCATCGGCACCGCCGCCGGCGGCGTCTCGGCAGCGGGCACCACCGTCGGCGCGATCGCCGGCGGTGCGGCATCAGGCGCCGCGGGAGCCACCGCGGCCGGGGTCACGGTGACCAGCACCGTGACCGTGACCAGCACGTCGGCCGGGGTCGTATCGGGAGCCATCGCCTCCGGTGCCGGCGCGGCCTCAGTGGGAGCCACGTCGGTCGCGGCCGGCACGGCCGTCTCGGCCGGCGCGGTCGGGGGCGCCGCGATCAGCGCCCCCCTCGCGGCAGGTGTCGTGGGCACCACCGCGCTGGTGTCCGGGGCGGCGGTCGCAGCTCCAGCGGTCGCGCTCGCCGGTGGGTCGCTGCTCGCCGGGACGACCCTCGGGCCGCCCATCGCCACGGCGATGGCGGGTCTCGTGGTGGGCATGGGCATCGCCGTGGTCCCGACCGTGACCCAGAACCTCGGGACGCCTGCCGCCCAGGTGATCGTGGTCGACAACGCCGCGCAGACCACGCCGTCGACCACCGGCCCCGCGGCCGGCACCAACCCCACCGACGTGCTCGTGCTCACCGTGCTGCCCAGCGTCGTCGCGAGCAGCGCCACGGCGTCGACCACGTCGACCGTGTCGACCCCGTCGACCGTGTCGGCCGCGCCGGCTGCGGCCACCCCACCTGCCCCGGCAGCGCCGACGGCCACAGGCACGGCTGCCACGGCTGTCGACCCGACGCCGCCGCCTCCCGCCCCGGCGCCGGTCGACCCCGCGACGGTGCCGCCGCCTGCGGCGTCCGACTCGACGCCGTCGACTCCCGACGCGGTCGCGCCCGCGCCGGTGAACCCTGTCGACGACACCTCGGCCCCGTCCACGGAGGTGCCTGAGCACGCCGACGCGGCGGCGAGCACGACCGGCACGACGCCGGCGGCCGACGACCCGGCAGCAGCGACGCCTGACGCAGGTGTCGGGACCACCGACCCGGGTGCTGCGGTCGCTGACCAGACCCCCGCCCCGTCGTCGCCGACCGACACCCAGGCGCCCGCTGGCTCGCCGGCCATCGACCCCGCGGCTCCGGCTCCGGCGAGCCCGACCGCGCCCGACTCCTCTCCTGCTGCAGACCCTGCCCCGGCCGGCACCGCTGCGGGTGACGCCGCATCCGGCCCGGCCGGGTCGACCACGGCCGCCTCCTCCACCGCTGCCGAGAACGTGCCACCGGCGGCCGCTGCCGACCCGGCCGGTGCAGTGCCCCCGGCGGCGCAGCCCGACGTCACGCCACCCACCCTCGACACCCAGGTGCTGGGGTCGGCGCCCACCGACCCGTCGACCTCCGACCCGGCGGCGACCGGCGCCACGCCTGTCGGCTCCTGAGCCGTCCGGTCCACCCGTCATCGCCGGACCCGGTGCTGCACTAGCCTGTGCACGTCCGCGAGGACGTTCCCCGGTTGGTCTGCCGGCAGGGCCCGCCTGACTTTGAATCAGGACAAGCGACGCAGGTTCGACTCCTGCCCGGGGAGCAGCGACATGGCGAGCGCAGCGGTGCGCCTTCCCGGCATACGTGCGCGTTCCCGTCAGGAGTGGACCGTGCAACGCCCACTCCTGACGGAACCGCACACTCGTGCGACAGAGCTGCACCTCTGGTTGTGAGCGGGGTCACGGCGCGCGCACGGGCGCGCGGCACGGCGCTGGCCCGCGAGTAGCATGGCGGGCGGCGCACCCAGGTCGTTCACGGCTGGGGTCGTCCGCGCCCGAGTGCACGCCGATCCATGAAGGAGCTGCGCCCTGTGAGCGATCTACGGCCGACCGCCGTGATCGTCCTCGCCGCCGGTGAGGGCACACGCATGAAGTCCACGACCCCGAAGGTCCTCCACTCGATCGGGGGCCGCACTCTCGTGGCTCACGCGATCCGGGCGGCGCGGGGCACCAGCCCCCACCACCTCGCTGTCGTGGTGCGCCACGAGCGCGACCGGGTCGCCGAGCACGTGGCACAGGTCGACCCCGACGCGGTGGTCGCCGACCAGGACGACGTCAAGGGCACCGGTCGCGCCGTCGAGTGCGCCCTCGAGGCCCTGCCGGCCGACCTGTCCGGCACGGTGGTCGTCACCTACGGCGACGTGCCGCTGCTGACGAGCGAGACGCTCGAGGGCCTGGTCGCTGCCCACCACGCGTCGGGCAGCGCCGTCACCGTCATCACCGCCACGCTCGACGACCCGACCGGCTACGGCCGCGTGCTGCGCGACGACGCCGGCGACGTCGCCGCCATCGTCGAGCAGAAGGACGCCGACGAGGAGCAGCGGGCCATCCGCGAGGTCAACAGCGGCCTGTACGCGTTCGACGTCGCGGTGCTGCGCGAGGCGCTCGCCGAGGTCGGCACCGACAACGCGCAGGGCGAGAAGTACCTCACCGACGTCATCGCGATCGCCCGTGGCCGAGGCCTCACCGTGCGCGCCCACCTCGTCGCCGACCTGTGGCAGACCGAGGGCGTCAACGACAAGGTGCAGCTCGCCCGTCTCGGCGCCGAGCTCAACCGGCGCACCGTCGAGCAGGCGATGCGTGACGGCGCCATCGTCGTCGACCCGGCCACGACGTGGATCGACGCCGACGTGACCATCGGTCCCGACACCGTCGTGCGGCCGGGCACGCAGATCCACGGCGCCAGCACCATCGGGCGCGACTGCGTCATCGGCCCCGACACCACGCTCACCGACGTCGAGGTCGGCGACGGCGCCAGCGTCGTGCGCACGCAGGCCGAGCTCGCCGAGATCGGTCCCGGGGCGACGGTGGGGCCCTTCTCCTACCTGCGCCCGGGCACCCGTCTCGGCGCCAAGGGCAAGATCGGCGGCTTCGTCGAGACGAAGAACGCGGTGATCGGTGACGGCGCCAAGGTGCCGCACCTGACCTACTGCGGCGACGCGACCATCGGCGAGGGCGCCAACATCGGCGCCGGCACGATCTTCGCCAACTACGACGGCGTCACCAAGGGCCACACGACCGTGGGCGCCCACAGCTTCGTCGGCAGCAACTCGGTCGTGGTGGCCCCGCGCTCCATCGGCGACGGCGCCTACGTCGCGGCCGGGTCGGCGGTCGTGAGCGACGTCGCCCCCGGCCAGCTCGCCGTGACCCGTGCCCAGCAGCGCAACATCGACGGCTGGGTCGCGCGCCGGCGCGCCGGGACGAAGACCGACGAGGCGGCCCAGGCCGCGCGCGCGGGGGAGTCGCAGGTCGGGGACGCCCCCGCCGTCGACCCGCAGTCCGTCGCGCGTGCCCGTGCCCGGGCCGAGGCGCGCGCCGACGCCGAGGCGGCGGCCGAGGTGGAGGCGGCGCTCGCCAGCGAGCCCGGCGCAGTCTCCCCGAACAACCGCCTCTCGCAGACCGACACCGACAGCGACACCGACAACGACACCGACGCCCCGACCGACAGCCCCCGCGAGACGAAGGACGCCCAGCGATGAGCGGCATCAACAAGACGACGGAGAAGCACCTGATGGTCTTCTCCGGCCGCGCCCACCCGATGCTCGCGCAGGAGGTCGCCAAAGAGCTCGGCACCGAGCTGGTGCCGACCTCTGCCTACGACTTCGCCAACGGCGAGATCTACGTGCGCTACGAGGAGTCGGTGCGCGGCTCCGACGCCTTCGTGATCCAGAGCCACACCGCTCCGATCAACGAGTGGATCATGGAGCAGCTCATCATGATCGACGCCCTCAAGCGGGCCTCGGCCAAGCGCATCACGGTCGTGCTGCCCTTCTACGGCTATGCGCGCCAGGACAAGAAGCACCGCGGACGCGAGCCGATCTCGGCGCGCCTCATGGCCGACCTCTTCAAGACCGCGGGCGCCGACCGCCTCATGGCGATCGACCTGCACACCGCCCAGATCCAGGGCTTCTTCGACGGGCCGGTCGACCACCTGATGGCGATGCCGATCCTCGCGGACTACGTCGGCAAGAAGTACGGCCACCTCGACCTCGCCGTCGTCTCACCCGACGCGGGCCGCATCAAGGTGGCCGAGGACTGGAGCTCGCGCCTCGGCGGCGCCCCGCTGGCCTTCATCCACAAGACCCGCGACATCAACCGGCCCAACGAGGTCGTCGCCAACCGGGTCGTCGGTGAGATCAAGGGCCGCGTCTGCGTGCTCGTCGACGACATGATCGACACCGCGGGCACGATCACCAAGGCCGCCGACGCCCTCATGGACCAGGGCGCTGCCAGCGTCATCATCGCCGCGACGCACGCGATCCTCTCCGGCCCGGCCGTCGACCGACTCAAGGCCTGCAAGGTCGAGGAGGTCATCGTCACCAACACCTTGCCGATCCCCGACGACCGCCGATTCGACAAGCTCGAGGTCCTCTCGATCGCACCCCTCGTGTCGATGGCCATCAAGGAGGTGTTCGAGGACGGCTCGGTCACGAGCCTCTTCGACGGCAAGGCCTGAGCCGCCGAGCCGCACCAGCCACGCACCGAGGCCGTATGCCGCCGGGACCCACCCGACGGCATACGGCCTCTGTCTGTGGTCGGCTCGCTGTCGGGGGCTCAGGCGCGCGCGGCCTGCCGGGCGCGGTAGGCCGCGGTGTGCGCACGAGCGGCGCAGCCGCCCTCGCAGTAGCGGCGGGACCGGTTCTTCGACAGGTCGACGACGACGTCGTCGCAGTCCGCGGCCTCGCAGACCCGCAGCCGGGCCAGCTCGCCGGCGCGCACGACGTCGATGACGGCGATGGCGGCCTCGACCGCCATGCGCTGGGGCAGGGGGGCCTCGGGCGGGGTGGCGTGGATGTGCCAGCCGACACCGTCGTGGTCGACGAGCTGCGGGGTGGCCCTCGCCTCGGCCAGCAGGTCGTTGACGAGGGTGACGACGCCTGCCTCGTCGAGCTCCCAGAAGCCGCGCAGGCGGGGGCGCAGCTCGCGCACGGCCTGCAGCTCCGCCTCGTCCCGGTCGAAGCGGCCGGTCCAGCCGTGCTCGGCGTAGAGGGAGTCGAGCTCGTCGAGGGTGGTCAGGGCGTCCGGGGCGCGGTCACCGGGCAGGACCCCGGGCATGGTGTTGACGAGCGCCGCGGCGGCGGTCAGGGCCACGTCCGTGTCATGGGTGAAAAGCATGTTGACTCCTGACATGAGGTGTCGTTACTGTCATGAGTGTAAGTCTTTTAGGTGCTGACATCGCAGCGGACCCGGCGGGTCGCGCGGGTCGGCGGAGGTAGCGAGGGTGCCATGACCGAACGCGTTGTCGTCACCGGCCCGGTCGTCGGAGAGTCGGCGAGGGCCGACGAGGTCGGGACGCCCGAGGCAGGTCGCTCCCGCCACCCGCTGCTCGGGCTCGGTGTCGCCCTCGTCTCCGCGGCCGCCTTCGCGACCTCGGGGGCGTTCGGCAAGTCCCTGCTCGTCGGCGGCTGGTCGCCCGGCGCGGTCGTGACGATGCGCATCACCCTCGCCGCGCTCGTGCTGCTCGGCCCCGCTCTCTGGTCGCTGCGCGGCCGCTGGCCGGCACTGCGGCGCAACGCGTGGGTCGTCGTCGGCTACGGCCTGACCGGTGTGGCCGGCTGCCAGCTCGCCTACTTCAACGCCGTGACCCACCTGTCCGTCGGGGTGGCCCTGCTCCTCGAGTACCTCGCGCCCGTGCTCATCGTCGGCTGGCTCTGGCTGCGCCACCGGCAGGCCCCGCGCCGCCTGACGCTCGTCGGGGTCGCGCTCGCCGTCGCCGGCCTGCTGCTCGTCCTCGACGTCGTGGGCGGCGCGAGCATCAGCCTCGTCGGAGTCCTCTGGGGGCTCGGCGCCGCCGTCTGCCTCGTGCTCTACTTCCTGCTCGCCGACCACGTCGACGACGACGTGCCGCCGCTCGCGCTCGCCGGCGGCGGCCTCGCCGTCGGGGCGGCCTCGCTCTGGGCCGCCGCCCTGACGGGGGCCCTCGACATGACCCGGGGCGCGGCGCACGTGCCCCTCGGCGGCGTCGTCGTCCCGTGGTGGGTGCCCGTGCTCGTCATCGCACTCGTCGCGGCCGCGTTCGCCTACGTCACCGGCATCGCCGCCGTGCGGATGCTCGGAGCCAAGGTGGCCTCGTTCGTCGCCCTCACCGAGGTGCTCTTCGCCGTGCTCTTCGCCTGGCTCGTGCTCGCCGAGCTGCCGACGCCCGTGCAGCTGCTGGGCGGGGCGCTCATCGTGGCCGGCCTGGCCGCGGTGCGCTCCGACGAGGCCCGTTCCTGACCCGCCTGCCCCACTCATCCCCTCTCCCGCAACACACCCGGTAGTGGTCAGGTCGGGTCGGTTGCACCCATGCTCGACGGACCGCTCCCGGGTGTGTTGCAGGCTGGGGGCTCGATTTCGCCGGCAGGCGGTCCGTCCCGTAAGATCGAGCAGTTGCCTCGGCGAGGGACGGTGCACGACTGCCACGGCAGGACGTGACGAGGTCCGTGATCGACGCGGTGGCCTGACTCGTGGACGCGCCTAGGAGCGTGCCGCGGAGCGGGTTCGCCTCTGCGTGCGGACCGCGTCGGCCATCCGCTGCGAACTGCCGATCATCGCGCGTCGTCCCGCGTCGAGGCCGCCACCGACCGCCTCATCCCACGAGACCTCCAGGAGTCACCCGTGTCCGACAACACCAAGCTCGTCGCCGAGAAGCGCACCGACTTCGGCAAGGGCGCCGCCCGCAAGATCCGCCGCGCCGGCAACATCCCCGCCGTCATGTACGGCCACGGCACCCAGCCCGTGCACATCTCGCTCCCCGGCCACGACACGATGATGGCGCTCAAGCAGGCCAACGCCCTGCTGACGATCGTCATCGACGGCAAGGAGCAGCTGGCCCTCGCCAAGGACGTCCAGCGCGACGCCATCAAGCCGGTCATCGACCACGTCGACCTCGTCGTCGTCCGCAAGGGCGAGAAGGTCACCGTCGACGTCTCCGTCCACCTCGAGGGCGAGGCCGCTCCCGAGACCGTCGTGACGCTCGACCACAACACGCTCCAGATCGAGGCCCTCGCCACGAACATCCCCGAGAACGTCGTCGTCTCGGTCGAGGGGCTCGAGGCCGGCACCCAGATCCTCGCCGGCGCCGTCGAGCTGCCCGAGGGCGCCACGCTGGTGACCGACGCCGAGGCCCTCGTCGTCAACGTCACGCAGGCCATCTCCGCCGAGGCCCTCGAGGCCGAGCTCGCCGAGGCCGAGGCCGAGGCCGGCATCGAGCGCGAGGAGCACGACGAGGCTGCCGAGGGCGAGGCCGCCGAGGGCGCCGAGGGCGAGGCCGCCGAGGGCGCCGAGGCCAAGGCCGAGGGCGACGAGGCCTGAGCCACAGCCACATCCGTGGCGCGACGCCGTATGCCGCGCCACCCCTTGCGTCCACGGGTCCCGTCCGAGCGTCTGCTCGGCGGGGCCCGTGCGCGCGCCAGCTCCCGTAGCGCGACCCCCAGCGCCGACCACCGGAGGACCGCATGGACACCTGGCTCGTGATCGGGCTCGGCAACCCCGGGCCCGGCTACGCCGGCAACCGCCACAACGTCGGGGCGATGGCCCTCGAGGAGCTCGCCGGCCGCGCCGTCGGTGGCCGCGCCGCCTTCAAGGCGCACAAGGCCCGGGCGCGTGTCGCCGAGATGCGCCTCAAGGTCGGCGGCCCCAAGGTCGTGCTGGCCACCCCGTCGAGCTACATGAACGAGTCGGGTGGTGCCGTGGCCGGGCTGATGAAGTACTACGACGTGCCCGTCGAGCGCGTGGTCGTGATCCACGACGAGCTCGACATCGACGCCGGCCTCGTGCGCCTCAAGCAGGGCGGGGGAGAGGGCGGTCACAACGGCCTGCGCTCGGTGTCGAAGTCGCTCGGCTCCAAGGACTACCTGCGCGTGCGCCTCGGCATCGGCCGGCCGCCGGGACGCCAGGACCCCGCCGACTTCGTGCTCAAGGACTTCAGCAAGGCCGAGCGCACGGACGTGCTGCCGTTCCTGCTCGACGAGGGCGCCGACGCCGTCGAGGCCCTCATCGAGGTCGGCCTGCTCGAGGCCCAGCAGCGCTTCCACGCGCCGCGCTGAGCACGCGCGACCACCTGGCCGTGCGGCCGTCGACCGGCGCCGCGACTGTCGCCGCCCCGACCTAGACTGGAGGACCTGATGCCGCACCCAATGCTGTCCGCCTTCAGGGCGCTCCCCGATGTCCGCCACGTCCTCGACCAGGTGGGTCGCACCCGGCTCGTCGACGTCTCCGCCAGCGACGGTTCGCGCCCCTTCCTCGTGGCCGCCCTCGCCCGGCAGGCCGAGAGCCTCGCCTCGGGACCGGCCGACGCCGCGCCCCTCGTCGTCGTCACTGCGACGACCCGTGAGGCCGAGGACCTCGAGACTGCTCTCGGGCTCTTCCTGCCGGGCGAGCGCATCGCCGTCTTCCCGTCGTGGGAGACCCTGCCCCACGAGCGACTCTCGCCGCGCAGCGACACCGTCGGCCGGCGCCTCGCCGTGCTGCGACGGCTCGCCCACCCCGACCCCGACGACACGGCATACGGCCCCCTGTCGGTCGTCGTGGCGCCGGTGCGCGCCCTCCTGCAGCCCCTGACCAAGGGGCTCGGCGACCTCGTGCCCGTCGCGCTGCGTGCGGGCGACGAGCGGCCCCTCGAGGACGTCGTCGACGCCCTCGTCGCCGCCGCCTACACCCGCACCGACCTCGTCGAGCGGCGCGGCGAGTTCGCCGTGCGCGGCGGCATCCTCGACGTGTTCCCGCCCACCGAGGAGCACCCGGTCCGCATCGAGTTCTGGGGCGACACCGTCGAGGAGGTGCGCTGGTTCAAGGTCGCCGACCAGCGCTCCCTCGAGATCGCCGATCACGGCCTGTGGGCCCCGCCGTGCCGAGAGCTGCTCGTCACCGACCAGGTGCGCGCGCGGGCACGCGCTCTCGCCGACCAGCTGCCGGGCGTCTCCGAGATGCTCTCCAAGGTCGCAGAGGGCATCGCCGTCGAGGGCATGGAGTCCCTCGCACCCGCCCTCGTCGACGGCATGGAGTCGGTGCTCGACGTCCTGCCCGAGCGCGCGGTCGTGCTCGTCTCCGACCCCGAGCGGGTGCGCCGCCGCGCGCACGACCTCGTCGCCACCAGCGCCGAGTTCCTCGAGGCCAGCTGGGCCAACGCGGCGGCCGGCAACGAGGTGCCCGTCGACCTCCAGTCGCTCCTCGGCAGTGCCTCCTACTGGTCCATCGCCGAGGTGCGGGCCCACGCCGAGGCCACCGGCCGGGCCTGGTGGACCCTGACACCCTTCGTGGCCGACGCCGACCTCGTCATCGAGGACGACGACGTCGACGAGCGCGTCGCCGTGCGCACCACCGACCCCGAGGCCTTCCGGGGCGACACGGAGCGCACCGTCGAGCACCTGCGCGAGCGGGTGCGCGAGGGCTGGGCCGTCGCCGTCGTCACCGAGGGCCCCGGCCTCGCCAAGCGCGTCGCCGAGGTGCTGCGCGAGAACGAGGTCGCGGTCCAGGCCCTCGACACGTCGCGCGACGACACCCTCACCGCCGGCACCGTCCACGTCACCACGGCGCCGCTGGTGCGTGGCTTCGTCCACGAGGCCGGTCGCATCGAGGTGCTCACCGAGACCGACCTCACCGGCCAGCCCGGCAGCGGCACGTCCACCAAGGACATGCGGCGTATGCCGTCGCGCCGGCGCAACCAGGTCGACCCCCTCCAGCTCCGGCCCGGCGACCACGTCGTCCACGAGCAGCACGGTGTCGGCCGGTTCGTCGAGATGATGCAGCGCACCGTGGCCGGCGCGACGCGCGAGTACCTCGTCATCGAGTACGCCGCGAGCAAGCGCGGCCAGCCGGGCGACCGCCTCTTCGTCCCCACCGACCAGCTCGACCAGGTCACCAAGTACGTCGGCGGCGAGGAGCCCACGCTCAACAAGATGGGCGGGTCCGACTGGTCCAAGACGAAGTCGCGGGCCAAGCGCTACGTCAAGCAGATCGCGGCCGACCTCATCCGCCTCTACAGCGCGCGCCAGGCCACCAAGGGCCATGCCTTCGCCCCCGACACCCCGTGGCAGCGCGAGCTCGAGGACGCCTTCTCCTTCGTCGAGACGCCCGACCAGCTCGTCAGCATCGACGAGGTCAAGGCCGACATGGAGAAGCAGGTCCCGATGGACCGCCTCATCTGCGGCGACGTCGGCTACGGCAAGACCGAGATCGCGGTTCGTGCGGCGTTCAAGGCCATCCAGGACGGCAAGCAGGTCGCGGTGCTCGTGCCGACGACGCTGCTCGTGAGCCAGCACCAGCAGACCTTCTCGGAGCGCTACGCGCAGTTCCCCGTCAAGGTCGCCTCGCTCTCTCGCTTCCAGAGCGACAAGGAGGCCAAGGAGGTCATGGAGGGCATGGCCGACGGCACCCTCGACCTCGTCATCGGCACCCACCGCCTGCTCGCCAAGGACGTGAAGTTCAAGGACCTCGGACTCGTCATCATCGACGAGGAGCAGCGCTTCGGCGTCGAGCACAAGGAGCTGCTCAAGACGATGCGCACCGCCGTCGACGTGCTGTCGATGTCGGCCACCCCGATCCCCCGCACGCTCGAGATGGCCGTCACCGGCATCCGTGAGATGTCGACGCTGGCGACGCCGCCCGAGGAGCGCCACCCCGTGCTCACCTTCGTCGGCGCCTACGACGAGAAGCAGATCACTGCCGCGATCCGCCGCGAGCTGCTGCGCGAGGGCCAGGTCTTCTTCGTGCACAACAAGGTCAGCTCGATCGAGAAGGCGGCGAGCCGCCTTCGCGAGCTCGTGCCCGAGGCCCGCATCGCCACGGCCCACGGCCAGATGGGCGAGCACCGGCTCGAGCAGGTCGTCGAGGACTTCTGGGAGAAGCGCTTCGACGTGCTCGTCTGCACGACCATCGTCGAGACCGGCCTCGACATCTCCAACGCCAACACCCTCATCGTCGAGCGGTCCGACATGCTCGGCCTCAGCCAGCTGCACCAGCTGCGCGGACGCGTCGGGCGCGGGCGTGAGCGGGCCTATGCCTACTTCCTCTACCCGCCCGAGAAGCCGATGACCGAGACGGCGCACGACCGCCTGCGCACCATCGCGAGCAACACCGACCTCGGGTCCGGCATGGCGGTCGCGATGAAGGACCTCGAGATCCGCGGCGCCGGCAACCTGCTCGGCGGCGAACAGTCCGGACACATCCAGGGCGTCGGCTTCGACCTCTACGTGCGGCTCATCGGTGAGGCCGTCGCCGACTTCCGCGGCGACGCCGTCGACGTGCCGGCCGAGATCAAGATCGAGCTGCCCGTCGACGCGCACCTGCCACACGACTACGTGCCGGGGGAGCGGCTGCGCCTCGAGGCGTACAAGAAGCTCGCCACCGTCGAGACCTTCGAGGCCGTCGACGAGATCGCGGCCGAGCTGCGCGACCGCTACGGCGCCCCGCCCAAGCCCGTCGAGAACCTCCTCGAGGTGGCCCGCCTGCGCGTGGTGGCCCGCCAGGCCCGCATCGGCGACATCGGCGTGCAGGGCAAGGTCGTGAGGTTCGGCCCGGTCAAGGAGCTGCGAGAGAGCCAGCAGCTGCGGCTCATGCGCCTCTACCCGGGCACCATCGTCAAGGAGGCGCTGGGCACGATCCTCGTGCCGGCCCCGATGACGGCCCGCGTCGGTGGCAAGCCGCTGCGCGACGTCGAGGTGCTGACCTGGGCCCGCCAGCTCATCTCCGCCGTGCTGCTCGACGACATCGCGTCCGCCGGCGCGGCGGCCACCGCTTCGTCGGGGTCGGCGAGATCCGCCGTGGGCGCCCCGTAGGATGTCAGACGCATCCGCCAGAGGAGGAAATCAGTGAAGGCTTGGTCTGCCCGTCCCACCAGGCGCGTCGCCGTCGTCGGCATCGCCGCCCTCGGTGCCGTGTCGCTGCTCGGCGGGTGCGGCTTCGAGACCCGCCAGCAGGCCGCCGCCGTCGTCAACGGCGAGGTCATCCACGAGTCCGACGTGCGCGAGACGTTCGACCAGCTCAAGGCCGCCAAGCTCGACTTCGCCGAGAACATCGTCGTCACGGCCCTCGTCGCCGCGCCGCTGCTCAAGAGCGCCGTCGCGAAGTCGGGCAGCTGGAAGCCCGACGAGACCTACGCCTCGGTCATCGCCTCCATCCCCGGCGCCACCGACACGACGAAGGAGTTCGTCGAGGCGGTCGCCCTCATCCAGTCGCAGAAGATGACGCCCGCCGACGTCGCCGCCTACCGCGCCGACCTCAAGCGAGCCGACATCTCCGTCAACCCGAAGTACGGCTCGGTCGTGCAGTCCGACCAGGGTCCGGTCTACTTCACCATCGGCCAGACGACGCCGAACTGGCTCAAGCCCGACTCCAACCCGGCGCCGGCCGGGGGCGGTGCCACGGGCACCCCGGGCCAGTAGCCGCTCGCACCTTCCCGTCGCCGTGCCCGGTCGCCTCGTCCTGCTCGTCACCACACCCCGCGTCGCGCCGGGGCTCCTGACGCGCGAGGCGTGGACGATCCTCGGGCAGGCGTATGCCGTCTGGGGCCGTCCCGACGAGCCCCAGGTCGCGGCGGTCGTCGAGGCGGGGGTCGAGGTGCGCGAGCGCGAGGAGGGCCATCCCGCCGAGCTCGCGCTCGACCTCGTCGCCGCAGCCGAGGAGGGCGACGTCGTCTGGGTGGGCTCGTCCGACGGCGACCCCGGGCTCAGCGACGCCGTCGCCGTCGAGGTGACCCGGCTGCCCGAGCCGCCCGACGTCGAGCTGCTCATCGGCTCCTTCGACGTGCCGGGCGCGCGCCTGCTCGACGTCGTCGCCGTCATGGACCGGCTGCGCTCGCCGGGCGGCTGCCCGTGGGACGCCGAGCAGACCCACGCCTCCCTCGTGCCCTACCTGCTCGAGGAGGCGCACGAGGCCATCGAGGCCATCGAGAGCGGCGACCCGGCCCACATGCAGGAGGAGCTCGGTGACCTGCTGCTGCAGGTCGCGTTCCAGTCCCGCGTCGCCGAGGAGCACCCGAGCGATCCGTTCGGCATCGACGACGTCGCGGGCGGTCTCGTCGAGAAGCTCGTGCGCCGCCACCCCCACGTCTTCGCCGACGTCGAGGCCGACACCGCCGACGCCGTGGCCACCAACTGGGAGTCGATCAAGGCCGAGGAGAAGCAGCACCGCACGCACCCTGTGGAGGGGGTGCCGCACTCGCTGCCGGCGCTGGCGCGCGCCGAGAAATACGTCTCACGCCTGCACAAGGCCGGTCGCGACGACCTCGTCGACGCCGCCGTCGAGACGGGTGGCCTCGGATCCGAGCTGCTCGCCCTCGTCCGCCGGGCCCGCGCCGAGGGCGTCGACGCGGAGGCCGCCCTGCGTGAGACGCTGCGCGGCCTCGCTGCCGCGAGCGAGGCGGTCGGCGGCGACGTCGCCTGACGGCATACGCCCTCGGCACGAGCGGAAGTGACGGAAGGGGCCGCGTCGACCGGGTGAAGCGACGCGACCCCTTCCGGGTCTCGAGTGGTGCCGCGCCGTCAGTAGGCGCCGCGGGGCCTGACGACCGCGTGGACGGTCTTGGCCAGGATCGACAGGTCCTGCACGAGCGACCAGTTGTCGACGTAGTAGAGGTCGAGGCGCACGGTGTCCTCCCACGAGAGGTCGCTGCGCCCGGAGACCTGCCACAGGCCGGTCACACCCGGACGAACGTGCAGCCGTCGCTGGACGTCCGGCACGTAGCGGCGCACCTCGGCCGGCAGAGCAGGTCGGGGTCCCACGAGGCTCATGTCGCCGTTCACGACGTTGATCAGCTGGGGCAGCTCGTCGATGGACAGGCGGCGCATGAGGGCGCCCACCTTCGTCACGCGCGGGTCGCGGGCGATCTTGAAGAGCACGCCGTCGCTGTTCTGGTTGAGGTGCGTGATGCCGGGCAGCTGCGACTCCGCGTCGACGACCATGCTGCGGAACTTGAGGCACTCGAAGAGCACGCCGTCGCGCCCGACCCGGGTCTGCCGGAAGAGGACCGGCCCGCCGTCCTGGAGCTTGGTGGCGATGGCGAAGACGAGCATGACGGGCGAGGCGAGCAGCAGCAGCGCCGTCGCGCCGAGCAGGTCGAACGCTCGCTTGAGGCCGCGGGAGGCGCCGAGGCTCTGCGGCTGGCCCACGTGGACGAGCGGCAGCCCGCCGACGGGACGCATCGCGATGCGGCCCGTCGAGATGTCGCTGAGGCTGGGGACGACCGCCATCTGCACGTGGTGGCCCTCGAGGTCCCAGGCGATGCGGCGGAAGTCGACGGCCGACGGGAAGGCGCCCTCGGTGAAGACGACCATGTCGGCCTTCTCGGCGAGCACCGACTCGGCGGTGTGGTTCGTCGTGCCGACGACGGGGACCCCACGCGGGGTGGACCGCAGCGGCTGCGACGACGGGATGAGCGCGCCGACGATGCGGAAGCCCAGCCAGGCCTCGCGCTCGAGCACGGCGGCGACGTCGTCGACGTGGGCGACCGAGCCCGAGATGAGCACCCGAGTCAGCAGCCGGCCGCGGGCGTGCGCCCGGTGGACCAAGCGCCGTGCATACCAGCGCCAGAGCAGCACCGTGGGCACCCCGATCGCGAAGATCAGCACGAAGAAGCCTCGGGAGAGGTTGAACTTCGTGAGGTAGCTGAGGATGCCGATCGCGCCGGCGGTGAGACCCGCCGCGCTGCACACCCGGGCGTACTCGATGGTGCCGACGCCGAGGTGGCTGCTCGTGTAGGTGCCCGAGAGCAGGTTCGCGAGCATCCACGCGGCCACGATCCACAGACCGACCGACTGCGCCACCTGGTTGACGTCGTTGGCGACGTCGAAGACCTCGAGGCCGGTTCGGCCGATCGCGGCCAGCGCCGTCGCAGCGGTGATGATCACCAGATCGCCCCCCGCGATCCCCAGCTGCAGGAGACGCTGGCCGCGACTCCTCTCGCTGTGAGGTTGCGTCACCGGACGCGCACTCACATCGAGCAGAACTACCCCCGCTTCGCGCATGGGCTGACCCATGACAACACCCCACCCCCGGCACCCCTCGGTGCCCTAGCCACGTAGAGCTCCACCCCCCCGGATGGTTAGTTGGAGTATGCCTCGGTCTGGTCAGCGATTGGTAAGGAAAGAGTAAAAAACTTTGGACTGTCCGATGTGTGGCTTTCGTCCACGGCCCGAGCTGAATGACCGTCGTCCGGCGGTCTCGCGTGGCTACCCGCCCGTATGCCGGGTCGCTCCGTCCGGCGCCCGACGCCACGGGCTACGCTCGATCCCGACACCTGTGCTCGGTGTGCGCCCGGTTCGCAACGTCGCGTCCCGCTCGCACCAGCCGAAGGCCGCCGAGCACCCCGGACCCATCCACCCCCTGCTCGTCGAGCTGGCCGGGCCAACCCGGCAGCGCGCCAGCACGAGCAGCACAGCACAGGAGAGCCAGTGGCCAGCATTGAGGAGATTGGCGCCCGCGAGATCCTGGACTCGCGCGGCAACCCCACCGTCGAGGTCGAGATCCGTCTCGACGACGGCACGTTCGCTCGCGCGGCCGTCCCGTCGGGCGCCTCGACCGGAGCCTTCGAGGCGTCCGAGCGCCGCGACGGGGACAAGGGCCGCTACCTCGGCAAGGGCGTCGAGCAGGCCGTCGACGCCGTCATCGAGGAGATCAACCCGCGCCTCGTCGGCTTCGACGCGAGCGAGCAGCGGCTCATCGACGCCGAGATGCTCGCCCTCGACGGATCGGCCAACAAGGAGACGCTCGGCGCCAACGCGATCCTCGGCGTCTCGCTCGCCGTCGCGCACGCCGCCGCCGAGTCCGCCGGCCTGCCGCTCTTCCGCTACGTCGGTGGCCCGAACGCGCACGTGCTGCCCGTCCCGATGATGAACATCCTCAACGGTGGGTCGCACGCCGACTCCAACGTCGACATCCAGGAGTTCATGATCGCGCCGATCGGCGCGCCCACCTTCCGCGAGGCGCTGCGCTGGGGCACCGAGGTCTACCACGCGCTCAAGAAGGTGCTCAGCGAGCGCGGCCTCGCCACCGGCCTCGGCGACGAGGGCGGCTTCGCCCCCAACCTCGAGTCCAACCGGGCTGCCCTCGACCTCATCCTCGAGGCGATCAAGGCCGCCGGCTACGAGCCCGGCCGCGACATCGCCCTCGCGCTCGACGTCGCGGCGTCCGAGTTCTTCGAGGACGGCTCCTACGCGTTCGAGGGCGCGAGCAAGTCGGCCGACGAGATGGTCGCCTACTACGCCGAGCTCGTCGACGCCTACCCGCTCGTGTCCATCGAGGACCCCCTCAACGAGGACGACTGGGACGGCTGGAAGTCCATGACCGACCTGCTCGGCACCAAGGTGCAGCTCGTCGGCGACGACCTGTTCGTCACCAATCCCGAGCGCCTCGGCCGCGGCATCAGCAGCAACACGGCCAACGCCCTTCTCGTCAAGGTCAACCAGATCGGCACGCTCACCGAGACGCTCGACGCGGTCACCCTCGCGCAGACCAACGGCTACCGCTGCATGATGAGCCACCGTTCCGGCGAGACCGAGGACGTCACGATCGCCGATCTCGCCGTCGCGACGAACTGCGGCCAGATCAAGACCGGCGCCCCGGCCCGCTCCGAGCGCGTCGCGAAGTACAACCAGCTGCTCCGCATCGAGGAGGAGCTCGACGACGCCGCGGTCTACGCCGGCGCCGGCGCGTTCCCGCGCTTCGAGGCGAGCCGCTTCGGGTCGCAGGGCTGAGCCCGATGGCCGACCGCACGCCGTCCCGCCCGGGTCGCCCGTCGTCGACGGGCCGCCCGGGCGGCGGCGCGCGCCCGGCCGCCGCGCGTCCCTCGGCCCCGCGCAGCACCCCCCGTTCGTCGACGGGTACGGGCAGCACCCCCGCGGCCGGCGCTCGTACCGGTTCGGGACGGTCCACGCCCCGCACGGGTGCCGCCAAGGCGTCGGGCACCCGTCCCGGCCAGTCCCGGCCGGGTGCCTCCCGGCAGAGCCGACCCGGTGCGGGCAAGGAACGCCCGGCGCTCGCCGCCCGCCCGCGCACGCCGCAGGCCACGCCGCCGTCCGCGTCGACGGCCTGGGTGCGTGGAGCGATCCTCCTCGGCATCGTCGTCATGCTCGCCGTGACGATCGTGCCGACCCTGCGTTCGCTCGTGCAGCAGCGCGGCGACGCGGCCGCCTTGCAGGAGAAGGTGGCCCAGCAGCAGCAGACGGTGCAGCAGCTCGAGCGCGAGGCCGCTCTGTGGAAGGACCCCGCCTTCATCGAGGTGCAGGCGCGCGAGCGACTCAAGTTCGTGCGCGTCGGCGACCGCGCCTACACCGTCATCGACCCCGCGGCCAACGAGAAGAGCGCGCCGGCCGCCGAGCGTCCCGTCGTCGCAGCACCCCTGGCCAACTCCTCGGCGCCCTGGTACGGCAAGGTGTGGCAGTCGGTCCAGATCGCCGACCGACCGACCGCAGGCGTCGCGCGCAAGTGACCACGGCCGGCTGCCACCCCCGGGTGGCGCCGGAAGGAGCACACTGGTGCGGCACCGGTCCGAAGGCCCAGCAGCCAGTCCCAGGAGTGAACCCCAAGTGAGTGCCGAGTGAGCGACCCCGCACGTCCCTCCCGTCCCGCCGTCGACCCCGTCGACCCCGCCGACCTCACCGCCGTGGAGCGGCAGCTGGGCCGGACGCCCCGTGGCGTGGCCGAGGTGGCCCACCGCTGCCCCTGCGGCGAGCCCGACGTGCTGCGCACCGAGCCCCGCCTGCCCGACGGCACACCCTTCCCGACGACGTACTACGCCACCTGCCCCCGCCTCACCGGAGCCATCAGCACGCTCGAGACGAGCGGGGTCATGAAGGAGATGACCGAGCGGCTCGGGCACGACAGCGAGCTCGCGGCGGCCTATGCCCGGGCCCACGAGCACTACCTCGCCCAGCGCGCCGAGCTCGGTGACGTGCCCGAGATCGACGGCATCTCCGCCGGGGGCATGCCGACGCGCGTCAAGTGCCTCCACGTGCTCGTCGGACACTCGCTCGCCGCGGGCCCGGGCGTGAACCCGCTCGGCGACGAGGCGCTCGCGATGCTCGACGACTGGTGGCAGCCGATGTCGTGCGCGGCCCAGCACGCCGCCGAGGACACCACCGACGCCGCCGGCGACACCACCGGGGACACCGCCGGCACCGCCGCGACGGGCCGCGCCGATGGCTGAGGGCACCGTGCGCGTCGGCGCGATCGACTGCGGCACCAACTCGATCCGCCTGCTCGTCGCCGACGTCGACCCGTCCACCGGCGCCCTCACCGACATGCGACGCCAGATGGAGATCGTGCGGCTCGGCCACGGTGTCGACCGCACCGGGGTCATCGCCCCCGAGTCCATGGAGCGCACTCTCGCCGTCACGCGTGAGTATGCCGCCGCGTGCCGAGAGCTCGGAGCCGCAGCCGTCCGCTTCGTGGCCACCTCGGCCTCCCGCGACGCGAAGAACGCCGCCGACTTCATCGAGGGCGTGCGCACCGCCTTCCAGGAGCACTACGGCGACGAGGTGTCTCCCGAGGTCGTGTCCGGCGACGAGGAGGCCGCGCTCTCCTTCGCGGGAGCGACGGGCGGCCTTGCGGCGCAAGGTGTCCCGGGTCCGTATGTCGTGGTCGACCTGGGTGGGGGATCGACCGAGCTGGTCCGCGGCACCGAGCACGTCGAGGCCGCGCGGTCGGTCGACATCGGTTGCGTGCGCATGACCGAGCGCCACCTCGTCAGCGACCCGCCCTCCGCGGACGAGATCGCCGCGGCCACCCGTGACATCGACGCGGCGCTCGACGTCGCGGAGTCCACGGTGCCCCTCGAGGGGGTCTCGGCCCTGGTGGGCCTCGCCGGCAGCGTCACGACGATCACGGCGCACCTGCTCCGCCTGCCGGCATACGACCCCGAGCGCATCCACCTCAGCCACGCCCCGGTGGCCGACGTGCTCGCCGCGTGCGACGACCTGCTCGCGATGACCCGTGCCGACCGGGCGGCGCTGCCCTACATGCACCCCGGCCGCGTCGACGTCATCGGCGCCGGCGCGCTCGTGTGGCGGCGCGTCGTCGAGCGCGTCGCCGACCGGGCGGGGATCGCCGAGGTCATCACCTCGGAGCACGACATCCTCGACGGCATCGCCCTCAGCGTCGCGCGCCGACCCTAGACTGCGCCCGTGGACAGGGTGTGGTCAGGGGTGCGCGACGCCTCGTCGGTGGTGGTCGACGGCCTGCGACTGGCATGGCGGCACCTTCCGGTCCTGCTCGTGCTCTTCCTGTTCGGTGCGGCCGTGCGCGGAGGCGTCATCTGGGCGGCCGTGGAGGTGAGTGACCAGCACCCGTTGGTCGCGCAGCTGCTGCTGCCGCTGGCCCCCATCGGCACGCTCGCCGCGATCATCTTCATGCTGCGCACGCTCTCCCCGTCGCTGCGGCACGCGAGCTTCGCGACCGCCCCGGCCACCGGTGACGCGAATGCCGGTGCAACCACTCGGCAGGCGCGACGCCGGGGCGCCGAAGGGGGCCGGCTGGGCCTGCTGGCGAGCATGCTCGTGCCGTTCCTCACCGTCTACTCGGCGCAGGGCTTCCTCGAGGCCGACCGTCGCCAGTTCATCAACCAGGCGGCCTTCCAGGAGTTCCGGGCGAGCGCCGACCTCTTCTACGGCTCCGACACCGGGCCGATGCGTTTCATCATCGGCGAACGGGCGTTCCTGCTCGGCGTCATCGTCGTGGCGTTCGTGCTGCGCCGCCTCATCAACCGCTTCGAGCTCGCCGAGAAGCACACGGGCGTCGGCCTGTTCGCGGCCTACATCGAGATCTTCTGGCTCTTCTCCCTCGCGGTCTACGCCGACCAGCTGTTCCAGAAGTTCGCCGACTGGCGCGACTCGCGCGCGTTCACCGTCTGGGCGCTCGACGGCTGGCACCGGGTGGTGGAGGTGCTGGGCCCGGTCGGCGTGCCGGTCAAGGCGGTCGTCGACGCGGTCGCAGGCGTGCTCGCCAACGGGGCCGACCTCGTCGTCGTGCCCATCGCCTGGCTCACCGTCGGGGCCGTGGCCTACGGCCGGCGTGACCGCATCGCCGCGCCGGCCCTCAGTCCAGCCGGTGGCCCGGCATCCGCTGCGGGGGCGGGCGAGGTGCCCGTCGGCAGGTGGCGCCGGTCGGTCGACGCCGTCGCGTCGCGCACCCAGCGCGTGCCGGCCCCGGTGCGCCGGCTCGGCCGCAACGCGACCGCCGACCTGCGTGACCGCTTCCGCACCTTCGCCGACGGCGTACGCCTGCTCGTCGTCGCGGGTCTCGTGCCGATGCTGCTCTTCTGCGTCGTGTTCATGGTGGCGCGCGGCGTGCACTGGGGCGTCGGCGAGCTGCTGCGCCTCGCCCGCGGCCCCGTCGACGCCTCGACGGGCCTCGCCTTCATGCCGTGGTTCAACGTGGCTCAGATGGCCTGCTACACGGTGCTGCTCGTGGGACTCATCGCCGCCGCCGTCGACCGCATCATCTTGCGCCGCGACGAGGCGGAGGCGACAGCTGCGTTGACCGCGACGCCCGACGCGCCGGTGCCCGCGCAGGCCTGAGGCGCCGCCGACGTCGCTGGTGCGCGCTCAGCCCTCGTCGGTCGAGGTGATCGGCAGCGCAGCGAAGCGCGGCTCGTCCCACCAGACCCAGACCTCCGTGGGCCGCGCGTCCGCCGGCGTCACGACGTAGGAGTCGACGTCGTAGCCCGCCGGGCGCACCTCGTCGGCCTCGACGACCGGCTGCTCGTCCTTCGGCAGCCAGCCCGGGCCGGGGTGGTCGTCGGGCGTGCACGGCGAGAACGGCTCGGAGGCGTCGACCTCGAAGGCGCGCGACCTCGTCTCCCAGCGGGTGCCGTCCTCGTCGGCCAGGGCGAGGGTGCACCCGGTGAGGATCATGTTCGGGTCGGCCTCGACGTGCAGGGTCACCTTGTGCAGCACTGCACCCGTGGGCAGCGTCACCGGGCGTGGCTCTCCGTCGGGGCCGGGCAGGGAGTCGACGCGGGCGACCGACAGGAGCGAGAGAGCCGGGCGGATGGGCCACGCGTGGTGCCCGTCGTCGTACGCGTCGACGAAGTGGACGACGCCGGCGGAGTCGGGGCGCTGAGGCGCGTGCAGGGCGTCCTCCCACCAGAGCGTCTGCAGGCGCTCGGCGTTGCCGGCGAGAGCGGCGGCGAGGGCGATCGGCAGGAGCACGAGCCCGACCCGGTTGCGGCGCAACCAGCTGCGCCGGCTCGGGGCGACGGTCTCGCTGCCGGTCTCGCTGCCGGTCTCGCTGCCGGTCTCGCTGCCGGTCTCGCTGCCCGTCTCGCTGGCCGTCTCGCCGCTGCTCACGAGAGACCCACCAGCCCGGACGACACGGTCGCCGTGCGGCCCCGTCCCCACGAGCCCGAGGTTGCCGCGTCGACCCCGAGGTCGACGCGGGCGACGTCGTCGAGGCCCTCGTCGATGGCGTTGGTGGACAGCGTGACCGACGCGCCGGGGAGCGCGTCGCGGGGGAGCTCGATGACAGCGGTGCACTCGGCGGTGACCCCGGGCGGCGGGAACGGGCAGGTCACCCCGTCACGTCCCGACCCGATCGACGTGGCCCGGAAGACGCGGTCGTCGCCCCCGGCCACCTCGGCGACCGCGATCGTGCCCTTCTCCCGCTGCGGCTTCCAGGTGAAGTGCACGACGACGAAGACCGCCTCGGTGGTGACGGGGTAGGCGCCGCTCTCCTCGAGCGTCGTGGCGCCCTCGACCGCCTTGACGGTGAGGTCGCCCGTGCGCAGGGCGATCGGCGTGCCCACGATCCCCTCGCGGACGAAGGGACGTTGGGCCCCGGTGCCGAAGTCGGCGCCGGTCGCCGACGGGAGCAGCGCGTCGAGCGACTGGGTCACCGCGAGGCCGGCGACGACGAGGGCGCCCACGCCGAAGGTCGAGCGGCGCGGCCGCGGCAGCCTCATGAGGCCCGCCGTTCGGGCACGGCGAAGGGGCCGGTCGCCTCGACGGCGGGGTCCTTCCAGCCGAGGTGGAAGTCGAGGGTGTCCTCGCGCCACGTGTGGCCGTTGACGGCGACCGTGAGGCGCTGGGGGAGCGGCACGGCCGCTGACTGGTCCCAGAGGTAGGCCACCGTGTAGGTCACGCCCGGCTGGGCCGTGCCGAAGATCCGCTTCTCGGGCATGGTGTAGACGTACGTGGGCCGGGCCTGCGCCGCCGGCACGAGGGCCGTGTCGCGCGTGGACACGAAGCCCTGGGCTCCGTCGAGCGAGACGGCCTCGCGCAGCACGTCGTACTCGACGGTCTCGTCGGACGTGTTGAGCACGGTCGCCTCGACGACGACGAAGCGCCCTCGGGTGGGCTCGTCCGGGTAGATCCGTCGGTCGCTGTCAGCGCTGTCAGCGCTGTCGGGGGAGTCGGCGGCCTCGGGGAACGCCGTGACCCAGTACGCGTCCTTGACGGTGACGGTGAGCGGCTCGGTCTCCACGGGGACCCCGGCCGTGACGGTGCCGGCCGGGTCGGTGTCGACCTCGCGCAGGCCCCCGAAGAGCCCCGAGACGAGCAGGACGACGAGGAAGCCACCCGTCAACAGGGCCAGCGGCGGCAGGTCGAGCGCCCAGCGCCGTGCGCGCGCGACGAAGCGCTCCCCTGTCTCCCTGACCACGCGCCGATGATAGCCAGCGTCAGGCGCGTGGGAGGGCTACGGCGAGCACCGGCTCGTCGGACTGCTCGTGCACGCGGCGACGGTGGGCGCGGAGGCGGCCCGCCATCCAGAGGGCGGCCGAGACGCCGAGGGCCCACGTGCCGTTGGACACGGTGGCGTCGACGACGCCGTAGGTGACGAAGAAGAGCGTCGCGAAGACGACCGCCCGCATGTGGACCGCCGACAGCCGGACGGCCGCGAGGAGCACGCCACCCCACAGGAGGTACCACGGGTGGATGACCGGGCCCGAGGCGCACAGCACGAGCATCGCGGCGGCCGTCGCGAGCACCGGGTTGCGTGGGGCCACCCGCCACGTGATCCAGGCGATGCCGGCCAGGCCTGCGGCGAGGCCGATGGTCTGGGCGATCGGGACGGGGGCAGCGGCCACGCTCTCGGGCATGCCACCGACGCGCATGAGCCATTCGACGACGCTGCCGACGAAGGTGGGCGGCGAGAGCATCGAGCGCAGCGAGACCGGCACCGAGAGGTTGGGCACCCAGCCCCAGCCGAGACCGGTGAGCTGCGTGATGGTGGCGAAGGTGACCACCATGACGCCGCCGTGGACGAGGCCGTGGCGCACCATCGCACGCAGCCGGGCCGCGGCACCGGGTGCGAGGTCGCTCTGCGCCTGCAGGGCCATCCCGACGATGCCGATGAGCGCGAGCACGGCCGTCTGCTTGTAGGTGGCAGCGGCGGCCAGGGTCATCGACGCGACGACGAGCTGCCCGCGGCTGGCGAGGAGCAGGGCGAACGCGACGAGTGCGACCATGACGGCGTCGCCGTGGGCACCGCCGATGAAGTGCATGATGACGAGCGGGTTGAGCACGCCGAGCCAGAGGGCATGCCGGCCGCTCACGCCGTAGCGCTCCGCGAGACGGGGCAGGGCGTAGGCGAGCAGCCCGACCGCGAGTAGGGCCGGGACGCGCATGGCGACGGCGGCGGCATACGCGTGGTCGGGGAAGACCTGGACGACGGCGTGCTGCACCTGCAGCGCCAGCGGACCGTAGGGCGCGGGGGTCTGCACCCACATCGGGTCGACCTGGTCGGCGAAGGGCCCCGGCACCCAGAAGGGGCCGACGGCGTACGGGTCCATGCCGCGGGAGACGATCTTGCCCTGGGCGGCGTAGCTGTAGGCGTCGCGGCTGAAGAGCGGCGGCGCGAGCATGATCGGCAGGCTCCAGAGCAGCCACGCGAGGGACGGCGCCTTGCGGCCGTGGACCGGGCGCATCCGCAGCCAGGCGTCGACGAGGAGCGCCAGCCCGACGGCGAGCAGGACCGTGGTGACGACGCGGCCGGCGCCGGTGCCGAGCCACTCGAGGCCGAAGCGCCCGATGAGGGGCGAGACCGGCGTCTCGAACGTGTCACCGGGCAGGAACGCCGGGCTGATCGAGCCGGCGGCGACGAGCGAGGTGCCCACGGTGCCCCGGCGGACCATCGGGTCGGCCCAGCTGCGCTGCAGCGCAGCGGTGAAGCGGGCGGCGAAGTCGGCTCCGAAGTCGGCGACCGCCCCGGTAAGGGTCGGACGAGTGGTCCCACCCGTGCGTGAGGGAACAGTCGTCGTCGCCCCCGCGACACGATGCTCCAGCACCCGCTTGCTCCTTCGGTTGAGGGGACCGCGTCGCCGACGCGGCGCAGGCCCTGGAGGAGCGACGGATCAAGCCCCTGGACCTCGTTCTCGGCCGCCATTCTAGGTGGAGCGGCGTGGTGGGTGCCGAGCCACGCCCAAGGGGTGGGCGCGGCCGTTACCGAACCGTGCCCGGACGACCGTCCCTGTCCACGTACCCCCGGAGGGACTCGAACCCTCACCGTTGGCGATTTTAAGTCGCCTGCCTCTGCCGATTGGGCCACGGGGGCGCGGGCCCCAGTATGCCGTTCCGCCGTGCGGGCGACGTCCCGGCCGCCGCGTGTCCGGGGGCTCCGGGAACCTATCGGTGGGGTGCGTTCGCTTACTGTTGGGGACAGTCGTCACGCCCATGAGCGGGTCGTGGCACCCAGTGCTTCGAGGAGCGCACTCACATGGCAGGTGGAAACCCGGTCTTCGACCGGCTGAACAAGCAGATCGAGAAGGAGCGCTACGCCGGTTTCGGCGCTCCCCAGGGCAGTCCGCAGCAGCCGGGCGCCCCCACGCAGGCCGCGACCACGGGTTACGCGACCCAGGACGCGATGTCCGCGCAGCAGCTCAACGACATGTACGCGCGCCAGAGCGCCGGCCCGGTCGACACCGGCCGCGTCACGCTCGACGACGTCATCATGAAGAGCCTCGGGCTCTTCGCCCTCCTGGTCGCCGCAGGAGCCGTGACGTGGGTGATGGTGTCCGGTTCGCCCGGCCTCGCCCGCCCGATCTGGCTCGGTGGCATGGTCATCGGCCTCGTGCTGGGCCTCGCGATCGCCTTCATGAAGACGGTCTCGGTGCCGCTCATCGTGCTGTACTCCGCCGTCGAGGGCGCGTTCCTCGGGGCGTTCAGCTACACGATCAACACGATCCCGAACTACAAGGGCGTCGTCCTCATGGCGGTGCTCGCCACGGCCTGCACCTTCGCCGGCATGTACGCCGCCTACGCCTTCGGCCTAGTCAAGGTGAACAGCCGCACCCGGCGCATCTTCACCTTCATGGTCATCGGCTACGCCCTCTTCATGCTGCTCCAGCTCGTGCTCCAGTGGACCGGAGTGCTGGGCGGCTGGGGCTTCGGCGGCAGCGGCATGCTCGGCATCGGCCTGTCGATCCTCGGCGTCGGCCTCGCGGCCTGGTCGCTGGCGTTCGACTTCGACTCGATCGACCACGCGGTGCGTCTCGGCGCCCCGGCCAAGTACTCCTGGCTGCTCGCGCACGGACTCATCGTGTCGGTGGTCTGGCTCTACATCGAGTTCGTCCGCCTCTTCGCGCGTCTGCGCGACTGACCGCGTGACCCCTCCGGCACCTCCTCGCGCGGGTTCGCCGACCCCGCGGGAGGTGTCCGACGAGCTCCGGCGCGTGGTCGAGCGGTGGCACCAGCTGCCGCTCGACCACGCGCTCTCGCGTATGCCGGCCGTCCGCCTCGTCGTTCAGGATCTCGCCGACCGGGTGGCGGGAGCGCGAGGGGCGCCGCCCCGGGACGTGCCGGACCTCGGCCCGGCTGTCGTGATGGACCAGCTGGCCGTCATGGTCCACGACCTGTTCGTCACCCGGCCGGGCACCGACCCGGCCACGGTCGCGGCCGATCTCGCCGGCATACGCCACTCCCTCTGACCATCGGGAAAGCGATCCGTCCGCGGTCCACGTACATCGAGAAAGCAATCCGTCCGCCCCGGATCTCGGATGAACCGAGCCCGGAGGCGGACGGATTGCTTTCTCGATGGGGGCGTCAGCTGAGGCGCTCGAAGATGACGGCCATGCCCTGGCCGCCGCCGACGCACATGGTCTCGAGGCCGAACTGGCCGTCGGTCTCGCGCAGCGCGTTGATGAGCGTGCCGGTGATGCGCGCGCCCGTGGCGCCGAACGGGTGGCCGATCGCGATGGCGCCGCCGTTGACGTTGAGCTTGTCGTAGTCCATGCCGATCTGGTCGGCCGAGCCGATGACCTGCGCGGCGAACGCCTCGTTGATCTCGTAGAGGTCGATGTCGCCGATCGAGAGCCCGGCGCGCTTGAGCGCGAGGTTGCTCGCCTCGACCGGGCCGAGGCCCATGATCTCGGGGGAGAGGCCGGTGGCGGCGGTCGAGACGACGCGGGCGAGCGGCGTGAGGCCGAGCTCCTTGGCCTTGGTGTCGCTCATGACGACGAGGGCGGCGGCGCCGTCGTTGAGCGGGCAGCAGTTGCCGGCCGTGACGGTGCCCTGCTCGCGGAAGACGGGGTTCAGGCCCTGGACCGCCTCGAGGGTGACACCGGCGCGGGGGCCGTCGTCCTTGGTGACGACGGTGCCGTCGGGCGTGGTGATGGGCGTGATCTCCCAGTCGAAGAAGCCGCGCGCGATGGCGGCCTCGGCGCGGTTCTGCGAGGTGACGCCCCACTCGTCCTGGCGCTCGCGGGAGATGCCGTACGCCGTCGCGACGTTCTCGGCCGTCTGGCCCATCGCGATGTAGATGTCGGGCAGGTCGCCCTGCTCGCGCGGGTCGGTCCACGTCTCGTTGGACTCGGCGATGCGCTTGGTGCGCTCCTGCGCCTCGGCGAAGCGGGGGTTCTGCGCATCGGCCTTGGCGCCGCCCGCGCCGGCCCAGTCGGTGTACTGCGACACGCACTCGACGCCCGCGGAGACGAAGATGTCGCCCTCGCCGGCCTTGATGGCGTGGAAGGCCATCCGGGTGGTCTGGGCCGAGGAGGCGCAGAAGCGGTTGATCGTCGCGGCCGGCGTGGCGTCGAGCCCGAGCAGCGTGGCGACGACCTTGGCCATGTTGGAGCCGTGCTTGCCCGACGGCTCGGCGCAGCCGAGGTAGAGGTCCTCGACGAGCGTCTTGTCGAGGCCGGGGACCTTGTCCAGCGCGGCCTGGATGACGGTGGCGGCGAGGTCGTCGGGGCGGACCTCCTTGAGCGAGCCCTTGAAGGCGCGCCCGAACGGCGAGCGGGCGGTCGAGACGATGACGGCTTCGGTCACGGGGGTTCTCCTGCTACTTCATCGGGAGGGATCCACTAAGCGCTTGCTCAGTCCGTCGATGGTAGGACGTCCTCGCACCTGTTGGACAGGGCACCGCCCATGACCTGTGTCTCGCCGCCACCCCGCTAGGCTGACCGGGTTGTCGGTGCTCGCCAGCGCCGGCCCGGTCCGGAGGCTCACCCGGACCTCCGACGATCAGGGGGCACCACCCACATGAAGACCTTCACGACCCGCGCCGTCGCCGTCTCCGGCGCCATCGCGATCAGCCTCGGCGCGGCCGCGTGCTCGAAGTCCGAGACCCCGGCGACCGGTTCGAGCGGCACCACGCCCGCCGCGAGCTCGTCCACCTCGACCACCTCGGCGGCGAGCGACGCCCCCGAGGCGTCCGAGATCCTCAGCAAGGCCAAGACCAGCGCTCTTGCGGCGAAGTCCGGCGCCTTCGTGGGCCAGGTCGACCAGAGCGGCAAGACGATCAAGATCGACTTCAAGGGCACGAGCGACGGCAAGAACGCCGACATCACCATCGACATGGAGGGCGACGGCAAGGCCCGTGTCATCTCCCTCTCCGACGCCGTCTACATCCAGGCCGACGCCGAGTTCTGGAAGAAGCAGGGTGCTCCCGCGTCGGTGCAGAAGGCCGGCAACAAGTTCATCAAGGCCCCGACCTCGGCCGGTGCCATGACCGAGAGCCTCAGCCTCAAGACCTTCCTCGAGAAGGCCTTCGGCGCCGTGACGCCCAGCCAGCTCGCGAAGGACGTCGCCACCGAGGACGTCAACGGCGTGCCGTGCTGGGTGCTCACCGACAAGAAGGGCAAGGCCGAGGGCGCGCTCTACGTCTCCAAGGACAAGTTCGAGGTCGTGCGCTTCACCGGCTCGTCCGACAGCCCGGGCCAGCTCGACTTCTCCAAGTGGAACGAGGATCTCGGCATCAAGGCGCCCGCCGCCTCCGAGATCATGAAGATCGGCTGACCCAGCCGTTCGCACTCCCACGAAGGGCCCGTCCGCACCACGCGGACGGGCCCTTCGCCGTCGTGGCTAGCGCGCGACGGTGTCCCGCGTCGGGCTGTCCTTCGAGGCCGTCTCATCCGAGGCCGTGTCCTCCGAGAGGGTGTCGTCGCCGGTGGGCTCGGCGGTCGCGCCCCGGACAGGACCGGCGTCCTGTCCGGCGGCGTCGACGGGGGGCGCCGCGGGTTCGCCGAGGCCGGGTGGCGCGTGCAGCGGCACGGCCGGACGGATGCGGTGGAGCAGTACGGCCCATCGGCCCTGGGCGCCACGGGCCTGCCCGTCGACCTCGGCCGGCGCGACCTCGGTGCCGGGCTGGGTGACCGCCCGCATCGCGGCCTTGGCGACGGGTCCGACGCTCTCGCCGCGCCGCAGGTTGGGCTCGGTCGGCGCGCTCCGCTCGCCGAAGAGGTCGAGCGCGGCACTGACCGTCGGGAGCAGGGCGGCCGCGACACGGGCGTAGCCGGCCGGGCTCGGGTGGAAGCGGTCCTTGCTGAACATCACGGTGGGCTCGGCGGAGAAGGCCTCGCTCAGGAGGTCGCCCACCGACACCGCCCGGCCACCGGCCTCGACGACGGCGACCGTCTGGGCGGCCGCGAGGTCTCGCGACCAGCGGCGGGCGAGCAGCCGCAGCGGCTGCGGCACCGGCTCGATGGCCCCGAGGTCGGGGCACGTGCCGACGACGACCTCGGCGCCCGCCTCTCGGAGCGACCGCACGGCCATCTCGAGGTGGCGCACGGCGACCGAGGTGTCGATGCGGTGCGTGACGTCGTTGGCGCCGACCATGATGACGGCGACGTCGGGCTCCGGCACGGCGGCCAGGCCACGCTCCACCTGCTCGTCGAGGTCGGGCGACTCGGCGCCGATGACCGCGACGTTCGTCAGCTCGACGGGCCGTCCGCTGAAGGCGGCGATCCCGCTCGCGATGGTGGCGCCGATGGTCTGGTGCGGGTGGTCGGCACCCATCCCGACCCCGGTGGAGTCTCCGAGCACGAGGAACTGCACCGCCAGGCCGTGGCCGGAGCCGTAGGTGCCGCTGTCCTCTGGAGCGCCCTCGAACGGCTGCCCGACGATCCGCCGGGCCATGTGGGCCTCGGCGCGGAGCAGGCCGTAGCCGAGGAGGCTGAGGGCTCCGAGGCCCGCCACCCCCACTCCGCCGCCGTAGGCCGCCTGCTGGGCGATCCTGCGCGCGCGCCGTGCACGCCCCATCTCGAAGGCTCCCTTCCGCTGCCGTGGTCGCTCGACCGGGTCCACCACGGTAACGCCCGGGGCCCCTGCGGCGTGCCCGGTTCGGGGTGGTTCGGGCCTCGGGCGTGTGCCCACCCGCCCACCCCGCGTGTCTCGACCAGTGGGACGCCCCTCTTAGGATGGGCGGGTGAAGTATGCAGAGAACGTCGCCGACCTCGTCGGAAACACGCCCCTGGTCAAGCTCGGCTCGGTCGTCGCCGACGCGGGGGTGAGGTGCACCGTCCTGGCGAAGGTCGAGTACTTCAACCCCGGCGGCTCGGTGAAGGACCGCATCGCCCTGCGCATGGTCGAGGCCGCGGAGCGCGACGGGCTGCTGAAGCCGGGCGGCACCATCGTGGAGCCCACGAGCGGCAACACGGGTGTGGGCCTGGCCCTCGTGGCACAGCGCAAGGGCTACAAGTGCGTCTTCGTCTGCCCCGACAAGGTGAGCCAGGACAAGCGCGACGTGCTCAAGGCGTACGGCGCCGAGGTCGTCGTCTGCCCGACGGCGGTCGAGCCGGAGCACCCCGACTCCTACTACTCGGTGAGCGACCGCCTCGTCCGCGAGATCGACGGCGCGTGGAAGCCGAACCAGTACTACAACCCCGAGGGCCCCAAGAGCCACTACCTGACCACCGGGCCGGAGATCTGGAACGACACCGACGGCAAGGTCACGCACTTCGTCGCGGGCGCCGGCACGGGCGGCACGATCAGCGGCACCGGCAAGTACCTCAAGGAGGTCAGCGACGGCGCGGTGCGCATCATCGCCGCCGACCCCGAGGGCTCCGTGTACTCCGGCGGAACCGGCCGCCCCTACCTCGTCGAGGGCGTGGGCGAGGATTTCTGGCCGGGCGCGTACGACCCGTCGGTCGTCGACGAGGTCATCGCGGTGAGCGACGCCGACTCCTTCGAGATGACGCGCCGCCTGGCCCGCGAGGAGGGGCTGCTCGTGGGTGGCTCGTGCGGCATGGCCGTCGTCGCCGCGCTGCGTGCGGCCAAGGACCTGCCCGAGGACGCCGTCGTCGTCGTGCTGCTGCCCGACTCGGGCCGCGGCTACATGAGCAAGATCTTCAACGACGAGTGGATGCACTCCTACGGCTTCCTCAACGACCACACCGAGGAGACCGTCGGCTCGGTGCTGCACACGAAGTCGGGCGACATGCCGGCCCTGGTGCACACGCACCCCAACGAGACGATCCGCGACGCCGTGCAGATCCTGCGCGAGTACGGCGTCTCGCAGATGCCGGTCGTCAAGGCCGAGCCTCCCGTCATGTCGGGCGAGGTGGCGGGGTCGGTGAGCGAGCGAGTCCTGCTCCAGGCCCTCTTCACCGGTCAGGCGCACCTCGCCGACTCGGTCGAGAAGCACATGGAGCCCGGGCTGCCGCTCGTCGGCGCCGGCTCGCCCGTGTCGGCGGCCCGCAAGGAGCTCGAGGACTGCGACGCGATCCTGGTCGTCGAGGACGGCAAGCCCATCGGTGTCCTCACCCGTGCCGACCTGCTCGGCTTCCTCGCCGACTGACAGTCACTCACGGTCGCCGACCACGTATGCCGCTGGGCTCGCTTCTGCTCGAAGCGAGCCCAGCGGCATACGGACGGAAGTTCTTGCGGCTCAGGCGTCCTGGGCTGCTTTGGCGCTGGCCTTCTTGGCCTGCTTGTACTCTCGAACCTTCAGGAGCGAGTCACCGTCGACGACGTCGGCCACCGAGCGGTAGCCGTCGAGCGCGTAGTCACCGGCTGCGGCCTCCCAGCCCTCGGGCCTCACGCCGAGCTGCTTGGCGAGCAGGGCGACGAAGATCTGGGCCTTCTGCTTGCCGAAGCCCGGCAGCTCCTGGACCCGCTTCAGCAGCTCCTTGCCCGTGGTCGCCTCGGTCCAGAGACGGGTGACGTCGCCGTCGTAGCGGCTCTCGACGAGGGCGGCGAGCTCCTGGAGGCGTGCGGCCATGGAGCCGGGGAAGCGGTGGATCGCCGGTGGCGTGCTGGCCATCGCCTTGAACTCCTCGGGGTCCGCGGCCGCGATGGCGGCCGGGTCGAGCGTGCCGAAGCGGCTCAGCACCTTGTAGCCACCGCGGAAGGCGTGCTCCATGCCGTACTGCTGGTCGAGCATCATCCCGACGACGACGGCGAACGGGTGCTCGTCCAGCACCTGGTCAGCGGCGGGATCGCCCGCGATCTGGAAGCCCATGCAGGCATGCTCTCACGCGTCTGCGCCGGGTCGGCCTCGGCTCGTGCCCTGCTCGACCCAACGTGACGGGCCCCGTGTGACCCGTGCGGATCCCGCGGTCAGGGAGGCGACCAGACCCTCGACAGCAGCCTGCACCCCCGGCACGAGCGCGAGGTGCAGCCCGAGACCCTCGGCCGTCCACTCGGCCCCGGTGACGTCGACGCCGACGTGCCCGCGCAGCGCGTTCTCGACCCGTGGCCCGTCGGCTGCGCCGACCTCGACGACGAGCCCCTCCCGCAGCTCCATGGTCAGGAGCGGTGCCTGCCCGAGGGCCGCCGCCACCGCGTCACCGTAGGCCCGGATGAGGCCGCCCGTGCCGAGCAGGGTGCCACCGAACCACCGCGTGACGACGGCGACGACGTCCGTGAGGCCGCGGCCTCGCAGCACGTCGAGCATCGGGGCGCCCGCGGTCCCCGACGGCTCGCCGTCGTCGTTGCTCCGCACGGTCGCCCCGTCGGCACCCAGCACGAACGCCGTGCAGTGGTGCCGGGCGTCCCGGGTGCCCGCGCGCACCTGCTCGATGAAAGCACGAGCGGTCTCTTCCGTCGTCGCGGGCGCGGCGTCGCACACGAACCGGGAGCGACGCACCTCGATCTCGGCCCTGGCGGCCGACGCGAGGGTCAGGTAGCTGCGTGGCGGGCTCAGCGGCATACCTTCTCTCGGGCGGGAGGACCCCTCGAGTATGCCGGCGGTGCGGGGAGGGCTCCCCATTGCGTGCCGGCACGTGGTCGGGTGAGGATTGGTCCGGTTTGCAGGGGTGAAGGGGAGTTCTGTGTTCTCGAAGGGTGCTGACGTCGACGCGCTGCGCGACTCGGCGGGACGCATGGCGTCGTTCGGCAACGAGATCGACGTCGTGCGGGCGCGCGGCCAGCGGGCGGTGTCGACGATGCAGCGGGTCTGGCAGGGGCGCGACCTCCAGCACCTCGTCGAGAGGTGGCGCCGGGTCGAGCACGACCTCACGCGCATCAGCGCCGACTTCGACCGGCTCTCGCGTCGCCTCCACGACAACGCCGACCTGCAGCACCGCTCGAGCGGGCGCCCCAGCCACTCGTCCGGCCACTCGTCCGGTCACTCCTCCCGTCACTCCTCCGGCCACGCGGTGGGGCAGCCGACCGGGGTCGGCGCCTCGTTCGTCGCAGCGGCCGGGACGCCGCAGGCGCACACCGCGACGGGCTGGGCCCAGTGGATCGGTCTCGGGCAGGCCTTCGAGCTGCAGCACGGCGTGGCCGCCGGTTGGTACCACGTGGTCCCGTCTGCAGCGGTCGGTGCCACTGCCGCCCACCAGCTCGGGTTGCCGATCCGCTGACCCCGGGCCGGGGGCGCGGACCAGCTCAGGTGAGGCCGCCCAGCCAGAGACCCAGCGCGGCGGCCGCGACCGAGCCGACGAGCGTCGCCGCGGCGTAGCCGATGCCCGTGCTCCGGCCCTCCGCCAGCCACAGCCGCACGGTCTCGACCGACGCCGTGCTGAACGTCGTGTAGCCGCCGCAGAACCCGGTGCCGAGGACGGCTCGAAGGGTCGACCCGGTCGAGTCCGGTGACCCCGCCGTGAACGCCGCGGTCAGGACACCCAGGAGCAGCGAGCCGGTCACGTTGATGAGAAGGGTGCCCAGCGGCATACGGAAGGGGTTGTGCCGGGCGACGAACGCGTCTGCGACGAAACGGGACACGGCGCCGAGGCCGCCGGCGAGGGCGAGCAGCAGCATCGTCATCGGCGAGCCCCCACGGCGTTGCGGGCGAGGCGGCGCGCGGCCGCGATGCCGGCGACAGCGGCCGCCGCACCGAGCACGACGCCGGCCGCCGCGTAGGCGACGCCGATCGCGACCGACCCCGACGTCAGGCGCTGCACCGTCTCGACGGCAAAGGTGCTGTAGGTCGTGAAGCCGCCGAGCGCCCCGGTCCCGAGCGTCAGCCGTGCGGCCCGGCGCCGGCCGGTGTCGTCTCCCGTCCGGGCGAGGGTCTCGAGCAGCAGCCCGAGCAGCAGCGAACCGACCACGTTGATGGACAACGTCATCCACGGGATCCCGCCGGCGTCGGCGGGCACGGCGTTCTCGAGCGCCGCCCGCGCGCCGGTGCCGAACGAACCGCCGACGAAGATGAGCGCCAGCAAGCCGGGATGCCGGTGCGCGGCCCGTGCCGGTCGCGCCGCCGAGGTCGTCGTCCGTCCGGGATCCCCGGCGCTCACTCCCACGGTGCCGGGCCCTCCCAGTCGACGACGCTGACCGGCACGACGACCACGGGGCGGTGCTGGCGGTGCGAGAGCTGCATCGGCACCGAGCCGTTGACGAAGTCGGCGATGCGGCGGTGGTGCCCGACGTGGGTGCCGACGACGAAGGCCGCGGCGTCGACGGCGCGCGCGAGGTGAGTCAGTGCACGGTCCGGTCGGCCGGCGAGGTAGCGGAAGTGCCAGCGAACGTCCTGGCCGTCCATCCACTCGCGCACCGTCCGGAGCAGGGCGTCCTCACGCTCGGGCCAGAGCTCGTCGTCGAGGTCGGGGTCGATCGGCAGGTGGCGGACCGTACCGTCCGGGTGCTCGACGTCGGCGTAGCGGGACGTGTCGACGTGGGCGAAGTAGATGGCCGAGGCGCCCGTCGCGCGGGCCAGCGACACCGCCGTCAGTGCGACGAGCGGTGCCTGGTCGGCGACCACGCCGACGACCAGCGGGTGACCGGCGAAGTCGGTCAGCCGCGAGGGGTCTGGCTGGGGTGGCACTCGCTGTCCCATCGGGGGTCTCCAGTCACTGGGTGACGGGCGCGGCGGCCAGGCCCGCCCGTCCTCGCGGCGACGAGCACCGCGCACGGACAGGAACCATCAGCCGGCCGGCGGTTCGGGCACTCGAGGTGACCTGGCGGGATCCATCGCCGAGCACCACCCTAGCGTCACCCGTCGTAGCGCTCGAGGACGATGTCGACGAGCTCGTCGGGGGCGGGCTCGTCGGGCACCAGGAGGGGCGGCGTGACGACGTCGGCCCCCGCCCTCGCCGCGAGGTCGGCGAAGAAGCCCGGGGCCAGCAGGTAGAGGGCCACGACGACGCGACGGCCCAGAACGCGTTGCGCCCCAATCGCATCCGCAAGTCTCGGCTCTGCAGCCGACAGGAACGCTGCGGTGACGGGTCGGCCGAGGAGGCGACCGAGCTGCTCTGCGACACGGCGGCAGTCCTCCACCGCGGACGGCTGCGACGAACCTGCTGCGGCGAGCACGACCACGTCGTCGTCGGCGAGGCCCGCGGCCTCCAGCCTGCGCCGCAGCAGCTCGGCGAGCCGGTCGTCCGGCCCCAGGGCGGGGGCGACCGTCGTGCCGGGCACCGACGCCGCGGCCTCGGTGAGGTCGACGTAGACGTGGTAGCCGGCCGAGAGGAGCAGGGGGACGAGACGGCCCCGGCACCCGTCGGCGAGCGAGGCGAGCACCGCCGCCGGTTCCGGTGGCTGGACGTCGACGTAGGCCGCGCGCACCCTGAGGTCGGGCCTCCGGGCCGCGACGGCTGCGACCAGCCCGCCGATGGCAGACCGGCCCGCGGGTGACGACGTGCCGTGGGCGGCCGCGACGAGCACAGGAGCTTCGCGGGTCATGGCGCCACTCTGTCAGGTGGCGCCGGCATCGGCGCTGGTGGCTCACGACCGAGTGGGCCGGCGTGGCAGCGGCGTGCGGTCGCACTCTCGCCCGGGGCCCGGGTGAGCCCATCGTTACCAGCGCATCGCGCGATGGAAACGCGGCTGAAACACGCGCTTCCTACCGTGGTGGGCACGCGAACCCGAGCTGCGACGGAAGGAGTCCGCCGTGCTGATCGACACCGACCTCACCGATGTCCCCGTGCTCGTCGTGGGACCGTCCGGTGCACTGCCTCCCGTCGTACGCCGCTACTCACGGGCGGGCGCCGTGGTGACCACCGCCGCCTCGTCCGACGCCGTGACCCCCCAGGCGTGCGCGGGTGTGCGCCTGGGGGTGCTCGTCGGCCCCGCCGTCACGTGGTCCGCCGCTCGGGAGGTGCTCGCGGCGACCTGCGTCGTCGTCAGCGAGACCCTCGGAGCGGAGAGCCCGTCCGGCGGTCGCGTCGTGCTCGTGGGCGCGGGTCCCGGGGGTCTCGAGCTGCTCACGCTCGCCGGGGTCCGCGCCCTCGCCGAGGCCGACGTCGTGCTCACGGACCGCCTCGCGGAGGTGGGCGACGTCGCCGCCCTCGCGCCGGGTGCCGAGGTCATCGACGTCGGCAAGCGCCCCGGTCACCACGCCGTGCCGCAGGCCGAGATCGAGCGCATCATGGTCGAACGGGCGCAGGCCGGCCTCGTGGTCGTGCGTCTCAAGGGCGGCGATCCCTACGTCTTCGGCCGGGGCGGCGAGGAGGTCCTCGCCGCGGTGGAGGCCGGGCTGCCCGTCACGGTGGTGCCCGGCGTCACGTCCGCGGTGGGCGTGCCCGGGGCGGCCGGCATACCCGTGACGCACCGCGGCGTCAGCCACGTCTTCACCGTCGTGTCGGGACACGTGCCGCTCGAGCCGCACCAGGCTGCCTCGCTCGCCACGCTGGGTGGCACCGTCGTCTTCCTCATGGGCATGCACAACCTCGTGCCGATCACCACCGCTCTCGTGCGCGCGGGCCTCGCCCCCGACACCCCGGCGGCCGTCGTCGAGCGCGGCTTCACGCCCGACCAGCGCAGCATCGTCGGCACCGTGGACACCTTGGCCGACCTCGCCTCGCGTGAGCGCGCCGCGTCGCCGGCGGTCATCGTCGTCGGTGACGTCGTGCGCCAGTCCGACGTGTGGGCGCGACGCGCGGGCGCCGAGCGGCGGGCGGGCGTGAGCCCCGCGATGGGCGCCGTCGGGTGAGCGGCGACGCGGGGCGCCCTGAGCCGGCGCCCGAGAACGAGGCGCAGGGCGGCGCGACGACCCCGCGTCGGACCCACCCGCGTACGGCCTGGTCGACCGAGCTGAACGGACCCGACCCCGAGAGTGCCGACGCCGTGCGCCCCGAGGCGACGGGCCCGGTGCTCACGGGCTTCCGCATCGCGGTCACCTCGGACCGTCGCTCGAGCGACCTCATCGACGCGTTCGCACGACGCGGCGCGGAGGTGCTGCACGCCCCGGCCGTCCGCATCGCCCCGGTCGAGGAGGACGAGATCCTCATCGGCGACACGAGGGCGGTCATCGAGTGCCGCCCCGACGTCGTGGTCGTCACGACGGCATACGGCTTCCGCCGGTGGATCGAGGCCGCCGACGCAGCAGGCCTCGGTGAGGAGCTGTCCCGCACGCTCGACGACGCGCGGATCATCGTGCGCGGACCCAAGGCCCGCGGCGCGGTGCGCGCCGCCGGCCACGACGACGACGGCATCGCCCACGACGAGCGCACGGCCTCGACGATCGGCCTGGTGCTCGACGCCGGCGTACGCGGCAAGCGGGTCGCGGTGCAGCTGCACGGGCACGAGGACGTCGAGCAGCTGGAACGGCTGCGGACCGCGGGGGCGTCGGTGCTGACCGTCGCGCCCTACCGCTGGGTGCGACCCACCGACGAGAGCCGGCTCGGCCGCCTCGTCGCCGCGGTGGCAGCCCGCGAGGTCGACGTCGTGACCTTCACGTCGGCACCCGCCGTGGACGGGCTCGTCTCAGCCGCAGCGCAGCTCGGCATGGACGGAGTGCTCGTCGACGCGCTGCGGTGCGGCGTCACCGCCGCAGCCGTCGGACCCGTGACGGCTGCGCCCCTGCTCGACCTGGGCATCACGCCGATCGTGCCCGACCGGTTCCGCATGGGCGCGCTCATCCGCACCGTCATCGAGCACCTCACCGTCAACGGCGTCGAGCAGGTGCAGACGGCCCTCGGTCCGCTCCTCGTCCACGGCCGCCGGGTGACCTTCGGCGGACAGACGGTGACCCTGGCTCGAGGCCCTCGCGCCATGCTCGCGGCACTGATGTCCGAGCCGGGGGCGGTGCTGAGCCGCGAGCGCCTGCTCGACGAGCTGCCCGACGCGGAGAACGAGCACGCTCTCGACATGGCGGTCAGCCGCCTGCGGTCGGCCCTGCCCGACCGGCACCTCGTGCAGACGGTGGTGCGACGCGGCTACCGCCTCAACGTCTGAACGTCAGCGCGCGGCTGCGGAGGCCTCGGCGTCGGCGAGGATGTCGGGCGCGTTCTCGACGATCCACAGCATGAGCGGCACCAGGCGCTCCGCGAGCTCGGCGCCCCGCGCGGTCAGGGAGTACTCGACGTGGGGCGGCACCACCGGGCGGGCGTCGCGGTGGACGAGACCGTCGGCCTCCAGCATCCTCAGCGTCTGGGCCAGCATCTTCTCGCTGACACCCTCCGCCCGCCGGCGCAGCTCGCTCCACCGCAGCGGCTCGCCCTCGGACAGCGCCAGGAGCACGAGGGTGCCCCACTTGCTCGTCACGTGGTCCAGCACGACGCGGCTGGGGCACCCGGATGCGTAGACGGCATCCGGGAAGTAGTCGCGCAGCGTCTGGCTAACCGTCATGTCAGTACCTTACTTCAAAGTGGGTACTAACTTCTGGGAAGTATGCAGGCAGACCGGTCGTTCCCCTGGGTGTCCACAGCCTTGGAAAGGAACGTCATGACCCTTCTCGTCACCGGTGCCAGCGGCCACCTCGGCCGCCTCGTCGTCGAGGCCCTGCTCGACCGCGGCACGCCTGCCGCCCACATCGTCGCCACCGCCCGCAGGACCGAGTCGCTCGCCGACCTCGCCGAGCGCGGGGTCGAGGTGCGCCGCGCCGACTACGACGACCCGGCCTCGCTCGACGCGGCCTTCACGGGTGTCGACCGCCTCCTCTTCGTCTCCGGCAGCGAGGTCGGCGCGCGAATCCCTCAGCACACCAACGTGGTCGAGGCCGCCAAGAAGGCCGGCGTCGGCTTCGTCGCCTACACGAGCATCACCCGCGCCCACACCTCCGACCTGGCGCTCGCGGCCGAGCACCGCGCGACCGAGGAGCTCCTCGCGGCCTCGGGCCTGCCGCACGCCCTGCTGCGCAACTCCTGGTACCTCGAGAACTACACCGGCCAGCTGCCGACCGTCCTCGAGCACGGCGTGGTCCTGGGCGCCGCCCGCGACGGTCGCGTGAGCGCGGCGTCGCGTGCCGACTACGCGGCTGCCGCTACGGCGGTGCTCGCGGGTGGTGACCACGACGGCGCCGTCTACGAGCTGGGCGGCGACCACGCGTTCACCCTCGCCGAGTACGCCGCCGCGGTGGCCGGCGTGACCGGTCGTGACGTCGTCTACCGCGACCTCTCGGTCGAGGACTACACGGCCGCGCTCGTGGCAGCCGGGCTCCCCGAGGGGTATGCCGCCGTGCTCGCCGACAGCGACCGTGGCATCGCCGAGGGCGCCCTGCTCACCGACTCCGGTGACCTGTCGCGCCTCGCCGGTCGCCCCACGACCGACCTCGAGGATGCCGTCCGGGCCGCCCTCGTCGCCAGCGCGGTCTGACCCCCTGCAACACCGCTGCACGAAACTGAGCACTCGACGCACACCCAGCGTCGAGTGCTCGGTTTCCGACGGATGCGGTGTGTCGGGAAATGAGCACTCGAGTGGGACCGTTGCGTCGAGTGCTCAGTTTCCGACGGGCTTCCTCAGGGAAGCGAGACGCCGATGTGGACGATGCCGTGCTGGACGCGGACGGCATACGTCGGCAGCGTCGTCGCCTCGTCGTCGAGGGCGGCGCCGGTGCGCAGCGAGAAGACCTGCTTGAGCAGCGGTGACGCGACCGTCGGCTCGCCGCCCCGGTCGCCGGTGAGCCCGCGCGACAGGACGGCGGCGCCGGCGTACGGGTCGAGGTTGTCGACGGCGTAGATCATCCCGTTCGGCAGCAGGAAGAGCGCGGCCTGGGCGCCGCCGGGCAGCAGCACCGCGACGCCGCGGCCGGGCACGAGCCGGTGGACGTCGCAGGCCGGCACCCACTGCTTGGCACCGGGGGCGGGCACGATCCCTGGACGGACGACAGTGCGGGCAGGTGCGGTCATGTGAACGGGGGCGGTGGCGAGGGTGGTCATCGGGTTCCTCTCTGGTGCAGGCGGACTCGGTCACTCGGGGCGGTTCGTGGACGGCATGCCGAGCATCACCGGCACCTTGCGCGGGCCGGACTCGTCGAACGCGACGGTCGGGTCCGCCTCCTCCGGTGCGTTGACGAACGACACGAAGCGGGCGAGCTTCTCCGGGTCGTCGAGCACGGCCTTCCACTCGTCCTGGTAGCCGTCGACGTGGCGCGCCATGGTGGCCTCGAGGTCGGCCGCGATGCCGAGCGAGTCGTCACAGACGACGGCCTTGAGGTGGTCGAGACCGCCCTCGAGCGAGTCGAGCCACGGCGCGGTGCGCTGCAGCCGGTCGGCGGTGCGGACGTAGAACACGAGGAACCGGTCGATGTAGCGCACGAGCGTCTCGTCGTCGAGGTCGCTCGCGAGCAGTCGCGCGTGGGCAGGCGTCTGGCCGCCGTTGCCGCAGACGTAGAGGTTCCAGCCCTTGTCGGTGGCGATGACGCCGACGTCCTTGCCGCGTGCCTCGGCGCACTCACGGGCGCAGCCCGAGACGCCGAACTTCAGCTTGTGCGGCGAGCGGAGCCCGCGGTAGCGGTGCTCGAGGTCGACTGCCATGCCGACCGAGTCCTGCACGCCGTAGCGGCACCACGTCGACCCGACGCACGACTTCACGGTGCGCAACGACTTGCCGTAGGCCTGCCCGGACTCCATGCCGACGTCGACGAGGCGCTGCCAGATGGCCGGCAGCTGCTCGACGCGCGCGCCGAAGAGGTCGATGCGCTGGCCGCCCGTGACCTTGACGTAGAGCCCGAAGTCCTGGGCGATCCGGCCGATGGTGATGAGCTGCTCGGCGGTGACCTCGCCGCCCGGCATACGGGGCACGACCGAGTAGGTGCCGTTCTTCTGGATGTTGGCGAGGAAGTGGTCGTTGCTGTCCTGCAGTGCGGCCTGCTCGCCGTCGAGGATGTGGTCGCTGCTCGTCGACGCGAGGATCGAGGCGACCGTGGGCTTGCAGATCTCGCAGCCGGTGCCCGTGCCGTAGCGAGCGATGAGCCCCGAGAAGGTGCGGATGCCGGTCGAGGCGACGATCTCGAAGAGCTCGGCGCGGCTCTGCTCGAAGTGTTCGCAGAGCGCCTTCGACAGCTCGACGCCCGAGTCGACGAGGAGCTTCTTGACCGTGGGCAGGCAACCGCCGCAGGTGGTCCCCGCGTTCGTGCAGCCCTTGACGGCCGCGAGGTCGCAGGCGCCCTCGGCGATCGCGCCGCAGATCGAGCCCTTCGTCACGTTGTTGCACGAGCAGATGACGGCGTCGTCCGGAAGTGCGGAGCCGAGCGCTGAGTCGTCGATACCGGCGGGGGAGACGAGTGCACCCGGGTCGCCCGGCACCTCGCGCCCGACGTACGCCTTGAGCGTCGTGTACGCCGACGCGTCGCCGACGAGGATGCCGCCGAGCAGCGTCCTGGCGTCGTCGCTGACGACGACCTTCGCGTAGGTGCCCTTCGTCGCGTCGGTGTGCACGATCTCGAGGGCGCCGGGAGTCGTGGCCATGGCGTCGCCGAAGGAGGCGACGTCGACGCCGAGCAGCTTGAGCTTGGTCGACAGGTCCGCGCCGGGGAAGGTCGCCTCACCACCGAGCAGCCGGTCGGCGACGACCTCGGCCATCGTGTAGCCCGGCGCGACGAGCCCGTAGCAGCGGCCCTCGACCGCGGCGACCTCGCCGACGGCCCAGACGTTCTCGTCGCTCGTGCGGCAGGCCAGGTCGGTGACGACGCCGCCACGCTCGCCGACGTCGAGGCCGGCGTCGCGGGCCACGGCGTCCGACGGGCGCACCCCGGCGGAGAAGACGACGAGGTCGGTGAGCAGCGCTGTTCCGTCGGACAGCTCGACGGCGAGGCGGCCGTCGTCCTGCGGCGAGATCGAGCTCGTGCCGGCGCCGGTGTGCACCTGGACGCCGAGGTTGCTGATGAGCCCCTCGAGCACGGCCCCGCCGCCCTCGTCGACCTGCAGCGGCATGAGCCGGGGGGCGAACTCGACGACGTGCGGGGTCAGGCCGAGCAGCCGCAGCGCGTTGGCGGCCTCGAGCCCGAGCAGCCCGCCTCCGACGACGAGCCCGTTGGCCTCGCGGCCCTCGGCGCGGGCGCGCTCGTGCGCCACCTCGGCGGCGGCACGGATGCCGTCGAGGTCGTCGAGCGTGCGGTAGACGAAGCACCCGGTCGAGTCGTGGCCGGGCACCGGAGGCACGAAGGGGTACGAGCCCGTGGCCAGCACGAGCGAGTCGTACGCGATGACGTCGCCGGCGCTCGTGGTGACGGTCCGCGCCACGCGGTCGACCGTCTCGGCACGGGTGCCGAGGCGCAGGTCGACCAGGGCGTCCTCGGCGTAGGTGTTGCCAGCGAGCGCGAGCGCCCCGCGGTCCCACGCCCCGACGTACGAGGAGAGGCCGACGCGGTCGTATGCCGCCTCCGCCTCCTCGGAGAGCACGACGACCTTCCACGTGCTCTCGGTGTCACGCGAACGCAGCGCCTCGACGAAGCGGTGGCCGACCATGCCGTGTCCGACGACGACGACGGTGCGGGTGTCGGTGCCGTTGTGGTTCTCGGTCGTGGTGGTCATCAGGCGGCTCCTTCGGTCAGGGCGGCGGGTGCCGGCACCGGTGCGGGGCTGGACTGGTCTGGAGTGGACTGGTCTGGAGTGGACTGGGCGGGTTCGGCTGGGGCAGAGCCGGGCTCGGCCGACCTGAGCCACGAGCAGAGGCCGTCGACGGCGCCCTTGCACGAGCCACAGCCGGTCGTGGCGCGGGTGGCCTCGGCTACGGCGGCGACGCTGTCGGCGCCGGCGCGGAAGGCGCCGACGATGGCCGACTTCGTCACCGTGTTGCAGCGGCAGATCACGGCGGAGCCGGGCATCTCGGCGAGGTTCACCGTGTCGGGGGCCGTCGATCGGGTGACGGCACGACCGAGCATGAGCGCGAGACGGTCCCGCGGGACGGCGGCGCCGGTGTCGTAGAGCTGGGTGAGGGCCCCTGCGGCGTCGCCGACCCCGAGCAGGATGGCGCCGACGAGCCGGTCCTGGCGCAGCACGAGCTTGGCGTAGCGGCCGCGCACCGGGTCGGTGAAGGCGAGCACCTCGTGGCCGGGGTCGTGCACGTCGACGTCGACGGTGCCCATGCTCGCGAGGTCGATGTCGTGCGCCTTGAGCCGGGTGAGCACGCTCGTGCCCTCGTAGGTGGCGTCGGCGTCCGCCCCGGTGAGCACGTCGGCGAGGACACGAGCCTGGTCCCATCCGGGCTGGACGAGGCCGGGCACCTCGCCGCGGTGCTGGCTGCACTCGCCGATGGCGTGGACGTGGGGCACCGAGGTGGCGAGCCGGTCGTCGACGACGACGGCACGGTCGACGTCGAGGCCCATCGCGACGGCGAGATCGGTGCGGGGACGCACCCCTGCGGCCACGACGACGAGGTCGGCTGCCACGGCCGATCCGTCGCTCAGCACCACGTGGGCCGGCTCACCGTCGCGGGCCGGGTGGCGGGCGGTGACGAGCTGGCCGAGCACGAGGCGCGCCCCGATGCCGCGCACGACCCGGGTGAGCACCGCGCCACCGTCGACGTCGAGCTGGCGGTCCATCGGGAAGTCCTGCGGGTGGACGATCGTCACCTCGACACCACGGGCCAGGAGGCCCCGTGCAGCCTCGAGCCCGAGCAGGCCGCCGCCGAGCACCACTGCGGTGGAGGCGGACTCGGCTGCTTCCACGATGCGGGACGAGTCGTCCACGGTGCGGAACGCGACCACGCCCTCGGCAAGCGAGGCGTGAGGACCCGGCGTGCCGGCGTACAGCCCCTCGGTCGGGGGGACGAACGCCGTGCTGCCGGTGGCGAGCACGAGCTCGTCCCAGGCGATCGTGCGCTCGGTGCCGTCGGCGTCGGTCAGGGTGGCGACCCTGGCAGCCGTGTCGACGGCGGTGACCCGCGCGCCCGTGACGACGTCGACGTGGCGAGCGGCCCACCAGCCGTCGGGCTTGAGGCGGGTGTCGCGTGGTGTGATGCCGCCGGCGACGACGGTCGAGAGCAGGACCCGGTTGTAGGCGGCGTGCGGCTCCTCGCCGACGACGGTGACCGCGAAGCGTGTGGCCTCGGGGTCGCGGTGCCGGACCTCCTCGGCGAGCCGGGCACCGGCCATGCCGTTGCCGACGACGAGCACGCGGCGGGGGGTGGGGGTCATGAGACGGCCTCCAGGCGGACGGCGCACGCCTTGAACTCGGGCATGCGGCTGGTCGGGTCGAGGGCGGCGTGCGTCAGCGAGTTCGCTCGGCCGTCGCCGGCCCAGTGGAACGGGAGGAAGACGACGTCGCCGCGCATGTCGTCGTCGAGGCGCACCGACGCCCTCGTGCGGCCGCGGCGGCTCACGACGTCGACGAGGTCGCCGTCGGCGACGCCCGCCGCGTCGGCGGTGTCGGGGTGCAGCTGCACGAACATGTCGCCCGCGGCCGCCGACAGCTCGTCGACGAGCCGGGTCTGCGCGCCGGACTGGTAGTGCTGGAGCACCCGGCCGGTCGTGGCGACGAGTGGGTAGTCCGCGTCGTCGGTCTCGGCCGGCCCGACGTGGTCGACGGGCACGAAGCGGGCGCGCCCGTCGGGCGTGGCGAACGCGTCGAGGAACAGGCGTGGCGTGCCCTGGGGCCGCTCCGGGGTGCACGGCCAGTGCAGGCTCTCGCCGGCGTCGAGGCGCTCCCACGTGACGGCGGAGTAGTCGGCCGGTCCGCCCGCCGACGCCCGGCGCAGCTCCTCGAAGACGACGCGCGGGTCGGTGGGAAACCCTGTGCTGCAACCGATCCGGGCAGCCAGTTCGCTCCACACCTCGAGCTCGCTGCGGCACAGGCCCGGTGCCTCGAGGGCGCGCCGGCGTCGCAGCACGCGACCCTCGAGGTTGGTCAGCGTGCCCTCCTCCTCGGCCCACTGCAGCACGGGGAGCACGACGTCGGCGACGGCCGCGGTCTCCGACAGGACGAAGTCGCAGACGACGAGCAGGTCGAGGGAGGCGATCCGCTCGGCAACGGCCCGCGCGTCGGGCGCGGAGACGACGGGATTGCTGCCGTGGACCATGAGCAGCCGCGGGCCCCCGTCGGTGCCGAGGGCAGACAGCAGCTCGAACGCGCTGCGGCCCGGGCCGGGCAGGTCGTCGGGGTCGACGCCCCACACGGCCGCCACGTGGGCGCGCGCCGCAGGGTCGTCGATCTTGCGGTAGCCGGGCAGCTGGTCGGCCTTCTGGCCGTGCTCGCGCCCGCCCTGGCCGTTTCCCTGGCCGGTGATCGTGCCGAAACCCGTGCCCGGGTTGCCCGGCAGCCCGAGCACGAGGGCGAGGGCGATGAACGCCGTCACGGTGTCGGTGCCGCTCGCGTGCTGCTCGCTGCCGCGGGCCGAGAGCACGTACGCGCCGCGCTCGGTGTCGCGGGCCCGGGCGAGGGCCGCGACCGCCGCGCGCATCGTCGTCACCGAGACGCCCGTGACCCGCTCGACGCGCTCGGGCAGCCACTGGGCGGCGACGGGCCAGAAGTCGTCGAAGCCCGAGGTGCGTTCGGCGACGTAGGGGCGGTCGGCGTACCCCTCGGTGACGGCCAGGTGGATCATGCCGAGTGCGAGGGCGGCGTCGGTGCCGGGGCGCAGCTGGAGGTGCAGGCCGCCGCCGTCGACGGCCTTGGCGGCCGTGGGGGTCAGCCGCGGGTCGGCGACCATGAGACCGCCCGCGTCGGCGGCGCGCACGAGGTGCGTGAGGAACGGCGGCATCGTCTCGGCGGGGTTGGCCCCGAGGAGCAGGACGGCGTGTGCCGACCCGATGTCGGTCACGGGGAAGGGCAACCCGCGGTCCAGGCCGAAGCATCGGATCCCGGCGGCGGCTGCCGAGCTCATGCACCAGCGCCCGTTGTAGTCGATCTGGCTGGTCCGCAGGGCCACTCGCGCGAACTTGCCCAGCTGGTAGGCCTTCTCGTTCGTCAGACCTCCGCCGCCGAACACAGCCACGGCATCCCGGCCGTATGCCGCCTGCGTCCGGACGATCGCGTCGGCGACGACGTCGAGGGCCTCGTCCCACGACGCGGGGGCGAGCTCGCCGTCCCGGCGGACCAGGGGAGTGGTGAGCCGACCGGGCGTGCGGAGCAGCTCGGCGCTGGTCCACCCCTTCTGGCAGAGGCCGCCCCGGTTGGTCGGGAAGCGCCGCGGGGCCACCGTGAGGTCATGGGCCGACGAGCCGGTCAGCGTCATCGCGCACTGGAGGCCGCAGTAGGCGCAGTGCGTGGCGACGCCGGGCTGCCCCTGCGGCTCGGAGGGGTTGCCCCCTCCGAGCGCGCGGGTCGGCACTGCGGTGGTGTCGGCCGTGCGGCCGGCGGTGGTCTGGGTCGTCATCGTCGGTAGCGCACCTTGGTGAGGACGGCAGCGCCGACGTAGAAGAGCGTGAAGACGACGAACGCCGCCGTGGCCGACTTCGCCGCACCCTGGTACGACGCGCGCAGGCCGAGGTTGATGAGCACCCCACCCACGGCGCCGATCGCGCCGGCGATGCCGATGAGGGCTCCGGACATCGAGCGCGACCAGGCGGCTCGCTCGACGGTGGGGCCGGGGATCGTGGCCGCCTTGGTCTCGAAGAGCGCCGGGATCATCTTGTAGACCGAGCCGTTGCCCAGCCCGGAGAGGACGAAGAGCAGCACGAAGCCGCCGATGAGGCCGGTGAGCTGCAGGCCGGTCGCCGCTCCGGCGGTGACGTCGTCGGCGCGGGCCGAGAGGGTCACGAGCACACCGGCGCAGGCCATGCCGACGAAGGTCCACAGGGTGACGGCGGCCCCGCCGCGACGGTCGGCGAGCCTGCCGCCCCAGACCCGGCTCACCGAGCCGAGCAGCGGGCCGACGAAGGCGATCTGGGCCGCGTGCAGGCTCGCCGCCGCGGTCTGGGCCGGCGTCGGTGCGGCGCCGCCGGTGAGGCCGGCGAGGAAGGTCTGGTTGAGCACCTGGCCGAAGGCGAAGCCGAAGCCGATGAACGAGCCAAACGTGCCGATGTAGAGCAGCGAGATGACCCAGGCGTCGGCGTGGCGGAGCACCTCGAGCATCGCCTTCGGGTTGGCGGTCTGGTGGTCGAGGTTGTCCATGAAGACGGCGGCGCCGACGCTCGCGACCGCGAGCAGCACGAGGTAGACGGCGCAGACGACCTCGGGCCGCCGGTTGCCCAGCGTCGCGATGACGAGCAGGCCGACGAGCTGGACCACGGGGACGCCGATGTTGCCACCGCCGGCGTTGAGACCGAGGGCCCAGCCCTTCATCCGCTGCGGGTAGAACGCGTTGATGTTCGTCATCGACGAGGCGAAGTTGCCGCCACCGAGGCCGGCGAGGGCCGCGACGGCCATGAAGGTCCCGAGCGAGTGCCCCGGGTTGACCATGAGCCACCACGTCAGGACGGTGGGCACGAGGAGCGCCACGCCACTGAAGATGGCCCAGTTGCGGCCGCCGAAGAACGCGGTTGCCATCGTGTAGGGCACGCGCAGCACGGCGCCGACGAGGGTCGGTACGGCCACGAGGAAGAACTTGTCGGCCGGGGTGAAGCCGTAGACGGCCTGCGGCATGAAGAGCACCATGACCGACCAGATCGACCAGATGGAGAAGCCGATGTGCTCGGTCGCGACGGACCAGACGAGGTTGCGCCGGGCGACCTTGCTGTTGCCGGCCTCCCAGGCCACGGTGTCCTCGGGGTCCCAGTCGCGGATGACGCGCGAGCGGGGCGCGGTGAGCTGGCGGAAGCGGCTCGGGCTCTCCGGGACGAGGGTGGTCGGCGTGCTGGTGGGGGCGGCGACGCTGCCGTTCGTGCTGGTGCCGGTGCTGTTTCCGGTGGTGGTGCTCACGGGTTCCTCCTCGGGAGGCGGGTCGGGGGCCGCTGCGAGAGCGTGGCGCCCACGCTAGGAAGGCGGTGTTGCACGACGTCCGGCCTGCTGTGACACCGCGGTTACATCTCCCTCACGGGGCCGTCGCAGGGGCGTGAGGTCACGCACGCGGCACCGTCGCGGAGGCCTCACCGAGGCCCACGACGAGCGTGAGGCGACCCCGCGTAGGCTCGCGGCATGACGTCTGCTCCGGACCAGGCCTCGCTCAACACGCTGTCCGTGGGCACGGCCGGGCCGCGTGTCGCCTTCCTGCACGGGCTCTTCGGCCAGGGCCGCAACTGGACCCAGATCGCGAAGGCGGTGAGCGGCCCCGACGGCTCCGACGCCCAGTGCCTGCTCGTCGACATGCCCGACCACGGCCGGTCGCCGTGGTCGCAGGAGTTCAGCCTCGACGCGTACGCCGACGCCGTCGCCGGCACGCTGCGAGCCACGGCTCCGGGGGAGTCCTGGATGGTCGTCGGACACTCGCTCGGCGGCAAGGTCTCGATGGTGCTCGCGCTGCGCCACCCCGAGCTCGTCGGCCGCCTCGTCGTGGTGGACATCGCCCCCAAGGGCTACGGCTCGCTCGAGCGGTTCGAGAGCTACATCCGCGAGATGCAGGACCTTCCTCTCGCCGAGCTCGAGAGCCGCGGTGACGCAGAGGCCCGCTTCGACGAGCCCGACCCCGGCGTCAAGGCCTTCCTGCTGCAGAACCTCCGCCGCGAGGGACAGTCGTGGCGCTGGCAGGTCAACCTCGACCTCATCGCGGCCGACGCCGCCCTCGGCGTTGACTCACGCATCGCCGACTGGCCGCGCGACGTCGACGCCCTGCCGGCGTACGAGGGCCCCGTCCTGTGGGTCGCCGGCGGCGACTCGCGCTACATCAAGCGGGAGGACGGCGACCGCATGCGTCGGCACTTCCCGCGCACCCGCCTCTTCACGATCAAGGGCGCGGGCCACTGGGTGCACACCGACGCCCCCGAGATCATCGTCACCGCCCTGCGCCGCTTCCTCCACGCGCCAAGGTAGTCGGGGTCAGAGGAGGCGGCGGCCCATCGCCCAGGCCGTCAGCTCGTGGCGCGAGCTGAGCTGCAGCTTGCGCAGCACCGAGCTGACGTGGGTCTCGACGGTCTTGACGGAGATGAACAGCTCCTTCGCGACCTCCTTGTACTGGTAGCCGCGCGCGATGAGGCGCATCACCTCGCGCTCGCGCGCCGACAGGCGGTCGAGCTCCTCGTCGATCTCGGCGACCTCGCCGGCCGCCGCACCGAAGGCGTCGAGCACGAAACCCGCGAGGCGCGGGCTGAAGACGGCGTCACCGTCGGCCACCCGGCTGATCGCGGTCAGCAGCTCGTCGGCGCTGATGGTCTTGGTGACGTAGCCGCGTGCACCCGCCCGGATCACGGCGATGACGTCCTCGGCGGCGTCGGAGACCGACAGGGCGAGGAAGCGCACCGGCACGTCGCCCGTCGACTGGACCCCGGCACAGGCCCGGATGACGTCGGCGCCGCCGTGTCCGTCGCCGCCGGGGAGGTGGACGTCGAGGAGCACGACGTCGGGCCGCTGCTCGGTGATGACCTGGACGGCCGACTCCACCGCACCCGCCTCGCCGACGATCTCGAGCGACAGCGAGCCCGACGCCGCCGACGCAGCCGTCAGCTCGGCGCGCACGCCGGTGCGGAACATGTGGTGGTCGTCGACGATCACGATGCGGATCGTCCGCGGGTCGGTCATGAAGCCTGCTCCTGGGTCGGGGTCGGGGTCTGGGTCGGGGGCGGGGGCGGGGCCGAAGTCGGGGTCTGGGCCGACGTCTGGTTCTGGGTCTGTGCCGTCGCGGCGTCGGGGTTCTTCGAAGGTGCGGCCTTCGGGTCGGCGGGCTCGGGGTCGGCCGGCTGGCGCACCGGGAGGCGCAGCTCGATCTCGGTCCCGTCGGCGCGGTGCCGGATATGGGCCGTGCCGCCGTGCCGCTCCATGCGGCCGATGATCGACTCGCGCACGCCCGCGCGGTCGTCGGGCACGTCGTCGAGGTCGAAGCCGGCACCGTGGTCGCGCACGAACGCCTCGACCGCGTCGGGGCCGACCTCGACGTACGCGCTGACGGGCGGGCTGCCGTGGCGCACCGCGTTCCAGGCGGCCTCGCGGACCGCCTTGACGAGGGCGTCGAGATGCTCGTCGATCTGGCGGTCGCCGGTGACGACGAGCTGCACGGGCACGCCGTGGAGGTCCTCGACCTCACCCATCGCTGCGGTGAGCGCGGCGCCGAGCGTGCCCGCGCGGGCGTCCTCGTCGTAGAGGTAGCTGCGCAGCTGGCGCTCCTGGGCGCGGGCGAGCCGGGCGACCGTCGCGGCGTCGGACGACTGGCGCTGGATGAGCGCGAGGGTCTGCAGCACCGAGTCGTGCAGGTGGGCCGCGATGTCGGCGCGCTCGGTGGCGCGGATCCGGGCCGCCTGCTCCAGGCGCAGGTTGCTCCAGAGCCGCAGGATCCAGGGCGCGCTCAGCACGGCGACCCCGACGAGCGCGGCGAGCACGGCACCCCCGACCTGCCACAGGGCGGTGAGGTCGGTGCCGCGCACGAGCAGCCCGACGAGTCCGAGGATCGTCAGGCCGAGGCCGACGACGAGCCAGATCCACCGGACCGGGCGGCGGGCGCCGATGGCATCGGTGTCGTCGAGCTGCGACCAGAAGAAGATGGCGCCGATGACGATGGCCACGACGGGCAGGATCACCTCGGCGTGCACGTCGAAGCCGGCGCTGCCGAGCCAGAGCGCGCCGGCGAGGGCGAGTGCCGCGACCCCGAGCAGCGTGATGAGGACGGCCTGGTTGCCGCTGCGCAGCCAGGTGCGCAGGCTCGCCAGATCGATGTGGTGGTGGCCGTGGCCGCCGCCGGCCGAGGAGCCGGGTGACGTGGTGGCGCCGGTCGGGTCCGCCACGGGCGCCGGAGCCACGGGGACGACGTCGCCGATCTCGCGCATCGTCGCCCAGAGGAACACGTAGACGGCGAGTCCGGCTCCGAAGGGGATGCTCGTCAGCACGAGGGCGATCCGCACGGCCGACACGGGCACACCGAGGTGGTCGGCGAGCCCGGCGGCGACACCCGCCACGACCTTGCCCTGCCGGTGGCGCACGAGCGGCGGCCGCTGCGTCGCCCGCCACGCGGGTCGCGCCGGTCCCTGGCCGTTCTCGTATGCCGTCTGCACCGTCCCATCCTCACCCACGGGGGCGCGTGAGGGCGACCATCCGGGCCTGCTTTGGGGGTCGCGTCAGGGTGCGCTCAGGGTCGACCCTCATGGTTGCGCCGCGGCCGCGCCGCCAGTCTGGAGCCATGACGAAAAGCAATGGGGCCCCGACGCAGGGCCATGGCCTGGACGGTTTCTACACCGCCCTGCGGCGCCCGGGCATCGTGCGCGGCAGGGACGGTCGCTGGTTCGCCGGTGTCGCGACGGGGATCGCGCGCTGGCTCGGCGTGGACCCGCTGGTCGTGCGCGCCGGTTTCATCCTCTTCTCCATCTTCTTCGGGATGGGCGTGGCGCTCTACCTCGTGCTCTGGCTGCTCATGCCCGACGAGCAGGGCGAGATCCACGTCGAGCGCGCGCTGAGGCACGGCGAGGGCAGCTCCATCTTCCTGCTCGTCGTCACCGCCATGTCGGTGCTCGGTGGCGGCCCCTGGTGGGGCGGTGACACGCAGGGCTTCCGTGTCTTCGGCTTCGTGCTCCTCGTCGTCGGCGCCTGGTGGTTCCTCACCCGCACCGACACCGGCCGTGACCTCATGGCGCAGGCCCCGTGGAAGGGCTCGGGCAACCGCCCCGCGTCCACGGCCACCGGCGCGGCCACTGGCACGCCCAGCGACCCGTACGCGTCCACGGACCCGGCCACGGGCGGCACGTCGGCTCCGGTCGCGACGTCGCACCCGGCATACGGCTCCACGGGCAACGCGGCCGCCAACGCGGGCGCCACCCTGGTCACGCCGCGGCCGCCGGCGCCGACGCCGGTGCGCCAGCGCACGCCGTCGATCGGCTTCGCCGGCGGGCTCCTCGTGCTCGGACTGTCGATCATCGCCGGTGTGGTGATGTCGCTCCTCGTCCCATGGGCAGGTTGGTCTGGCAACCCCGTCGCCATCGGGATCGCTTCGGGCGTGGGCGTGCTCGGCCTCGCCATCGTCGTCGCCGGCATCGCCGGTCGCCGCTCGGGCCTCGGCTTCTTCGCCGTCGTCGGCATCATCGCCGCCGCCATCACGACCGCGGCCCCCGCCGGGCTGAACCACCCCTGGCAGGTCGGTGAGAAGTCGTACGCCGTCACGACGCTGACACCCGCGCCGACCTACGAGCTGACCCTCGGCTCGATGAAGCTCGACCTCACGGCTGCCGACTACAAGGCCACGCCCACCGCCGACACGGTCCGCGCCATCATGGGTGCCGGCGAGCTGAACATCGTCGTTCCCGAGAAGGTGAAGGTCGTCGTGCACGCCAAGGCGCGGGCGGGTGAGCTGGTCGCGACCGGTTCCGGCGTGACCGGGACGGGTATGACCGAGCTCGGCCCGGGGCAGCTGAGGCACGAGGGCACCGACTGGAACGAGACCGTGACGTTCGGGGACGCCGGCGCCACGACGGAGATCACCGTCGACGCCGAGGTCGGCGTGGGCTCGATCCGCGTCACGACGGCGAGCGCGTCATGAGCACCGGCAACGCCCACGACCCGGCCGAGGCAACGGGGCCCGGCGACACCACAGACACGACAGACACCACGACCACGACGTCACAGGAGACCGGCACCATGAGCAACGACAGCACCAGCGCAGGGCCGCAGTTCAGCGACCCGCTGGCCGACCCGGTGCCCCTCCCCGAGTCCGGCCCCGACGCGACGACGACGATCCCGGCCTCCTCCACCCGGGCGCTGCCGACGACGAGCCCGTTCCGTGTGGAGCCGTCGGCCCCGGTGCCCGACGACGTCGTCACCGACGCGACGCAGCTGCCGCACCTGCCGCCGCCGTCGCTGCCCGACCCGTCGCAGCCCGGCGCGTGGCCGCCACCGGCAGGCACGGCGCCGAGCCACCACGACCCACGGCCGGCCCTCGTGACCGTGCGCAAGGGCCCGCGTCCCGGCTCGATCATGTTCGGGCTGCTCACGATGATCGTGGCCGGGTGGCTGCTCGCCGCCAACCTGACCGACTCGGACCTCACCTTCCGCCTCGTCGGGCCGCCCATGATCGGCGCCTTCGGCGGGATGCTGCTCGTCGTCGGGCTCGCCGGCGTCGTGGCCGGACGGCTGCGCCGCTAGACGCCGGCTCCCGCCCGTGCCGGGTCGTGACCCGGCGAACGGCCTCGCGTGGTTAGGCTCGGGGCACGTTCGCCGGGACGGTCCGGCGCGGGTACGAGGAGACATCGTGGTCATGAAGTCCGGCATCAACCTCGAGGCGCTCGACCGGTCGGCCCGGCCGCAGGACGACCTGTTCCGGTTCGTCAACGGCACGTGGCTCGACACGACCGAGATCCCCGGCGACCGGGCGCGGTTCGGCACCTTCGACATCCTGCGCGAGGAGTCGACGTCGCGGGTGCGCGACCTCATCGAGTCGGCGGCCGCCGACCACGACAGCGCACCCGGGACCCCGAAGCGCCAGGTCGGCGACCTCTACGCCAGCTTCACCGACACCGACCGCGTCGAGGAGCTCGGCCTGACCCCGCTCCAGGCGGTGCTGTCGGAGGTCGCCACGGTCGTCGACGTGAACACCCTCGGCGCTGCCCTCGGGCGTCTCGAGCGCGACGGCGTCGACGGGCCGCTGCGCCACTTCGTGGCTCCCGACGAGCGCTCGCCGGAGCAGTACGTCGTCTACCTCGAGCAGGGCGGCCTCGGCCTGCCCGACGAGTCGTTCTACCGCGAGGACAAGTACGCCGACATCCGCACCGCCTACGTGGCGCACATCGGGCGGCTGCTGGGCCTCGCGGGCATCCCCGACGCCGAGGGCAAGGCCACCCGCGTCATGGCGCTCGAGACCCTCCTCGCCTCGTCGCACTGGGACAACGTCACGAACCGCGATGCGGTCAAGACCTACAACGCCCACACGCTCGACGAGGCGAAGCAGCTCGCGCCCCAGTTCCCTTGGGACTCCTGGTTGTCCGCCCTCCAGGCGCCGTCGGGGTCCTTCGACAAGGTGGTCGTCCGCCAGCCGAGCTTCGTCAGCGCCCTGGGGGCGGCGCTGGAGTCGGTCGACATCGACGACTGGCGCGCGTGGCTGACATGGCACGTGCTCTCGGAGTTCGCGACCCTGCTGCCCCAGTCCTTCGTCGACGAGGACTTCGACTTCTTCGGTCGCACGCTGTCGGGGCAGCCCGAGAACAAGGAGCGCTGGAAGCGCGGGGTGGCCGTCGTCGAGTCGTGCGTCGGCGAGGCCGTCGGGCGGCTGTACGCCGAGCGGTGGTTCCCGCCGGCGGCGAAGGAGCGGATGCAGGAGCTCGTCGGCAACCTCGTCGCGGCGTTCCGCGCGTCCTTCTCGTCACTCGAGTGGATGGGCCCCGAGACGCGAGCCCAGGCCCTCGAGAAGCTCGACGCCTTCACCCCGAAGATCGGCTACCCCGACGTCTGGCGTGACTACTCCACCATCGAGATCGACCCGGCCGACCTCGTCGGCAACGTGCGTCGCAGCACTGCCTTCGAGATCGACCGCAACCTCGCCAAGATCGGCGGCCCCATCGACCGCACCGAGTGGTTCATGCTGCCGCAGCACGTCAACGCCTACTACATGCCGTCGATGAACGAGATCGTCTTCCCGGCGGCGATCCTCCAGCCGCCCTTCTTCGACCTCGAGGCGGACGACGCCGTCAACTACGGCGGCATCGGCGCCGTCATCGGGCACGAGCTCGGGCACGGCTTCGACGACCAGGGCTCCCGCTACGACGGCACCGGGGCGCTGCGCGACTGGTGGACCGAGGGCGACCGTGAGCGGTTCGACGCGTTGGCCAAGCGGCTCATCGAGCAGTTCGACGGCTACACGCCGGCGGGGCTCGACGGGTCGCACAAGGTCAACGGCAGCCTCACCGTGGGTGAGAACATCGGCGACCTGGGTGGCCTGCAGATCGGCTACTCGGCCTACCGCATCGCGACCGAGGGCACCGGCATGTCCGAGATCGACGGCTTCACCGGCCCGCAGCGCTTCTTCATCGGGTGGGCGCAGGTCTGGAAGGGCAAGGCCCGCGAGGCCGAGGCGATCCGCCTGCTCGCCATCGACCCGCACTCGCCGCAGGACATCCGGGGCAACGCCGTGCGCAACCTGTCGGAGTTCCACGAGGCGTTCGCCGTGAAGCCCGGCGACGGCCTGTGGCTCGCGCCCGACGAGCGGGTCCGCATCTTCTGACCGTCTGGTGCCCCGACACGACCGAGGGTGGGCGCCGGCCGCGCCCGCCCTCAGCCGTCGAGCGGCAGCTTGAGGCCGACGTACGAGGCGACGAAGCCGAGGCGCTGGTAGAAACGCCGCGCGTCGGTGCGGCTCGCGTCGCTCGTCAGCTGCACGAGCGTGGCGCCGAGCCGGCGCGACTCCTCGATGGCCCAGGTGATGAGCTCGGTGCCGAGTCCGCTTCCGCGCTCGCCGTCGGCGACGCGTACGCCCTCGATGATGGTGCGGGTCGCGCCGCGACGGGAGAGCCCCGGGATGACCGACAGCTGGAGCGTGCCGACGACGGCACCGTCGCGCTCGGCGACGACGAGGTGCTGGCCGGGGTCGGCGACGACGCGGTCGTAGGCCGCGTCGTAGGCCTGCGTGTCCGCGGGATCCTCACGACCCGCGCCGAGGGGGTCGTCGGCGAGCATCGCGACGATCGCCCCGACGTCGTCACGGGTCGCCGGTCGGAGGACGAGCGAGGTCATGCGGCCTCGGCGGTGCGCTTGAGCTGGGCGAGGCCCTTGTCCATGTCGGGTCCGACGAGCTTCTCCATCGACCAGAACTTGCTCATGATGCGCATCACGGCGTTCTGCGGGCCGGTCATCGCCCACTCGACACGGGTGCCGTCGGCGACCGGCGTCAGCGTGAAGTCGACACGGTTGTGCGCCTTCATCGGGGCGGCGAAGAGCAGGTCGACCCCGACGTGGCCGGTCTCCGACTCGAGGATCTCCATGCGTCCCTCGCCGGCCTTGCGGTTGCCCCTCCACGCGTAGACCGCGCCCACCCCGGAGCCGGCGCCCGCGTAGGTGCGGTCCATGGCGGGGTCGAGCCCCTCCCACGGCGACCATTTCTGCCACTCGTGGAAGTCGGCCAGGAGGGCGTGGATGCGCTCGGGCGGCGCTGCGATCGTCGTCTCGCGGGTGATGCGGAAGCTCTTGTCGGCCATGGCGGCATCCTGCCATCAGACGACGACCGGGGGAGGAGCCTCCCCTGGCCCCCCTCTCCACTAGGGGGGCGTAGCGCCGGCTCTACGCCGCGGGCGTAGAAACGGTCGAGCCCCGACGGTGTGGGCGCCGTGAAGGCGGCCTCGTTGAGCGAGAAGGTCGCCGGGTCGGGGAAGGCCTGCTGGCGCGAGCCGAGGTTGTTCCTCCCGTTCGCCTCGAAAGGCGCGACGAGCAGCACCGCCCACAGGCACATCCACGATGCCAGGCCCAGGGCGGTGAAGACGAACCAGCCGAGCAGCTGGAGGGCCAAACCGATCGACGCCCCGAGGGCGAGGTCGGCCGGCTGGCGTCACCTGAGTCCCATCTGTCCCTCTATCACCTGATCGGACCGTTTTCCGACGATTCGCCGGACGCGTGACGAGTCGCTCACTACGTTGTCAGCACAGGAGCGTGTCGGATGTGGCTCGCGCAGGGATGGGCTCGCGGTGCGCTCCCTTCTGGGGAGAAACCATGGTGCGCAAGTCCATTCGTCGTGCCCTCGGAGCGGTCGTGGCCTCGCTCCTCGTCGTGGTGGGAGCTCTGGCCGGCCCCTCGCCCGCCTTCGCCGCCGACCCGGACCCCGGCGTCGACAGGGTGGTGGCGTTCCTCGGCGGGAGCGGCGGGACCGCGAACCTCGCGTCCTGGACGAGCGGTCTCGCGACGCTGGACACCTTCGGCAAGCAGCTGCCGTTCGTCGCCGCCAGCCCCGGGGGCCTGGCCGGACTCGACGACCTCGTCAGGGAGGGCGTGACGAGTGCCCTGCCCGGCACGACGACGTGGGCCGACCTCGCGACCTCGGGGGAGGCCGTCAGCCTGCCCGGTGGCCGCGCCGGCACGCTCGACATCGCGGTCGACGACCTCGGCGAGGGCAAGCGCGTCCACGTGAACCTGGTCGTGACCCGCACGGCCACGCAGCAGTCGCTCGCGGTCAGCTCGGCCAGCCCGCGCGTCGAGCTGAGCTCGCCGAAGGGGGTCACCGCCACGGTCGAGGCGACGCTGTCGCTGTGGGTGGTGTGGACCGGGCCCACGACGAACAAGGTCTACCTGGCGAGCGACGCAGCGCACGCGCCCCGTGTCGACGTCGACGTCACCGCGCACCTGTCGGCCGCCGCGAAGGCCGCCGTCGGCATCCTCGGCGTGACGCTGAGCAGCACCGACTTCGCGGTCACGGCGCACGCGTACGCGAGGATCGACGACCCGAACAACGACGGGGTCCTCGCCTTCGACGCCGCAGGCACCGGCGACGGCGAGCTGGCCGCCGACGGCTCGCTCGCAGGCCTCGTCACGGCCGCCCTCGACGCCAGCGGCTCACCCTCGCAGCCCGGCACGGCCGGCTCTGTCTCGGGCACCCTGCACGTCGCCGCCGACACGAGCGGCCTCGCCGGAGTGGCGTTCCCGACGAACGTCGCCGCAGACGTCACGGTCGTCTGGCCCAACATCGCCACGGGCTCGCCGACCGTCGCGGCCCCGACGCTCGCCGGCCTCGTCGGCAAGTTCCAGAACATGAGCCTGCGCGACCTCGCCGACGGCCTGGCCCAGGTCGCGACCGCGCTGACCGGCATCCAGGCCGCGAAGTTCGACCCCGACGGCGCCGGCCCGCTGCCGTCGACCGGCAACCTCGACCTGCCGTTCCTGCGGGGCACGGTGTCCGACGCCGTCAAGGCCAACCAGGTGCTCGTCGACTTCCTGAAGGCCAACGTGGTGCAGGCACCGGACCCGAACCAGCCCTCGCCGCCCGGCTTCGACGCCTCGACGGTCGGCAACCCCACCTTCGACTCGCTCCAGGACCTCGTCGCCAAGCTCAAGGCGGCGGGCATCGGCCTCGACAACCTGTCGTGGGACGCGACCACGAGCAAGCTCGTGTTCCGGTTGCGGATGGTGAAGGCGGCGCCCTCCGCCGGCGTCGCCATGGACGCGGGAGCCGCGCGGACGTCGCGCCCGTCGGCGACGTACTCGGCCACCGGGCTCACGCTCGACGACGGCACCCAGCCGTGGACGGCGGACCAGTGGGTCGGCATGCGGGTCATGGCCGGCACGTCGGCCGGTGAGATCACGGCCAACACGAAGAACTCGCTCACGGTTTCCGGCACCTGGATCGGTGGGCAGCCCTCTGCCAGCACGCCGTTCGTCATCGTCGGCCCCGAGGCGCAGCTCGGTGCCGTTACCTTCGGCGACCAGCTGACCGACCAGCCGGGTGGCACGGGACCACGGCGCGGCATCCTTCGGGCCAACTCCGCCCAGACGTTCGCGACGGTCAAGCCGTCGTTCGCCGCCGACCTGACGCTGGTGCTCGACCTCCAGGACCCGAGGACGGGCAACGACTGCATCGGCTTCGAGGGCAACACGAAGGCCTGCCCGTTCGTCCAGTCGACCGGCGCGTTCTCGACCAACGTCACGTCGCTGCCACTCGGTCCCGACCGCATCCTGGTGCGCACCGGCACCCCCCTGCTCACGGCCGACTTCCCGGTCGACACCGCGGTCGACTTCACCGCCAACGCCGGCTTCTTCCAGGTGCGGCTCAAGGGCTCCCTGTCGGTGTGCAACAGCTCCGCGCCGGCCGACTGCTCGGCTGCGGGCTCGGGACACATGCTCTCCATCGGCCTCCGGCAGGCCGGCGACGCCCAGCACGACCTTCGGCTGCGCGAACTCTTCGCAACACTCGTCACCGACACCCCGACGGGCACGAGCCAGGCCGGCGACCTGCTCGACGTCGACCTGAACGTACGGGCCACCGCCGACCTCAAGGTCTCGGTGCCCGACGCAGCCGGATTCCTGCCGGCCGGCACCGACGTCGGCGTCGCCGCCCACTGGAACGACCTGACCCAGGTCAGCGGCAGCGACGGCCCGCAGCTCGACCTCAGCCGGCTGAGCCGCATCTTCGCCCTCGACATCAAGCCGGGCTCCCAGGCCGAGCTGTTCGCCATCGTCCTGAAGACGCTCCAGACGATGGCGGCGCAGCTCGCCGACGCGCAGCCCGGCGGTGCGACCGGCATCTACAGCCGCGAGATCCCCGGCACGGGCACGTCGTTGCGCGACCTCATGCGGCGCGACGCGTCCGGGGTGGGCTCCGACGTCAACTACGGGACCAACACCCTCCAGCACGTGGGGCGCACGTTCGACGCGTCGTTCGTCGGGCGCACCGTCGTCGTCGGCACCCAGGTGGCGGTCGTGGCCGCTGCCTCCGGTGACACGGTGACGCTCACGCAGGACTGGGCGCAGAAACCCGCCGACGACACGGCATACGCCTTCCGCTCCCCGCTCGACGACGCCCTCGACGTCATCTCGCTGCACCCGCCGCAGAACATGCAGGACCTCCTCAAGGTCCTGGACGACCGGCTCGGCACGGGAGCCCTCCATTTCCGGTACCTCGACACCGGCGGCACCCCGAACGTCGTTCTCGACCTCGACTGGAAGCGCGACTACCGCACGAGCACCCCGCTGCGCCTCGACCTCGGCGGCGACAGGTCCCTCGTCACGGCCGCTGCCACGGGGCAAGGGGCCGCGCACGTCACCGGCGGCGTCAAGGTCGGCCTCGTCGTGCCGCTCGCACCGGGCACGGGCCCGGACGACGCCACCTCGCTCAAGGTGCTCGCCGACTCCAAGGTCAGCATCGGCGCCGACGCCGCCTTCACCGGCCGCGCCGCAGGGACGATCGGCCCGCTGACGGTCTCGGCAGGAGACCCGGGCGGCGACCCGGCCAAGCAGGCGAAGCTGCGGGCCAACCTCAGCCTCGAGCTGTCCGACACGGGCGCCGCGGCCGACACCCCGGTCAGCTTCTCGACCTTCCTGTCCGGGCTCGACGTCGGCTTCAACGCCTCGAACGCCCCGGTCGACTGCGGCGAGGGTCTGAGCACCCCGCTCATGGTCTGCGGGGTCATCCCGCTCTACGCGACCGTGTCGGGCGGTCCGACGACGTCGCTCGGCTCGGTCGCCCTGCGCCTGCAGGACTCGACCGACCCCGCGACCCTGCTCGACCTGACCGGCAACCTCCCGGCACCGGACGACGCGAAGAAGCGTTTCGAGCTGCCAGACCTCTCGGCCGCCTTCGCGAACGCGTTCGCCGACTTCACCCAGATCGGCCCCGGCCTCGACGGCTACCTCGAGAAGATCGAGCAGTCGATGCGCCTCGCGACGTTCGACGGGAAGCTGCCCTTCGTCGGCAAGGACCTCCAGCAGGGCGCCGACTCGATCGGGCGCCTGCGCGCCGAGATCAAGGCCAAGCTCGGCACCGTGCCGGCGAGCCCCAAGGAGGCCAAGGACTACGTCAACACCAAGCTCGCCGAGGCGATCACCGCGGCCGGGCTGCAGAAGACGAGCCTGACGGTCGACTACGAGTGCACCGCCAAGCTCGAGCCCACCGGCGCGCCGACGCTCGCGGCGACCCCGTCGACGGCCGGCGCGACGAAGTGGCGCTACGAGATCGTCGCCAGCCAGGGCACCGGCGCGGGCACCGACGGCGACACCGTCGCCTCCCCGCCGAGCGCCGAGACGACGACCGCGTTCACGAGCACGGGCGGCGGCAACTCGATCAAGGTGTCGTGGACGAAGTCCGGCGGCGCGACGAAGTACAAGGTGCTGCGCAGCAAGGACGGTGGCCCGTTCGAGCTCGTCAAGGTCGTCGACGCGGCCTCGGGCAGCGCGCAGACCTTCACCGACGACGGCAGCACCACGGCAACGACCTACACGCCCGTCACGACGAAGCCCATGCTCATCGACTGCCCGACGACGAGCATCAACGGGGTCAACCTCGCCTTCGACGTCAAGGCCGGCACGGTGACGCCCGACGACGGCTGCGTGCCCGGCTCGGGCTGCCTCGGCGACGGCAGGACGCTGCCGCTCGACATCGGCATCCCCGGTCTCGCGCTCAAGGCCGGCGACGACGACGCCATCACCTACGGCCTCGGCATCCAGCTGCACGTCAAGGCAGGCGTCAACACCGACGACGGCTTCGTCATCTACACCCACGACAGCTGGCAGGACGGCGCCCCCGCACCCGAGTTCGGTCTCGGCGCGCGCTTCGACATGCCCGCGACGATGAAGGCCCAGCTCGCCTTCCTCGACATCGACGTCAAGAAGAACGGCTCCGCGCCGCTCTTCGCCGGCGCCTTCCTCGTCGACCTCAGGTCCCGCGACACGACGGAGACGGCCGGCAGCGTGCTGACGATCTCCGACATCGCCCGCGGCGACGCGTCCTCGCTCTTCGGCATCTCGCTGACCGCGAAGATCAAGGCCGACTGGCTCGTCAAGGCCTCGGTCGACTCGGTGCTGCCCGGAGTGCAGGCGAACTTCGTTCTCGGGTGGGAGTTCTCGAACAAGGACCTCAAGAACCTCGGCGTCCCGACGATCGAGTTCAAGGACGTCGCGATCGACGCCGGCGGGTTCCTCTCGAACCTCCTCGGCCCGGTGCTCAAGAAGGTCAAGTCGGTCACCGGACCGCTCCAGCCGGTCATCGACACCCTCTACGCCCCGATCCCGGTGCTGTCCGACCTCAGCAAGATGGCCGGCGGAGGCGACGTCAGCCTCATCACCCTCGCCAAGACGTTCAACACCCTCGCCGGCGGACCGAAGCTCGACTTCGTCGACAGGATCGCGGCCCTCACCACGCTCATCAACAACCTGCCCGACTGCGGTGGCGGACCCGGCGACCCGACGTGCCTCATCCCGATCGGCAAGTTCCTGGTCGACGGCGGCAAGGCCCTGACGACGAGCGTCTCGCCGACGAGCAGCCTCGCGCCGAACTCGCCGACCTCCCTCATCAAGGGCGCCTCGGCGGCGAGCAAGGACGACGTGAAGAACGCCCTCAACAGCAAGGGAGGCAAGGGCAACGTGTTCGGCTCGGGTGGCACGGCCGGCAGCGCGAACAAGTCCGGCTTCACCTTCCCGATCCTCGACGACCCCGCGTCGGTCTTCAGCCTGCTCATGGGCAGCGACGTCTCGCTCGTCGAGTTCGACAGCGGCCCGCTGACGCTCGGCTTCACGTGGCGCCAGGCCTTCGGCCCGGTCTACGCGCCGCCGCCCGTCATGGTGACCCTCTCCGGCTCGGCGTCGGTGACGCTGCGCTTCATGGCCGGCCTCGACACCGCCGGCATCCGGTATGCCGTGGAGGCGGCCCAGGCGGGCACGTCCGTCGACGCCGTGAAGCTGCTCGACGGCCTCTACTTCAAGACGACCGACGGGAGCGGGGTGCCCGTGCCGGTCGTGCGGCTCGACGGTGAGATCGCCGCCGGCGCAGCGGTGACGGCCGTCATCATCACCGTCGGCATCGAGGGCGGTCTGCACCTGACCATCGGCTTCCACTGGAACGACCCCAACAACGACGGCAAGTTCCGGGTCAGCGAGTTCCTCCACGCGGCGGCCAACAACCCGCTCTGCCTCTTCACGACCACCGGGCGCCTCAGTCTCTTCCTACGGCTCTACGTGACGCTCGGGTTCTCGCCGTTCAGCGTGTCGTTCTCCATCAACATCGCCGACATCACCCTGCTCGACTTCACGGCGAAACCGAACTGTGAGCCACCACCGCCACGGCTCGGGGGCACCAGCGGTGACACGCTCGTCGTCTTCGCCGGGCGCTTCGGCACCGACGCGGCCCGCGGCACCCCGTGGGGCAACACCGCCGACACCGAGTCCGACACCGTCAAGGTGACCGCGCTCTACTTCGCGCAGAAGACTGGCGACGACGACGGCACGAACCCCGACTTCGACGGGTTCAAGGTGCAGATGCTCGGTGAGACGCGCGAGTACCTCGACGCGGGCCTCAAGCGGGTCGTCGTCGACGGCCGCGGCTCGGCCACGCCGCTCGTCGTCAGCTTCGTCGGCGACGGCAAGAAGGACGCGAACCCGTCGTCGCCGACCACGCAGGCCGACCTGTCGGTCTTCGACAAGGACGCGATCGTCTTCGGGACCCCCGGCAAGGACCAGGTCCAGACCGGCACGGGCAACGCCTGGGTCGACGGCGGCGCGGGCGACGACCGAATCGTCACGGCTGACGTCGCGGGCAAGGTGGCCCGTGTCGCGGGTGGGGCCGGAGCCGACGCCATCACGACCGGGCTGGGCGCCGACCTCGTCTCCGGCGACGGCGCGCTGCCGCAGCAGACGCTGGCAGTCACGGCCGCGCTCAACCCGGTCGACGTCGAGAACGCGAAGGGCTCGATCACCTCGGTGAAGCTCGACGACGTCGTGGACTGGACGGAGCTCGACGCCGACCCGACGCAGGGGGCCCAGGGCGCCGGCGGTGCCGACGTCATCAGCGTCGGCCTCGGCAAGAACCGCGTCAACGGGGGCCCGGGCGACGACAAGATCGGTGTCGCCTCCGACCGGCCCGGGGCGACGGCGGGCACGACGACCCGCTCCGAGGGCAACGTCCTCATCGGTGGGCTCGGCAGCGACTCGCTCACCGGTGGCTCCGGTCCCGACACGGTCTACGCGTCCACCGAGGGCTCCTTCGGTGTCGACGACCCGGGCACCGCCGACACGCTGACGACCCCGTCGGGCAAGCCGTCGATCCCGAACATCATCGAGACCGGTTCCGGCGACGACAAGGTCTGGGGCAGCGCCGTCGAGGACGTCGTGACCAGCCACTCCACGAGCGGCGAGCACGCCCGAGTCATCGGTGGCGGCGGCCCCGACGCGCTCGTCGGTGGCTACGGCACCGACGCGCTCTTCGGCGGACCGGGCGACGACTACGTCGTCGCCGAGCCGAGCCAGGTGGGGGCCCGGGGTCTCGACGCGGCCGGCAACGCCCGCGGTCCCGACGTCGTCGAGGGCGTCGACTTCGGTGCCTACCGCGTCGTGTCGCACCTGCCGGTCCCGGCGGGGGAGACCTCGTCGCGCAAGACGCTCGTCGGCGGCCTGGGCAACGACCACGTCATCGGTGGCGACGGTCCGGCGACCGTCTTCGGCGACACCCTGCGTGATGCAGCCACCCTCGACGCCGCGAAGGACGAGACGTGCCGACCCGGCAGCCCCGTCACGAGCGACCCCGTCCCCGAGGGCACCTCGGGCGCGGGTGGTGACGGCAACGACCTGGTCCTCGGCGGCGCCGGCGTCGACACCATCTCGGCGGGCGGTGCGAGCGACCGCGTCCTCGCCGGTGGTGGAACCGACCTCGTCTGCGGGCAGGAGGGCACGGACGTGCTGCTCGGCGGCGACGACGCCGACCACGTCTGGGGCGGCAGCGGCGACGACCGCGGCTACGGCGACGCCGGGGCCGACCTCGTCTTCGGCAACGGCGGCCAGGACCAGCTCTACGGCCAGGCCGGCACCGACGTCGTCGAGGGCGACGACGGTTCCGACCGCATCAGCGGTGGCGAGGGCAGCGACGTCCTCTACGGCGGCACCCGAGCCGCCGGCCGCACCGACGTCGGACCGGCCGACGCCGGGGACACGATCTCCGGTGACACCGGCGACGACGTCATCGTCGGTGACAACGGCACGGTCGACGACCCGACGAGCGCCGCTGACGCACACGCGATCCCGTTCGACCTCGACGGTCTGACACCGTCGGCCGGCCGCGGCGACGTCGTCTACGGAGGCAGCGGCGACGACACGGCATACGGCGGCCTGGGCGGCGACGCGGTCAACGGCGGCGACGACGCCGACCACCTCGAGGGCAACAACGGCTCCGACGTCGTCCACGGCGACGCGGGCGAGGACGAGGTCGTGGGCGGGTCGTTCCAGCAGGCGGGCGCCGGCACCGGCCGGCCGGACGCCGGGGACGTCCTCCACGGCGACGCCGGCCCCGACCTCGTCGCCGGCGACAACGCGGTCGTCGTCTCGGGCGTCCCCGCGGACGACACCACCCCGGTCACGAGGATGCGCGGCTTCTCGCGCACCCACCGGGTGACGCTGCTCGACCTCGGCACGAGCCCGGTCCTCGCCAACTCCGGCGCCGACCAGGTCTTCGGCGGCGACGGCCAGGACGTGATCCTCGGCCAGAGCGGCACCGACCGGCTCAAGGGCGAGAGCGACGGCGACTACGTCGAGGGCGGGCCCGACGTCGACTGGGTCGAGGGCGGCCTCGGCGACGACGACCTCGTCGGCGGCAGCTCGACACCGTCCGCAGGCGGGGCCTCCTCCGGCGCGACGTCGGGCGGCCAGCCCGACACCGACGACGCCGTCTTCGGCGGCCCCGGCGACGACGTCGTGCTCGGCGACAACGGCCAGGTGCTGCGCCCGGCCGCCGGTCAGGCACCCAGCTCGGTCACCGTGCGGCTCGGCAGCGCCGCCGGCACGGCCATGACGCCGCGCGTCATCCAGCCGTGGGACCTCGGCGCCAACCCGCTGACGACACCCTCGGCCGTGCTCTACGGCTTCGACCGGCTCTCGGGCGGCGACGGTGTCGACGTGCTCCTCGGCCAGGACGGCAACGACGCGGTCACCGGTGACGCCGGGCCAGACCACGTCGAGGGCAACGGCGGCGCCGACCAGCTCTTCGGTGACCTGCCGTTCGGCCAGTCTTCGGCGCACGGCACGACCGTCGCGGCGGTCACGGCCGCCTGGCCCGGCTCGGCGAGCCCCACCGCACTGCTGCGCGGCACGAGCTCGGTGCCGGGACAGGACGACGTCATCGGCGGATCGGCGGCCCCCGGCTTCCGTGACGGCTCGGACGTCGTCGAGGGCAACGGCGGCGACGACGTCGTCCTCGGTGACAACGGCTCGCTCCTGCGCACCCTGCAGGGCGGCGGGGGCGCCCGCACCGAGAAGGTCTACGCCGACCGCTACCCGGACGGGGCCGTGTCGTCGGACGCCACGGCATCGCGCACCCACGACCCGGCGCTGCCCGGCCCGAGCACGCGCTTCTGCACGACCGCGCAGTCGACGTGCGAGGTGGCGGGTGCGTTCGGTGCCGACACGTTGTGGGGTGACGACGGCAACGACGGCATCTGGGGCCAGGACGGCGGCGACGCCATGTCCGGCGGCTACGGCGACGACGACCTGTACGGCGAGCTCGGCGACGACCGCATCGACGGCGGCAGCGGCGGCGACGCGATCGTCGGCGACCGGGGCGGCATCGTGAACCAGTACCTGAGCCCGGGGGACACCCCGGCCCAGGCGTCGGTGACGCTCAACAGCCCGCCCAAGGAGACGTTCACCGCGTTCCCGCGCGGCGCGTACGACCGGCGTGTCGACCTGCTCCACGACGTCGACGGCGACCAGTGGATCGGGACCTCGACGGACCCGGCGATGCCGCACAACGGCATGGACGAGGGTGGGCGAGACCTCATCCGGGGTGGCTCCGGCGACGACGCGATCCACGCGGGCTTCGGCGACGACGTCGCGAACGGCGACAGCGGCGGCGACGACCTCTTCGGCGGCGACGGCGAGGACGTCCTCTGGGGCGGCCAGGGCTGCGACGCCGGGCTCGACGCCGCGACGCCCGAATGCCTCGTGGGCGGGGTGTTCACGCCGAGCTCGCGCGGCACGGACGACCGGTTCGTCGACCACCTCTTCGGTGGCGCGGGCGAGTCCGACGTGTCGAAGCAGGACGTCCTCGGCTCCGACCTGCTCGATGTCCGGCCCCGCGGCTCCTACACCCCGGGCGGCGGCTGCACGCTCGGCGCCTGGCCGCTGACGACGGGCACCGGCAGGAACGCGGTCACGGTCGACCCGTGCCTGTGGTTCGAGATGGCGGGCCTGGCCGACGCCGACCCGTCGAACGACAACCACCACCAGGGCACCGACTGGATCTACGGCGGCTGGGACCGCGACGTGCTCCAGGGCGACGTCTCGGCCAACGGGCCCAACCCGGGCGACCGGCTCATCGACTGGAACGGCGCGTACAACCTGTTCACGCACTGCAACAGCGCGTACGGCGGCTTCAACGACGTGCGGCAGCACTCGCCGGCGATGCAGGACTTCCTGCAGCAGCTGGCGTGGACCTCGAGCGCCGGTCGTCCCGGCACCGACGTGACCACCGCGGGCTCCTCGGCCTTCCGCGAGCTGGCCATGGTCCACCCGGGCGAGACGGCGCACGGTGCCGGCTCGGCCTACCCGGGCACGCCCGGCCACTTCGACGAGACGGCCTGCACTCCCTGACCGATCCCCTCCGCACGGACGCCCCCACCCGACCCGGGTGGGGGCGTCCTCGTGCAGGCGCCGGGAGCCGGCTGGAGCCGGCGGCTCCGGCTACGGGCGTCAGGCGGGCGGGGCGATGTCCTGCTGCGACGGCAGCTGGTCCTGGCGCACGATGCCGACCGGGCAGGTCATGCCGTTGGGCCCGTGGTTGCAGTAGCCGCCGGGGTTCTTGTGCAGGTAGCCCTGGTGGTAGTCCTCGGCGAGGTAGAACGGCCCGGCGTCCTCCGCGGAGCGGATCTCGGTCGTGATCTGCCCGAACCCGTTGTCGTCGAGGACCTTCTGGAAGGCCTCGCGCGTGGCCTCCGCGGCGAGCCGCTGGCCCTCGGTGGTCCAGTAGATGGCGGAGCGGTAGGCGGTGCCGATGTCGTTGCCCTGACGGTTGGCGGTCGTCGGGTCGTGGTTCTCCCAGAACGCCTTGAGCAGCAGCTCGGGCGACGTCCTCTCGGGGTCGTAGACGACGCGGACCGTCTCGGCGTGGCCGGTGCGTCCCGTGCACGTCTCCTCGTAGGTGGGGTTGGGCGTGTAGCCGCCCATGTAGCCGGCGGCGGTCGAGACGACGCCGTCCTGCTTCCAGAAGATGCGCTCGACGCCCCAGAAGCAGCCCATCGCCACGTAGAGCACCTCCGACTCCTCCGGCCACGGCCCCTCGAGCGGGGTGCCGAGCACGACGTGGGTCGGGCTCACCTGGAACGGGCGCTCCGCACGGCCGGGGAGGGCCTCCTCGCGAGCGGGCATCTGGGTCTTCCTACCGAGTCCGAACACCATTCCAGTGTCACATCCTTCGTGTGGCGTGAGTGGTACGCCTCTGCAACGCCCGAGACCCCTCCCGTATGCCGGACCGGGTCAGGCCCAGTCGACCTGCCCGCACCGTCCGTCACGCGCCGCCACGACGCGATCGACCAGGCGGTCGACCGCGACGACGTCCCGGAAGCCCGCCGCCACGTCGGTGACCTGCGCCGATGCGTCGGCCGCCTCCCGTGCCCCCACGACGGCCACCACCGCGACCCGCCGGCGCCGGGCCTCACGGATGCGCGAGCCCAGGGAGTCGTCGCAGACGAGCTCCACGCGTACGCCCTCGGCGCGCAGCGCGTCGACGAGCGCTCGGGCCGCGTCGTCCTCTTCGGCCGACACCGGCAGCACCGCGACCTGGACGGGCGCGAGCCACAGCGGCAGGCGCCCCTCGTAGCGTTCGAGCAGGGCCGCGGTGACGCGCTCCATCGAGCCCACGGTGCCGCGGTGCACCATGACGACGCGGTGCCGCTCGCCGTCCTCGCCGTGGTAGGTCAGGTCGAAGCGCTCGGGCTGGTTGAAGTCGACCTGGACGGTGGCGATGGTCTCCTCGTGGCCCCGGGAGTCGAAGACCTGCAGGTCGACCTTCGGGCCGTAGAACGCCGCCTCGCCGGCCGCCTCGACGAGCGGCAGGTCGTAGCCCTCGAGCACCTCGCGCGCCGACTCGCGCAGGGAGCCCTGCACGACGTCCCACTGCTCCCGGCTGCCGAGCCACGCGTCGGAGTCGTCGCGCAGCGACAGCCGCACGTGGTGCACCGGCAGGCCCAGGATGCGCTGGGCCTCGAGCGCGGCGCGCAGCCCCCTCGCGACCTCCGCCCCGGTCTGGTCGGGCCGGCAGAAGACGTGGGTGTCGTCGAGGCTGATCTGGCGCACCCGGGTCAGCCCCGAGAGCACGCCGGACCGTTCGGCCCGGAACATCGGGGCGAGCTCGTTGAACCGGACCGGGAGCTCGCGGTAGGAGTGGCTGCGCGCCTTGTAGACGAGGGCGTGGTGCGGGCAGTTCGCCGGTCGCAGCACCACCTCCTCCTCGCCGAGCTGCATGGCGGGGAACATGTCGTCCTCGAACTTGGCCCAGTGACCGGACCGCTCGAAGAGGGCACGCTTGCCGAGCACCGGGGTGTGCACGTCGACGCAGCCGTCGGCGTGCGCGAGGTCCTTGGCGAGGCGTTCGAGCTCGCTGCGGATGACGGACCCGGCGGGCCGCCAGAGCGGCAGCCCGGCGCCCGCGAGCGCGTCGGTGGCGTAGACGTCGAGGTCGTGGTTGAGGTCGCGGTGGTCGGACATGGCGTTCTCCTGGGCCGGGGTGCCCGGGTCGGCCGGAGACGACGAACGCCCCGGAGTCGACTCCGGGGCGTGGGTTGCGGTGGGTGCTAGAGCAGCAACAGTGCGCCGGAGGGGTCCGGCGTCGTCGTCTGCTGGGAGCGCTGCATGTTTCGAGGGTAGGGCGGGCGCGTCGCTGCCGCAACGCGATTGCGTGGCACGCGTCACCGATGACGTATGCCGTGCGTCCGCGTCCGCGGAAAGTCGCTGGCCCGCGCAGGGGTGAGGTCGACAGACTCGGGGCCGTGAACGAGGACCCCGACATCAGGCCCATCGACCTGCTCGACCCCGTGCAGGAGCCGGCGGCACGCGACTGGATCGAGGTCCACGCCGCCGTGCAGCGCGAGCTCTTCGGAGACCGGGGGAGCGCGTGGACGCTCGAGGAGATCCGCGGCTTCCACCGTTCGCCCACCGGACGCCGGTTCGCCCTGGCCGCCTGGTCGGCGGACCGCATCGTCGGCGCCCTCGAGGTGCGGATGCCGACGACCGACAACCTCGACCCCGCTCTCGTGTGGCTCTCGGTGCACCCGGACCACCGGAAGCGCGGCCTCGGTGCCGCCCTGCTGCGTGAGGGCGAGTCGATCGCCGCGGCCCACGGCCGCGGCACGCTCATGGGCGAGACGGAGTGGGCCGAGGGTGACACTGACGAAGCGGAGGCCTTCGCGGCGCGCCACGGCTACGCCATCGGCCAGACGATGATCCGCAGCGCCATGCGGCTGCCCGCCGACCGCGCACACCTCGAGGCGCTCGCCCGGTCCGACGACGACTACGCCGTCGAGTCGTTCGTCGACCACATCCCGGAGGAGTGGCTCGACGACCGGGCCGTGCTGCAGCAGCGGATGAGCACGGACGCGCCGCTCGACGACCTCGCGCTGGAGGAGGAGGCCTGGGACGCGGAGCGGGTGCGCGAGTCCTTCGCGCGGGCCCTGGAGTCGGGTCGTCGCTTCGTCGAGTCCGCGGCCCGGCACCTGCCGACCGGGCGTCTCGTCGCCTTCACGACGATCGCCGTCTCCGCCGGCAGCCCCGACCTCGGGTACCAGCAGGACACTCTCGTGCTCCGCGAGCACCGTGGCCACGGGCTCGGTCTGCGGCTCAAGGCCGCCAACGCCCTGCGTGTCATGGACGAGCTTCCCCAGGTCACCTCGGTGCGCACGTGGAACGCCGCCAGCAACGCCCACATGCTCGCCGTCAACCGGCGGCTCGGCTACGCCGTCGAAGGGTACAGCCGGGAGTGGCAGAAGCAGACGGGGGGAAACGAATGAGCCTTCAGGTCAAGGAGATCGAGCTGCGGGTGGGAGACCCGGCCAGCGAGGCCTGGCTCGCAGTCCACCACGCCGCCAACCGCGCCGTCTGGGGAGAAGGCGCCGAGCGCATCTCGGTCGAGGAGATCCTCGACATCGCCCCACGCCGTCACGAGGTGCGGCGCACCTTCGTCGTCGTTGCTGCCGGATCGGACGCACCAGTGGCTTCGGCACAGACCATCCGGCGCACCCGCGAGAACGTCGAGATCGGGGGCGTCTGGCTGTCCGTGCACCCCGACCACCAGAGGCACGGCATCGGCACGCTCCTCCTCGCGCACTGCGAGCAGTCACTGCGTGACGACGGGTGCACGCGCATCCACGAGCACAGCGGGTCTCCGGTCGAGAACGGCGACGGCGCAACGCAGTTCGCGCTCGCCAACGGCTACCGGCAGACCCTGGCCGACCTGCGGCAGGACCTGCCGCTGCCGGTGACCGAGGGGACGCTCACGGAGCTCGACCCGGGACTCGACGAGACGGCATACGTGGTCGAGACCGCTGTCGACGCGCTGCCGGAGGAGTGGCTGGAGGACCGCGCACTCCTCGCGAGACGCATGAGCACCGACGCGCCGACGGGCGACATCGAGCTCGACGAGGAGGACTGGGACGCCGACCGGGTGCGCCGGCAGTGGAACACGCCGAGCCCGATCTGGGCCGTCGAGACGGTGGCCCGGCACGTGCCGTCCGGGCAGCTCGTCGCCTTCACCGACCTGCTCGTCAGACCCGCCCAGCCCGACCTCGCCGTCCAGTCCGACACGCTCGTGCTCCGCGAGCACCGCGGTCACGCCCTCGGCCTCGCGGTCAAGCTGGCCAACCTCCGCGTGCTTCAGCGCGAGCGGCCCGACGTGACGACCGTGCGCACGTGGAACGCCGACACCAACACCCACATGGTCGCCATCAACGCGCGGATGGGCTTCTCGGTCACCGGCTGGACCCGCGAGTGGGCCAAGGACCTCTGAGACGCGGGACGAAAGCGACGGAAGCGGACGGGCCGCCGAGGTACTAGGACCAAAGCCCGATGGCGCCCGACCGAGCGCAGGCCGCACCGTGGGATCAGAGCATCCGCACACCAACCCGAACGCGGGAAAGGTGCCTCGCAGAGGAGATCCCGATGAGACGACTCACCGTTGCAGCGGTGGCTGTTGCCGCCCTCGTTCCCGCGGCGCTGGGCCTGATCGGCAACAGCTCGTTCGCCCAGAGCATCCCCACCCACGTCCCACCGTCCGCCCAGGTCGTCACCGAGCCCGGGGACGACAACCCGCACACCGCCCCGGTCAGCACCCCCAGCGTGACGCGGACCGCCGAGGCCGGCGACGACAAGGGTGGGCAGCGCCCTCGCGGGTCACGCACCGAGGCAGGTGACGACCGTGGCTCGCACGCCGAGCCCGGCGACGACCGTGGCGGCTCGTCGAACCGTGGCTCCGGCTCGTCGACGTCCGGCAGGTCCGGGTCGTCGGGGTCGTCGGGGTCGTCGGGGTCGTCGGGGTCGTCGGGGTCATCGAGCTCGTCGAGCACGTCAGGGTCGTCGTCGTCCGGTTCACGTGTCCCCGGGACGTCGACCACCCGTACGTCCGACGACAGCGGCGGCCGGTCCGGCACGTCCTCCTCGGGCTCTTCCGGCTCTTCCGGTTCCTCCGGCTCGTCGGGCCGCAACGGCGCGGACGACTCCGGGGCCGACGACCACTGACCATGAAGGCGACCGAACGCTCGGGCACCGGGAGCACGCTCCCGTTGCCTGGGGCGGCGCTCCGACCGGTGGATCCCCCACCACCGATCGCGCCGCAAGCCGTCGGCGAGCGAACCCACCAGAACCTCCCCCTCTGGTGGACGCTCGCCGACGGCGTCGCCCCGCCTCGGGTCCCGCCGCTCCCGAGCCGCCGGCGGATGCTGGTGCAGCTCTCGCTCGCCGCCCTCGCGGTGTTCGGCCTCGTGGTGGTCGGGACCTCGTTCGCGGCGAGCCGCCTCGCCGAGCGGCAGGTGCTCAACGACGTGGCGCACCGCACCAACCTGCTGGCGCTCGCCGTCATCCAGCCGACCCTCGAGGACGGTCTGCTCAAGGGCGACAAAGCGGCCTTCCAGGCACTCGACACCGTGGTCAAGGAACGAGTTCGGCCGAACGGCATCAAGCGCGTCAAGCTCTGGACCACCGACGGCACGATCGTCTACTCCGACGAGGCGAGCCTCGTCGGCAAGCGCTTCGAGCTCGACGAGGAGCAGCAGAACACGTTGGCCCACCCCCGCACCCAGGCCGAGGCCACCGACCTCGACCGCTCGGAGAACGAGTTCGAACGAGGCGACGGCAAGCTGCTCGAGGTCTACCAGCCCGTGTGGGCGCCCAACGGCACAGAGCTGCTCTTCGAGGTCTACGGCGACTACCAGCCGGTCCAGGAGCGGGCCTTCGACCTCTGGCGGGGACTCGCCGGCGTGCTCGCCACGAGCCTGATGCTGCTGCTCGTGCTGATGCTTCCCGTCATGTGGCGGTTGCTGGAGCGCCTCGAGGCCGCCCAGCACCACCGAGAGTCCTTGCTGCGCCGCGCCGTCGACGCCTCCGCGCGAGAACGCCGCCGCATCGCCGCCGACCTGCACGACGGACCGGTGCAGGACCTCGTGGCGAGCTCCCTCGCCGTCAGCGGCGCCGCCGAGGCCGAACGCGCGGCGGGACACACGGGCCTCGCGGCCACGATCAGCGAGGCCGCCGGCACCCTCCGGGCCAGCGTCGCGAGCCTGCGCTCCCTCCTCGTCGACATCTACCCCGAGCGCCTCGCCGACGCCGGGCTGTCCACGACGCTGGCCGACCTCGCCCGACCGCTGTCAGGTCGCGGGGTCGAGGTCCACGTCGACGTGGACGAGCCGGCGGCGGCCCGCCTCACCGAGGTCGCCCAGCAGCTGACCCACCGCGTGGCACGGGAGTGCCTGCGCAACGTCGTGCGCCACGCGGACGCCTGCCACGTCTCCATCAGGCTCGGCCCGAACGACGAGGACCCGGCCCACCCGGTCATGCTCACGGTGGAGGACAACGGGATCGGCTTCGATCCCGACATTCTGCCGCGACTTGAGGGACACTTCGGAATACGAGTACTCGCCGACCTCGCCACCGAGGTCGGGGCGGTGCTCCGTGTGAGCTCGTTCCGCGGCCGAGGCACGACGTGGGAGCTCGCCCTACCCGTGGAGGAGGTTCGATGACCACCGTCGTCGTCGTCGATGACCACCGGCTCGTCCGCGCCGGCCTGCGCACCATCATCGACGCCAGCGACGACCTCGACGTGGTCGGCGAGGCGGCCGACGGCGCCGAGGCCCTCGGGGTCGTCAGGGCGGTCGAGCCCGACGTGGTCCTGATGGACCTCTCCATGCCCGGTGTCGACGGCGTCGAGGCCATCCGACGGCTCAAGGCGGCAGGCATCCCTGCGCCGGTCGTCGTGCTGACCTCCTTCGCCGAGGCCGAGCGGGTGCGGGCGGCGCTCGAGGCAGGAGCCGTGGGCTACCTGCTCAAGGACAGCGAGCCGCGCGACGTCCTCGACGCGGTACGAGCCGCCTCCGCCGGCCACGCCCCCCTCGACCCCCGCGTCACGAGGGCGCTGCTGCCGTCCACGAGCCAGCACGCGGCCGGCGGGCCCGCCCTCAGCGGCCGCGAGCGCGAGGTGCTCGCCCAGGTGGCGCAGGGCCTGGCCAACAAGCAGATCGCCCGCAGCCTCGGCATCAGCGAGCGCACCGTCAAGGTGCACCTCGGCAACGTCTTCCGCCAGATCGGTGTCGGCGACCGCACGTCCGCCGCCCTCTGGGCCCGCGACCACGGCGTCGCCTGAGGCCCTCGCAGGCTCACCGCGCGAGCGCCTCACCACACTTCACAGACCGAGCAGCCCGGCCCGGTCCACGGAGCGCTCGACGACCGTAGCCAGGTCGGCGTAGCCGGCCTCGTTGGGGTGGAAGCGGTCCGAGGCCAGACGCCCCCACCAAGACCGCGGCCCCTCCCGCCGCACGTCCACGAGGACGACCCGGCCGGCCTCGGCGCGCTCGCGGAGCAGCCGGTCGACGGCCCGTGCCTCGCGGTGCGGGTTGGGCAGGTTCGACACCACGGCGTCGTCGGGCAACCGGTCGAGCAGCGCGGCGAACCGGTCGAAGAGCAGCCGGCGGTGGCGGCGCAGCACCACGTCGTTGGACCCGGCGACCACCGTGACGAGGGCTGCCGGCCGGTCGACGGTCAGGGCGGCCAGCGCTGGCAGCTGTCGCTCGAGGACGTCCTCGACGCGGGCCCCGTTGACGCCGAGGTTGACGAGCCGGTGCTGCCAGCCGCGATCCTCGAAGCGCCGGCTCAGCTGCCCCACCCACCCACGGTCGGGCGCCCCGGCCCCGATGCCGAGCGTCATGGAGTCGCCGAGTGCCACCCAGAGCGGGCCGGCCGCCCGCGCAGCCGCGCGGTTGTGCGCACGCCACCAGGCGGCATACGGCTCCACCTGCTCCTGCACGGCGCGGATGCCGGGGAACGCCGCCGAGAGGGCCGAGAGCACCGGCCCGCGGGGGCGCACCCCGTGGTTGGCGTAGTCGAAGTCGTCGCCCACGCCCGCAGCATCGCAGACCGAGCCGTGGGCATAGGCTCGTCACCATGTCTGACGAGCACGGCTTCTCCACGCGCGCCATCCACGCCGGCCAGGAGGCCGACCCGCTGACCGGTGCGGTGGTCACCCCGATCTACCAGGTGTCGACCTACAAGCAGGACGGCATCGGCGGGTTCCGCAACGGCTACGAGTACAGCCGGTCGGCCAACCCCACCCGCACGGCGCTCGAGGAGTGCATCGCGGCCCTGGAGGGCGGCAGCCGCGGCTTCGCCTTCGCGTCGGGCCTCGCCGGGCAGGACACCGTCGCACGGGCCCTGCTCGTGCCCGGCGACCACGTCGTCGTGCCCAACGACGCGTACGGCGGCACCTACCGCTACTTCAACAAGGTCGCGGGGCCCCAGGGCATCGAGCACTCCATCGCCGACATGGGCGACCTCGAGTCCGTGCGGGCCGCGATCCGGCCCGGGCAGACGAAGATGGTCTGGGTCGAGACGCCGACCAACCCGCTCCTCGGCATCGCCGACATCGCGGCCATCGCCGAGATCGCCCACGCGGCCGGCGCGATCCTCGTCGTCGACAACACGTTCGCGACCGCCTACCTGCAGAGCCCGCTCGCCCTCGGCGCCGACATCGTCACGCACTCGACGACGAAGTACTCCGGCGGCCACAGCGACGTCGTCGGCGGCGCGGTCGTCACCGCGAAGAGCATCACGGTGCCAGGCCTCGAGGACGCCGAGGACCGGATCGCCTTCCACCAGAACAGCATCGGCGGCGTCGCCGGCCCGTTCGACTCATGGCTCACGCTGCGCGGTCTCAAGACGCTCGGTGTCCGCATGGACCGTCACAGCGACAACGCCGAGAAGGTCGTCGAGTTCCTCGAGGGCCACGACGGCGTCTCGCAGGTGCTCTACCCGGGGCTGCCCGGGCACCGCAACCACGACGTTGCGGCGCGGCAGATGAAGCGGTTCGGTGGCATGGTCAGCTTCCGCATGAAGCGCGGCGAGGACGCCGCCGTCAAGACGTGCGCCGCCGTGAGCCTCTGGACGCTGGGCGAGTCGCTCGGCGGTGTCGAGTCGCTCATCGAGCACCCGGGGCGCATGACGCACGCCAGCGTCGCGGGCACGGAGCTCGAGGTGCCGGGCGACCTCATCCGCCTCTCGGTCGGCATCGAGGACGTCGACGACCTCATCGCCGACCTGCGCGAGGCGCTCGACATCCACGGCTGATCCGGCGCCGGCTCCCTCCTCACGCATGACGATCCTCGCTGTCGACTTCGGGTCGACCTTCACCAAGGGCGCCCTGCTCGCCGACGACGGCACAGTGCTGGGCACCGCGTCGACACCGACGACCGGGACCCAGCGCCGCGGCGACATACTCGACGGCTACCGCGACCTGCGGGAGCGCCTGGGCGTGCGCGGCGACGCAGTCGTGCGGGCCTGCTCGAGCGCCGGGGGAGGCCTTCGGCTCGCCGTCGTCGGCTACGAGCGCACCGTCACCGCCCAGGCGGGTCACCGGGTCGGCCTCTCGGCCGGTGCGAAGGTCGTGCACGTCGCGGCCGGTGAGCTGACCACCGCTGACGTCGCGGGTGTGCGCGCCTCGCGTCCCGACATGATCCTGCTCGTCGGCGGCACCGACGGCGGCAACAGCAACGTGCTGCTGCACAACGCCGCGCGCCTCGCCAAGGGGGCGGTCGGCGGGCACGGAGCGCACGCGGTGCCCGTCGTCGTCGCCGGCAACGTCGAGGCACGCGACGAGGCCGCCGGCGTGCTCGCGACGACCGACCGGCCGACGGTCCTGGCCGACAACGTGCTGCCGCAGATCGGCGTCATCGCGCCTGAGTCGGCGCGCGCAGCGATCCGTGAGGCGTTCCTGCACCACGTCATCGGCGGCAAGGGTCTCTCGCGCGATCCGGCGTTCGCGGCGATGGTGGAGGCCGCCACGCCCGACGCCGTGCTGCGCGGGGTCGAGGTGCTCGCCTCCGTCGCCGGTGGGGGAGACGTGCTCGTCGTCGACATCGGGGGCGCGACCACCGACGTCTACTCGTGCCTGACTCCCGAGGGCGAGGACGCCGGGCTGCGCAAGGACGTCGTCGCGCCCCTCTGGCACGCGCGCACCGTCGAGGGGGACCTCGGAATGCGGTGGAACGCCCAGCACGTCGTCGAGGCCGCGGCCGCCGAGCACCTGCTCGAGGGGGTCCGTGACGCCGACGCGCTGAGGGCGTATGCCGCCCGCGTCCACGAGCAGCCCGGCTCGCTCCCCGCCGACGACGTCGAGCGCGACCTCGATCTCGAGCTGGCCCGGCTCGCGGCGCTCGTGGCCGTGCGCCGGCACGCCCGCCCCGCGCAGCCCACCGAGGCGCCGCGACCGCTCGCGAACGTCACCGCCCTGGTCGGCTCCGGCGGCGTGCTGCGCCACACCGACGAGGCCGGGCGCCAGCGCGTGCTCGGCGCGGTGCTCGCCGACCACGCGGGCGGCTGGAAGGTGCCCCGCGCGGCGAGCGCGACGGTCGACACGGCATACCTGCTCTTCGCGGCCGGCCTGCTCGCGACCGACGCCCCCGACGTCGCCCGCGCCGTCGCCGCCCAGATCCTGCGCTGACGCCGGCCTCGCTCAGCGACGCCGGCCTCGCTCAGCCGCGCCGCAGCGCTGCCCCGTCAGCGGGACAGACTGGCGTCGCTGAGCCGGACCGGGCTCGGACGCCAGAACGGGGCCGGGCTCCCGTGGGAACCCGGCCCCGTTCGAGGCGGTCTGGGGCTCGGCTCAGCCGGTGTAGGGCTTGGCCGCGACGATCTTGACGTCGATCGTCTTGCCGTTGGGGGCCTCGTAGCTCGTGCTGTCGCCGACGCTCTTGCCGTTGATGGCGGCGCCCATGGCGGACTTCTCGGAGAACACCTGCAGGTCGGAGCCGTCGGCGATCTCGCGGTTGCCGAGCAGGAACGTCTCCTCGTCGCCGAAGATCTCGACCGTCACGAGCATGCCGGGCTCGACGACGCCGTCGTCGGGGGGCGTCTCGCCGATCGTCGCGTTGTGGAGCAGCTCGGTGAGCTGGCGGATGCGGGCCTCCATCTTGCCCTGCTCCTCGCGGGCGGCGTGGTAGCCGCCGTTCTCCTTGAGGTCGCCCTCCTCGCGGGCCTCTTCGATCTTGCGGGCGATCTCGATGCGACCTTCGCCCGTCAGCTGGTCGAGCTCCGCCTTGAGGCGGTCATAGGCCTCCTGGGTCAGGAAGCCAGCGGCAGTGTCGGTCACTGTAGTCACTCCTCGATTGAAGAGCGCCCACGCGGTGCTCGCGTGGGCGCCTCACAAAAATAAAAGGGACCGAACCGTGGTGTCACCGACTCGACGTGCCGGTCGGCGACGGGTCCGGACCCTTGGATGAAGCAACAAGGATAACAAAGCGAACGGCAAAAGCGCAGTTCACGACACGTTCGTGGCCACTGGGTGGACGGCCGGCGTCGGTCAGGAGCAGGTCTTGACCTGCCCGGTCACGGCTCGCGAGGTGGTGCGCAGCGTCGCCGACATCCGCGTGGTCTCGTCGGCGCTCGCGGGCACCCGGACGCTGCTCGTGCCGACGGGCGAGAAGTCGCGGGCCAGCGCCTCAACCGTGCAGGTCAGGGCGGTGCCGCCCGGGCGGTAGACCTCGAAGTCGACGCGCACCTGCTGGTCGCTGACGACCTTGTAGCCGAGCGTCTGCCAGCTCGGCTGTCCGAGCGTGGCCGAGAGCCCGAACCAGATGGCGAGCGCGACGCCGGCGAGGATGCCGACCGCGCCGATGACCCACCACTTGAGCTGGCCGGGGGCGGGGCGGGGCAGGGTCTTGCGGGACGGCATACGAAGTCCTGGCGGTCGGAGCCCGGGCGTCGGTGGCCGCGGGTGGGAGTGAGAGGATGACAGGCGGGTCCAGTCTCTCGTATGCCGGCAGGGCACGACGCGCGGGCCCGAGCGCAGAGCGGCCACGAGCCGTCTGCGCCCATCCCACCGACGATCGACGAACAGGGAGCCACGTGGCCGAGGGCATGCGGTTGATGGCGGTGCACGCGCACCCCGACGACGAGTCGAGCAAGGGCGCGGCGACGACGGCCAAGTACGTCGCGGCCGGCGCGTCCGTCATGGTCGTCTCGTGCACGGGCGGCGAGCGCGGCGACATCCTCAACGAGAAGCTCAAGGACGACCCACACATCCTGCGCGACATCGCCCAGGTGCGCCGCGACGAGATGAAGGCGGCGCAGGAGGTGCTCGGCTGCGAGCACACGTGGCTCGGCTTCGTCGACTCCGGCCTGCCGGAGGGCGACCCCCTGCCGCCGCTGCCCGACGGCTGCTTCGGGCTGGAGGACATCGACGTGACGACCGAGGCGCTGGTGCGGGTCATCCGTGCGTGGCGCCCGCACGTCATGACGACGTACGACGAGAAGGGTGGCTACCCGCACCCCGACCACATCATGTGCCACACGGTGTCGATGGCGGCCTTCGAGGCGGCCGGTGACCCGAGCCGCTACCCGCACGCGGGCGAGCCGTGGCAGCCGCTCAAGATCTACTACAACGGCGGCTGGTCCAAGCCGCGCCTCGAGGCGATCCACGAGGCGATGCTCGCCGAGGGTCTCGAGAGCCCGTATGCCGAGTGGCTGGCCAACTGGAAGCCGCGCCGTTCGGGGCGCCCCACGACGACGATCGCGTGCGGTGACTTCTTCGAGACGCGTGACCGTGCGCTCATGGCCCACGCGACCCAGGTCGACCCCGACGGCTTCTGGTTCCAGGTGCCGCTCGAGATCCAGAAGCGGGTCTGGGGGGTCGAGGAGTTCGAGGCGGCGCTGTCGTACGTGCCGGTGGCCGAGGGCGAGGACGACCTCTTCGCCGGCCTCGGCACGCCGGCCGAGGCCGACGCCCTCGCCACCCGCGGTGATCTCGAGCTCGTCCACGACGGGCGGGTCACCGAGGAGCCGGAGCCCGAGGAGGGTGCCGAGGAGGCTCGGCACCGGCACGGCGACAGCTCGGACACGCACACGGACGACCACGACGACGACCACGACGACCACGACGACGAGAAGGCGGGCGTCTGATGGGCAGCGGCGGCAACCTCCCGGTCGGCCCCGGCATCTGGGGCTTCATCGCGTTCTTCGTGCTCGCGATCTCGCTGTGGCTGCTCGTGCGCAACATGAACAGCCGGCTGCGCCGGATGGCCTACCGCGACCGCGACGAGGCGGCGGCCCGGGCCGAGACCGAGGGCACGGCGGAGGGGCCCGAGCCGGACCCCACGCGGGACGCGCCGCTCGAGGGCGGCACGGCGGGCGGCACGGCGGGCGGCACGGCGGGCGATGCGCCGGTCGACGGGCCGGACGACCGTCCGGTGCCCCGCAACGACTGAAACGCCCTGATCGAGAGAACGCTCCGTCACGCGATGCGCGTGACGGAGCGTTCTCTCGATCAGGGAGGGGGTGCTCGTCAGGTGGCGGCCTGGTAGCCGATCACGGCGAGGGCGACGGCCGCGAAGTGAGTCGCGAAGCCGCCGAGCGTGAAGGCGTGGAACACCTCGTGGAAGCCGAACCACTTGGGCCACGGGTTCGGGCGCTTGGTGCCGTAGACGATGCCGCCGGCGGTGTAGAGCAGCCCGCCGAGCCCGATGAGCGTGCCGATGAGGGGTCCGCCCTCGCGCCAGAACGGCACGACGTAGAACACCGCGGTCCAGCCGAGCGCGATGTAGAGCGCCGTGTAGAGCCAGCGCGGTGCGCTGACCCAGAAGATGCGGAAGAGCACGCCGCCGATCGCCGCGCCCCAGATGACGGTGAGGAGCAGTCGGGCCTGGTCGGCCGACAGCAGCGTCACCGCGAAGGGCGTGTAGGTGCCGGCGATGATGAGGTAGATGTTCGAGTGGTCGAAGCGCTTGAGCAGGCCCGCCATCCTCGGCCCCCACGTGCCACGGTGGTAGACGGCCGACACCCCGAAGAGCAGGGCGGCGCTGGTCGTGAAGACGATCGAGGCGGTGCGCACGGCGCCGGGTTCGGACAGCAGGACGAGCACGAGCCCGCCGAGCAGTGCGACGGGGAACATGCCGAGGTGCAGCCAGCCGCGCAGGCGTGGCTTGACGATGGCGACGAGGTCGGCGACAGGCCCGTTGGGGGACTCGTCGCGAGGCTGCTCGGTCGTGGTGCTCATGGGCCGAGTGTAACCTACGGAACCGTAGGTTACGGGTGCGTAGGTTGGCGGATGTTCACCAAGCCACGCGACGTCACACAACCTCCACACACGCCTCACAGGACCCGTCGACGGCTGCCGCCCGACCGCTGAGATCGCGTCGATCCCGGAGGGTACGGTGGGACCGCGGCCCACGCGGGCTGCGACCGAGGGCGAGGACGATCGAGGCGACGAGGAGGCCCCTGTGGGGTGGCGCGATGTGGTCTACGGCGCGTACGAACGCCGGGTCCTCAAGGATCTTCCCAAGGAGTCCCTCCCTCGCCACGTGGCCGTCATGCTCGACGGCAACCGGCGCTGGGCCCGCGCCCGCGGCGCCGGCACGGCCAGCGGCCACCAGGCCGGCGCCGACAAGATCGAGGAGCTGCTCGAGTGGTGCCGCGAGGCGGGCGTCGAGTACGTCACCCTCTGGCTGCTCTCGACCGACAACCTGCGTCGGCCGCAGGAGGAGCTTGCCCCGCTCCTCAAGATCATCGAGACGGCCGTGGCCGACCTCGCCGACACCGGCAACTGGCACCTGAAGATCGTCGGGGCCCGCGACCTGCTGCCGCGCGAGACCGCCGACAGCCTCAGCGACTCGGCGCGGCGCACCAAGGACGTCGACGGCATGACGGTCAACGTCGCCGTCGGCTACGGCGGGCGCCGCGAGATCGCCGACGCGGTGCGCGACCTGCTCCTCGAGCGTGCGGCCGCCGGCGAGTCCATCGAGCAGATCGCCGCAGGCCTCACCGCCGACGACATCGCCGGGCACCTCTACACCAAGGGCCAGCCCGACCCCGACCTCGTCATCCGCACGTCCGGCGAGCAGCGCCTCGGCGGCTTCCTGCTCTGGCAGAGCGCCACGTCCGAGTTCTACTTCTGCGAGGCGTACTGGCCCGACTTCCGCCACGTCGACTTCCTGCGCGCGCTGCGGGCGTATGCCGGCCGGCACCGTCGGTTCGGCAGCTGACCGACCGCAGGGGGGCAGGGGGTGGGGAGTGCTCCCCATTGTCCGCCTTCGCCCCCGCCCCGTAGGTTTCGGGGAGCCGGCTGGAAGACTCGCCGGTGGCACACGGCATACGGCCGGGGTGGCGAGCACACCGGAGCCACACGAGACGTCAGGGGAGCAGCGGAGCATGGCGATCTACAAGAAGGGCGCCGACCCGGTGGCGCTGCGTGCGTCGGCCGAGCGGATCACGGGCCACGCGCGCGAGTGCGAGACGGTCAAGGGTGAAGCCAGTCGCGCCGTCCACGCCCTCAAGGGGCAGTGGGGCGGCGGCGACCTCGACCACCTGATGAACCGCTGGCCCCCGATCGAGGCCCAGCTGACCCAGTTCGGCACCGACCTCGGCAAGCTCGCCGAGGCGCTGCGCCGCAACGCCGGCGCCCAGGACACGACGAGCGGTCAGGGGTCCGGCGGTGTCGGCCCGATGGGGGCACCCGGGTCGGGCCTGCCGTTCGGGCCCGGATCGCCGACCGGCCCCGGCGGGTCGGGGTCGGGCGACGGCGGCACCTCGCCCCTCGACGGCATCGCGAACGCCATGACGATCTTCGGCATGCCGAGCCTGCTCGCCCAGACGGCCGCCTTCGGCTCGGTCTTCTCCCGGTCGCAGGGCGCCCTCATGAGCGGCCGCTACCTGTCCAACATCACCGAGATGATGCGCGTCGGTGACAGCATGCTCGACGTCTTCCCGGGGGCGTCACGCTTCGCCGCCGGAGCGAACCTCTTCGCGGACGCCTGGGACATGAAGGGCCTCTCCGGACTCTTCGCCGAGGGCAGCGCGGCGGGCAACGCCGTCGGCAGGTTCGGTGTGCTCGGACCGGTGGGCATCGGCCTCAGCGCCGCCCAGCTCGGCGTCTCCATCGCCGAGGGTGACACCGAGGGCATCATCACCAACGGCCTCAGCACCGGTCTCGCGGCCGGCGCCGTGTTCGCGCCGCCGCCCATCAACATCGCGTGCGGCGTGGCCGGTCTCGGTGTCGCGGCCTACCAGAACATCCCGGCCGTGCACGACGCCGTCAACGCCGTCGGCGAGGGCGTCGCCGACGTCGCGGGCGACATCGGCGACGCGGCCTCCGACGCCTGGGACTCGGTGACGAGCATCTTCTGACCGGCGTCGCGCCCGGGACCAGGTGGCGGCACGTGACGAGGCTCGACGACACGTGCCCACACCGGTCACCGCGGGGCTGGCCGAGCACGACGAGAGGCGGCACGACAAGATGGGTGCCGTGCCACAGGGACCGATGAAGGAGCACACCAATGTCCACAGCCACTGACCCGCTGGCCGGTTCAGAGCTCGCCCGCGTGCCGCTGCCCGACGACGTCTACGGCTTCGGCTGGGCCGAGATCCGCTACCTGCTCGGACGGCACTCGACCGCGAGCAGCCGCATGACGGTGGCCTCGCTCGGCTTCGACGCAGCGCCGACCGACGAGCTCGTCGGCGCTGCCGGTGTGGCGTCGCTGCTCGCTCGCGGTCTGGCCGAGCCCGACGGCGACCGCGCCGTCAGCCGCGGCGAGGCGGCGGTGCTCGAGACGGTCTTCGCCCGCGCCAAGCGCTGGAGCGGCATCAGCGTCCGGGACGGCGAGCAGGGCGACCTCATGGTCGTGCTCGAGGACGGCGACATCATCGCCCTGTTGCAGCCGCGCAGCCTCGGCACGTGGTTCGTCGGGCTCACCGACGCCGTCGACCGGCCCGCCGAGGTGCTGGCCCGCGCCGTCGAGCAGCTTCGTGGCGGTGCTTCGTCGGCTCGCTTCGCGATCGAGACGCGCACCCTCGAGGGCAGCGTCGGCACCCGCTACTTCCGCCCCGACGGGGCAGGCTGGACCGTGTCCGACTCGGCCGACGGCGAGCCGCGCCCGGTGACGACCGGGCTCGCGAGCGAGCTCGAGCAGCTCCTGCCGGGAGCCCCTGCATGAGTGCGCCGACCCCGCCGACGCCGACGCCCGGCGGCCGGGTGGGCGACCCGCCGCCGTACGCGTGGCTCGACGATCCTGCGCAGCCCTTCGGTCCGGTCGGGATCCGCACGACCATCGTGCTCGGCTCCGCCCTCGGTGCGATCGGGGTGTTCGGGCTGGCCTTCGGCCTGTTCGGCGGCGACCAGGCGCGCGGTGCCCGCCTCGGCGTCGGCATCGTCTTCGTGCTCATCGGCGCGATGGTGGTCCGGATGGGCACCGCCCGCCGCGCCTGGCGCGAGCGCAACCCCGGTGTCGACCCGCTCGCGGCCGCGGTCGAGTCCGGCGCGAACGTGGGCAGCGCCTTCGGCAACGACTCCCGCGTCGCGCGCTTCGGCCGCTGGCTGCTGGTGGCCGTGTGCGCAGCCGTGACGCTCGTGATGGTCCTCGCCCTGCGCCGCGCGCTGACCGGCGAGACGCCGACGAGCGCCGGGGGAGTGGTCGTCATCGTCCTGCTCGGCCTCTTCGCCGCCGTCATCGGCGTCATGGCCGCCGTGCGCACCCGCCCGCGAGGCCGGTGACGGGCATGGGCGACACGTCGCCCGTTCCGGTGTGTCCAAGGCCCTCCGGTCGCGGTCGCGGTCGCGGTCGCTCGAGCGGGCCCGGGTCGCCGGCCGCGCGGTCCTGAGCCCGGACGTCGGAGGGGGAACGCCGTGGCCATCTACCGCAAGGGGGCCGACCCGGTCGCACTGCGCGGCAGCGCCGACCGTATCGACGCGCACGCCGGCGACCTCGAGTCGCTGCGCGGCGAGGCGACCCGGGCCGTGCACGGCCTCAAGGGCCACTGGGGCGGGGGAGGCCTCGACCACCTGCTCGACCGGTGGCCGTCGATCTCGACGCAGCTCGAGCGGGTCGGCGGCGACCTGGGACGCCTCGCGCAGGCTCTGCGCCGCAACGCGGCCGCCCAGGACGGGACGAGCGGCAGCGGCAGCGCCGACGACGGCTGGGCCCACACCGCGGCCGACCGCCACGCTGCCCAGCACGCCCGCTACGACATCGACGGCGACGGGGTCGTCACCGACGAGGAGCGCGAGGCGGTCGTCACGGCCGACCTGATGCAGCGCCTCTTCGGCGGCACGGTGCCGCCCGAGCTGCTCCACCTGCGCGACGACGACTACGAGGGCATCCCGCAGGGGCAGGGCTACGACGGGGGCCGCGACGAGTTCCTCACGACCTACTACGCCAAGGACGGCGACACGTCCGAGGACGTCCGCCTGTCCATCCAGGACAAGCGCACCGGCTACGAGACGGCCTACGTCCAGCTCAAGGACGAGGACGGCGGCGAGCTCGGGCACGGAGGCGGCGTCACGACCGACGGGCGCTGGGTCTACGTCTCCGACGGGGGCAAGGTCTACACGTACGACCGCTCGCTGATCGACGCCGCCGTCCCCGGCTCGCCCGTCGCCGCTGCGCACTCGCAGGACGTGCCGGTGAGCAGCTTCCTGAACCTCTCGCCCGACGGGCGCTACGCGTACGTCGGCGAGTGGGACAAGAACACCCTGCTGCCGGGCGACAGCAGCCCTGGTCACCCCGAGCTCTACCGCTACGAGGTCGACCACGAGACCGGCACGCTGGTGAACCAGTCGGGCCCGCAGCGCATCCCCAACAACGCGCAGGGCGTTGCCGCCACCGACGGTGGGCTGCTCTTCACGACGTCGTGGGGCGACAAGGCCGGGATCTCGCCCAACGAGCTCGTCTACCAGCCGTTCGACGGCGACCAGTCCGGCGGACTGCGCCTCGTCGACAGCGGCGACGCCCGTGACGTCGCGGAACTGCCCTACTACGCCGAGGGCATCAACGTCATCGGCGACGACGTCTACGTCACCCACGAGAGCGGTGCGTCCGCGTACCAGGGCGAGGACGGCGAGACCCGCATCCAGCACCACGACCTCGACGACCTCGGCCTCGACCGCTGACCTGTCCGGCACGAACCGCCGCGCGGCTGCCTCGCCGGGCCGCCCCACGGCAGTCCTCGACAGTATGCCATCGGCGACGTCAAGGCGGTCGTGCGGACGTCTGGTGGGCGGCTGTGTTGCCGACAGGTGAACTCTCCGGCGACACGACGCCGCAACGGCTCTCAATCCGCGTCCCCGTCGGATCCGGGTCGTACCGTCGTCCCAACGGCCGACACCCGTCGGACGTTGCCAGGAGGCCCACCCATGGAGCGATCGCTCAGGACGGAGGGCCGGGCACGACGCCACCCTCTGGTGGCCGCCCGGCATCTCGGGAGCGATCAGGCGCGCTGAGCGCGCCGCGTAGGGAGTGGCACATGGCACGTACGACCCGTCAGGTCACGTCGGACGCCAGCACGACAGCCAGCAGCACGACCACCAAGCCGGCCGCGGCCTCCACACGCGCCACCACAGCAGCGACGGCACGCGACCGCGTGCCCGAGCACAAGACGTACGTCCTCGACACGTCGGTGCTCCTGTCCGACCCGCGGGCCATGCTCCGCTTCGCCGAGCACGAGGTCGTGCTGCCGGTCGTCGTGGTCACCGAGCTCGAGGGCAAGCGGCACCACCCCGAGCTGGGCTACTTCGCCCGCCAGGCCCTGCGGCTGCTCGACGACCTGCGCGTCAGCGAGGGGCGGCTCGACAAGCCGGTCGGTGTCGGTGACGACGGCGGCACGCTCCGCGTCGAGCTCAACCACACCGACCCGTCCTCGCTGCCCGCGGGCTTCCGCCTCGGTGACAACGACACCCGCATCCTGGCCGTCGCCAAGAACCTCGCGAACGAGGGCTGCGACGTGACCATCGTGTCCAAGGACCTCCCGATGCGCGTCAAGGCGTCCGCCTGCGGGCTCGAGGCCGAGGAGTACCGCCACGAGCAGGGGGTCGACACGGGCTGGACCGGCCTGCAGGAGCTCGAGGTCACGACCGACGAGCTCGACCAGCTCTACGACCGCGGCCGCGTCGAGCACGCGGGCGCAGCCGAGCTGCCGTGCCACACCGGTCTCGTCCTGCTCTCGCCGCGGGGAAGCGGTCTGGGGCGGGTCGGCGCCGACAAGCAGATCCGGCTCGTGCGCGGCGACCGCGACGCGTTCGGCCTGCACGGCCGCAGCGCCGAGCAGCGCATCGCCCTCGACCTGCTGCTCGACCCCGACGTCGGCATCGTCAGCCTCGGCGGCCGGGCCGGCACCGGCAAGTCGGCGCTCGCACTCTGTGCGGGCCTCGAGTCGGTGATGGAGCGCCGCATCCAGCGCAAGGTCCTCGTCTTCCGGCCGCTCTTCGCGGTGGGTGGCCAGGAGCTCGGCTACCTGCCCGGCACCGAGGCCGAGAAGATGAACCCGTGGGGGCAGGCGGTCTTCGACACCCTGAGCGCGCTGGTCTCGACCGAGGTGGTCGAGGAGGTGATGGACCGGGGGCTGCTCGAGGTCCTGCCGCTCACGCACATCCGCGGCCGGTCGCTCCACGACGCCTTCGTCATCGTCGACGAGGCGCAGTCGCTCGAGCGCAACGTGCTGCTCACGGTGCTCTCGCGCATCGGCCAGAACTCGAAGGTCGTCCTCACCCACGACGTCGCCCAGCGCGACAACCTCCGCGTCGGTCGCCACGACGGCGTGGCCGCCGTCATCGAGAAGCTCAAGGGCCACCCGCTCTTCGCGCACGTCACCCTGACCCGGAGCGAGCGCAGCCCGATCGCGGCCCTCGTGACCGACATGTTGGAGGGTCTGGACGTGTGACCTGAGTCACGTCACGCACGGCGCCCCCTGAGCACGACTTCGGGGGGCGCCGTGTTGTGGCACACAGGCGCAAAACACCCCAACCACCCATTACGGTTGGGCTCGAACTTGCTCTCGGGTGCCGCGCGCTGGCACCGTTGCTCATCGAAGGTCTCGGAACGATAACGCTCGCCGTGGGGTGCGAGCGATGTCCCAGCTGGGACCTTCCTCCCACACGACCAGTCTCCGGGACGGCCAGCTGCCGTCCCGCACCTGCGTCGAGCACTGACCCCGAACCCAGGAAGGCGTGACGTACGTTCATGGCACGGTATGAAGGCCGGCACCGCAACGCTCCGGCTCCCTCAACCGCTTCCAGCGTGACGCGCCCCGCCACCTCGGCCCGTTCGAGTCGGCTTGGCGCACCACACCAGTCCGATCTGGCCGTTCCTCGACGGCAGGGCATGCCTCAGCCGGTGAAGCACGAGGTGGCGAGCCCGCCGGCAGGGACTCGTCGCAGCCGGCACGACTCGCCCCCCAAACGTAGGCGTCACGTGGGACGCCCCATCCTCGCTGGGGCCTTGGCGCTCGGGCTGGGCACCTCGGGCTTCGCGTACGCCAAAGCGACAAACCTCATCGGCACCGACGCCGCGGCGTTCGTCGTGGGCTCGGGCGTCGCTGCCCAGACCGACGAGCTGGCCCGCGCGACCACGGTCGACACGACCTACCGTGCCGCAGCCTCGGTCTCGCGCAACGAGCGCCGCACTGCGATCGCCGCCACCGGGTTGCGCACGGCCGAGGAGCTCGAGGCCAAGAAGAAGAAGGAGGCGGCCAAGCAGGCCGAGAAGGCCCGCGAGGCCGCCGAGAAGGCCGAGCGCGAGCGCGAGCGCCAGCGTGCCATCGCGAACGCCAAGGAGGACCCGAAGGCCGCCGCCCGCGTGCTCATGGTCGACCAGGGCTGGACGAGCGACTCGCAGTACAACTGTCTCGTCAACCTCTGGACGGGTGAGAGCGACTGGCGCTGGTCCGCCGAGAACGCGAGCTCGGGTGCCTACGGCATCCCGCAGTCGCTGCCTGCCCGAAAGATGGCTACGTTCGGCGCGGACTACCGCACCAACCCACTGACGCAGATCAAATGGGGTCTCTGGTACATCAAGCAGTCCTACGGCAACCCCTGCAACGCGTGGTCCACGTGGCAGGCGCGTTCGCCGCACTGGTACTGAGCAGCCGCGGTCGACAGGCGGCCGACGTATGCCGTGTGGCCGGTTCCCAGCGGGGGCCGGCCACACGGCATACCTGCGTCCGTACCCGCTCGCGTGCGGGGTGCGCAGGGCGGCGGGTGGCGCTCAGATCTTTCGGAGGCGCACCCGGCGCACCTCGTGGTTGTCGCCCTTCGAGAGCACCAGGCTGGCGCGCGACCGGGTGGGCAGGATGTTCTCGACGAGGTTCGGGCCGTTGATCTCGCGCCAGATGCGGTTGGCGGTGGCGACCGCCTCGTCGTCGGACAGCACGGCATACCGGTGGAAGTACGAGTCGGGGTCGGAGAACGCGGTCTCGCGCAGGCGCAGGAAGCGCTCGACGTACCACTTGCGGACGTCGTCGACCCACGCGTCGACGTAGACGGAGAAGTCGAAGAAGTCGCTGACGGCGAGGCCGGTGCCGCGCACCGGGTGCACCTCGGGCGCCTGGAGCACGTTGAGGCCCTCGACGATGAGCACGTCGGGCTGGCGCACGACGATGCGCTCGCCGGGGACGATGTCGTAGGTGAGGTGCGAGTAGACCGGGGCGGTGACCTCGGCGCGTCCCGACTTGATCTCGGCGACGAAGCGCAGCAGGGCCCGGCGGTCGTAGGACTCGGGGAAGCCCTTGCGCTGGAGCAGCCCGCGGCGCTCGAGCTCGGCGTTGGGCCAGAGGAAGCCGTCGGTGGTGACGAGGGCGACGCGTGGGGTGTCGGGCCAGCGGGCGAGCATCTCGCGCAGGATGCGCGCCGTCGTCGACTTGCCGACGGCGACCGACCCGGCCACCCCGATGACGAAGGGGGTCTTGGCCGGGCGCTCGCCGAGGAAGTCGCTCGTGACCTGGTGCAGCTGCCGGGTCGCGCCGACGTAGAAGTTGAGCAGGCGCGACAGCGGCAGGTAGACCTCCTCGACCTCGTTGAGGTCGACCCGGTCGCCGAGGCCGCGCAGGCGCGCGAGGTCCGCGTCGTCGAGGTTGAGCGGCTGGTTCTCGCGCAGCCGTGACCACGCCGCCCGGTCGAACTCCACGTAGGGGGAGGGGATCGACCCGTTGCCGCCGTTGCTGCCGCTCGGCGTCTCCCTGGATGAGTCCGACACGGTGGCCATTGTGTCGGACGGGTGTCGGACGCGCGCCCGGAGGGTGGCGTCGGGCCCGTGGGCGGTCCCCTAGGCTGGACCTCATGTGTGGAATCGTGGGATACGTCGGCCGGACGAACGACGGCACGGCGCTCGATGTCGTCATGGAGGGCCTGGCCCGCCTCGAGTACCGCGGCTACGACTCCGCCGGTGTCGCCCTGCTCGACGGCGACCACGTCGAGACCCGCAAGAAGTCCGGCAAGCTCGCCAACCTCACCGCCGAGCTCGAGGCCGACCCGCTGCCCGCGTCCACCACCGGCATCGGGCACACGCGTTGGGCCACGCACGGCGGCCCCACCGACGAGAACGCACACCCGCACCGCGGTGGCGGGGACGGCAAGCTCGCCCTCATCCACAACGGCATCATCGAGAACTTCCACAGCCTCAAGAAGGGCCTGCTGGCGGACGGCGTCCAGTTCACGAGCGAGACCGACACCGAGGTCGTCGCCCACCTGCTCGCCGCCGCCTACGAGCGCGAGCACGACCTGACGGCCGCGATGCGTGCCGTCGTCGCCGACCTCGAGGGCGCCTTCACGCTGCTCGCGATCCACGCCGACCAGCCCGACGTCGTCGTCGGCGCCCGCCGCAACAGCCCCCTCGTCGTCGGTCTCGGCGACGACGCCAACTACCTCGGCTCCGACGTCGCCGCCTTCATCGGCCACACCCGTCACGCCCTCGAGCTCGCCCAGGACCAGATCGTCACGATCACGCCCGACGGCGCCACCGTCATCAACTTCGACGGCACGCCCGCCGAGGGCAAGGCGTACGAGGTGACGTGGGACGCCGCGGCCGCCGAGAAGGGCGGCTACGCGACCTTCATGGAGAAGGAGATCCACGACCAGCCGCACGCGGTGGCCGACACGCTGCTCGGGCGCACCGACGCCGACGGCCGGCTCGTGCTCGACGAGATGAGCATCTCCGAAGAGCAGCTGAAGAACGTCGACCGCATCACGATCGTCGCCTGCGGCACCGCCGCGTACGCCGGCATGACCGCCAAGTACGCCATCGAGCACTGGACCCGCATCCCGGTGGAGGTCGCCCTCGCCCACGAGTTCCGCTACTGCGACCCCATCGTCAACGAGCGCACGCTCGTCGTCTCCATCAGCCAGTCGGGCGAGACGATGGACACCCTCATGGCCGTCAAGCACGCCCGCGAGCTGGGCGCGCTCACCGTCTCGGTGTGCAACACGCACGGATCGACGATCCCGCGCGAGTCCGACGCGGTGCTCTACACGCACGCCGGTCCCGAGATCGCCGTCGCCTCGACGAAGGCGTTCCTCGCACAGATCACCGCCTGCTACGTGCTCGGCCTCTACCTCGCGCAGCTGCGCGGCGGATCCTTCGCCGATGACGCGGCCGCGGTGATGAAGGAGCTCGGGCAGGTCCCGGCCAAGATCGAGACCCTGCTCGGCCAGATGGGCCGCGTCAAGGAGATCGCGAAGTTCATGGCCGACACCCGCTCGGTCCTCTTCCTCGGCCGCCACGTCGGCTACCCGATCGCGATGGAGGGCGCGCTCAAGCTCAAGGAGCTCGCCTACATCCACGCCGAGGGCTTCGCCGCCGGCGAGCTCAAGCACGGCCCGATCGCGCTCATCGAGCCGGGCCAGCCGGTCTTCGTCGTCGTGCCCTCGCCGACGAGTGAGCACGGCCTGCACGGCAAGGTCGTCTCCAACATCCAGGAGATCCGCGCCCGCGGCGCCCGCACGCTCGTGATCGCCGAGGAGGGCGACGAGGCCGTCGAGCCCTTCGCCGACGAGGTCATCCGCGTGCCCGCGACCTCGCCGCTGCTGGCGCCGCTGCTCACCGTCGTGCCGCTCCAGGTCTTCGCGCTCTGGCTCTCCACCGCCAAGGGCCTCGACGTCGACCAGCCGCGCAACCTCGCCAAGTCGGTCACGGTCGAGTGACGTGATCGTCGGGGTCGGCATCGACGTCGTCGACATCGCGCGCTTCGAGGAGACGCTGCAGCGCACGCCGGCGCTGCGCGAGCGACTCTTCACGCCGGAGGAGCGCGGGCTCGGCATCGCCTCCCTCGCCGCGCGGTTCGCCGCGAAGGAGGCGCTGGCCAAGTCGCTCGGGGCCCCGGGCGGCATGGAGTGGACCGACGCCCGCGTCGTCACCAACGACGACGGCCGCCCCTCGCTCGAGATCGGCGGCACGGTGCGCGCCCGCGCCAACACGCTCGGGGTCGACTCGTTCCACCTGTCCATGTCGCACGACGCGGGCATCGCGTCGGCCGTCGTCGTCGCGGAGGGCTGATGATCAGCGCCCACTCCATCGAGGCCGTGCGGGCCGCCGAGCAGTCCGCCATGGCCGACCTGCCCGAAGGCACGCTCATGGCGCGCGCCGCGCTCGGTCTGGCCGAGGTCGCCGCTGCGCGGCTGTCGGACACCGAAGGCACGACGGTCGTCGGGCTCGTCGGTGGCGGCGACAACGGCGGGGACACCCTGTATGCCGTCGCCCACCTCGCCGAGGCGGGCTACGCCGCCGCCGTGGTGCTGCTCGCGTCGTCCGGCCGCGAGGGGGTCCACGCGGGCGGTCTGGCGGCCGCCGAAGCCGCCGGGGTCATGGTCCACCTCGCGTCCGGCGGACCCGGGGAGGCCGCGAGCCCCGACGCGCTGGGTGATGCCGCCGACGTCGTCGCCGAGGCGGACCTCGTGCTCGACGGCATCGTCGGCATCGGCGGACGCCCCGGCCTGCGTCCCGAGGCAGCCCGGCTCGTCGACGCCATCGACGACGACGCGTGGGTCATCGCCGTCGACGTCGCCAGCGGGCTCGACCCCGCAGGCGGCGCGGGCGAGGACGACGCCGTCTGGGCCGACGAGACGGTGACGTTCGGCACCCCGAAGCCGGCGCACCTGCTGCCTGCGGGCGAAGGTGCCACAGGCGTGCTCACCGTCGTCGACATCGGCGTCCCCTTCGGCGACGTGCCGGCCGCCGTGGAGCGGCTCACCTGGGACGACGTCGCCGCTCTCTGGCCGGTGCCGCACGCGTCCGACGACAAGTACTCCCGCGGCGTGCTCGGCGTCGTCGCCGGCAGCGAGGCCTACCCGGGTGCTGCCGTGCTGTGCACGACGGCCGCGGCCGAGGCCGGCGTCGGGATGATCCGCTACGTCGGCACGCCGACCCCGGTCGGCCTCGTGCACCACGCCGTCCCGGAGGCGGTCGTCGGCGCCGGACGGGTCCAGGCGTGGGTCGTCGGCCCGGGCCTCGACGCGCAGGCCGACGACGACTCGGCCACGGCGCACCTCGACGCGGCCCGCGATGCCCTGGCCTCCGACCTGCCCGTGGTCGTCGACGCCGGCGGCCTCGACCTCGTCTCGGGCGACCCCCGCGACGCCCCCACCGTGCTGACGCCCCACGCCGGTGAGCTGGCCCGCCTGCTGACCCGCCTCGACGGGTCGACCGGCCGGAACGAACCCGCCGAAGGCGACGCCGTAGGCTCAGGGCACTCCGACGATCCGGCCGACCGGCCCGCTGTCACCGCCGACGACGTCAAGGCCGACCCGCTCGGCCACGCCCGGCGCCTCGCCGAGCTCACCGGGGCGACCGTCCTGCTCAAGGGCTCCACGACGCTCGTGGTGACCGAGGGCCACGCCGTGCGCGCCCAGGCCGATGCCCCGACGTGGCTGGCCACCGCGGGCGCGGGCGACGTCCTGTCCGGCGTCGTGGGGACGCTGCTCGCGGCGGGCCTCCAGCCGCACGACGCCGCCTCCCTCGGCGCGCTCGTGCACGGCGTCGCCGCCGACCGAGCCTCCGGAGGGGGCCCGCTGCGGGCGCTCGCGGTGGCCCACGGCATCCGGCCCGCCGTGCGCGACCTGCTCGCACGGGGACGGTCAGCACCGGGGTGACCGGCAGGGCCGCCGCCGCCCTGCCCCGCTCAGCGACCCACACCACGAACTGCGAGACTGCACCCATGAGCACCATCGACGCCGCCGAGGCCGCCGACGCCGGGAGTGCGGCCGTGCCCCCCGAGCGCCTCGTGCCCGACACCCGCGGCCTCACGGTGTGGGCCGAGATCGACCTGACGGTGCTCGAGGCCAACGTGCGCACCCTCCGCGCCCTCGCGCCGGCGTCGGAGTTCATGGCCGTCGTCAAGGCCGACGCCTACGGCCACGGCCTGCTGCCGGTGGCGCGGGCCGCCCTGCGCGGCGGCGCGACCTGGCTCGGGGCGGCCCAGTTCGTCGAGGCCTTCGCCCTTCGTGACGCCGGGATCACGACCCGGCTGCTGACCTGGCTGAGCGTGCCGGGCTCCGACTTCGCCGGCGCCGTCGGCCGCGACATCGACCTGTCCGCCTCCGCCCCGTGGGTGCTCGACGAGATCTCCGCTGCAGCTGCCGACCTCGGTCGCACCGCCCGCGTGCACCTCAAGGTCGACACCGGTCTGGGGCGCGGCGGCGCCTACGGCGCAGACTGGGGCAGCCTGGTGGCGCACGCCCGGCGCCTCGAGGCCGAGGGCACCGTCCGCGTCGTCGGCATCTGGACCCACTTCGCCCACGCCGACTCGCCCGAGCACCCCACCGTGCTCGCCCAGCAGGAGCGCTTCTTCGAGGCGGTCGCCGAGGCCGAGCAGGCCGGCATACGCCCGGAGGTGCGGCACCTCGCCAACTCTGCCGCGACCCTCGTGCACCCCTCGGCACACGCCGACCTCGTGCGGCCCGGCATCGCCATGTACGGCCTCACGCCCGTGCCACAGGTCGACGACGACTTCGGGCTGCGCCCGGTCATGACGCTGCGGGCCCGGCTCGCCCTCGTCAAGCAGCTGCCCGCGGGGCAGGGGATCAGCTACGGCCACGCCTACGTGCCCGACGTCGACACCGTGGTCGGCCTCGTGCCCGCCGGCTACGCCGACGGCATCCCGCGCAACGCCACGAACGTCGGGCCGCTGCTCGTCGACGGGCGCCGCACCACGATCGCCGGCCGGGTCTGCATGGACCAGCTCGTCGTCGACCTCGGGCCGGGTTCCACGGCCCGGGCCGGCGACGTCGTCACGCTCTTCGGCGGGGCACCCGGCGAGCCCACCGCCCAGGATTGGGCCGACGCCACCGACACCATCAGCTACGAGATCGTCACCCGGCTCGGGGCGCGGGTGCCGCGACTGCTCATCGGCGACGAGGGCGCGTCCGCCACGCACGCCGACGGCTCGGATGTCACCACGGCCGGCGCCACCACGGCCGGCGCCACCACGGCCGGCGCCACCACGGCCGACGCCACCGCCGAAGCGGGGCTCGCATGAGCCCCCGCCGCAACCCCGTCATCGGCATCGCCGCCGCCACCCTGGGCGTGGCCGCCGGCGTCGCCGCCGGCATCGCCGCCGACCGCGCCGGCAAGCACCGCGCCGCGATGGCGGCCCTCGAGACCCCCGAGCTGCTCGACATCGAGCCCGACGAGCAGCACGTCGTCCTCACCGACGACGGCGTGGCGCTGCACGTCGAGATCGACCTGCCGACCCCCGAGGCGGCAGCAGCGGCGGCGGACGGCTCGACCCGCCACGGCCGCGCCGACGAGCTGCCCACGGTCGTGCTCACCCACGGCTACTGCCTCAGCCTGCGCTGCTGGGTCTACCAGCGCCGCGCCCTCAAGGAGGCCGGCTACCGGGTCGTCTCGTGGGACCAGCGCGGTCACGGCCGCTCCGGGCGCGGCGAGAAGGAGAGCTACACGATCGACCGCATCGGGCAGGACCTGCGCACCGTCCTGGCCGAGATGGCGCCGGAGGGCGACCTCGTGCTGGTCGGGCACTCGATGGGCGGCATGACGATGCTGGCGCTCGGCGAGCACGACCCGAAGCTGGTGCTCGACCGCGTCGTCGGGGCGGGCTTCGTCGCGACCAGCCCGGGCGGCCTCATGCTCGCCAACGGTGGCCGCGTCGCCACCCTGGGCCGGCTCATGCTGGAGCGGCTGGGGCCCGGCGTGCTCGGCTCGCTCGCGCGTCGCCCCGAGGTGTTCACCAGGATGCGGCGCGCGGCCCGCGACCTCGAGCACTTCATGGTCGAGCAGAACTCGTTCGCGTCGCCGGTGCCCCGCTCGGTCGTGCGCTACACCGCCGACATCCTGCTCGGCACCCCGCTCGACGTCGTCAACGACTACCTCCAGACGTTCGACGGCTTCGACAAGCGACCGGCCCTCGGCGAGTTCCGCAACGCGGTGGTGCTCGTCTTCAACGGGCGCGAGGACATCCTCACCCCGCCGTCGCACAGCGAGCTCATCGTCGAGGGCATCCCCGGCGCCGAGCACATCGTCGTCAACGACGCCGGGCACGTCATCATGCTCGAGCACCCCGACCTGCTGAACGCCCACCTCATCCAGCTCGTCGACCAGGCCACCCGTGCCCGCGCCGAGCAGATCGAGGTCTCGAAGCAGCCGCGCGTGCGCCGCGTCGTCACCGACGTCGCGAAGAACCGGCGCCAGCGCCGGCTCGAGAAGGAGGCGGCCGACCTCGTGCGGACGGGCCGCAGCAAGGCGGCCCGCGCGAAGACGCCGCGTTCCTCGACCCCCCGCGCCAAGGGGGCCTGAGCACGATGGGCGAACGAGCGGGCAACCGGCGCGAGGTGCGCTGGTCATCCCTCGCGCAGACCCAGGACTTCGGGCGTCGGCTCGGGGCGCTGCTCCGCGGCGGCGACGTGCTCGTGCTGACCGGAGACCTCGGGGCGGGCAAGACCACCCTGACCCAGGCCGTCGCCGAAGGTCTCGGCGTGCGCGGGCCGATCACGTCACCGACCTTCGTCATCGCCCGGGTGCATCCCTCGCTCGTCGGCGGCCCCGAGCTCGTGCACGTCGACGCCTACCGCCTCGGCAGCGCCCTCGAGCTCGACGACCTCGACCTCGACGCCGACCTCGACGCCAGCGTCACCGTGGTCGAGTGGGGTGCGGGTCTCGCCGAGCAGCTCAGCGACACGCGGCTCGAGCTCACCATCACGGGGGACGACGAGCGCACCGTCGAGCTCACCGGCGTCGGCTCCCGCTGGGACGCCGTGCTCGACGAGCTGGCCCCGCGCTCCTGACGCGCCGCCCGACCGCGCCGTCCAGCGCGACGGTGGGCCTCGGATAGCCTGACGACCGTGCTCCTGCTCGCGATCGACACGTCCACGACGGCCATCACCGTCGGGCTGCACGACGGCACGTCGGTGGTGGCCGAGGAGACGACCCTCGACGCCCGTGCCCATGCCGAGCACCTCGCGCCCGGCATCAGCGCCACCCTCCGCGCCGCGGGTGCCGCGCCCGGTGACGTGACGGACGTCGTCGTCGGCATCGGGCCCGGCCCGTTCACCGGCCTGCGCGTCGGCATCGTCACCGGCCGCACCTTCGCGTTCGCGCTCGGCCTGCCGGTGCGGGGGCTCACGAGCCTCGACGCGCTCGCCCACGAGGCCTGGACGGACGGCCACCGCGGAGACCTCCTCGTCGCGACCGACGCCCGCCGCAAGGAGGTGTATGCCGCCGCGTACGCCCTGGGTGACGACGGAGCCGCCCGCACCAGTGCGCCGACGGTCGCTCGCGCAGCGGACCTGCCGCCCGAGCTGCGTGCCCTGCCGTGCGCAGGGCGGGGCCCCTCGCTCTACCCCGAGGCCCTGCCGCACGCGGCGGGACCCCTCGACGTCAGCGGGGGAGCGCTGGCCGACCTCGCCGTGCGCCGACTCCCGCGACACACCGGCGACACCCCGGCCACGGGGCTCCAGTGGGTCGACCCGGGAGACGGCTTCGACGGGCTCGAGCCGCTCTACCTCCGCCGCCCCGACGCCGCGCCGGCACCGCCGTCGAAGAAGTCGACGCTCGGATGACCGTGGCGACCACAGAGCCGACGGCCCCGACCGGGGGCCCCGAACCCTCCGACGGTGCCGGCATGTCGCCCGACGTGACACTCCGCGACCTCGAGTGGACCGACCTCGCCCGCCTCGCCGAGCTCGAGCAGGAGCTCTTCGCCGACGACGCGTGGTCCGAGGCGACGTGGTGGAGCGAGCTGGCCGCCCGTCCGCGCCGTGACTACGTCGTCGCGGTGAGCGCCGACGGGAGCACCGCCGGGTATGCCGGCCTCGACGTCTCGGGTGACGTCGCCGACGTCATGACGGTGGCCACCGCGCCGGCCGCGCAGGGCCGGGGCATCGGTCGGCTGCTGCTCGACGAGCTCGTTCGGCGGGCCGTCGCCCGTGGCGTCGAGGCGGTGCTCCTCGAGGTGCGCGCCGACAACGACGCCGCACGCCGGCTCTACGACCGCGCCGGCTTCGAGGTCATCTCGGTCCGCCGCCGCTACTACCAGCCGGGGGACGTCGACGCGCTCGTCATGCGTCTCCTCATCCCGAAGGGAGACGCATGAGCGACGAGCCCCTCGTCCTCGGCATCGAGACGTCCTGCGACGAGACCGGGGTCGGGATCGTGCGCGGCCAGACGCTGCTCGTCGACACGGTCGCGAGCAGCGTCGACGAGCACGCACGCTTCGGCGGCGTCGTCCCCGAGGTCGCGAGCCGGGCGCACCTCGAGGCCATGATCCCGACCATCGAGCGTGCCTGCCGCGACGCCGGGGTGCAGCTGCGCGACCTCGACGCCATCTCCGTGACGTCCGGTCCCGGTCTCGCCGGCGCGCTGCTCGTCGGCGTCGCCTCGGCCAAGGCCCTCGCGCTCGCCCTCGGCAAGCCCCTCTACGGCGTCAACCACCTCGCGTCGCACGTCGCCGTCGACATCGTCGAGCACGGCCCGCTGCCCGAGCCGACGATGGCGATGCTCGTCTCCGGCGGGCACTCCTCGCTGCTGCTCGTCCCCGACGTCACCAACGACGTGCGCTCGCTCGGCTCGACGATGGACGACGCCGCCGGAGAGGCCTTCGACAAGGTCGCCCGCGTGCTCGGCCTTCCCTTCCCCGGCGGCCCGCACGTCGACCGGGCCGCCCGCGACGGCAACCGGATCGCCATCGACTTCCCGCGTGGGTTGACGACCGGGCGCGACATGGAGCGGCACCGCTTCGACTTCTCGTTCTCGGGGCTCAAGACGGCCGTCGCGCGCTGGGTCGAGACCCGGCACCGCGCGGGGGAGTCGGTGCCCGTCGCCGACGTCGCAGCCAGCTTCCAGGAGGCCGTCGTCGACGTGCTGACCCGCAAGGCCCTGCTCGCCTGCAAGGAGCACGACGTCGACCACCTGCTCATCGGCGGCGGCGTCGCAGCGAACTCCCGCCTGCGGGCACTCGCCGAGGAGCGGTGCGCCAAGGCCGGAGTGACCCTGCGCGTGCCGCGTCCCGGGCTGTGCACCGACAACGGCGCGATGGTGGCAGCACTCGGCGCCCAGATGGTGTCGAAGGGGCGCGAGCCGAGCGACCTCGGTCTGCCGACGGACTCGTCGATGCCGGTCACCCTCGTCCAGGCATAGCCCAGCGCACACGCTCGGCGGTCACCCGGCTCGGCAAGTCCGCCGGGCTGAGCCCGTCGGGCACGCGGGGACACTCGCGGCGTGGAGCGCCGGTGGCCGTATGCCGGTACGTCGGCTCCCAGCGTCCGCCGGCCGCCGCCGATGCCGCTCGCGTCCCCGCCCGCCCCCTGCGGGAAGGGGCCCGTGCTCAGCTGCAGGTGGCGAGGCCGCGGCGCAGCTTGAGGTCGACGACGCGGGTGGTCGCGGCCTGGACGAGCGTGGCGAAGGCGGGGTCGGCGGCCATCGTGCGGGTGATCGCGTCGTGCATCGCGGGGATCGTCGAGGGCCGGGCGGTCAGGGTGATGTCGCCCCCGGCCCGGATGAAGCGCGTCGCGCGCTGGGCCACCGGCACGGCGGCGAGGGCCTTGGCCGCCCCGACGTCGTCGGTGATGACGACCCCGTCGTAGGAGAGCCGGCCGCGCAGCAGGTCGGTCACGATCGCCCTGGAGAACGTGGCGTTGGTGCCGGGGTCGATGCGGCTGTAGATGGCCGAGCCGACCATGACGAGCTCGACCCCGTCCTGGATGCCGGTGCGGAACGGCTCGAGGAACGGGTCGTCGACGGTCGTGGTGCGGTCGGTGATGCCGCTGGACGTGAAGTCGGTGTTGCCGGTGATGCGGCCGATGCCGGGGAAGTGCTTGACGGTCGAGGCCACGCCGCCGGCGCGCATGCCGGCGATGAAGGCGCCCACCATCCGCGACACCCGCTCGGGGTCGCTCGAGAACTGCCGGTCGTGCTGCCCGATGGGACCGTTCGCGCGACCGACCGACGTCGGCACGGTGTCGGCGACCGGGGCCAGGTTGACGTTGATGCCGGCAGCGCGCAGCTGGTCGGCCCAGCGGGTGGCGTCGGCGGTGAGCTCGCCCGGCGAGCCCTGGTTCTGGACGCGGGCCGACGGCATACGCGTGAAGCCGTCGCCGCGCAGCTGCTGCACCTGGCCGCCCTCCTGGTCGGCGGCGAGGAAGAGACCGAGGCCGGCCGTGGCGCGGTCGGAGGCCAGGCTCGCGAGGTGTCGCGTCGTCGCTCGGACGCGGTCGGCGCCGTTGAACCAGCCGCCGAGGAGGATCACGCCGCCGAGGTGGCGCTTGGCGACCAGCGCATCGAGGCTCGTGCGGCGCGCCCCGGTGTCGAGGCCGACCATGAGCAGCTGACCGGCGCGCTCGCCGGCGTCCATGCGGGCGACGATGCTCGGGGCGCAGGAGGTGGAGCCGCCCGCCGTCGCAGTGGGGGAGGGCGTCGGCGCGGTGGTCGTCGCGCGGCTCGACGTGGTCGACGGCGTCGCGCTCGTGGTGCTGCTGGGCGAGGTGGTGGAGGAGCCGGCCGCACTGCTCGACGTGCTGGCCGAGGTGCTGGTCGACGTGGGCGCGGACGAGCAGGCGGCGACCGTCGACACGACGGCGGCGAGCGTGGCGAGCCTCCGGACGGTCGTCGGCAGGCGGCGTCGGCTGGGGCTCTGGCGCATCATCCGACCCTATCTCGCCCCGCCTCGAGCTTCGTGGGGCCGTGGGTGCGGTGCGACGCTCCGTGCGCCCCGCCGCGACCACGGTGGCCCGGGACGGGGCACGGCACCACCCGGTACGTTGCCGCTGTGACGACCGAACCCACTCCCGTCGTGCTCGACGTCGACACCGGCGTCGACGACGCGTGCGCCCTGCTGCTCGCAGCGCTGCACCCGGCTCTCGACCTCCGCGCGGTGTCGTGCGTCGGCGGCAACGCCCCCGTGGACGACGTCGTGCGCAACACGCTCACGGTGCTCGAGACGGCGGGCCGCGCCGACGTGCCCGTCGCGCGTGGCGCCGAGCGGCCGCTCCTCGAGCCGCCGCTGCACGCCCGACACGTCCACGGCGAGGACGGCATGGGCGACCTCGGGTGGCCCGCACCGTCGCTCGCGCCCGACCCTCGCCATGCCGTGGAGCTGCTCCGGGACGTATGCCGTGAGGCCGCCATCGCCGGCCGCCTTGTCACCCTCGTGCCCCTCGCCCCCCTGACGAACATCGCCCTGCTGCTGCGCACCTACCCCGACGTGGCGGCGGGCATCTCGGAGATCGTCTTCATGGGCGGAGCGGCCAACGTCGGCAACGCCACGGCGTCGGCCGAGTTCAACGTCTTCCACGACCCCGAGGCCGCTGCGGTCACGCTCGATGCCGCGGCCGACCTCGGCATCCGCGTCACGATGTACGGCCTCGACGTGTTCTACGACCCGGTCATCTCGACCGAGGCGGCGGCCGAGCTCGTCGCCGTCGGCGGGCGCGGGCCGGCAGAGCTGGGCGGGCGGTTGATGGACTTCCAGCGCGAGCGGCTGGGCGGCCAGGACGCGACGATCGGTGACGCCGGTGCCGTCTGTGCGGTCATCGACCGCGAGGCCCTGCGCACCCAGGTGCTGCCGATCCGCGTCGAGCTCGCGGGCCACTGGTCGCGGGGGCGCACCATCGTCGACCGCCGCGACTGGAGCGGGGCGATCAAGCACGACCCGCACGGTGAGGCCCCGGTCCGCGTGGACGTGGCGCTCGGCGTCGACGGTGGCCGCTACGCCCGGCTGTGGGCCGACACCCTGCTCGGGCGCATGGGGCAGCGCTGATGGGTCGCGTGGTGGTGCTCGGCTCGCTCAACGTCGACGTCGTGACCCGCGTGGAGCGGCACCCCCTGCCCGGCGAGACCCTGCTCGGCGAGGCGGACGGACGGTTCGCCGGCGGCAAGGGCGGCAACCAGGCCATGGGGGCCCGCCGCGCGGGCGCAGACGTCGTCATGGTCGGTGCCGTCGGCGCCGACGAGGCCGGAGACGCCTACCTGGCTCGGCTGCACGCCGCCGGCATCGGGACGGCCGTGACGCGTGACCCTGAGGCGCCGACGGGCACCGCGTACATCGCCGTCGACGACGCGGGCGAGAACACCATCATCGTCGTGCCGGGCGCCAACGGCCTCGTGCGGGACGAGTCGGTGGCATCGGTCGGGATCGGCCCGGGTGACGTGCTGCTGTGCTCCCTCGAGGTGCCGCTCGACACCGTCGCCCGGACGGCGCTCGCAGCGCACCGGGCGGGTGCCCGGGTCGTGCTCAACATGGCCCCGTACGCGCCCCTGCTCTGGGACGCCGTCGCCGTGTGCGACCCCGTCGTCGTCAACGAGTCGGAGATGCGGCAGCTCGCCGACTCCGACCTCGTGCCCGGCTCGCTGCTCGTCACGTTCGGCGCGGCGGGGGCCCGCTGGGGTGAGCACCAGGTCGACGGCATACCGGTGGATGCGGGCGACGTGGTGGACACGGTCGGCGCGGGCGACGCGTTCTGCGGGGCGCTGGCCGCCGCCCTGGCGGCAGGAGCCGACGACGCGGCGGCGCTCGAGGCGGCCAATCGCGCCGGCGCCGAGGCGGTGCGCTGGGCCGGGGCCCAGCCCGACGCCGCCCTCTGACTCGACGAGAGCCGTGCGTAGCTTGACGGTTACGTAACCTGCAAGTTACGTTTGGGGCGTGAGTGGGACCTTCGAGGCACTGAGCGACCCGACGCGTCGCGCGATCGTCGAGCACCTCGCGCGTGAGGAGCTGACGGCGGGCGACGTCGCGGCGCTCTTCGACACGGCCCGGCCCGGCATCTCGAGGCACCTGCGGGTGCTGCGCGACGCCGGCGTGGTCGAGGCCGAGGCGATCGCCCAGCGGCGGGTCTACCGCCTGGTGCCCGGTGCGCTCGACGAGGTCGAGCAGTGGTGCCGCGAGGTCCGCTCGTTCTGGGGGCAGCGACTCGACGCCCTCGACACCGAGATCGCCCGCGGCGCGCGGGCCAGACGACAGGACGAGGGATGAATGAGCTGCTGCAGGTGCTGGGCCGGATAGAGCGCAGCGACGACGCCGTGGCCGTCGTCATCGAGCGGCACTACGCGACGACGGTCGACGACCTATGGCAGGCCTGCACCGACCCCGACCGGCTCGCGCGGTGGTTCGCCCCGGTGTCGGGCGACCTGCGCGACGGTGGCGCCTTCACCATCCACTTCGACGACGCCGACACCCCGGTGTGTCGGGTCGTCGAGTGCGCAGCCCCCGGTCGGCTCGTCTGGGAGTGGCCGGTGGGGGAGGCTGCCAGCCTCGTCACGGTCGGCATCGCCGGCGACGGCGACGGGGCGCGCCTCACGCTGCGGCACGAGTGACTCTCACCCGGTCAGGCGGCCGGGTACGCCGCCGGCTGGGACACCTACGTGCGTCGGCTCGACGCCGACCGGTCCGGTGCCGCCATGCCGGACTGGGACGCCACGTGGAGCGCCCTGCACGCCCGGTATGCCGCCTCGTCGGGCCTCGGCCGTCAGTGAGGCCCGTGAGCCGACCCCGTTGGTCGAGTGCCCAGTTCCTCGCCCCGGAGGCAGGGCGGTCTCAACCCGTCTGCGCAACGTTGAGTAGTTCGTTGAGCCTAACGGCCGGGGTGTGGAATCCGAGGGTGGCTCGGGGGCGGGTGTTGAGCAGCTGCTCGACGCGGGTGATCTCCG
>NZ_JBTJJV010000012.1:0-140376 GCF_054456855.1 Terrabacter sp. AAH1 | reverse complement strand
CGGAGATCACCCGCGTCGAGCAGCTGCTCAACACCCGCCCCCGAGCCACCCTCGGATTCCACACCCCGGCCGTTAGGCTCAACGAACTACTCAACGTTGCGCAGACGGGTTGAGACCGCCCACGGGTGCGTCTGGTTGAAGAGGTCGAGTGCCCACTTCCCGCCAGGGGAAGTGGGCACTCGGGTGCGGCGCCGGCCGGCGTCAGTGCAGGACGACGGGAGGTGCTGCGGCCGGGTCGGACTCGTCGTCGAGAAGGTGCGACTCCTCGTGCCGCCGCGGTAGGAACCACGCTGCGACGAGGGTCGCCGCGCAGAGGATCGCCGCGATGAGGAAGGTGCGACCGTAGACGTCGGCGAGGTCGCTGACGGCCTGGGCCATCCCCTGCGGGCCGAGTCGGTCCTTGACCGAGGGGTCGAACTGGGCACCGAGCACGGCCCCGGCTCTCGGCGAGCTGTTGAGGTAGTTGGTGAAGACGACCGAGATGACGGCCACGCCGATCGAGCTCGCGATCTGCTGGGTGATGTTGAGCAGCGTCGAGCCGCGCGCGACCTGGTGGTGGGTCAGCGTCTTGAGCGCCGAGGTCATGATCGGCATCATCGTGCCGCCCATGCCGAGACCCATCACGAAGAGCACCGGGATGATGTAGCCCCAGTAGGACGTGTCGGGGCCGACCTGCGTCAGCGCGAACATGCCCGCGACGATGGCGACGAGACCGAACGGGACGATGCGCCCGACGGGGAAGCGGTCGGCGAGCGCCCCGGCGACCGGCATCGTCAGCATCGCGCCGATGCCCTGCGGGACCATGAGGTACGCGGAGTGGAGCGGCGTCTCGGCGCGCACCTGCTGGAGGTACTGGGGCACGAGCAGCAGCCCGCCGAAGAAGGCCGCACCGAAGAGGAACATGGTGATCGTCGCGACGGTGAGCCGGCGGTTTCTGAAGAGCCGCAGGTCGAGCAGCGGGTGCCTGGGCCGGAAGCTGTAGAGCACGAAGACGACGATCATCGCGAGGCCCACCAGGCCCGGGACGAGCACCTTGGCGGACGAGACGGTGCGCTCGCCCGGGATCGAGCTGACGCCGTAGAGGAAGAGCGCCAGGCCCGGCGACATGAGGAGCATGCCGATGACGTCGAAGGACTCGGACGGCTCGGGGTTGTCTGCCGGCAGTGCCCACGCGGCATACGCGACGGCGATGATGCCGATCGGCACGTTGATCAGGAAGATCCAGTGCCAGGAGTAGTTGTCGATGAGCCAGCCGCCCAGGATCGGGCCGAAGATCGGGCCCAGAAGCATCGGGATGCCGAGCACGGCCATGAGCCTGCCCATGCGGTCGGGACCCGCGGCGCGGGTCATGATCGTCATGCCGAGCGGCATGAGCATGCCGCCACCGAGGCCCTGCAGCACCCGGAAGCCGATGAGCATCTCGATGGAGCCGGCCGTCGCGCACAGGGCCGAGCCGGCCGTGAAGAGCACGACCGCGAGCATGTAGAGGCGCTTGGTGCCGAACCGGTCGGCCGCCCACCCGGTGAGCGGGATGACGGTGGCCAGGGCCAGCGTGTAGGCGGTGACCGTCCACGCGACGGTGGAGTAGAGGAGCGGCTGGCCGCCCGGCTGCGCGAAGACCGTCTGGAACTTGGTCAGTGCGATGTTGACGACCGTGATGTCGAGGATCGACATGATCGCGCCGAGGACGACGACCCCGGCGACCTTGAGGACGGCCGCGTCGATCTTGTCGGGGTATGCCGGACCGGCGGGTGGTGCGGTTGGTGCAGACACAGGTGGGCTCCGATGGTCTTCAGAGGTGAGGAACGGCGACGACGACGCCGTGGCAACGGTGGTGGCCGCGCACCCTCGATTGTGCCGCGCACCCCCGACAGCGGCGCAACCCACTTACGCCCTACCCGCCATCCGGGAGGGGCGTACGCGTCGACCGGGCTCAGCCCTGCTTGCGGGGCTGCTTGCCCTCAACGACCTGGGTGCGGGCGACCTTGTCGTGCAGGGCCTGCCGCTTGTCGTCCCACAGCGGCCACAGCCCGTCGAGCAGCGAGAGGAATGGAATGAACTGCCCGGCCAGCGGCACGAGGCGGCGCACCACCGCGGTGCCGAGCGGCAGGGGCCCGGGTTCTGCGGCGCGACGCACGCTGATGCCGACGACCATCTTGCCGGGCGTCTGCGCCGTGGTGGTCCAGAAGATGAGGCAGTAGGCCGTCGTGATGAGCCACAGGATGAAGGAGAACTGGAGGGCGGGCCCGGTGAGCTCGCCCTGGATCGCCGTCAGGCGCGCCCGGTCGTTGACCTCGGCTGCCGTCACCATCTCGGAGAACAGCTGGCCCATGCGCGGGGTGGCCGCCCAGGAGAGCGCACCACCGACGACGAAGAGGATGATGCCGTCGATGAGCCAGGCCCCGAGACGCTTGCCCCACGACGCGAGCGGGATGCCGTCGGCGGTGGTGCGGACGTTGTACATCCACTGCGCGTTGGCCGGTGCCTGCTGGTAGGACTGCTGCGGCGTCTGCGACTGGCCCTGCCAACCGCTGCCCTGCGGCATCGGCGTGGTCGGCGTGGGCGCCGCGGCTCCCGTGCGGTCGGTCGACGACTGGTCACCCCGCGACTGCTGCGGGAGGCCGATGGTGCTCTTCGACGCCGTCGGCGACTTCTTGGGCGCCGTGTGGTTCGTCCACGACACGCCGTCCCAGTAACGGAGCATGTCGGGTTGGCTCGGGTCGTCGTACCACCCGGAGGGCTGCTGGCTCATGACCCAACTCTGCCACGGCGGCGGTCGCCCGCCCGGCAGCGACCCCCAGGACCACGACCTGCCCGGCTTGCCCGGCGAATCACGCCTATCGGCCGATATCACGCAATCTCAACACAAGGTTTCCTCAAGGACGCCTCGACACCATGAGCGTGCGGTGGACTCGTCGCCGTCGGGGGGACGAGCCGGGGCCGTGGCTCCACCCGGCCGCCGCATCGACACAGGAGGATGGCCAATGTCGCGACGGCAACGCACTCGATTCTTGACAGCAGTGACCGGGACGGTGGTGATGGCCGCAGGCCTTGGCTCAGCCTGGCCTTCGTTCGCTGCCGCCCTCAACGAGCCACCAGTCTTTCCACACATCATCGTGTCCTTCCCCGTCCGAGACTTCGTGTCCGCTGAGGGGTACAAGCCCGACGAAGCCGTAAAAGTCGAGGTCCTTCGCAGCGGCTTCGTCGTTGGCACCTCGACGACCACGGCCCTCTTCGATGGACTCGTCGAAGTCAACCACCCCGGCGGAGGTTGTTGGGAGACCGTCACGCCCGACATCCGAGCCGGTGACGTGGTGCGCCTGACCGACTCCTCGGGAACCGTGGACCAGACCACAACCGCGGGCGTGACGGTGACTCAGCCTGCAACGCAGACCGCCCCTGGCACGGTGCAGATCAAAGGCACCGCGGTTTCGGCCGGCGGAGGACAGATCCCGGTTGACCAGTTGGAGGCTCGGATCATCAATGGCACACAGCGCTTCGCTGATGGCAGAAGGGACAAGCGAGCCGACGGCGCCTCGAACACCTTGGTGTACGACGGCGCGGGGCTGACGACCTGGACAGCAACCTTCTCAGGTCTCGATGTGGTTGGCCCGGACGGCGTGAGTGACCTGACCAAGGCACTACGGGGACAGAGTCGGGGCCTTTGGCTCGGGTCCAATCCTCTCGCCGGGACAGAGGTCACCATCTTCGAGTTCGGCGAGATCGGGGGGCCAGCAGCGCCGTGCACCGCCCCTGCGGACCGCGGACCCAGCACACCTGACATGCAGCCGGGGACCGACACCGGATCCTCGAGCACCGACAACGTGACCAGCAACCCGATGCCGACCTTCGCGGGCGTCCGCGGGCTCGCAACGGCCGACACCGTCAACCTCTACGTCGACGGCAACCCAGCAGGATCAGCAACGCCGGCGGCGAATGGCACCTGGTCCGTCACCCTGACAAGTCCGCTTGCTGACGGACCCCACACGGTCACCGCCGGCGAGGTTTCCGGTGCGGCACCTGAGACCATGGGCGTTGGGTCCCTGCCCATCGTGATCGACACCGTCGCACCTGCCGCCGGTGTGATCACGGGGAAGCCCGCTGCGGCAAGCTCGGTGCGCTCCCCGCTGTTCACCTTCACGGGTGAGGCGGGCGCCGCCTTCACCTGCGGTCTCACGCCGGGCGCGGCAGCCGCCGCCTGCGTGTCTGGCAAGACGTTCGGGCCGCTCGCTGACGGTCGCTACACCTTCACCCTGGGCGTGAAGGACCGGGCCGGCAACGCCGCACCGAACGCCACCGCTGCCTTCGCCGTCGGTGTGACGCCGACGGTGACCGCCCGGACGCCGCTGGTGAACCAGACGCGGATCGGCCAGACTGCCAACATCACGGCCACGATGAGCCGCGCTGTGAACGCGACGACCGTCAACAGGACCTCGTTCCTGCTGAAGGCGCCGAACGGGACGGTCGTCCCGGCGGCGGTCACGTACAACGCGACGACCCGGGTGGCAACCCTCAACCCGACCGCCACGCTCGCCGCGGACACCCGTTACACGGCCAGCCTCACCTCGGCGGTCAAGAGCGCCGACTTCGGAGTCGGGCTCACCCCGACCGCGTGGGCGTTCGTCACCGGCCCGGCTCCGGTGGTCAACTTCCGCAGTCCGGCAGCGGGCGCGGTCGGCGTGAGCCGGCTGAGCAACGTCACGGCGGGCTTCAACGAGGCGATCACCGGGGTCAACGGGACCACCGTCAGCCTGCGCTCACCGAGCGGTGCTGTCGTGCGTGCCGTCGTCACCTACAACGCGACGACCCGCCGGGCCACGCTCAACCCCAGCGTCACGCTCGCGCCGCGTACTCGCTACACGCTGCGGCTCACCGCGGGCATCAAGGACCGTGCCGGCAACGCCCTCACGGCAACGTCGTGGTCCTTCACGACACGGGCGTGATGCCCACGACCTGACCGGGACCGCGGTCGCCCCCCCCTCGCGTGGGACCGGGAAGAAGGATCCGCCCCCACGTCCGTCGACGGACGTGGGGGCGGAGTCCTCCCCGGTAGTGGGCGGTGCGCCTGCGGCAGGTCTCAGAGGTTGCCGCGCTTGTCCTGCTCGCGCTCGATCGCCTCGAAGAGCGCCTTGAAGTTGCCCTTGCCGAAGCCGAGCGAGCCGTGCCGCTCGATGAGCTCGAAGAACACCGTCGGCCGGTCGCCGAGCGGCTTGGTGAAGATCTGGAGCAGGTAGCCGTCCTCGTCACGGTCGACGAGGATCTTGCGCTTCTGCAGCTCCTCGATCGGCACCCGGACGTTGCCGATGCGGGCGCGCAGCTCGGGGTCCTCGTAGTAGCTGTCGGGGGTCTCGAGGAACTCGACCCCGTTGTCGCGCAGGGCGTCGACCGAGGCCAGGATGTCGTTGGTCGCCACGGCGAGGTGCTGGGCGCCGGCACCGCGGTAGAACTCGAGGTACTCGTCGATCTGGCTCTTCTTCTTCGCGATGGCCGGCTCGTTGAGCGGGAACTTCACGCGGTGGTTGCCGTTGGCCACGACCTTGCTCATGAGGGCGGAGTAGTCGGTCGCGATGTCGTCGCCGATGAACTCGGCCATGTTCACGAAGCCCATGACGCGGTTGTAGAAGGAGACCCACTCGTCCATGTGGCCGAGCTCGACGTTGCCGACGATGTGGTCGAGCGCCTGGAAGAGCCGCTTGGGCTGGCCCTCGCGCTTGACGTGGGTGGAGCTCGCCGGCACGTAGCCGGGAAGGTACGGGCCGGCATACGTCTTGCCGTCGACCGTGCGCTGCACGAGCGTGTGGCGCGTCTCGCCATAGGTGGCGATGGCGGCGGTGCGCACGGTGCCGTGCTCGTCGGTGTGGTTCGTGGGCTCCTCGAGCACCGTCGCGCCGGCGCTGCGGGCCTGGGCGACGCACTTGTCGACATCGGGCACCTCGAGGGCGATGTCGACAACGCCGTCTCCGTGGCGGCGGTGGTGGTCGGCGAGCGGGCTGTCGGGGTCGACCGCGCCCTTGACGACGAAGCGGATGGAGCCGCTGCGCAGGACGAAGGCCTTGTGGTCGCGGTTGCCGTTCTCGGGACCGGAGTAGGCGACGAGGTCCATGCCCCACGCGCTCTGGTAGTAGTGCGCGCTCTGGGTGGCGTTGCCCGCGACGAACACGATCGCGTCCCATCCGGTGACGGGGAAGACGTCGGTGTTCTCGTCGTACTCGACGAGGCCCACGAGCTGCTTGAGCTGCTCGAGGTCGAGGTCGGCCTCGCGCTCCTGCTGGGTACGGTCGTCGGTGAGGTCGGCGGCCTGAGACGGCATCGTGTCAGTCATGGAGCGAGGGTGGACCAGACCCACCCACTGTGCAACAGAACCCGTGACGTCTGGACACAGTGCACAAAGTGTTGCCCGTATGCCGGCTTGTGCTGGACACTTTGCTCATGACCGCGACCGCTGGGCTGGGTGCTCGCACCGCCGTCGACGCCCTCGACTGCCGCATCCTGCTGCTCCTGCTCAACGAGCCGGGCGTCGGCGTGCTCGGCGCGTCACGCCGGCTGGGCGTGGCCCGTGGCACCGTCCAGGCCCGCATCGACCGCCTCCAGCGCACCGGCGTGCTGCGCTCCATGGCCCCCGACGTCGACCCGGCGGCGCTCGGCTACCCCGTGACCGCGTTCTGCACCCTCGAGATCCGTCAGGGCCGCGGCGGCCACTCCCCCGTCGTCGAGCACCTCGCCGCGATCCCGGAGGTGCTCGAGGCGCACACCATCACCGGCTCGGGAGACGTGCTCATCCGCATCGTCGGGCGCGACAACGCGGACCTGCAGCGCGTCATCGACCAGGTCGTCGACGACGCGCACGTCACCCGCGCCTCGACCGTCATCTCGCTCGCCACCCGACTCGACCACCGCACCGTCCCCCTCGTCGAGCACCTGCTCGACCTCGCCCAAGGAGAGCCGCACCCGTGACCGCCGAAACCGTGAGCGCCAACCCCTACGCCCCGAGAGCCGACGTCGAGCTGACCCACCCCGAGTGGGCCAGGAGTGCGACGATCTACCAGATCAACCAGCGTCACTTCACGCCCGAGGGCACCTTCCGGGCCGCGGAGGCCCACCTGCCACGACTGCGTGACCTGGGCATCGACATCGTCTGGCTGATGCCGGTGCACCCGATCGGCGAGCAGAACCGCAAGGGAGTGCTCGGCAGCCCGTACGCCGTCAAGGACTACCTCGCGGTCAACCCGGAGTTCGGCACGCTCGAGGACCTGCGCCACTTCGTCGCGACCGCGCACGACCTCGGGCTGCACGTCATCCTCGACTGGGTCGCCAACCACACCGCGTGGGACAACCCGCTCGTCACCGAGCACCCCGACTGGTACGCCCGTGACTGGAAGGGCGACTTCCGTCCCACCCCGTGGTGGGACTGGGACGACATCATCGACCTCGACTACGGCAACGAGGACCTGCGTCGCTACATGACCGAGGCGATGGCGTACTGGGTGCGCGAGGTCGACGTCGACGGGTTCCGTTGCGACGTGGCTGGATTCGTGCCCGTCGACTTCTGGGACAACGTGCGTCGCGAGCTCGACGCGATCAAGCCGGTCTTCATGCTCGCCGAGTGGGAGTCGCGCGACCTGCACGTGCGCGCCTTCGACATGACGTACGCGTGGAGCTGGAACGACACCCTTCACAAGATCGCGCACGGCAAGGCCGACGTCGAGGCGCTCAAGGTGTACTACGCGTGGAACGACCGCTTCTACCAGCGCGACGCCTACCGCATGCTCTTCGTCAGCAACCACGACAAGAACGCGTGGGAGGGCACGGAGTACGAGCAGTTCGGCGACGCGCTCGAGCCCGCGATCGTGCTGTCCGTCGTCAGCGAGGGCATGCCGCTCGTCTACAACGGCCAGGAGGCCGGCAGCGACAGGAGGCTGGTCTTCTTCGACAAGGACGAGATCGAGTGGCGCGAGGACGAGCAGGGAGAGCTCTACCGCCGGCTCTTCGCACTGAAGAAGCAGCACCCGGCCCTGTGGAACGGCGCCGCCGGTGGGCGGATGGTGCGGGTGCCGAACTCGGCCGAGGCAGCGGTGCTCAGCTTCGTCCGGGCCGTGGGCGACGACCGTGTCCTCGGCGCGTTCAACTTCAGCGGGGAGGAGCAGACGGTGGTGCTCGGTGACGGCCCCCAGACCGGGTCGTGGCGTGACGCCTTCACCGGCGAGACCCTCGAGCTCGCCGTGGGGCAGTCGTACACGCTCCCGGCCTGGGGCTACCAGGTGCTCGTCGGCGCCTGAGTCCGCCCGACCGACCCGCGCGAATTCTGGGCCGAAACGCGCCGAAACCGCTGACGCGGGAGGGGTCGATCCGCGAGGATGGAGGTGCGTACCCGTCGGTGCTCCCCTGTCCCGGCGGGTACGCCCTCTGTCCCCGTGGCCTCAGCCGGTGACGGTCACCGGGCTGCCGTTGCTGACGAGCTTCCAGTCGATGCTGGAGAACGTCTTCGGGTCGATGACCTTGTGCGCCGTCGCCCAGTCGATGAGCAGCTGCCGGATCTCGATCTGGCGGTTGTAGACGACGGGAGCCGTCGTCACGTGCGGGAAGCCACCACCACCGGACTGGCGGTAGTTGTTGATCGCGATGACGAACCGCGCGTCCGGCAGGACGGGGGCGCCGGCGTACGCGAGGTTCGCGATGCGTGACCCCGCCGCCTTGGCGATGTCGATGTCGTAGGTGAGGTCGGCGTCGAGCCCGCCCATGATGTCGTAGTTGTAGTCGGGCGTGTTGTTCGCGCGGGTCACCTGGTCGGCCGTGAACGGTCCGGTGCCCGAGACCTGCTTGAAGTAGCCGGCGCTCTTCTCGAGGTAGTCCTTGACCTGGGCGCCGGTCAGCACGATGCCGAGCAGGGTGTTGTCGTAGATGTAGAGGCCTGCGACGTCGCGGATGGTCACGTCACCCGCGGGGATCGCGGCGAGGGCGTTGAACGGCGCGGCGATCGACAGCACCGGCAGGTCGGCCTCGGGCGTGCCCGCCAGGGCCGCCTTGACGGCACCCGCCTGGACGTAGTTGATGAAGTCGATGGCGGCGGTGTCCTCATAGCGGGAGGTCGCCGCGGACATCGCCTCGGTGCACGTGCCGATGACGCCGTTGACGTAGCCGAGGACCTTCTCGTGCGCAGCCCGCACGGCACCGGTGACCGCGGGGTCCTCGGGCACGGCGTTGGCGTTCCACAGCTGCCCGGCGCTGTCGACCACCTGCCACTGACCGCGCACCTTCTGCAGGCTGAGGGTCATCTCGGCGACGCGCATGCCCCAGTAGAGCGGCTCGCAGAGCAGCACCTTCTTGCCGGTCTGCTTGTTGGTGACCTTGTCGACGACCTCGACGTGCGAGTGCCCGACGAGGATCGCGTCGATGCCCGGCACCTCCTCGGCGAGGATCCGGCTGGCGTTCTCGACGTAGGGCAGCGCGTCGCCCCACGACGACAGGCCGTTGGTGCCCGAGTGGGCCGAGACGATCACGACGTCGGCGCCGGCGGCCTTGAGGCGCGGCACCATGATGCGCGCCTGCTCGACGATGCCGGGGAACTTCAGCCGGCCCTCGACGTTCGCCTTGTCCCAGATCGCGACGCCCGGCGTGACGAGGCCGAGGATGCCGACCCGGATCGGCTTCTGGTCGGCGATCTTGACGGTCTTGATGACCCACGGCTTGAAGGCCGGTGAGCCGGTGTCCCAGTCGACGGTGTTGGCCGACAGGAGGGGGAAGTCCAGCTGCTTCTCGAAGGCGCGCAGCGTGTCGATGCCGTAGTTGAACTCGTGGTTGCCGAGTGCCGCGGCGTCGTAGCCGACCGCGTTCATGGCGGCGGCCATGGGGTGGGTCGAGCCGCCCGTGATCGGGTCGATCTTGGCGTAGTAGTACGCGAGAGGCGTGCCCTGGATGGTGTCGCCGGCGTCGAGGGTGAGGCACGACGAGGCGCCGAGGTCGGCGCGGCGCATCTTGATGACCGAGGAGGCCTTGGCGAGGCCGATGTCGTTGTGCGTCTTGTCGTCGTACTCGCGGTTGTTGAAGTAGTCCCAGTTGAAGACGTTGCCGTGCAGGTCGGTGGTGCCGAGCACGGTCAGGCGTACGGTCTCGCCGTTGGTGGCGGGCCCGGTGGCGGCGGTGGCCGGTGCCGCGGCACGCACCGAGGCGAGCCCGACGCCGCCGACGGCAGCCAGCGAGAGCAGCTGGCGCCGCGTGGCGGCGGAGGCGAGGAAGCCGGGGGCGCGGTCCGGGTGGCCGGCAGCCGTGGAGGCAGGGGTGCAGGGGGTGGGGTCGGTGCTCATGTCGTCCTTCGGGGGCGCGAGGGTGGTCGCGGGGTCAGGGTGCCGGTGGTCTCCAGCGGGGCGCGCCGAGGCGCCCGCACGACCCTAGCCGCCCAGACCGGGACGAAGGCGGACAAGATGCCACCGATTCGTGAACACCGGCGGACCGGCCGACGGGGCCCGGGAACGGCTCAGCGGCGCCCGACGAGCCAGAGGCGGATCTTGTCGATGCGCTCGCCGACCTGCTCGGACGTCGCCGCCGCGAGGTCGGGTCCCCCGCAGACGCGCCGCAGGTCCATGTGCACGTTGGCATGCGGCAGGCCCTTCTGCCGGGCGTAGGTCGAGACGAGCTTGTTGAGCTCCTTGCGCTGCGCGGCGAGGGCCCGGTGCGCGGCCACCGGCGTCGGCGCCTGGGCCCCCTGCGGGGCCTTCTTCACCTGTCGGCTCTGGCGCTCGCGCAGCAGCGCCGACACCTGGTCGGGCTCGAGCAGCCCGGGCAGCCCGAGGTACTCCTCCTCGTCGGCGGAGCCGACCTGCGCGTGCATGCCCCACTGCTGCTTGTCGAAGAGCACGTGGTCGAAGTGGGCGTCGGACTCGAGCGCCTCGAAGGCGCCCTCGTCGAGCGCACCGCTCGCCTTCTCGGCGCGGTTCGCGTCGTCGATGAGGGCCTGCTCCTCGGCCCACATCTGGCCCACGTCGTCGGGGTTGGGCTTGCGGTCGAGCGCGTGGTCGCGCTGCTCCTCGAGCCGCGCGGCGTGGTCGAGGACGACCGGCACCGACGGGAGGAACACCGAGGCGGTCTCGCCCCGCTTGCGGGCGCGCACGAAGCGGCCGACGGCCTGCGCGAAGAAGAGCGGGGTCGACGTCGACGTCGCGTAGACGCCGACGGCGAGACGCGGCACGTCGACGCCCTCCGAGACCATGCGCACGGCGACCATCCACCGCTCGTCGCTCGCGCCGAAGTCCTCGATGCGCTTGCTCGCGCCGAGGTCGTCGGAGAGGACGACCGTGGGAGCCTCGCCCGTCAGCTCACGGAGGATGGCGGCATACGCCCTCGCCTGCGTCTGGTTGGAGGCGATGACGAGGCCACCGGCGTCCTCGACGTGGCGGCGCACCTCGGCGAGGCGCCGGTCGGCGGCGGCGAGCACCGCCGGGATCCACTCCCCCTTCGGGTCGAGCGCGGTGCGCCAGGCGTGGGCGACGAAGTCCTTCGTCATCGGCTCGCCGAGGCGAGCCTCGAGCTCGTCGCCGGCCTTCGTGCGCCAGCGCATGCTGCCGCCGTAGGCCATGAAGAGGACCGGACGCACGACGCCGTCGCGCAGGGCCTCGGCGTAGCCGTAGGTGTAGTCGCTCGAGCTGACGAGCGTGCCCTCGGCGTCGAGCTCGTAGGTGACGAACGGGATCGGTGACGTGTCGGACCGGAACGGCGTGCCCGTGAGGCTGAGGCGGCGGGTGGCCGGCTCGAAGGCCTCGCGTATGCCGTCGCCCCAGCTCTTGCTGTCGCCGCCGTGGTGCACCTCGTCGAGGATCACGAGCGTCGGGCGGGTGGTCGTCAGCTCACGGTGCAGCGAGGGTCGCGAGGCCACCTGCGCGTAGGTGACGGCGACCCCGTGGTAGTCGTCGGAGTGCCGGCCGATCGAGTTGCTGAACTTCGGGTCGAGGCTGATGCCGACCCGGGCGGCGGCGTCGGCCCACTGCGTCTTGAGGTGCTCGGTGGGCGCGACGACCGTGACCCGGTGCACGACGCCCGCGCTCAGCAGCTCGGTCGCCACCCGCAGCGCGTAGGTCGTCTTGCCGGCACCGGGGGTCGCGACCGCGAGGAAGTCGCGCGGCGCCTTCGACAGGTAGAGGTCGAGTGCCTCCTGCTGCCAGGCACGCAGCTTGCTGGCGGTACCCCACGCTGCCCGCTCCGGGAAGGCGGGTGGGAGGTGGAAGGCGGCCCCTGAACTCATAGGCCGCCCACGGTATCCGGTCGGCCCCCGCGACATGCCGAGGCCCCGCCAAGTTGGCGGGGCCTCGACCGGTTTGGTATGGCATCCGAGTTCGTATGCCGCAGAGAGGTTTTCGCAGGTCAGCAGCCTGCGCGTCGGGTCACTTGCCGGCGCGGTAGGCCGTCCACTGGGCCTGCATGCGCGAGACCTGACCGGCGGTGAACGTGTTCATGCACGAGTCGTACGTGTAGTCCATGAAGTTCTTGATGGGGTCGAGGCCGGGGCTCGTGCAGGTGTCGCGACCGGTCGGGCACTGGTAGGCGGGGCTCGCCTCGGCCGGGGTGTCGGAGACGTAGTCGCCGTTGCCGTTACAGCCGCCCTGGAACGTGTGGTAGAGCCCGGCCCAGTGGCCGACCTCGTGGGTGGCGGTGTCGCCCTGGTTGTAGTTCGTCGCGGTGCCGCCGGGCAGCGAGCCGGTGAGCACGACGACACCGTCCATCACGTCGTAGCTGTTCTTCGGGAAGGTCGCCCACCCGAGCAGGCCCTGGCCGATGTTGGCCGAGTAGAGGTTGAGGTCGGCCATCGTGCCCTTGCGCAGCGCCGTCTTCATGCTGCGCTCGGCCGACGACCCGGGGGTCACGGTGTACCAGGAGGCGTTGCTCGTGGAGTCGCTGCCGGCGAGCGTGAAGCTGAGCCCGGTGCCCGCGTAGGCGTTGTTGAGGACGCTGATCTGGCTGCTGATCTTGCTGGCGCTCACCGCTCCCTGCGAGCCGTTGGTGATGGTGTGCCAGTAGACCTTGACGTTCGCGGCGACGAAGGCGGCACCGGAGCCCGGCTTGCCGTTCGTCCCCGTCGCCTTGGCGAGCTTGCCCGAGGAGTCGCGGGTCAGCCCCTTGGCCGCGAGGGCCTGCGTCAGGGCGGCCTCGTTGGCGCGCACCTGGGCGTCGGAGAGCTCGTGCGGGTCCTTGGCCGTGCCGTGCGTGCCACGAGCACCGACCGCCGCGGGGTCGACGCACGCCGCCTTGGCGTGGCCGTCGGCCACGGGAACCGCCTGGGCCGGCGAACCCAGGGACAGGGTGGCCAGCGCGAGGGGTGCCGCAAGGACCAGGGAGCGAAGCTTCATGGGGAGACCTTTCTCGTCCGACACGGCTCCCGATCGGGTGCCGACCCCAGCGACGATAGGTACGCGAACGTCTGCCGCGGAGCCACCGAACGTAAAGAAGCCGTAAGGAATCGCCCAGCGACCCGTCCCCTGCGGCGGTCGGGTCAGGCGTCGCCGCCGTCTCCGTCGCCGCCGTCCTGCGGGTCGCGCAGGCCGTCGTAGATCTCCTTGCAGACGGGGCAGACGGGGAACTTCTGCGGGTCGCGGTTCGGCACCCAGATCTTGCCGCAGAGCGCGACGACCGGCTCTCCCGACAGGGCGCTCTCGAGGATCTTCTCCTTGCGCACGTAGTGCGAGAAGCGCTCGTGGTCGCCGGGCTCCTGGAGCTCCTCACGGACCTCCTCGCGCTCGATCGTCGCCGTGCTCGTGCCGCGCAGCGGCTCCGGCTCGAAGGGGTCGGGAGGCATCGTGCTCATGACGAGAGTGTATGCCGCCCTGCCGCGCTCCCCAGGAGTCGCTCCCCCGCCGGGTAGACCCGCCACGACGACGGCGCGGGACCGGGTCGGCCGCTCAGCAGCACGGCCTCGACACCCCCTCCGCCCCCCGGATCTGCCGTGTCGCGGTCGGGCTCGAGGCCGATGCGGCGGAGGGTCTGGCGGGCGACGGCCACCGGCGAGTCGTGCACGACGACACCCTCGCCGAGGGCGGCGACGATGCGGTCGACGACGAGCCCGTAGTGCGTGCAGCCCAACACGAGGGAACGCACTCCGGCGGGTGTCTGCGAGGCGGCATACGCGATGCACTCGTCGACCAGCCGCGGGTCGCCGCCCTCGATGGCCTCGGCCAGGCCCAGCGCCGCCACGGCATACGTCTCGACGTCGGCGGCGAACGCGTCGATGAGCCCGCGCAGGTAGTCGCTCGCCGTCGTGGCGGCCGTGGCCCAGACCGCGACGGGTCCCCCGGCTGCCGCCGCCGGCCGGATGGCAGGAACGGTGCCGATGACCGGGACGTCCGGCTCGAGCTCGGCGCGCAGGGCGTCGAGACCGTGCACCGAGGCCGTGTTGCAGGCGACGACGATCGCGTCGGGGGCGTACGGCAGGGTCGCCCGCGCAGACGCGAGGATGAGCCGCTGCACGTCATCGGGCGTGCGCGGGCCGTAGGGCATGTTGTCGGGGTCGAGCGAGAGCACGAGCCCGAGGTCAGGGCGAAGCGAGTGCAGCGCGTCGGCGTACCCCAGGAGCCCGAGCCCGCTGTCGACGAAGGCAACTCGCCTGGTCGACGCGCGGGGCCCGGGTCGCGGCTCTGCGGGCGGCACCGTGCCGGTGACGACGTCCACGTCAGTTCATCGACGGGTCGTCGGGGAAGCTCGCCACGTAGGCGAGGCTGTCACGCTGGCGCCTCAGCACGTCGCGCCAGAGGCTGCCGGGCTGGGACGTGAACGCGTCTCGCACCTCGGCGTCGACGACGTACCAGTCGCCGCGTGCGATCTCGTTCTCGAGCTGGCCGGACTCCCAGCCGGAGTAGCCGGCGAAGATCCGCAGGCCGGCGAGCTCGGCCTCGACGACCGGGGTCGGCACGTCGAGGTCGACGAGCCCGATGGAGCCGAAGAGGCGCTTCACGCCGAGCGGCTCGGGCTCGTCCCCCGGGACCGTGACGAGCCCCAGGGCCGACGACGTCGACACGGGGCCGCCCTGGAAGAGCACGTGCGGCGCGGTGACGACGCGCTGCCAGCCCGGCAGCACCGAGTCGACCTCGGCCGACAGCGGCTTGTTGAGCACGACGCCCTGGGCCCCGCCGTCGTCGTGGTGCAGCATGAGGATGACGGACCGGTGGAAGACGTCACCCTCGACGGACGGTGTCGCCACGAGCAGGCGGCCGGTGTGGAACGTCGAGCTCACGGAGCACAGCCTTCCACACCGGCGACCACTCAGAAGCGAGCGCCCCGTCGACCGCCGCGCTCGTCGTCGCCCCAGCGGGAGACGAGACCGTCGCCGCGGTCGCCCCGGCGGCCACGACGGTCGTCACGAGCGCCACCGTGGTGCGGGCGGAAGCCGCCGCGCGAGCCCTGCCGCGGACCGCGGGCGCCGGCCGGACCACGCCGGTGCTGCTTCGGGCCGGAGATGAGGCGCTGGAACTCGTCCTCGGCGATGGCGACACCACTCGGGGTCGTGGCACCGGTGGCGGCGATGATCGCGTCGCCGGGCGTGGCCCGGACGGGCGCGATCTCGAGCCCGGCCTCCTTGAGCTGGCGCTCCATCGTCTTGCGCTGGTGCGGCAGGGCGAGGGTCACGACGGTGCCCTTGTCGCCGGCGCGAGCGGTGCGGCCCGAGCGGTGCAGGTAGTCCTTGTGGTCGGCCGGCGGGTCGACCTGCAGCACGACCGAGACGTCGTCGACGTGGATGCCGCGGGCGGCGACGTCGGTCGCGACGAGCACCGGAAGGGTGCCGTCACGGAACGCGCCGAGGACGCGGTTGCGCTGGCCCTGGTTGAGCCCGCCGTGCAGCGCGGCGGCCATGACGCCCTGCTCGCGCAGCTGCAGCGCGATGCGGTCGGCGCCGAGCTTGGTGCGGCAGAAGACGACGGTGCGGCCCTCGCGGTTGGCGACCTCGGCCGTGATGACCTTCTTGTGCTGCGGGTCGATGAGGAGCACGTGGTGCTCCATCGTCTCGACCGAGGCGGTGGCGTCGTCGGTCGAGTGGACCACCGGCTCGTTCAGGTACTTCGCGACGAGGTCGTCGATGCCGCGGTCGAGCGTCGCCGAGAACAGCAGTCGCTGCCCGTCGGACGGGATCTTGTCGAGCGTCGTCGTGATCTCGGCCATGAAGCCCATCTCGGCCATGTGGTCGGCCTCGTCGAGCACCGTGATCGCGATGTCGTCCATCTCGACGGCCCCACGCTCGAGCAGGTCGTTGAGACGGCCGGGCGTGGCGATGAGGATGTCGACGCCCTTGTTGAGGGCGTTGATCTGCGTCGTGTAGCTGAGACCACCGGCGACGAGCTTGTGGCGCAGGCCGACGACGTGCACGAGCGGCTCGAGCGCGTCGGAGATCTGCATCGCGAGCTCGCGGGTCGGCGTGAGGATCAGGGCGTGCGGCCGGCGCGGGTTGCGCGGGGCCTGGGCCTCGAGCAGGCGCGCGATGACGGGGAGTCCGAAGGCGAGCGTCTTGCCGGAGCCGGTCTGGCCACGGCCGAGGACGTCCTTGCCGGCGAGCGCGTCGGGGATCGTGGCCGCCTGGATCGGGAACGGCGCGGTGATGCCCTCGCGGGCGAGGCGCTCGACGACGCGCTCGGGCAGGCCGAGGGCGGCGAAGCCGTTGTCGGCCGCGACGTCGACGGGGCCGTCGGAGATGTCGGCGCGGGTGGCCTTGGTCCAGTTGTCGGCGTCCATGCGCTCGGCCTCGGCGTCCTCGAAGCTCACCGGCGCGCGCTCGGCGTCACGGTCGAACCTCGGGCGGTCGAACGACCGGCGGTCGCCCCGGCTGTCGCGGTCGAACTTCGGACGGTCGAACTTCGGCCGGTCGAAGGAGCGACGCTCGCCGCCACGGTCGTCACGCTCGGCGCGAGGACGGTCGAACGACGGACGGTCGTCACGACGCTGGAAGCCGCGGTCACCGCGGTCGTCGCGGCGCTGGAAGCCGCGGTCACCGCGGTCGTCACGGCGGTCGAATGACGGACGGTCGTCGCGGCGCTGGAAGCCGCGGTCACCGCGGTCGTCGCGGCGGTCGAATGACGGACGGTCGTCGCGGCGCTGGAAGCCACGGTCACCGCGGTCGTCACGGCGCTGGAAGCCGCGGTCACCGCGGTCGTCGCGGCGCTGGAAGCCACGGTCACCGCGGTCGTCGCGGCGGTCGAACGACGGACGGTCGTCGCGGCGCTGGAAGCCGCGGTCACCGCGGTCGTCGCGGCGGTCGAACGACGGACGGTCGTCGCGGCGCTGGAAGCCACGGTCACCGCGGTCATCGCGACGCTGGAAACCGCGGTCACCGCGGTCGTCGCGGCGGTCGTACGAGCGGTGCTCGTCGCGGGGGGCGCGCCACTCGCGGCCACCGACGTGCGAGCTGCTCGACGAGGCCGGGCGGGAGCTCTTGGGACCGGAGAAGGAACCGGACTTGGGTCCGCCCTTGCCGGCCTGACCGCGGTGCGGCTTCTTGGCCGCGGCGGCCTTCTTCTCGGTGGACCAGCGGGCCTTCTTGGGCGCGCCGGAGGGGGTGTGCTTGGGCATTGCGTATTCAACTCTCTTCGACTCGATGCAGACTTCGCCTCGAGCCGTGAGTCACACCACGACCATGCAGACGAGCCTCAGGCGCAGAACTGTCTGCGCCCCATGTGTACCGGTCCCCGGCATCTGTGCCGTCCGGTGTTCGGATCCGCTCCGCGTCGGTGCCGGGCCGCGCCGTCTGCGCGATCTTCCGGAAGGGGTGTCACCTCGTCGGACGAGCCTGCCCGCCGGGCATCCCCGGCGCCATCTCTTCCGTCGTGATCCGAGGAGACCTCGGAGTCGGATGCCGTCCAGTCTACCAGCGACGCAGACGCGTCCCGACCACGAGCACCGCGGCGCCGAGGCCGACCCCCACGAGGTCGACCACCGCGTCCCACACGTCACCGGAGCGGCCGGGCAGCAGGAAGTGCTGCACCAGCTCGCTGACCGGGGCGTGCAGCGCGAAGGCGACGACCGCGGCCCGCACCGACCCGAGGGCGCGCCCGACGGCATACGTGGGCACGGCGAAGACGAGCAGGTGGACCACCTTGTCGGTCCAGCTGACCGGCCCCTCGATCGTCACGACGGGCCAGTAGAGGACCGCGAGCTGGACGACGACGGCTGCCACGGCGAGCGCGACGAGCACGCGGGAGCGCCGGGAGGACGGAGGGGTCGTCATGGTCACGGAGTCTAGGTAGGTTGCGACGAGGGGCCACGTGCCGCCCCGGGCCGGCCGACGAGAGGACACGAATGGGCAAGCTCAAGCGCACGGTGACCGTCAACGGCAGCGGGCGCGCCTCGGTCTCCCCCGATGTCGTTCGGCTCGACCTGCGGGTGGGTCACGACGCCGACGACGTCGCCGCGGCGCTCGCAGGGGCCACCGAGGGCATCCGCAAGGTCGGCGCCGTCGTGCGCGACCGCGGGGTCGCCGACGCCGACATCCGCACGCTCGACGCGGGGGTCAACCAGCGCTGGGACAACACCGGCACGGCCGTCGGCTTCACGGCCCAGCAGCGGCTCGCGGTCACCGTGCGTCGCCTCGAGGCGGTCGGCGAGATCCTCGAGGCCGCCGCCGCGGCCGTCGGCAACGCGCTGCTCGTCGACTCCGTGCGCCTCGACGTGTCCGACCGCTCCGGCGGGCTCCGCAAGGCGCGTGACGGCGCCTTCGCGGACGCGCGCGACAAGGCACAGCAGTATGCCGGCCTGGCGGGTGCCGAGCTGGGCGCGGTGCTCGGGGTGGCCGAGGGCGGAGCGATGCCAGTCGGCAGGCGCGAGGCGAAGTTCATGGCCGTCGCGGCCGCCTCCGACGGCGGCATGCCGGTCGAGGGCGGCGACCTCGAGCTCGTGGCGAGCGTCACCGTGACCTGGGAGCTCGTCTGAGCCTGCTGCGAGCACGGCCACCGCACGGAATACCCACCACGGCTCGTCCGTTGGGAGAGACATGGCTACCACTGACCTGACCGCGCAGTCCTTCGAGAAGACCGTCCTCGACAACGACATCGTGCTGGTCGACTTCTGGGCGTCCTGGTGCGGCCCGTGTCGCCAGTTCGCCCCGGTCTACGACGCGGCCTCGCAGAGCGGCGACAACGAGGGCATCGTCTTCGGCAAGGTCGACACCGAGGCCGAGCAGTCGCTCGCCCAGGCCGCCAACATCACCTCGATCCCGACCCTGATGGCCTTCAAGGAGGGCGTGCTCGTCTTCGCCCAGCCGGGAGCACTCCCCCAGTCGGCGCTGCAGGACGTCATCGAGCAGGTCAAGGCCCTCGACATGGCTCCGATCAAGCAGCAGATGGCCGCCGAGGCCGCGGCGCCCGAGCAGGCCTGAGTCCCGACGGCCATCCGCCGGCACACGGCATACGCAAGAGGGCGCCCCGACCGCCGGGGCGCCCTCTTCGCGTACTCCGCCGTTTCGGCTGTGCACCGGCTACGACCCCGTGATACTTGACCCACGCCGCGCGGGGGGGGCGCACGGCAGGACGGCGCGGGGAGGCACTGATGCGTGATCGGACGCACGACAAGGCGAGGCTCGCCCTCGTGGTCGCGGCGGCGAGCGCTCTGGCGCTCGGCGCCTGCTCGCAGGGCTCGCCCGCAGCGACGCCGACGGTGACGAAGACGGTCACGGCCGCGCCGTCGGTCCTCGTCTTCAACCCGGCGACGAGCGGCAAGACCCTCGCCGCTCGGATCGTGGCACGCGCCAGGGCGAGCTCGCCGTCCGACACGGTCTCGGGCGTCACATGCGCGAACTTCCCGAACCTCAAGGTGGGCACGCACACGGACTGCCACCTGACGCTCAACGGCAAGAAGGTGACGGTGCGGGCGACGTTCACCAAGGCCGACGGTCACTACGAGCTCAAGCGCGTCGCGTGACGGACGTGCGGGCTGAGGAACAGCGTGACGTGGCCACCACGAGGTGGTGGAGGTGGCGGGAATTGAACCCGCGTCCGATGACGAGAGACCAGGACTTCTCCGGGTGCAGTGCGCTACGGCTTTTCTCGGCCTCAGGGCTCGCACGCACACGTCCCCTGACAGGCCCAGTTGAGTAAGAGTCCCGCACAGCCCCCCAACATGACTGCGCAGCAAGTTTCCTAGCTGATGCCAGGCACTGAGTCGGAAACTAGCTCAGGCTGACAGACTTCGGGGCTCGCTCAGGCGGCGAGGGCGAAGTCGGTGCGCTTGGAATTGGCACCTATTGTTTTGCAAGGAGCGTTAACGAGATAACCCTGCATCCTCGACCCGCTTCCCCTGATGTGTCGACCACCGTCGAAACCGATCACCCCCATGGGGGTGTCCACGTCACGCTGTTCAGTTCTCAACCTGCTGCTCCACCGGAGTGGAGACCACAGTATGCAGGAGGAACGCTCGACGGGTCCAAGCCATTCCCGCCTCCGACCCGTGGTCGACCGGGTTCGGCCGTTCGCACCCGCCACTAGGCTGCGGGGCGTGGTCGTCGTGGACCACCGAGCCGCCCGACCCTGGAGGTCCGATGTTCCGCAAGGTTCTCGTCGCCAACCGAGGCGAGATCGCCGTCCGGGCCTTCCGGGCCGCGACCGAGCTCGGCGCCCGCACGGTCGCCGTCTTCCCGTACGAGGACCGCAAGAGCGAGCACCGGCTCAAGGCCGACGAGGCCTACCAGATCGGCGAGGAGGGGCACCCGGTCCGCGCGTACCTCGACCACGAGGCGATCGTCGCCAAGGCGGTCGAGGCCGGCGCCGACGCCATCTACCCCGGCTACGGGTTCCTCTCGGAGAACCCGCTGCTCGCGGAGGCCTGCGACGCCGCAGGCATCACCTTCGTCGGGCCGCCCGCCGCGGTGCTGCACCTGACCGGCAACAAGGCGCGTGCCATCGCGGCCGCCCGCGAGGCGGGGCTGCCCACCCTGCGCGGCTCCGAGCCGGGCACCGACCTCGACGCGCTCGAGCGGTCGGCCGACGAGATCGGCTTCCCCGTCTTCGTCAAGGCCGTGAGCGGCGGCGGTGGCCGCGGCATGCGGCGCGTCGAGGGCCGGGAGACGCTGCGCGACGCCTTGGAGGCCGCCCAGCGCGAGGCCGAGTCGGCGTTCGGCGACCCGACGCTCTACCTCGAGGAAGCGGTCGTCAACCCGCGCCACATCGAGGTCCAGGTGCTCGCCGACGGCACCGGCGAGACCGTGCACCTCTACGAGCGCGACTGCTCGCTCCAGCGGCGGCACCAGAAGGTCGTCGAGATCGCTCCGGCGCCCAACCTCGACCCCGCCATCCGCGAGAGGATGTGCGCCGACGCCGTCGCCTTCGCACGCTCCATCGGCTACGTCAACGCCGGCACCGTGGAGTTCCTCCTCGGTGAGGACGGCCGCTACGTCTTCATCGAGATGAACCCCCGCATCCAGGTCGAGCACACCGTCACCGAAGAGGTGACCGACATCGACCTCGTCGTCACCCAGATGCAGATCGCGTCGGGCGAGAGCTTCGAGACGCTGGGGCTGCGGCAGGACGACATCCGCACCAAGGGCTTCGCGCTGCAGTGCCGCATCACGACCGAGGACCCCGCCAACGGTTTCCGTCCCGACGCGGGCACCATCACCGTCTACCGCTCGGCCGGCGGCAGCGGCGTGCGCCTCGACGGCGGCACCGTCTTCGTCGGGGCGGAGGTCAGCGCGCACTTCGACTCGATGCTCGTCAAGCTCACCTGCCGCGGCATGACGTTCCCCATCGCCGTGCGACGCGCCCAGCGTGCGCTGGCGGAGTTCCGCATCCGCGGCGTCTCGACGAACATCCCCTTCCTCGAGGCGGTGCTCGGCGACCCGGTGTTCCAGCAGGGGCTGGCCACGACGACGTTCATCGACCAGCGCCCCGAGCTGCTGGCCGCGCGCGTCGGCGCCGACCGCGCCACCAAGCTGCTGACCTACCTCGCGGACGTCACGGTGAACCAGCCGAACGGTCCCGTCACGACGCGGATCCGACCGCGGCACAAGCTCCCCCAGCTTCCCGACGCACCGCTGCCGCCCGGTTCGCGCGACCGGCTCGTCGCCGACGGCCCGGAGGCCTTCGCCCGGGCGCTGCGCGAGGCGAACGACGTGGCGGTCACCGACACGACCTTCCGCGACGCCCACCAGTCGCTGCTCGCGACGCGCATGCGCACCCGCGACCTGCTCCACGTCGCCCGGCACGTCGCGCACCTGACGCCACAGCTGCTGTCGATGGAGGCCTGGGGCGGAGCCACCTACGACGTCGCCCTGCGCTTCCTCGCCGAGGACCCGTGGGAACGCCTTGCGGCGCTGCGCGAGGCGATGCCCAACATCCCCCTTCAGATGCTGCTGCGCGGGCGCAACACGGTCGGCTACACGCCCTACCCGACGGCCGTCACCGACGCCTTCGTGCGCGAGGCGGCGGCGACCGGGCTCGACATCTTCCGCATCTTCGACTCCCTCAACGACGTGTCGCAGATGCGGCCGGCCGTCGAGGCGGTGCTCGGCACCGGCACGGCCGTCGCCGAGGTCGCGCTCTGCTACACCGGCAACCTCATGTCGCCGGGAGAGCGGCTCTACACGCTCGACTACTACCTTCGCCTCGCCGAGCAGATCGTCGACACCGGCGCCCACGTGCTCGCCATCAAGGACATGGCCGGGCTGCTGCGCGCCCCGGCGGCCGCCCGCCTGGTCGCCGCCCTGCGCGAGCGGTTCGACCTGCCGGTGCACCTGCACACCCACGACACCGCCGGCGGCCAGGTCGGCACGCTGCTCGCCGCCATCGAGGCCGGGGTCGACGCGGTCGACGCCGCGACGGCCACCATGGCCGGCACGACCAGCCAGCCGTCGCTCTCGGCCCTCGTCGCGGCCACCGACGACACCGCACGGCCCACCGGGCTCGACATCGAGCACGTCTTCGCGCTCGAGCCCTACTGGGAGGCGGTGCGCCACGTCTACAAACCGTTCGAGTCGGGTCTCGACTCCCCCACCGGCCGCGTGTACTTCCACGAGATCCCCGGCGGGCAGCTGAGCAACCTGCGCCAGCAGGCCATCGCGCTGGGGCTCGGCGACCGCTTCGAGGCCGTCGAGGACATGTATGCCGCCGCGAACCGGATCCTCGGCAACATCGTCAAGGTGACGCCCAGCTCGAAGGTCGTCGGCGACCTCGCGCTCGCCCTCGTGGGTGCCGGGGCCGACCCGAAGGACTTCGAGGACGACCCCCAGCGTTTCGACATCCCCGACTCGGTCATCGGCTTCCTCAACGGCGAGCTGGGCGACCCGCCCGGAGGCTGGCCCGAGCCGTTCCGCACCAAGGCCCTGGCCGGGCGCCGGTCGAGGCCGCGCCTGACGGAGCTGACACCCGAGCAGGAGGTCGCGCTCGCCGAGACGCCGCGACGCACCCTCAACCAGCTGCTCTTCCCCGGACCGACGTCGGAGTTCGAGCGCTCGCGCGAGTCCTACGGCGACCTCTCCGTGCTCGGCACCGCCCTGTTCCTCCACGGCCTCGAGCAGGGCGAGGAGTACGAGGTCGAGATCGAGCAGGGCAAGCGGCTGCTCATCGGCGTGCAGTCGGTCGGTGAGGCCGACTCCAAGGGCATGCGCACCGTCATGTGCACCCTCAACGGTCAGTTCCGCCCCATCCAGGTGCGCGACCGGTCGGTCGAGGCCGACGTGAAGTCGGCCGAGAAGGCCGACCCCGGTGCGAAGGGCCAGGTGGCGGCGCCGTTCGCCGGGGTCGTCACGCTCGCCGTCGCCGAGGGCGACACCGTCGAACCGGGAGGCGTCGTGGCCACCATCGAGGCGATGAAGATGGAGGCGAACATCACCAGCCCCACCGGCGGCACGGTCTCGCGTCTGGCGATCGGCACGCACCAGCAGGTCGAGGGGGGCGACCTGCTGGTCGTCATCGGCTGAGCCGGATCTCCAGGGCGGGCATACCCGGCGTTCTCCTGTGGGGGCCGTCCGGGCGTGGGTACGCTCGAACGGTCGGGACGTCTGGGCAGGTGCGTGATGATCGGTCTTCAGGAGCCGAGAAGGCCCGCGGCCGGCTCGGGCCGCGGACGCGGACTCAGCGCGGCCGGATGGGCGCTCGTCATGGCGCTGTGCGCGCTCGCCATCACGGGCGGGGTGAACGTGCTGACCCGCCTGCTGCCGCCTCCGGCCACCGGCCGGGACCTCGCGGCCGTCGTGTCGACGTCGGGGGCCGGCACCATCTCGAGGCCAGGGGTCGAGGCCGATGACGCTCTCCTGACCCCCGCGCCCGCGCCGGTGCCGCCACCCAGGGCCGCTGCGCTCGAGCAGCTGACGGGCACCTGGACCGGCGTGGCGCGGCTGGGCGACCAGCGCACCCCGATGACCCTCGTCGTCACGGACTCGTGCAGCGAGGGTGCAGACTGCGGCACCCTGTCGACCGCCGACCCGGCGTGCGTCGGCACCCTCCAGCTCCTGCACGTCAGCGACGGGCCCGTCTTCGAGTTCGCGATCCCGTCGTACGCGCCCGGCAGCGCGCCCGAGTGCGTGCCCCGTGGGGACGGGGAGCTGTTCGTCCTCGGCGACGACGTGCTGGCCTACCGCACCGAGCTCGGGGAAGGCAGGACCGGCCGGCTCAGCCGCGTGCGCTAGCGGCATCGCCGTCGCCCTCGTGCCGGAGGGCACGGACAATCTCGATGGCGTCGCCGACCGAACCCGTGACGTCGGGGATCGGGAAGAGCGTGGCGCGTACGACGCGGTCGCGCCGCGCTCCCGTTCATCGCCACGGGCTACGTGCTCGTGGCCGCCGGCTTCGTCGTCTTCGGCTTCACCCGGCTCGGGGTCGGGGTGGCCGCCGCTCGGCGGGATCGTGTACGCCGCCCAGCCGAGACTGATCTGGCCCCTCTGCGGCGTCGTGGCGGGCATCGGCGCGCTGCTCGCCCTCGCGTCGGGACGTGCGGGCCGCCGGGGAGCCTCTGCTCGGACCGAGCTACCAGGAGCCGGACGACGAGCCGCCACCACCGCCGCCGGAGAAGCCGCCACCGCCGGAGAAGCCTGACGAGCCGGACGATCCCGGCGTCGACGTGAACGTGCCCGTGGAGGTCGTGGAGAACGAGTCGACCCCGTCGGCGATGCTCGTGAAGTCGGGGAACGCGTTGCCGCTCCAGACGTACCAGGTCGGCATGATGAGGGGCTGGTTCGCGGCCTCGGCCGCCTTCGCGACGTCTGCGAACGTCTTGGCCCACCGGTCGGCCACACCGAACACGACGGCATACGGGAGGTAGCGGCTGAAGATGTTGCTCGCCTCCTCGAACTCGATCTGCCCCGCCTCGGCGGTCGTGAGGTACTCCTTGAAGCCCAGCGACTGCGCGAGCACGGCCGACCCCTCGGCCGTCTTGGCGGCCATGCGGCCGCCGAGGAACCAGACGATGAGGCCCGACAGCACGAGGCCGATCCCGAGCGCGATGCCGCCGGTGAAGCCACCGCCGAGGAGGGCGCTGAGGGCGGGGCGACCGTAGAAGAGGACGAGGCCGCCGAGCACCGCGAGGACGAGTCCGAGGCCCTGCCAGACGCCGCGCTGCGTCTGCGGCGAGGACCGGAACCAGCCGCGGGTGACGACCTCCTGGTACATCTCGGACTGGATGCGCTTGAGGGTGCTGGCGAACGTGTTCTTCAGCTCGGACAGGCGGACCGTGTCGCCGCGGCTGGAGAAGACGCCGTCGAGCAGCTGGCGCTCGTAGGGCAGAAGTCGCTCGGCGGCCGGCGGCGTGAGCCGGGTGAGCGTCCAGTCGGTGCGGCTGAACATGCCGCCGGAGTCGTTCTCCTCGATGCGCAGGAAGCCGCGCACGGCGAGGTCGATCAGCGTCGCGGAGACGTCGATGGGGTTGGCGGTCTCGTCGAGAATGGTGCCGACCATGCCGGGCTGCACGCCCCTGGGCGGCTGGAACTGCACGGCCACCGTGGTGGACCCGCCGCGCACGGTGGGGGCGGCCGGTGTGCCGTCGCCGGCGGCCCCGGTGCCGAAGGACGGCGACAGGCCCGGGGTGACGTCGGCGTAGCGCTCGTCACGGCCACGGGTCCACACGAGGGTGCCCATGACGGCCAGCGCCAGCACGGGGGCGCCGATGCCACCGAGCCAGGCGGCGGCGTTGGCGGCGGGCGCCGCGGCCGACCCGACCGACGAGCCCGAGCTGCCCTGCCGCACGTCGGGCCGTACGTCGCCGAAGGCCGACGCCGGGTAGGACGCGAGGACGGACATGGCCTCACCCGACGTGAGGCCCTGCGCCGAGAACCTCGCCGGTTCGCCGGACGTGGCCTGGCACGGGGTGTCGGAGCGCGTGACGCCCTGGTAGCAGGCGACCCTCGTCGACCCGGCCGGGGCGTTGACGGTGACCGACACCCGGTCGCGCTCGGTCATCTCGTTGGCGCCGAAGACGTTGTAGTAGAGCTCGATGGTGTCGGCCGGGGCCGTGCCCGTGGCCGGCCGGCCGTCGGCGGTGATGGGGTTCAGCACGTCGTGCAGCGTGTAGTGGATCTCGTAGACCTGGGTGCCGCTCGTGAACTCGTCGGCCGACCCGATGCGGATCTCCTTGGAGGCCCCGTTGTCGCTCACGCGGAAGGCGTCGGGGGCGCCGCTCGGGCTCGAGACGTCGACGTCGGTGAGGTCGAAGTAGCGGTAGCGGTCCTCCTCGTCGTTCCAGCCCATCCGCACGACGATGTTGCGGAAGATGCCGTGCTTCTCGGCACCACTCGGGAAGCGCCACGTGATCGTCTCGGTGACCTTCATGCTCCCGTCGGGCTGGAGGTCGTAGACGGCGGCGTAGGAGTCCATCCCCTCGTCGGTGGCAGCGTGCGCGGCGACCCCCGGGCCGGCCAGCAGCACCGCGGCCGCGAGGAGCACGGCCAGCACGCCGAGGCGCCTGCCGCGCCGCACGCTCGATCCGATCATCAGGGTCCCTCCAGTCGTCGTCCCTGCATCCTGACACCGGACGCTGCCCGGGTGCGTGAGGTTCCGGGCTGGTCAGCGACGCCGGTTGGCCGCGCTCATGGCGCGGTCGGCCTCGCGACGGTCCTGCCGCTCGCGCAGGGCGTGCCGCTTGTCGTACTCCTTCTTGCCGGTCGCGATCGCGATCTCGACCTTGGCACGGCCGTCCTTGAAGTACAGCGAGAGCGGCACGATGGTGCGGCCGCTCTCGCGCGTCTTCTGCGCGATCTTCTCGAGCTCGGCGCGGTGCAGGAGCAGCTTGCGCTTGCGGCGCGGGGCGTGGTTGTTCCACGTGCCGTTGAGGTACTCGGGGATGTGGACGTTCTCCAGGTAGAGCTCGTCACCGGTGAACATCGCGAAGCCGTCGACGAGCGAGGCGCGCCCCATGCGCAGCGCCTTGACCTCGGTGCCGGACAGCACGATGCCGGCCTCGAAGGTGTCGTCGATGAGGTAGTCGTGTCGGGCCTTGCGGTTGCTCGCGACGAGCGACCGCCCCTTCTCCTTGGGCACCGGACCGTCCTTCCGACTGCGGCTGCGCGGTTCTGCTCCGCCGCGGGGCGCGGTGGGCGCACCAACGCTACCCCGAAGGGCTGCTCTTCTCAGAGCGGGTTTCGCCGGGCCTGAGGCGAGCCGTCAGAGCCAGCGGCGGGGGTTGACCGGGGTGCCGTCCTCGTAGGTGCCGAAGTGCAGGTGGCAGCCGGTCGAGTAGCCGGTGGTGCCCGAGTAGCCGATGAGCTGGCCACGCTGCACGCTGCCGCCGAACTTCACGATGCTCGACAGGTGGTTGTAGCTCGTGACGAGGTCGACGCCCCGGTGGATGCCGTGGTCGATGAGGACCTGGTTGCCCCATCCGCTCGCACGCCAGCCGGCGCGGATGACCTCACCCGGCGCGGCGGCATACACCGGGGTGCCGCAGGCGATGCCCCAGTCGAGGCCGTCGTGGAGCATCCACTTCTGCAGCACCGGGTGCCAGCGCATGCCGAAGCCGGAGGTCGTCGGGCCGTTGGCCGGGTAGGTCAGGTAGTTCGACGGCGTGTTGTCGGTGTTCTGCACGGGCGGCGGCGTCTTGGGCACGTAGACCTGACCGCGCTTCTTCGCGGCCGCAGCCTTGGCTCGCTCGGCTCGGATCTTGGCGGCCCGCTCGGCGCGCAGCTTGGCCAGCCGCTTCTGCTCGGCGATGCGGGCCTTGCGGGCGCGCTCGACGAGGATGGCCTGCAGGCGCGCGGACTCGGCACGGGCTGCGGACAGCTCGGCCGCCTCGCTCTTGCGCTGCACCGCGAGGTCGGCGGCGTAGGTGGACTGCTTCGACTTGAGCTGGTCGAGCTGGGTCTTGGCCGCGGCCGCGTTCTGGGCGGCGGTGATGGCGTTGTTCTTGGCGACGATCGCCTGGTTCTTGGCGTCGGTCGCGGCGGCGGCAGCAGCCTCAGCGCTGCGCAGGGCTGCCTCGGCCTGGCGCTTGAGCTCGGCGATCTCGCCGCGCACCGACGTGAGGTACGAGCGGGTCGAGGTGTTGTCGGCCGTCATGGCGGCGAGCTTGTCGATGGTGTCGCTCGCGACGGCGCTGGCGGTGTCGGCCATCACGAGGCGGTCGGCGAAGTCCTGCGGCGACGTCGAGCCGAAGACCATGCCGAGCTGGGACTCCTGGCTCGAGCCCTGGAAGACCTCGGCCGCGTAGGAGTCGAGGGCGTCCTGGCTGGAGACGAGGTCGGTCGCGCTCTTGGCGAGGCGCTCCTTGGCGCGCTGCTCGTTGGCCTGGGCGACCGCGAGCTTCTGGGCCACCTCCTCGTTGTGGGCGCGCGCACTGGCCTCGGCGGCGATGGCGCGTGCCTCGGTGGCCTCGGCCGCGACCTGCGCAGCCTGCGCACGTGCCTGGGTGGCTTGGGCGGAGGCGACCCGCTGCTGGGCGATCGGGAGGGCGGCGTTGGTGCGCTCGAGGTTGACGTAGGCCCGGGCGAGGGCGGCGTTGGTGCCCTCGAGCTGCTGCCCGAGCGCGGCGATCCGCTTGTCGTTGCGCTTCTTCTGGTCCGAGACCGAGTCGGCGCGTGCGGCGAGGCCGGTGCCGACCGAGACGGTGCACGCGACGACGAGGCCGGCGGCCGTCAGAGCGGTCGCGGGCCTGCGCTGGGAATCACGCCTCATGAGCCACATACGTGTCATTGGTACCACACGCCACTGGAGTTGGGGAGGGTTCGGCACGATTGTGCCGGTTCGCCCGCGGCGGCGACGGGGAATGCGTCAGACGCGCAGGTAGCGACGCAGCGTGACCCACGACGTGAGGCTCGACAGCACGACGACGCCCAGCACGACGAACGGCGCGACGTAGTAGACGTCGGCCACGCCGATGAAGGCGGTGTCGGTGAGGGTCTGGCTGAGGAAGCCGACGACGCCGTAGCGCACCGTCGCCCAGAGCATGCCCATCGCGAGCACGGCCCCGAGCACGCTGGAGAGCACCGTCTCCATGACGAACGGGAAGCGGATCGTGAAGTTCGAGGCACCGACGAGGCGCATGATGCCGGTCTCGCGTCTCCGGCTGAACGCCGTCTGCCGGATCGTCGTTGAGATGAGCATGACGGCCGCGAGCACCATGAGCGACGAGAGCGCGATGGCCGCCCACGAGACGGTGTTCATGAAGGTGAAGAACTTCTCGAGCAGCTTCTTCTGGTCCTGCACGTCGGCAACGCCGGGCATGCCCTTGATCGAGCTGGCGACGACGTCGAACTTGCCGGCGTCGTTGAGGTTCACGCGGTACGAGTCGGCGAAGTACGACTCCCCCGCCCGGGCGAGCGGCGAGTTCTTGTAGGTCTGCTTGAACCGCTCGTACGCCTCGTCGCGCGACTCGTAGTAGACCTCCTTCACCGTCGGCTTGAGCGCTTCGAGCTCGGCCTTGATCGCCTCGCGCTGGGCCTCGGTGGTCGGCTCACCCGCGCAGTTGGTGAAGCGGGTCTTCTCCGCGCAGAGCAGGACGGTGACCTGGACGCGGTCGTACCAGTAGTCCTTCATGGTGTCGACCTGCCGCTGGCCCATGAGACCGAGCCCCAGCAGGTACATCGAGATCATCGTGACGATGACGACGGAGACCGCCATCGACAGGTTGCGCCGCAGGCCGTTGCCGATCTCGCCGAGGAGGAACTGGAATCGCATGGTGTGTCTGGCTCCGTCTCGCGGTCAGCGGTCGCTCGTCTGGACGGCCTTGTGCCGCTTGAAGATCCCTCCACGAGGGCGCGGCTCGTCGGCGTCGCGGCCGATGGGCGGCAGGGCGTCGGAGTCGACCTCGGCCCCTGCATCCCCGTCGCCGTATGCCGTCGGGTCGGCGTCGTCGAAGCCGTCGGCGACGTCCGGGGTGTCGGCACCGAGCGGGCGGGGCGCCTCGTCCGGCTCGTCGAGCCGGACGCGCGGGATCGACCCGGTCGTGTAGTCGCCGGCCTCCATGTCGCTGACGAGCACGCCGCGGTCGAGCCGGATGACGCGCTTGCGCATGGCGTTGACGGTGACCGTGTCGTGCGTGGCCATGACGACCGTGGTGCCCGTGCGGTTGATGCGGTCGAGCAGCTGCACGATTCCGAGGCTCGTGTCGGGGTCGAGGTTGCCCGTGGGCTCGTCGGCGAGCAGGACCGGCGGCCGGTTGACGAAGGCGCGGGCGATCGCGACCCGCTGCTGCTCGCCGCCGGACAGCTGGTGCGGCAGTCGCTTCTCCATGCCGGCGAGGCCGACGAGCTCGAGCGTCTCGGGCACCGTCTGGCGGATGCGCGCGCGGCTGCTGCCGAGCACCTGCAGGGCGTAGGCGACGTTCTGGAACACCGTCTTGTTGGGCAGCAGCCGGAAGTCCTGGAAGACGCAGCCGATCTCGCGGCGCAGCGCCGGGACCTTGCGCTCGGGGAGCCGGTCGAGCTCGCGACCGGCGACGAGGATGCGGCCGCGCGTGGCGTCCTGCTCCTTCATGACGAGCTGCATGAGGGTCGACTTGCCCGAGCCGGACGTGCCCACCACGAAGGCGAACTCGCCCCGCGGGATCTCGAGGCTGACGTCGTCGAGCGCCGGACGGGTCGTGCGGGGGTAGGTCTTCGTCACGTTCTCGAAGAGGATCATGCGTCGGGCCTCGACTCGTACTGGACTGCAGCGGGACAGCGGTCGGGCTGGGCGGCCACCCGGGCGGCATACGTCGACGGCAAGCGTGGACGGCATACGTGGGCGGGAGCGCAGGACCGTCTCCGAGGCTACGGGCCGCGGCGGCGAAACCCGTGGAAAACCGGCAGCCCCGGCGTGGCGGCCGGGCGCCGTCCGGCAGTCAGCAGACGAGGGTGGTGAGGCCCTGCGCGGACTCCGCGCCGGAGCGCGCCAGCTTGCCCCAGCCCTGGGTGCACAGCGCGGTGGTGCGCACCGGGACGGAGTAGCTCAGCTGCTGTCGCAGCGCACCCGTGGTGAACCCGCGAGTGTCGGGCTCGCCGCGCACGGCGACCCCGACCATCGAGCGGTAGGCCGTGCCCCGCGCGTGGTACTGGTCCCACACGTAGACGGAGGCGAAGTTCATCCAGGTCGAGCCGCCGGCATCGCGGCACCAGCCGATGTACTGGCGCACCGTGAAGGCGGAGATGCCGAGGTCGGCGACGACCTTCTTGTCGCCGATCTGGCGCACGCTGGAGCACGGCGCGGAGGTGGCGGCGACCGCGCTCGGGGCGGCGGCGCTCGTTGCCGCTGGGGCCGCTGGGGCCGCAGACGCGGGACCGACGGTGACGAGGACGGTGGCGGCGGCCGCGACCAGGGTCGTCAGGGCGCGCCGGAGGACGTGGAGGGAAGACATGGGTGGAGCCTCTCGGGTGGAGCCGATGACGCGACCCTACGAGTGATGAGGGACTCCCGCCCGCCGAAACGCGACTTCGGACCGCAGGCCCGGGACGTCAGCCCTGGCGCCGGTTCTGGCCGATCTGCCAGCGGATGCCGGCCTCGATGAAACCGTCGATGTCACCGTCGAAGACCGCTGCCGGGTTGCCGGTCTCGAACTCGGTGCGCAGGTCCTTGACCATCTGGTACGGGTTGAGGACGTACGAGCGCATCTGGTCGCCCCAGCTCGCCTTGACGTCGCCGGCCATCTCCTTCTTCACCGCCGCCTCCTCGGCCTTGCGCTGGAGGAGCAGGCGCGACTGGAGCACGCGCAGGGCGGCGGCGCGGTTCTGGATCTGGCTCTTCTCGTTCTGCATCGACACGACGATGCCGGTCGGCAGGTGGGTCATGCGCACGGCCGAGTCGGTCGTGTTGACGCTCTGGCCGCCGGGGCCGCTCGAACGGAAGACGTCGATCTTCAGCTCGTTCTCGGGGATCTCGATGGAGTCGTCGCTCTCGATGAGCGGGATGACCTCTACTGCGGCGAAGCTCGTCTGGCGGCGGCCCTGGTTGTCGAAGGGGCTGATGCGCACCAGGCGGTGCGTGCCGCCCTCGACCGAGAGGTGGCCGAACGCGTACGGCACGTTGACCTCGAAGGTGGCGGACTTGAGGCCGGCCTCCTCGGCGTACGAGGTGTCCATGACCTTGGTCGGGTAGCCGTGGCGCTCGGCCCAGCGTAGGTACATCCGCATGAGCATCTCGGCGAAGTCGGCGGCGTCGACGCCGCCGGCGCCGGCGCGGATCGTCACGACCGCCTCGCGCTCGTCGTACTCCCCCGACAGCAGGGTGCGCACCTCGAGCTCGCCGACGTCCTTGCGCAGCGCGTCGAGCTCACGCTCGGCCTCGTCGAGGGTGGCCTGGTCGGCCTCCTCCTGGCCCATCTCGACGAGCGTCTCGAGGTCCTCGATGCGCGCGTCCATGTTGACGACACGGTCACGCTCGGAGTTGGCGCGAGACAGCGCGCTCGTCACCTGCTGAGCCTTGTCGGGGTCGTCCCACAGGTCGGGGGCGGAGGCCTGCTTCTCCAGATCGGCGATGGCCACGCCGAGGGCGTCGAGGTCGGTGACCCCACGCACGGAATCCATCGTCGCGCGCAGTTCCTTGATCTCTTGCGTGAAGTCAACAGCCACGATCCAACAGCCTACGGCAGCACGGGCCGCGCCGTGCACGGGTGCTGCGGTGGCCGGTGCGGCCGGGACTGGTGAGCGACGCCACAGGCGGCGCGGGACGTTGTCCTCTGACCCGTGCGCTGTGGCGGGACGAGAGTCGGATGGGAACGGCTGAGCGTCCGACGTCCCCGCGCACGTATCGTCCCGGACGGACGCGGAGGAGGTGGGCGTCATGACCATCCGGTCCGCGCCCGACAGGCCACGAACCGACGTCGCAGCAACGACATCCCGCAGACGTCGTCCGCACCGGCTCCGCTGGTGGCTCGCGGGACTCGCCGCCCTCCTGCTCGTCGTGCACGCCGCCGGAGGCTGGTACTTCGCCGGCCGCATCGAGAGCCAGGCCCTTGCCGCGACGCCGGGCACCATGTCGCCGGCCCACGACGACGTACGCGTCACGGCGGTCGACGGCGACCGCGTCACCCTGGCGCGGGGCGTCGACGCCGCCTCCAACTTCGAGGCCGTGGCGTCCTACGGCATGGCGTGGGACGGCGGGGCCGGTCACATCGGCCCGGCCACCGTCAACGCCGACGGCACCGTCACCCGCACCCTCGAGGTCGTGACGGGAGTCGCGCCGAAGCCCGGCGCGGGCGCGGCGGTCGAGCGCGCGTACTTCGTCGCCGACCCGTCGAAGGAGCTCGGTCTCACCCTCAGTGAGGTCACCGTCGCCGGTATGCCGGCCTGGTGGATCGCGGCGGACGCCGGCGCTGCCGGTGACGCCGTCGCGGGGACGGCGGCCGTCTTCGTGCACGGCCAGAACGGCACCCGTCTCGACGGCCTGCGCTTCGCCGAGGCCGCGCACCGGGCCGGGCTGCCCGTGCTCGTCATCAGCTACCGCAACGACGCCGCCGCTCCGGCCGATCCCTCGGGTCGACTGCAGTACGGCGCGACCGAGTGGCGCGACCTCGACGCAGCCGTCGCGTGGGTGCAGGCGCACGGTGCCACGCGGGTCGTGCTCGCGGGCCAGTCGATGGGAGGTGCCGTCGTCGCGGCGTTCCTCGAGCAGTCCGGCCGGCGCTCGGCCGTCTCGCGCATCGTCCTCGACTGCCCCATGCTCTCGCTCGGCGAGGTCGTCGCCTTCGGCGCGCGCGCGGCGCTGCCGGGAGGCTACGCGGTGCCCGGGACCCTGCTGTGGTCGGCCGAGCGGATCGCCTCGCTGCGCTACGGGATCGACTGGGGCGCCGTCGACTACCTGGACGACACGGGCTGGCTCGACGTGCCGGCCCTGGTGACGCAGGGGTCCGCGGACCCGACCGTGCCGCCGTCCACCCAGCGGCGGCTGCGCGACGCCCGCCCCGACCTCGTCACGCTCGTCGAGTTCCCCGGGGCGCTGCACGCGGAGTCGTGGAACAGCGACCGCGGCCGCTGGGACGACGCGGTGATGACGTTCCTGAATGCGTCATGACGCATTCGCGGGGCGCCGGCGACACGGGTAGTCCTGCCCATTGCCACCGGCGCCCCGGTGGGTCAGGATGCGCACACCGGGTGAGCATCAGGCCACTCGGCAGAGCAGGGGAAAACAGGGGAAGGACAGGGGTATGCGCATTCGTTCTGCGCTCGTGCGGCTCATCGCGGTCGTCGGGCTCGTCGCTCCGATGGGAGTGGTCACGTCCACGGCGTCCGAGGCCGCGGTCGTGTGTCCACCGCGGCTGGGACTGACGTGGTTCAACAACAACTTCGACGAGGGGACGACCATCCCCTACACGAACACCGACTACGTGTCACAGGGCCTGGCGTACTGGCCCGCCAAGGACTGGCTCATCACCTCGCTGAGCGACGACACGTGGCTGCCGGGCAAGAACATCCTCGCGGTGAAGAACCGCTCGACGGGCGCCCTCGTCAAGAAGGTCTTCGTGCAGTACTCCAACGGCGCGCAGATCGAGGGCCACATGGGTGGGGTCTCCGTCGCCGGCGGCAGCCTGCTGCTCTCCACGAGCTCCAACGGCAGGAACCTCTTCCGCTTCTCGCTGCGGGCGCTCGAGCTCGCCCCCCACAACACCGCCCTGAAGACGAACGGCTCCTGGTCGGTCAAGGCCAGCTCGTACAACACCGCCTCGGGCGGCTACCTCTACGTCGGCACCTTCAGCGACGCCCTCAACGGGAGCTCGACGATGTGGCGCTACCGGCTGACCTCGACGCAGGCCCCGACCGGCACGCCAGTGGCGATCAGCACCCCGACGCGGGTGCAGGGCGCCGTCGTCGCCGACGGGCACTACATCTTCAGCACCTCGTACGGCCGAAACTGCTACAGCCGCCTGAAGTTCCGCAAGATCGGCTCGAGCACCTACGGTCGCCCGATCGAGATCCCCCCGATGAGCGAGGGCATCGTCAACGTGCCGCGCGGCGCTGCCGGGCCGGTCAGCGACTGGCTGTACGTCAACTTCGAGTCCGGCTCTGACCAGTACAAGGACGCGACGATGCGTCAGTTCCGGTTCCAGCACGCGTACCTCACGGCGCTGACGCCGTGACGCCCTGACGGCGTACGGCCTCCTGGCCGGTGCCCGTCACGACGAGGGGCCCACGGCGGACTGCCGTGGGCCCCTCGTCGTGTCGCCGGAGGGGCGGCCTACTTGTAGTTGCCGGCCATCCACCTGAGGTCGTCCCGGGTCGGGCTGGACAGGGTCGAGGAGGAGCTGGTGTACGCGTACATCGCGCTCTTGCTCGAGCTGGAGTGGGGCAGACCCCCGCAGTGACCGAGCTCGTGGATGGCCAGCTGCTGGCCGCCCTTGAGCGTGGCCCACGAGGGCGAGAGGTGCACGACGCAGGACGTGATGACGCCACCACTGCTCGACGGGCTCGCGTCGCCGATCGCCCCGAAGATCGAGGAGTCCTGGGCGACGACGGTGATGTTCGCCGCGGCTGGGTCGCTCGTCGTCACGACGTTCCACCCGGAGGTGCGCCACTCGCTCACCGCCTCGGCGATGCGGAACCAGTTGCCGCCACCGGTCGAGTCGTAGACGACGGCCTGCGTGGCCCACCGGCCGAGGTACGCCGCGGTGGGGGCGGCCGGGGCCGGCTTGGCGGCCTGCGAGGGGGCGGCTGCACCGAGTGCGATGCCTGCTGCTCCGGCCGTCGCGAGTGCGACAAGGACGATTCGCTTCATGTCCGTGCTCCTGCTCCGTGAACGCCGCGTGCGCCGGGGGGTGGCGCTGTTTGTCCAAATTATCGACTTCGTCCTTGCGTGAGGCATTTTTGACGATCTCTTGACCTTTGCGGGCCTTTCGGTGGACAGGGCGGCCGGGACTGGAACGAGGAAAGGCCCACCCCGCGCAAGCGGGCTGGGCCTTTCGTCGGGGGGTTGGGATCGTCAGCAGTACTTCGCGCTGCCCGAGCTGCCCCACGAGCAGGTGTGGACCGTCGTGCCGGCGGCCGTCCGGAGGTAGGCGGTGTCGCCGGAGTTGTTCCAGACGTACCAGGTGTAGCCGAAGTAGCGGTTGGTCGCCGTGGCGGTGCCACGGCCCGTGTGCACCGTCACGGTGGCGCCCGCCTTGAGCGTGAAGGCGGGGAACTTGAACGTGTAGCCCGTCTTGTCGCGCAGCGTCCAGCCGGTGAGCGACCGGTCGGTGCGCGTCGTGTTCTTGATGACGACGTACTCCGCGTTCAGGCTCGTGTTGCTGCCGGTGTCGGACCCCGGCGAGTTGTACTGGACCTTGTAGATCATGATCGCGGGCAGGGCCTGGGCCGAGCCGGCGGCGGCGATCGGGGCTGCCACGGCGAGGCCGAGGCCGGTGGCCGCGACGACGGCCTTCTTGACGTACGCGTGCATGTGCTTCCTTCACCCGGGCGGCTCGGCGGCCGCGTCGCATGCCAGTGGCGCCGCCCGATGGGCGGCGCCACGGATCCCTGTCCTGACGCACCGCACCGGCCGACCTTGGACGTGCTGGGCACGGCGCGGGCGTCGACTCGGAGGCTACGGCCAGAAGCACGCCCGTGAGTCCGTTTTGCGAGAACTGCCCCTTTACGTCGGGAGACCCAGCTACGTCTGGAGCCTCAGCCGAGCGGGGCGCGTGCCCGGGAGGTGACGGTGATCGTCACGCTGCCGCCGAGGGACTCGAGGACCCACCCGCTCATGGGCAGGGTGGCGGTGCCCTGGAGGGTCACCACGGCGGTGGCGCCGTCGGAGGTGCCGGTGTCGGGCACGACGGCCCACGACGTGATGCCCGGGGGCAACGGCGTGCGAGCGAGGTGGTCGCGAGCCGCCCGTGACACGGACCCGTCGGTGATCGCGAGCCGGTCGAGCACTCCCTCCTCGTAAGCCACGCGCTCGTCGAGGGCGTCCGCGGCGTCGAGAGCTGCCGCGTCGGCGGTGTCGAGCAGGCGCATCCGGGCCAGCTGCGCGGCGGTGACGTCGACGGCGCCAAGGACGAGGAGCGTCACGAGGACGAAGAGCCCGAGGACGAGGACGCCGATCTGCCCCTCGTCCGCCGCACCGGGTGGGCGAAGGCGCCGGAGGACGCGACGGAGGACGCGGCGGGGGGCGGGGCAGGCGCCTGCGCGCCCGGCGGCATACGCAAGGGTCATCGCGCCACGAACCTGTCGACGGACGCGACGTGCGTCGAGGTGACCGTCACTGACGAGGGGACGTGGTCGGCGATGAAGTCAGGCACCAGGGGCAGCTGGACCTCGATGGTGGCGACGGAGGTGACGCTGCCCTCCGGACGCAGGCACGGCTGGCCGTCGCACGTCACGGCGACCGCGGCCCCCTGGTCGAACGAGAAGTCCCCGAAGGCCAGGGCCGCCGCTGCACGGGCCCGGACCAGGCCCTCGTCGTCGGACTGCGCGGTCACGAAGGCACGGCCGGCCTCGCGCCCGGCGAGCGAGGCCGAGAACGACGCCGCCTGGATGCGGGCAGCCGTGAGGACGAGGTAGGTCAGCGGCAGCAGGAGCAGGATCCCGAGGAAGATGAACTCGATGATGGCCCGACCGTCGTCGGCGCCGACGCGTGGGTGATCGCGCCGGGCGCCGCACCGTGCTGCCCGAGCGAGCAGGCGTTCGGCAGTCGTCACGGGGACACCCCCGTGGTGACCTGCTCCTCGCTGAAGGCGCGACCGGAGACGGTGAGCATGCCGGAGGGGCCGACGGGCCCGATCACGGGCAGCGGCGCCGTGACCCGGACCTCGACGACACGCACCCCGGAGTCGGTCACCGTGCGTGCCCCTCGCACGTCCACCGCGAAGGAGCCGTTGAGAGAGCTGGTGATGAGGGCCTCGGTGCGGGCCACACCGTCGCCGGGCGAGGCATCGGCTCGGGCACCGTAGCGCGCGCCCTCGGACGCCGCGGAGATGAGGGTGTTGCGCACGTAGAGCGCGAGGCCGAGCTGGAAGACCCCCATGGCGACGAAGAGGAGCAGGGCCGCGACCATCACGAACTCCGGGATGGCGGAGCCCCGGTCCCTCGAGGCGAAGGCGCGCGCGTGCGGGAGCGCGTGCGTGCCTGCATGCCGCTCGGCACGCGCGACCAGCGTCGCCGGGGTCGGGAGCGTGCCGAGAACCGTCAGGCTCACGGGCCCTTGACGTCGGAGATGGCGTCGCTGAAGAGCTGCCCCAGCTGCGGACCGGCGATGGCCCAGAGGGCGGTGACCAGCCCCGCGGTCATGATCGTTATGAGGACCCAGCCGGGCACGTCACCACGGTCACGGGGACCGGAGATGCGGTGGCCCACGGCGTTGAACGCCGTTCGGGCGCGGGCCTGGGCGGCGATGATGCGGTTCATGTCTTTCTCCCTGTGATCGGTGTGGTGGTTGCACGGGCTCGAGGTGATCAGAGCCGGAAGTGCAGGAAGCTGAGGCCGGGGTAGAGCGCGAAGAGCACGGTGACGGGCAGGGTGAGGAAGACGATCGGGACCATCATGTAGATCTCCTTGCGCCCTCCCTGCTCCATCAGGGTGCGCCGGCCGTCCTCGCGGACGTCCTGCGCCTGGGCACGGAGCACCTCGGCGAGCGGCGTGCCGCGTTCGACGGCGACGACGATGCCGTCGACGAAGCGGGTGAGGCTCATCAGGCCCGTGCGGTCGGCGAGTCCCTGGAGCGCGGTGGGCAGGTTGGCGCCTGCTCGGGCATCGGCGAGGCACCGCCTGAGCTCGTCGGACAGCTCACCCTGAGACAGCCGGCAAACGCGCTCGAGCGCACCGACCGCCCCCTCCCCCGCGCTCACCGCGAGCGCGAGCAACTCTGCGACAGTGGGGAACTCGGTCAGCATGCGAGCCTCGCGACGCGTTGCGGCCCGGGTGAGCAGGTAGTCACGCACCGCGATGCCGCCGAAGACCCCGACGAGCACCATCGACACGAGGACCGGGACGGGGAACCGGCGCTGCGCCACCGCCACGACCCCGGTGAAGACGAGCCCCGCGAGGCCACCGAGGGCCCCGGCCATGACCTGCTCGGCACGGAACCGGTCGACGTCGGCGGGCCGCCCGGCCCGCAGCTGCCGTCGTTCGACGGACGACGCACCGCCCATGACCGCACCGACGCGGGCGCCGAGCCGGCTGACGTAGGGGGCGAGCAGCTCGCCGAAGCCGAACGGACCCCGGGCCGGCGCCGGCCGCGACAGCAGGCTGGACGGCCGGGGCGTGTCGCGCAGGTAGGGCTCGAGGCGGTCGTCGAGCGTCGGGCGTCGGCTCGCGGGAAGGCCCGCAACCACGAGAGCGACACCGGCGAGCAGGAGCAGCCCCGCCGCCGCACCGGTCCACGACCAGCCGTCGCGCAGCAGGTCCACGACGCCTCCAGCCGCGCCGCTCACCGCAGCACCCGCTCTTCCTCAGGCAGCCGGCCGATCCAGACCATCGCCCGGTAGGCGATGACGCACAGCCCGGCCCCGACGGCGAGCACCACCCAGCCCGTCGGCGAGGAGTAGGCCTCGAGCGAGCTGCCGTTGAGGGCCAGCAGGCCGAGGATGACCCACGGCGCACCGGCAGCGAGCCGCGCTGCGTTGATCGTCCAGCTCTGGCGTGTCTCGAGCTCGGCCCGGGTGCGCGCGTCCTCCCGCAGGAAGGACGACAGCGTGCGCAGCAGCTTGCCGAGGTCGCTGCCGCCGACCTCCCTCGCGATGCGCAGCGACTCCACGATGCGGTCGCCGACGGGGTCGCTGAGCCGGTCCTTGAGGCGGTCGAGGCAGTCGTGGAAGCGCCCGGTGGTGCGGTAGTCCTCGGCGAACGCCGTGAACGCTGGGCGCAGCTCGGCCGGACCTCGGACCGACAGCTGCGAGAGCGCCTCGGGAAGCGCGAGCCCGGCTCGTACGCCGGAGGTGATGTTGTCGACGACGTCGGGCCACAGGTCACGAAGCTTGTTGCGGCGCTTGCGCGCTCGCATGCGCACCAGCGAGATCGGCAACGCGCCGGCCATCAGCCCGAAGCAGAGCGCGATGGGAACCACGCGGGTCAGGGCGGCCACGAGCACGAAGGTGAAGGCGAGCAGGACGAACGACCCGACCACGAGGTTCACCGGCGTCAGCGACGCGTAGCCGGCCTGGTGCAGATGGTCTCTCAGCTGTGCGGTGAAGCCGCCCTGACGGGTGCGCTCCCGCGCCGGCTCCTGCGGCCAGAAGGACCAGTAGACGAAGAAGGTTCCGACGCCCAGGATCAGCCCGACAGCCAGCGGCGGGATCACGGGTGTACCTGCCCCAGCAGAGCGGCCACGTCGTAGCCCGCCCGCTCGAACGCCTCTCGGTGCGGCGGGAAGCCATCGGCACGCCTCAGCGCCCCGTCACGCGTGACGAAAAGGTCGGCGATCTCTATGACGTCGCCCTCGGCGCGGCCGGGCACGGCGACGATCTCGCGCACCCGGCGGACGCCGTCACGCTCGAGGGCCACGTGCACCACGAGGTCGACGGCCGCCGCCACAGTCGGCACCACGAACCTGCTCGACACGTTCTCACCTGCCAGCAGGGGCAGCGTGCACATCTTGGTGACCGCCTCGCGGGCGCTGTTGGCGTGGAGGGTGCACATGCCGGGCACGCCGCTGTTGAGGGCGATGAGCAGGTCGAGGCTCTCCTCCTGGCGCACCTCCCCCACGATGATGCGTGAGGGGCGCATGCGCAGCGCCTCCTTGACGAGGCGGCGCAGCGGCACCTCACCGGTGCCCTCGAGGCTGGGCTGGCGGCACTGCATGGACGCGACGTCGCGCTGCGGGATCTTCAGCTCGAAGACCTCTTCGCACGTGACGATTCGCTCCCGTGGCGGGATCGCCGCCGCCAAGCAGTTGAGCAGGGTCGTCTTGCCGGCCTGCGTGCCACCCGCGACCAGGACGTTGAGGCCACTGGCGACCGCGGCCTCGAGGAAGGTGGCCGCCTGGCGAGGCATGGTGCCGAGCCGCACGAGGTCGTCGAGGTGGTCGGCCTTGACGACGAACTTGCGGACGTTGACCTGCCAGTGGGTCCGGCTGATGTCGGGGATGACGACGTGCAGCCGGGAGCCGTCGGCGAGGGTCGCGTCGACGAAAGGGCTGGACAGGTCGACGCGGCGGCCGCTGCTCCTCAGCATGCGCTCCACCAGGTCGCGGACGTCCTCGGCCGTGAGGATCGTGGGGGTGAGCTCGGAGATGCCCCCGCGCGCGACGAACACCTTGCTGGGCTCGTTGATCCAGATCTCCTCGACCGTCGGGTCGTCGAAGTACTGCTGGAGCGGCCCGTAGCCGGCCACGACTGCGAGGATCGAGTGGACGGCGAGCCGCTGGTCGCCCAGCGAGGGCAGGCCCCCGTGCAGCGACCGCTCGTCGTAGTCCTGCACGGCGTCCTGCACGAGACGGCGGACGGCCTTGGCGTCGCTCGCGGGATCGAGCCCCGACCGTCGGATCAGCTCCCGGACCTCGCCCTCGACGTGGCGCACCGCTTCGTGTGTCGACATGCGTTCCCCTGAACCCCTGTGAGTTGCTTCGCGGACATCCTGCCCGGTGTCACCGGATCTGGCGCGTCCAAGCTAGGCGCCCCGCGAGCACCCGCGCTCCGGTCATCCACAGCCGCGCCACCGCGCAACCGGCGAGGGGCGCGACACCGTAGCGTCCGGCGCCGTAGGGCGTCGCTCGCCGTCCACAGCTGTGCACGAGCCGGCAGGCGCCGGGCGAGGAAGCGCTGTGATGGTCGGGACACGAGGAGGCACACGTGCGGCTGACGGTGACCGTCATCGACCCCGAGCACCTGGGCACCCGCCCCCGCCACGCCACGATCGAGGCCGCGGTCGGCACCCCGTTCGCCGAGGTGCGCACCCCGCTGGCCGCGGCCGTGGGCTGGGAGGCGGGGTCCGGCGGGCGCGCAACGTTCATCGTCGATGGCGTCGCCGTGCGCGACGAGCACCGCGTCGGTGAGCTCCCGCTGGTCCGTGGAGCCCTGCTCACGGTGACGAGTCACGAGCCCGAGCGGCCCCGGGGGCGCGACGGACGCGCGGTGGATCTGCGGGTGGTCAGCGGCAACGGCGCCGGACGGCTCATCCGTCTCGGCCGCGGCGGCCACCTGGTGGGCCGCGCGGCCTCGGCGGACGTCCGCCTCGACGACCCCGGCGTCTCGCGAGCCCACGCCGTGGTCGACGTGAGCGCCGAGGGCGTACGCGTGCGCGACCTCGGCACGACGAACCCCTCCCGCGTCGACGGGGTCCCCTTGCCAACGGAGGGCGCGACGCTCGGCGAGGGGCAGCACCTCCGACTGGGCTCCACCACCGTGGTGCTGGGAGCCGTCGACGTGCGACCCGGTCACCACGAGATCGTCGACGGGAGGGTGCGCATCCACCGCCGGCCCCGCTTCGTCGACCCCCGCCCTCCCGCGACTGTCACGTTCCAGACGGCGCCCACGCGCCCGGAGCACGGCCGGATGCCGCTCCTCGCGTCGTCCGCGCCACTGGTGCTCTCGGCCGTGCTGGCCGTGGCGCTCTCCTCCCCCGCGCTGCTGCTCTTCGCCCTCATGTCTCCGGTGCTGCTCCTCGGGCAGTGGTGGAGCGACCGGAGGGCCGGCCGCACCACGCATCGGCGTCAGCTCAAGGAGCACGCCGCGGCGCTCAGGCAGGCGCGACGTGACCTCGAGCTGGCCGCCCGCGACGACGCGGGGAGGCGACGGCGGGAGCACCCGGACCTCGGCCACGTGGAGGCGACCGTGCGACGGCGCGCCACGCGGCTGTGGGAGCGCCGCCCCGGCGACCCCGACCACCTCGTGCTGCGCCTCGGCACGGCGCGACAGCCGGCGCGCGTCGAGCTGCAGGGCGACGCGGTCGACGCCCTTCCCGAGGTGGACGACGTGCCGGCCCTCGTCGATCTCGGAGGGTCCGGGGTCGTCGGTATCGCCGGGCCCCGGAGGCACGCTCTCCCGCTGGCCGGTGGCCTCGCGCTGCAGGTCGCCGCGTGGCACACGCCGCGACGGCTCTCCCTGCACGTGCTGGCCGCCTCGCCCGAGACGGCCCGGGACTGGGAGTGGGCCGCCCAGCTGCCCCACGCGGCGGACGCCGACGAGGCCGCTCCGCGCATCGCGGGCGGAGCCGCCGACGTGGGCGTCCACGTCGAGGCGCTGCGCACCCTGGTGGAGAGCCGTCGCGCGGCTCGTGAGGAACGGTGGACCCTCGACACGAGCCGCACCGCGGACGTCGTGGTCGTGCTCGACGGCGCAAGCGCGCTCCGGGCCGTGCCCGGGGTCTCGGACCTGCTGGTCGACGGCCCGCCCTTCGGCCTCGCGTTTCTCTGCGTCGACGACGACGTGACCTCCCTGCCGACGGAGTCGAGGGCCGTCGTCGAGGTCGACGCGACGGGTCTGCGGGCCACGATGCGGGCCGACTCCGGTCGCCTCGACGACATCGTTCCCGACCTGCCGTCGCTGGGCTGGCTGGAAGGTGTGTGCCGCGCCATGGCGCCGCTCGTCGACGCGACCCCCGACGCAGGTTCCGTCGCCCTTCCTCGCGCGGTGTCCTTCGTCGGGCTGCACCGGCAGGCGGGCGTCGACGCCGTCACCCCCGAGGGGCTGGCCGCGTCCTGGGCGGGCGGCAGCGGAGTGCCTTCTGCCCTCGTGGGCCGCACGCCCCAGGGGCAGCTCCGCATCGATCTCGCAGCAGACGGCCCGCACGTGCTGATCGGCGGCACGACCGGCTCGGGCAAGTCCGAGCTGCTCCAGACCCTCGTGACGGGTCTCGCCGTGACGAGCCGGCCCGACGACCTCGCCTTCGTCCTCGTGGACTACAAGGGCGGGTCGGCCTTCAGCGACTGCGCCCGGCTGCCACACACCGTCGGACTCGTCACCGATCTCGACGCGGGCCTCACCGCCCGCGCTCTCACCTCCCTCGATGCCGAGATGAAGCGCCGCGAGCGCCTGCTCGCCGAGGCGGGCGCCAAGGACCTCGACGACTTCCGTCGTGCGGCTTCCGTACGCGGGGAGCGTCCTTCGCTCGGGCGCCTCGTCATCGTCGTCGACGAGTTCAAGGCCCTCGCCGACGAGTTCCCCGACTTCGTGAGCGGACTCGTGCGGGTTGCGGCGCTGGGTCGGTCGCTCGGCCTGCACCTCGTGCTCGCCACGCAGCGCCCAGCCGGGATCGTCTCCGCCGACATGCGCGCCAACGTCGCCCTGCGCATCGCGCTGCGCGTGCGCGACCGCAGCGACAGCGTCGACGTCATCGACGCCCCCGACGCCGCCTCCCTCGACCCCCGCTCACCCGGGAGGGCGTGCATCAGGGCCGGCGACGACGCGCTCACCCCGGTGCAGGCGGCCTACCTCGGCGGCACGGTGCGCGAGCCGAGCACCTCCCCCGACCGGCCGCGGGTGGTCCGCCGCGACCTGCTGGCGCAGGCAACCTTTCCCCTTCTCGCAGGCGGAGCGGCCGTCGGTCCCGCGACCGAGCTGACCGCGGTCGTGGACGCCGCAGTCGCGGCCGCTGCCCGGCTGGGCATCGCTCCGGGCCCTCCCCCGTGGTTGCCGCCCCTGCCGTCGGCGCTGCCCGTCACCGCGCTGCCCGTCACCGCGCTGCCGGGACACTCGACTGGCGCGTCCGGCGTGCCGCTGGGTGTGGCCGACCTCCCGTCCGAGCAGCGGCGCGAGCCGTACGTGTGGCAGGTGGGTGACGGGCAGCACCTCGGCCTCGCGGGCGGCCCTCGCAGCGGCCGGTCGACGACTCTCGTCGCGCTGGCCCTGGGCCTCGCACAGCGTTTCGCGCCCACCGACGTCCACGTGCACGTGCTGCAGGGCATGGCCGGCCCGTGCTCGGGCCTCCGCGACCTGCCGCACGTGGGCACCGTCGCCGACGGCACCGACGCGGCACTGTGCCGTCGGCTCATCGCGCGACTCGGCCGCCTGGTCGACGGTGCGGTCGACGGTGAGGAGCAGCGGGCTCGCCACACGATCGTGCTCGTCGACGGATGGGACTCCCTCGAGGAGTCGCTGGGCGCAGTCGACCACGGCGCCACCGTCGACGCCCTGCACCGGCTGCTGCGCGACGGTCCCTCTGCGGGAGTGCAGTTCGTCGTGGCCGGGGGCCGGGCCGTCGTCTCGGGTCGCCTGCCGGGGCTGCTCGCGAGGAGGCTCGTCCTGCAGATGCCCGACCCGCTCGACCTCGTGCTCGCCGGCCTCACCCCGGCCCAGGTGTCGGCCGGGCGGCCAGCAGGCAGGGCCGTCGACGTGCTCACCGGACACGACGTGCAGCTGGCCCACCCCGGCGCCGGCCCGTCGGCCCGCGACACGAGCGAGGCCATCGACCGGGCGGCCCGGGCCTTGCGACCTGACACCGCCGCAGCCGGTCTTCCGTGGCAGATCAGGGCTCTGCCCGACCGGGTCGGCTCGACCCCGATGCTGGGTGGTCCCGACCATGTCGTCCTCGGTGTCGGCGGGGACGCTGCAAGCCCGCTGGCCCTCCCGCTCGGGACGGTGCGTCGTCTGCTGGTCGCCGGTCCCGGCCGGTCCGGGCGTTCGTCCGCGCTGGTCACCATCGGCGAGGCGCTCGTGGCCCGCGGACGATCCGTGCTCACCGTCTGCCCCCGCCGCTCACCCCTCTCGGACTGGGCCAGGGCGCAGGGGCTGCCCCACCTCTCGCAGCACGACGCCGCCGAGCTGGTGGCGGCTCGCCGGCTCCATCCCGACCTGTGCCTCCTCGTCGACGACGCGGAGGCCGTCGACGGCAGCCCCGTCGAGGCCGCGCTCGTCGAGGCCACCCGCCTCGTCGACCCCACCCACGGACTCGTCGCCCTCGGCGCAGACCTCGCCCGGGCCAACGCGGCGTTCCGGGGGCTCGTCCCGGAGGTCGCGCGCGACGGGTGCGGCCTGCTGCTCCAGCCCAGCACGCCCAGCGACGGCGACGTGCTCGGGACGCGCCTCGACGTGCCGGTCGAGCGCAGGCCCGGGCGCGGCTACCTCGTGCTCGACGGCATCGCCGAGCCGGTGCAGGTCGGCCTGACGGGCCTCGTCACGACTCCGCTCACCCGCGAGCCGGCACTGCCGGTCTGAGGAGCGAGCATCCCCGCCGCCGGGGGTGCGGCTCTGCCAGTGTTCTCCCAACACCCGGCCCGAGGAGGACCACCATGCCGCGCCGTGCCCGAGAGATCACCCTGCGCTTCCTCGCGGCCCCGACCGACGCCGGCTACTCCGGCACCGTGGGCGGCGGCCGCGTGCTCGAGTGGATCGACAAGGCCGGCTACGCGGCGGCCGCGGGATGGAGCGGCACCTACAGCGTCACGGCATACGTCGGCAACGTGCGCTTCTCACGCCCGGTCGAGGTCGGCGACCTCGTCGAGGCCACCGCGCGGGTCGTCCACACCGGCACGACGAGCATGCACATCCACGTGACGGTCGCCGCGGGCAACCCCAAGGAGGTCGACCTGCAGCCGACGACCGACTGCATCATGGTCTTCGTCGCCGTCGACGAGAACGGCAGGCCGATCCCCGTGCCGCAGCTCGTCGCCGAGGACGACCACGACCGGGAGTGGCAGCAGAGCGCCGTCAAGCGGATCGCCCTGCGCAGCGAGATCGCCGACGCGATGGCGGCCCAGACCTACAGCGACGCCGGCACCGCCCCACGCGTCGTGCTGCGCTTCCTCGCCGCCCCGACCGACGTCAACTGGGGCGGCAAGGTGCACGGCGGCATCGTCATGCGCTGGATCGACGAGGCTGCCCACGTGCTCGCCACGCAGTGGACGGGGTCGGCTGCCAACGTCGCGGTCTACGCCGGTGGCGTGCGCTTCTACCGCCCGCTCCGCATCGGCCACGTCGTCGAGGTCGAGGCCAGGCTGCTGCTGACCGGAACGTCGAGCATGCACGTCAGCGTCCACGTGCGCTCGGGCGACCCCGCCACGGGCGAGCTCGCCCTCACCACCCACTCGCTCATCGTCTTCGTCCCGCTCGACGACGACGGCAACGCCGTGCCCGCCAAGCCGTGGACCCCGGTGAGCGAGGAGGACGTCGCCCTGCGCGACCACGCCCTCGCGCTGGTGCAGATGCGCAACAGGGTCGACGCCGAGCGTCACATCCCCTGAGTGGCGAGGCGTTCGACGGCGGGGACGACCTCGGAGACGTCGGGCAACGCGTCGATCTGGTCGGCCAGGGCACCAGCGGCAGCGCGCGACCCGTCGTCGCCCAGCACCCGCTCGACGGCCGCCGCGAGCTCGGTCACGGCGTCCGTGCGACCACCGAGCCGGACGCCCGCGCCGGCCTGCTCGATCCGGGCGGCGTTGGCCTCCTGGTCGGCCGCGAAGAGCGGCACGACCACCTGGGGCACCCCGGCCGCGAGGGCGGCCATCGTCGTCCCGAAGCCACCGTGTCCGACCATCGCCCCCGCGAGCGGCATGACGTCCTCCTGCGGCCACCACTTGGCGACGTACGCGTTGGCCGGCCAGGGGTGCAGCGACTTCGGTTCGCCGGCCTGCCCGCTCGTGAGGAGCACGCGCACCGGCAGGCCTGCGAGGGCGTCGAGCGACCCACGGAACACGGTGCCGAGCTCGGCGAAGCCGGCCGTCACCGAACCGAACGAGACGTAGACCAGCGGCTGGTCGGGGTCGCCCCAGGTCGCCGGCAGCGAGCCCGTTCGGCTCCGGGCCGACCCGTTGCGGAACCGCACGACCGCAGCGCGTGACTCGGCAGGCGCTGCGGAGCCGGCGTCGTCGAGCCCGGCGGGCACCGACGTGAAGACACGGGCCGACGCCGCGGCGGCGGTGCACGTGCCTGCGGGCAGACCCACGATCTCGTCCAGCTCGCCCAGTGGCTCGTCGAGCTGCTCCCCCACCCACTCCCGCATCCGGCCCATCCCGATCGCCACCTCGGCGTGCGGCACCCCCGCACGCTCGGCCGCCGCGAGCGACCCGAACTCGCACGGCTCACGCAGCACGACGTCAGGGCGCCACTCGTCGACGAGGTCGCGCACTCTCGGGAGGGCCGACTGGGCGTCGAGACGGCCGAAGACGTCGCGCACGACGGTGAGTTGGCGAGGTCGGGCGACACGGACGAGAGACCGGCGAACACCGCACCCATGACCTCTGGGTCGACGTCGTCGAACGGGGCGTGGTCCAGGCCGGCGCGGGCCACGTGGCTCGCGAACGACTCCGGTGCGGCCACGCGTACCTCGTGACCGGCCGCCGCGCACGCCCGCGCGAGCGGCACCATCGGCGTGAAGTGGCCGGTGCCTGCCGTCGTCGAGAACAGGACGCGCATGGCCCAGGGTCGCACCGCGGGGCAGGGTCGCGGGCCCGAAGCGGTCACGCGGAGTTCACCTGATGGCCACTGCAGGAGCACCGGCGAGCGACCGCGCGAGCCCTAGCGTCACGAGCGGTCCGCGCGGTGCCGAACCCGCGCCCCTCGACCCGCCCGCACAAGGAGCACTCACATGACCCCCAGGCTTCTGCCCCTGGTCGCGACGCCGCGCCACGGCTCGCGCAGCCGTATGACGTGTCACTACCGCTGCAACGACGCGTGCGACGCGCCCGTGCCGAACCAGTCCGACAACCCCAGGATGCGCGACCTCGTCGAGGGTGCCCTCGCCCGCCGGTCGGTCCTCAAGGGAGGCCTCGGTGCCGGAGCCCTCGTCGTCGGCGGCCTCACGGGCGTCGCAGCCGCGGCTCCGGCGGCCGCTGCAACCACGGCTGCCCCCACGCCTGCAGCCGCCGGCGCCGCCGCGGGCCGTACGCGAGACGTCGGCCGCGCCGCGTTCACGCCCGTCGCCCCGAACCGTGCGGACGCGGTGACCAACGCGCCGCAGTTCACGCACAACGTCGTCATCCGCTGGGGTGACCCGGTCGAGGCCGGCGCGCCGCGCTTCGACGTGCACGCGCAGACGCCCGAGGCGCAGGCCCTGCAGTTCGGCTACAACAACGACTACGTCGGCGTGCTGCCGCTCAGCGGCCGCAGCGCCCTGCTCGTGACCAACCACGAGTACACCGACGAGAACCTCATGTTCCCGACGGGCGAGTACGACGACGCGACGATCAAGAAGATCGCGATGGCGGCCCACGGCATGGCTGTCGTCACCATCGAGCGCGGCCGCGCCAAGGGCTCGTGGATCCGCTCGGACCACCACCGCGCGAAGCACAACCGCCGCATCACCGTGCACACCGAGTTCGCCTTCCGCGGCCCGGCGGCCGGGCACGAGCTGCTCCGCACGGCCGCCGACCCGACCGGCACCCGCGTGCTCGGCACCTTCGGCAACTGCGCCGGCGGCACGACCCCGTGGGGCACGGTCCTGTCGGGCGAGGAGAACTTCAACGGCTACTTCGACGCCTCCGGCCCGGTCGACGCCGCGAACGCGACCTCGTTCAAGCGCTACGGCCTCGCCACCGCGGCCGCGACGAACCGCGGCTGGTCCAGCGTCGACGAGCGCTTCGACCTCGCGAAGCACCCGCACGAGGCCTACCGCTTCGGCTGGGTCGTCGAGGTCGACCCCTACGAGCCCGGCTCGACACCGGTCAAGCAGACGATGCTCGGTCGCTTCAAGCACGAGGGCGCGAACGTCACGATCTCCGACGACGGCCACGCGGTGGCGTACATGGGCGACGACGAGCGCGGCGACTACCTCTACAAGTTCGTCTCGGCCGACCGCTTCCGCACGGGTGACTCACGTTCGGCCCGCACCCACAACAAGGCGCTCCTGACGAAGGGCACGCTCTACGTCGCGAAGTTCGTCGGTGACGGGGCCGGCGACGGCGAGTTCGACGGTGCCGGCACCTGGGTCGCCCTGACGTCCGACACGACCTCGTTCGTCCCCGGCATGAGCGTCGCCGAGGTGCTGGTCAACACGCGCCTCGCCGCCGACACCGTCGGCCCGACGAAGATGGACCGTCCGGAGGACGTCGAGCCCAACCCGGTCAACGGCAAGATCTACGCCGCCCTCACCAACAACTCCGACCGCGGTGTGAAGTACCCGACCGACGAGACCAACCCGCTCGGCTCGAGCATGGTCCGCTCGGCCCTCGGCGCCCCGCTGACGAGCAAGTCGGGCAACCGCAACGGCTACGTGCTCGAGCTCACCGAGCTCGGGAACGACCACACCGCAACGAAGTTCACGTGGGACCTCTTCCTCGTCTGCGGTGACCCCGAGGCCCCCGAGACCTACTTCGCCGGCTACGACAAGTCGAAGGTCAGCCCGATCAGCTGCCCCGACAACGTCGCCTTCGACGCGGTCGGCAACCTCTGGATCTCGACCGACGGCAACGTGCTCGGCTCGAACGACGGTCTCTTCCGCGTGCCCGTCTCGGGCCCCGACCGCGGCAGGGTCGAGCAGTTCCTCACCGTGCCCTTCGGCGCCGAGACCTGCGGCCCGCTCGTCACCGAGGACCAGCTGTCCGTCTTCATCGCGGTCCAGCACCCCGGCGAGACCGACGGCGCCACCTTCGAGACGCCGTCGAGCACGTGGCCGCACACCGACGGCTTCCCGCGCCCGAGCGTCGTCGTCTCCTACCGCAGGTGAGCCACCGCTCCCGGCTCGCCTGACCGCGGGGGCCCGGCACCTCACGGGGGGTGTCGGGCCTTCGCACGCCCGGTGACGTATGCCGCCTGGTCGCGTATGCCGCCCGGCTCAGCGGATGCGTGTCGGCAGGTGGGTGCGCGGCGCCATGCGCGGCCCGCGGCGGGGGCGGTGGTGCCCGGCCATCCCGAGCAGCTGCTGCACCCGGTAGCGGTGCCCGCGGTACGGCTCGAGCAGCTCGGCGAGGCCGTCGTCGTCCACGGGCGTCCCGGTGAGGGCCCAGCCGATGTCCTTGGCCACGTGGTAGTCGCCGAACGAGACGGAGTCGGGGTCGCCCAGCGCGCGCTGCGCCACCTCCGCGCACGTCCACACCCCGATGCCCGGCAGGGCGCGCAGGCGACGCTGCGCCTCCGCGACCGACACGCGTGCGCCCTCCTCGAGCCGGCCGGCATACCCGGCGGCGCGCACGACGGTGCGCGAGCGCGCCCCGTCGACCGAGGCCTGAAGCCACGCCCACGACGGGATGGCCGCCCACCCGGCCGGTGTCGGCGGCGCCATCAGCCCAGGGAACGGCCCCGGCGCAACCTCGCCGAAGCGCCGCACGAGCGTGCGGTAGCCGGCGAAGGCCTCCTGACCCGTGACCTTCTGCTCGATGACCGCGGGGGCGAGCGCGTCGAAGACGAGCGCGGAACGCGGCACGCGCCAGTGCGGGAACCGGCGCCACGCCTCCGCGACGAGGTCGTGGTGCGGCACGAACCCGGTCGGGTCGTCCTCCTCGCCCAGCAGCGCCGGCACCGACTCGAGCAGCCACGGCCCGCCCGGCCCCCAGGCGTGCGCGTGCACCTCGGAGTCGCCGGGACGGCACACGAGGTGGAGGGTGCCCACCCCCTCGGGCGTCTGCACGGCGCGCGTGGCCGAGCCCTCGCGGGAGAAACGGGACGTCGGGTCGCCACCGCCGCGACGGAACGCTCCGAGCTGGCCGCGCAGGGAGATCTCGCGCTCGCTGCGCCAGACCCTGGTGACGGGGGCGGTCACGGGTGCGGTCATCACAACATCCTCGCTTACACTCGCCTCGGTCGTTGAACGAGACGACAACGGCCCGTCGGCACACGCAACTCACACCTGCACCGCCCGACCTCAGCCCCGCCGGCCGACCGGACCGGCAGACCGAGAGCCCACAGGAAGAGGAACGATGGCCCGCGAGACGAGCCGAGACCGCCGCGAGCGCGTCGCCCAGATGCAGGCAGCACAGAAGAAGGCCGAGCGTCGCCGGCTCTTCGTCGTGATCGGCGCCTGCGTCGCCGTCATCGCGATCATCGGCGGCGCCGTCGCCTGGGCGATCGTCGGCGAGCAGAACAAGAAGGCCGAGGCGCTCCAGAGCATCAGCGGCGACATCGCCGCGGCCTCCTGCGACCCCGTCACCGACGACGCCGCGAGCGGCTCCAGCGACCACGTCGGGCCGGGCACGAACAAGGCGGACGTCACGAAGATCCAGTACGCCACCGTGCCGCCCTCGAGCGGCCAGCACTTCGCCGTGCCGGCCGTCGACAAGCGCAGGGTCTACACCGTCGCCGACGCCCCCAAGATCGAGACGCTCGTGCACAACCTCGAGCACGGCTACACGATCCTCTGGTACGACCGCTCGGTGGAGAAGGAGCAGGCCGCGAGCTTCGAGGCGCTCAGCACGAAGGTCAACGCGATGAAGGAGTCGGCGAACAAGTTCATCATCAGCCCGTGGGACCCGGCCTACGGCGCCTTCCCCGAGGGCAAGAAGTACGCCCTGTCGCACTGGTCCGCCGACTACGACCAGGCCAGCGGCAAGGTCTCGAACCAGAAGGGCCACCGCCAGCTGTGCGGCGGCCTCAACACGGCCGTCGTCGAGGACTTCGTCAAGAAGCACCCGTGGAGCTCGGCTCCCGAGCCCGGCGCGGCCTGACGCGGCCTGACGCCGGCTGACGCGGCCTGACGCCGTCCGACGCCGTCCGACGCCGTCCAGTGAAGGCCCCCGGTTCCCGACCGGGGGCCTTCGGTGTGCTCGCGGCGGGAACAAGAGGTGCATTCGCGATGGTTGTCGCCTTCATGACGATCACCGGCGAGTACCTCCCGAGCCCGAGCGACTGGGTGCGCAAGCAGGTCGAGGAGATCGAGCGCACCGGCACCACCGAGTCCGTGCACATCCAGAACCGGCCCGTCGTGCTGTTGACGATGCGCGGGAGGAAGAGCGGCAAGGTGCGCAAGGTGCCGCTCATGCGGGTCGAGCACGACGGGGACTTCGCCGCCGTGGCGAGCCAGGGCGGCGCACCCGAGCACCCGAAGTGGTACCGCAACCTGCAGGCGCACCCCGACATCGACCTCCAGGTCGGCACCGAGACGTGGCCGGCGCGTGCCCGCGAGCTCACGGGTGAGGAGCGCGAGCAGTGGTGGGAGCGCTGCGTCGCCGCCTTCCCGCCCTACGCGGAGTACCAGACGAAGACCGACCGGCTCATCCCCGTCTTCGTCCTCGAGCGCGTCTGAGCCACGACCAGACCCGGGGCTCAGACCGACAGGTCGTCGACCTGCTCGGCCTCGGACTGCCGCTGCCGCAGCAGGTGGTGCGAGCGCGCGTACAGCCACCCGCCGAGGGCGGCGAGCACGTCGACGACGGTGACGATGAAGCGCGACATGATCGCGACGGCGGCAGCAGCCGGCGTCGGGATCGCCGTCGACAGGATCAGCGTGAGCAGACCCTCACGCGCGCCCAGGCCGGCGGGCAGCACGACCGTGAGCATGCCGAGCGAGACCGACAGGGCGTAGCCCGTCATCGCCGCCGTGGTGAGGTCGGGGTGGGCACCCTCGCCGGCGACGGCCCGAGCGAGCAACAGGGTGTGCACGCCGAAGGCGACCCAGACCAGCACGAAGATGACGACGGCGCGCAGCACGGCGCCCCCCGACAGGTCGTGCTCGAGCGGGTCGCGCCGCAGCGTCTTCAGCATGCGGGCGATGAGGGCGTTGAGCAGCCTCGGCACGCACAGCACGACGAGGATCGGGATGCCGAGCAGCAGCCACCAGTCGAAGCCGGACGAGGTTCGCGTGAGCAGGTAGGAGGCCGCCGGCAACCCGACGAGGAAGCCGGTGGCGAGCGCCAGGCCGAGGGCCAGCAGCCCCGTCACCGCGGTGCGCCGGCGAGGCACCTTGAGGGCGCTCGCCATGTCGGCCTGCACGAGCACCGACCAGAGCGAGCCCGGCAGGTACTTGCCGAGCTGCCCGACGAAGTAGACGCCTGACGCGGGCGCGAGATGCAGGTCGGAGCCGAGGTCGGCCAGCAGCGTCTTCCAGCCGATCATCGTCAGCCACGTGCCGACCGCGGCCGCGAGCGTTGACCAGGCGAAGGTGGCCCACGAGATCTTGTCGAGGTGGACCGACATGTCGGCCCAGTTGCGCACGACCGCGTAGACGACAGCCGCGAGGGTGACGACGGCGATGCCGACACGCAGCACGGTGATGATCTTCTGTCGGCTCATGTCGTCACCATCATCGCAGGGTCCTCGAGCGCCTCAGCGCCGGCGCAGGGTCAGGCGCACGAGGCCGTATGCCGCGTCGTCGGCCCGCGCGCGCGCCGCGGCGTCGCGCATGCGGGCGTTGACGTCTCCGTCGAGGTCGCCGACGAGCACGAAGCCGAGGTCGTGGGCCCGCGCGAGGATGCCGCGCACGTCGGCGGGACCGACGGCGCCCTCGACGGCTCGCGGCCCGATCGGGATCGTCACCACGAGCAGTCCGCCCGACCGCAGTGCCCAGGACGCCTGCTCGAGCACGTGGTCGACGTCGCCGGCGTCGCAGCCGTCCGGGTGGATCCGCACGATGACGTCGAGCGAGCCGGTGTCGACGTCGAGCGCGGCGACGCTCGGGTGGCTGCCGGTGAAGTCGATCTCCACCGGTGCGAAGCCGACCGCACGGGCCCACCGCGAGAGCAGCGAGCGGGTGCCGCCCTCGTCGACGATGACGGCGCTGCGGCGACCGTCGTCGCGCACGCGGACGATCGCCGCCAAGGCCCCGAGCGCAGCCCACGCCGAGACGCTGTCGAGCGAGCGGGGCAGCCCGAGCAGGCGGGCGAGGCGCCGGGCGTCGTCGGCCTCGTCGGGCTCGCCGAGCACGTCGGTCGCGAGCACCCAGTCGGGCAGGTCGTCGGGTCGCAGCTCGACGAGCGGGCGCCGGGAGGCCACGGCGTGCGAGGCGGTGCGCCGGGCGCGACGACCCAGGCGCACGGCGCGCGCGGCCACCCGCACGGCCGCCCGCCGGGCGACCGAGGAGGGGCCGCCCTCCGCCCTCTCGTCGGGGTCGTCGTCGAGGTCGTCGTCGAGGTCGTCGTCGAGCTCGTCGTGCGGCGGGTCGACGTCGTCCGGCTCACCCGACACGACGGCGTACGGCTCCGGCTCGGGCAGGAGGGCGCTCTCGTCGAACGACAGCGCCTCGACCGTGCCGAGGTAGTGCGCCCACGGACCGGACAGGTCGGGCGTCTGGACCCCCTCGGCCAGCCGGCGGCGTACCTCCGGGTCGCCGAGACGGCGCAGTGCACCCGCGAGCGCCCGCTCGTCCTCCGGCGGCACGAGCAGGCCGTTGACACCGTCGTCGACCTGCTGCGAGAAGGGCGAGATGTCGGATGCGAGCACCGGCAGGCCGTGTGCGTGGCCGAGGATGACGTTCTGCGAGGCCGTCGCCGAGCGGTACGGCAGCGCGAGCACGTCGTGGTCGGCGAGGAGCGAGGCCAGCGCGTCGGCCGGCACGTAGCCGTCGCGGATCTCGACCCGGCCGGCGAGCGCCGGGTCCGACGCGAGCCGGCTGATGACGCCACGGTTGGCGCCCCAGATCTCGCCGGCGATGGTGAGCGTCACCTCCGGCACGGTGCGCATCGCGCGCAGGAGCACGTCGATGCCCTTGTACTCGCGGATGAGCCCGAGGGCGAGCAGCCGGGTGGGGCCGGGGCGGGGGTCGCGCGAGATCGGGTCGCCGCCGGGCAGGTGCGGGGGCAGGTCGGCCACCGAGACGCGGCGAGCGCCGAAGTCGTGGGCCACCCGCGCCTGGTCGGTGCTGTGCACGAGCACCGAGTCGACCCGCGCGAAGAGCAGCGACATGAGCCGGGCGTCGCCGGCGTGCGGCTCGTGCGGGAGCACGTTGTGGCACACGACCACCGACTGCGGACGAGGTCGTGCCGCACCCGGCACCGCACCGGCCGCGCGCAGCAGGGCCAGGTGGGCAGGGACGACGGCGGGCATCACGTGCACGACGAGGATGGCGTCGACGTCACGCAGCCGGCGCCCCGCCCGCACCCACGTGTCGGGCCGCGCCCAGCTGAGCGCCCGGATGGTCCTGGGGAACGGCGTCACCTCGGGCACGCCGTCGGGCACCGTCGCGTCGGCGTGGTGCAGCTTCGACGGGTAGAGGTGCGCCCACGACACGAGCGTGACGTCGTGGCCGGCGTCGGCGAGGTGGTGGGCGAGCATCGTCGTGTGGGCGGCGACACCGCCCTTGTGCGGGTGGCTCGGGCCGACGATCGCGATGCGCAGCGCGGCCGACCCCGTGTTGTCGGGAGCCTCATCCCGAGCCTGGCCGGCTCCCGGCAGGGGGCCGTGTGACAACGCGTCCGTCATGGTCCCCCGACTCTAGTTCCACGCGTACGCCGTCGGGCGCGCTCCCCACTCACGTCGCGTGTCGGGCGGGGCACCCCGACCGCTCTAGGCTGGGCGCATGCAGAACGAGGACGTGTGGCTGGTGGTGCCGCTCTACAATGAAGCACCCGTGATCGGCGACGTAGTGGCGAAAGCCCTTCCTGTCTTTCCGAAGATCGTGTGCGTCGACGACGGATCGCGTGACGCCTCGGCGGATTGTGCTGAGCAGGCGGGGGCGGCCGTGGTGCGCCATCCCGTCAACCTCGGTCAGGGCGCAGCGCTCCAGACCGGGTTCGACTACGCCTTGAGCGACCCGGCCATGCGCTACGTCGTCACCTACGACGCGGATGGCCAGCACCAGATCCACGACGTCGAGGTCATGCTCGAACGCATCCGCGGCGGTGACGTGCGCGTGGTCTTCGGCTCGCGGTTCCTCGACGAGCGAACCGAGGCCACTGCTCTCAAGAGACTCGTCCTGCGGGCCGCTGTAACCTACACGAACGCCACCACCGGCACTCGCCTGACCGATGCCCACAATGGCCTACGCGTCATCGATCGCCAAGTTGTGGAGCGACTTGACATCACCCAGAACCGGATGGCGCACGCTTCCGAGATCGTGTCCCAGATCGGGGCGATGCGTTTCGACGGTGAACCAGTCAGCTACGCGGAGGAGCCGGTCCACATTCTGTATACAGACTATTCTCGCGCCAAGGGGCAGTCGCTCTGGAACGCCGTCAACATCCTTGCGGAGCTGATGTGGCGATGAGCAGGCAGAGCCTCATCCAGGTCCTCCTCATCGTCGGCACGCTTGGTGTCGCGTGGCGCCTGCTCGTCGGCTCGGGCCAACGCACCCAGGCCGTGCGGCGGCTCGGGCTCATCGTCCTCGCCGCTCTTGCCGTCTACTCGATCGTCGACCCGAGCCGGACGTGGACGCGGCTCGCGAACTGGCTCGGCATCGGCCGTGGCGCCGACCTCATCCTCTACGGCCTCGTCGTCGCCTTCCTCGGCTTCGTCGTGACGACGTACAAGCGGTTCCGGGCGATGGAGACCCGCTACACCCGCCTCGCCCGGCGGATCGCGCTCGACGAGGCCGTGCCGGCTGCCCAGCACGCGAGGTCGACAGGTTCTGCTGCCACCGTGTCGGGCGACGTCCCACCGCACCCGAGCGTGGAGGCCGCCGATGCCGATTGAACAGAACCCCAGCGGCCCCGACGACGCCTACGTCGTCGACACCCGACGCCGCGCCAAGAGCCCGGGAAGCCGCGCCACCGTTTCTGGGCCAGACGACCGGCGCGCCGGCCGGCCCGACAACGGCGTCCCCGCCCGGCACGACGGCGATCGCGGGCCGCGCCGCCCCAGGCACAGAGGTCGGTTCGTCATCATCGTGCTGCTCGTGCTGCTCCTCGCCTGGCTCGGCTTCCTCGTGTGGGTGCCGATGCAGGCCTGGGGTGCCGTGACCAAGGTCGACAACATCCCCTCGGGCGAGCGACCCACCGACACGTCGGGGTACAACTACCTCCTCGTCGGTTCCGACAGTCGCGAGGGACTGACCAAAACGCAGAGGAAGAAGTACGCGACGGGCAACGCCGAGGGCAACCGCACCGACACGATCATGCTCGTGCACGTCTCGGAGAGCGGCGGCAAGCCGGTCATGGTCTCGCTGCCGCGCGACTCGTACGTCCCCGTTCCGGGGCACGGCTCCAACAAGATCAACGCCGCATACGCGATGGGTGGCCCGAAATTGTTGACGAACACCGTCGAGCAGGTCACCGGCGTCCACGTCGACGGCTACATCGAGATCGGTCTCGGCGGCTTTGCGGGCGTCGTCGACAGCGTCGGTGGCGTCGACCTGTGCGTCGCGCGCGACATGAAGGACAAGCTCGCGGGCATCGACCTCAAGAAGGGGTGCCAGACCCTCGACGGCGGCAACGCCCTCGGCTACGTGCGCTCGCGCCACGAGGACCCCCTCGGCGACATCGGGCGCGCCGCCCGCCAGCGCCAGTTCCTCGGCGCCCTCATGAAGAAGGCAGCCACGCCGTCCACGGTCCTGATCCCTTGGCGCTACAAGGCTTTCGCCGACGCGTCTGCCGCCGGTCTGGCCGTCGGCCGTGAGACCGGCATCATGGACGCCGTCCGCGTGCTCCAGGCGATGCGCTCCGTGAGCAACGACGAGGGCCTGTCGCTGACGGTGCCGACCTCCGACCTCGCCTACCGCACCAGCGGTGGCGCGCTCGCCATCAAGTGGGACACGGAGCGGGCGAAGGCGCTCTTCAAGGCGCTCAAGGACGACGAGCCGCTGACCGAGCCACCGGCCGGCACCACCGTCGAGGGTGCGAAGAACAGCTGATGACCGCCCCCCTGCTGCCCGCCGACGTGCTGGCCCGGATGCTCGCGGCCGACCCCGGCCGTCCCCGCCTCACCTGGTACGACGACGAGCCCGGCCCCACCGCCGGCGAGCGCATCGAGTTGAGCGCGCGGGTGCTGGCGAACTGGGTGTCCAAGGCCGCGAACCTGCTGCAGGACGACGCTGCAGCCGGGCCCGGCACGACGGTCGGCCTCGACCTGCCCGCGCACTGGCGCTCGCTCTACTGGGCGCTCGCGACCTGGTCGGTCGGCGCGACCGTCGTGGTCGGCGCCGAGGCGTCCGGCGCCGACGTGCTCGTCACGCACTCGCCGGAGGCCGCGGCCGCGCACGGCGGCGACACGGTGCTCGTGGCCCTGCCCGCGCTCGCGCGCAGCCACCCCGAGGCCGCGTCGGCGCCCGGCGCGGTCGACGAGGCCCGTGAGCTCTCCACCCACGGCGACCTCTTCTCCCCCATGGCCGACCCCGAGCCGGGCGACGTCGCGATCGTCGGGCCGGGCTCGCAGGCCGGCGGGACGGCATACGGCGACGTCGTCGAGGGTGACCCGTCGTGGGGTGAGGCCCCACGCGTGGTCGTCGGGGGCGGCCTGGACCGGGTGCTCCGTCAGAGCCTCGCGGCATGGTCGGCGGGCGGCTCGGTCGTGCTCGTGCGCGGCTCGCGCGACGACCTGTCCGACCGCTTCGCCTCGGAGGGCGTCACGCACGACGTCCGCGAGGACGCCTGAGCCACGACGTTCTACGCAGACAACCGGTCGAACAGCGACCACGTGCGCGAGGCGACGACGCCCGTGCTGGCGAGGCCGGCACGGGCCTGAGCGGCCTTGACCGCCTCACGGGTGGCGAGGTCGAAGACCCCGGTCTGGGCCACCCCTAGCAGGCGCTGCACGGCGACGACCTGCGGTCCGCTGTCACCGGCACGCAGCACCGTCGAGCGGTCGGCGACGAACGGGAAGTCGCGCGCCTCGAGCACGTCCCACAGCTCGGGCGTCACGACGCCCGTCTGCGCCAACGCGAGCGAGCGCTGCAGCGAGACGACCTTGTCGCGGGTCACCGCACCGAAGACGCCGTCGACCGCGAGGCCTCCGAGCGCCCGCTGCAGCACCCGGACGGCCGCGCCACGTGAGCCGGTCGCGAGGGTGAGGCTCTTGTACGCCGTGTAGCTCGTCGCGACGTCGACCTTCGCCACCCCCGGGCTGGAGGTCGACCAGGTGCCGGATGTCGACGAGCTGGCGTAGGCGGTCATGACGATGTCCTCTCCGGGTTGTGCGGAACCGGTCGGCTGGGTCAGTGCGACGGTGCGCGCCGTCGCCGTCCAGCCACGGGTCACGAGGGTCTGCTGGGTGCGCGAGTCGGCGGCGCCGGTCTGCGGCAGGCCGACGAACTTCTGGTACGCCGTCACCCGCGCCCGGGTGAGCGGGCCGAAGTAGCCGGTGACGGGCAGCGCCCCGAGCCTTGTCTGGAGCGTCCTGACCGCCGTGGAGGTGGTGCCGAACGCCAGCGTCGGGTAGGTGGCGGCAGTGGCGGTCGAGCCGGTCGAGCCGGTCGAGCCGGTCGAGCTGGTGGTCGCGCCGCCGCTCCAGCCGCGCACCCAGAGCCGGGCCTGCGTGACCGGGTCGGCGACGCCGGTCTGCGGCAGGCCGGCGAGCTTCTGGTACGCCGTCACCCGCGCCCGCGTCAGGGTGCCGTAGTAGCCGGTGGTCGGCAGCGAGCCGAGCTTGGCCTGCAGGATGCGTACGGCCGCCGACGTCGTGCCGAACGACAGGGTCGGGTAGGCGGCGGTGACGCTCTTCCAGGCCCGCGTCGCGAGGATCTCCTGCATGCGCAGGTCGGCGACGCCCGTCCGGGGCAGACCCACGAAGGCCTGGTAGGCGGTGACCCGGGCCTTGGTGAGGTCGCCGTAGAAGCCGGTGGTCGGCAGGTTGCCCAGCCGGGCCTGCAGCTGGCGCACGGCCTCCGAGCGCATGCCGCTGGAGAGCTGAACGGGGGTGGTCGCCGGGACCGGCGTCGTCGGCACCGGGGCCGGAGGCGTGGCAGGCGAGCCGGCCCGCGGCAGCGCGGTGAGGTAGCTGCGGGTCGGCACCCCGGTCCACCACGAGGTGCGACCCGCGGCGCCGTCGTAGTTGAAGCTGAAGTGGATGTGGTCGGTGTGCGGCGAGACCCCGGTGTAGGGGGCCCAGCCCCGGTCGGTCGCGTAGGCGCGCCACATCTTCCGGTTGTGGATGATGTACATGATCCCGAAGCGCCGGGCCATCGCGCCCTGGACACCGTTCGCGTCGGGCGCGGTCAGCCAGCTCAGCACCGACTGCGCCACGGCCTCCTGCGCCGGGTTGTCGACGCTGAGCATCCAGTCCCACGCGCGGCCGTCGTAGTGCTCGGACGGCCCGCTGCCGCACGTGCGTCCGATGAGGGCGGTCGAGCCCATCCCGTAGTGCGACGTCATGAGGCGGGCGAAGGCCAGGACCCCGGGACGCGCCACGGGGTCGCAGACCGTCTGGCCCTGGTAGGGCACGTAGACGTCGAGCCCGCTCGGCAGCGGGCGCGTCGGGGGCGCCTGGACCGCCGCTGCGGGAGCCGCGGCCATCGGCACCGTGAGGGCGGGAAGGGCGAGGACGAGGCCCAGCGGGCGTCGGCGCAGGGCCATGAGGAACCTCTTGTCGTCGGTCGCGGATCGGACGGGGCTCGCGATAAACGCAACTCCCGCACCATTTATGCACTCCAGTCACAGGACTCACAAGGCAGTTGCGCGAATTACAGAGCTGTACTTTCTGAGGTGGAGCACGTGTGCCGCGAACACATGATCGGTGGCCCTGTGGGGCGACCCCACGGCTCCCGCGCACGGCGGCGCGGATAGAGTCCGACGCATGGACAAAGTCGTCTCCTCTCCCCAGGAGGCCATCGCCGGCATCAGTGACGGAATGTCACTGTCGGTCGGCGGTTTCGGCCTCTGCGGCATTCCCTCCGTCCTCATCGCAGCGATCCACGACGCCGGGATCAGCGACCTCGAGGCCGTCTCCAACAACTGCGGCGTCGACGACTGGGGTCTCGGGATCCTGCTGCGCGACAAGCGGATCCGTCGCATGGTCAGCTCCTACGTCGGCGAGAACAAGGAGTTCGAGCGGCAGTACCTGTCCGGCGAGCTCGAGGTCGAGCTGACCCCGCAGGGCACACTGGCCGAGCGCCTGCGGGCCGGCGGCTCGGGCATCGGCGCCTTCTTCACGATGACCGGCGTCGGCACCCAGATCGCCGAGGGCGGGCTGCCCTGGCGCTACGACGATGCCGGCAACATCGCCGTCGCGTCCCCGCCGAAGCAGACCCAGGACTTCGAGTGGATGGGTGAGACCAAGACCTTCGTGCTCGAGCAGGCCATCACGACCGACTTCGGGCTCGTGCGCGCCGCGAAGGGCGACCGGCACGGCAATCTCGTCTTCAACCAGTCGGCCCGCAACTTCAACCCGCTGTGCGCCATGGCCGGCCGCGTCACCGTCGCCGAGGTCGAGGAGCTCGTCGAGCCCGGTGCGCTCGACCCCGACCAGATCCACCTGCCGGGCATCTTCGTCCAGCGCGTGCTGCCGCTCACCCCCGAGCAGGCGGCCGAGAAGCGCATCGAGCGTCGCACCGTCCGACCGCGCCCCGCCGGCACCGGTACGGCCGACCAGAGCAAGGAGGCCTGAGATGGCACTGACCCGTGAGCAGATGGCGGCCCGCGCGGCGGCCGAGCTGTCCGACGGCGCCTACGTCAACCTCGGGATCGGCTTGCCGACCCTCGTGCCCAACTACGTGCCCGACGACGTCGAGATCGTGCTCCAGTCCGAGAACGGCATCCTCGGCGTCGGCGCCTACCCGTTCGACGGCGAGGAGGACCCCGACCTCATCAACGCCGGCAAGGAGACCGTGACGCTGCGCAAGGGCGCGGCGTTCTTCGACTCCGCGACGAGCTTCGGCATGATCCGCGGCGGCAAGGTCGACGCGGCGATCCTCGGCGCCATGCAGGTCTCGGCGGGCGGCGACATCGCCAACTGGATGATCCCCGGCAAGATGGTCAAGGGCATGGGCGGCGCGATGGACCTCGTCCACGGGGCCAAGAAGGTCATCGTCCTCATGGAGCACAACGCCAAGGACGGCTCCTACAAGATCGTCAAGGAGTGCTCGCTGCCCTACACCGGCCGCGGCGTCGTCCAGCGCATCATCACCGACCTCTGCGTTCTCGATGTCACGGATGCCGGCCTGGTGCTGCGCGAGCTCGCCCCGGGCGTCACGGAGGACGAGGTGCGCAAGAAGACCGAGCCGGAGCTCGTCGTGGACCTGCAACCGGCGCCCTCGCGCGGCTCAGACGAAACGTAGATGGTGTCATCGGTGCCGGCCGTACCGCCGACCCACGGCTTTCCTGCGGGTTTTACCGATTGAGACACTTTGGTGTCCGATCTGTTACCTGACATATGAATATCTCCATTTTCACAGGGATTTGTCGTCGATTCACTGGCGGGGATTGTGCGTGCAATGCGACATTTGGGGCTGTTGTCATCAACTGACCCAGGAGTCACGAACCGTGCGCGTCATTCCTTCCTCCATCGCCGTCGTCGCCCTGAGCTCAGCCCTCGTCGTCGTCCCAACGGTGACGACGGGGGCGGCGCCGCGCCCGGTCTCCCCCTCCGTCCACGAGATGCGCATCCCGACGGTCGCGGCAGCGTCGGCCCGGACGTCCTCGGCACGCAGCACGGGCGAGAAAGTCGTCGCCTCCGGTCAGGTCTCGGGCGTCGATTTCGACCTCGCGGGAGTGACCTTCGACCGAAACCCGCCCGCCGGCACCAAGATCGAAGTGCGCACCCACGGGCCGGCGGGCTGGTCCGGCTGGAACGTCCTGGGTCTCGGTGACGACGGACCAGACCCGGGGTCCCCCGACGCACTGCACGCGCGCCCAGGCACCGAGCCGATCACAGTCCCGGGCTCCGACGCGATCGACGTGCGGGTGAGCACTCCCGACGGCTCGGTCCCGAGCGGTGTGCGTGCCAGCCTGGTCGACGGCGGGGAGTCACCCGCGGACGGCAACCTTGCAGCTCCGGCGGGCTCGGCAGTCGCCTCCGTGACGAAGCCGACCATCATCACCCGTGCCCAGTGGGGTGCGGACGAGAGTCTGAGCACCTGCACCCCTGGGCGGCTCACCGGCTTCAAGGCCGTCGTGATCCACCACACCGTGAACGCGAACACCTACACCGCGGACCAGGCTGCGTCGATCATCCGCTCGATCTACGCGTACCACACGAAGTCGCAGGGCTGGTGCGATCTCGGCTACCAGATCCTCGTCGACCGGTTCGGCAGGGCGTACGAGGGCCGGAAGGGCAGCACCACCGGCTTCGTCCAGGGCGCCCAGGTCGGCGGCTTCAACGCGGACACGACCGGCATCTCGGTGATCGGCGACTTCACGTCGGTGCCGTTCCCTGCAGCGACGCAGGACACCGTGACCAGGCTTGTGGCGTGGGAGGCCGACCGTTCGCTCTTCGACCCGACATCGTCCGTGACGTTGACGTCGGCAGGTGGGTCGAAGTACCCCGCTGGTGCGAAGGTGACCGTCCCGCGCACCGTCGGACACCGCGACCTCAGTCTCACCGGATGCCCCGGCGACACGGCGTACGCCAAGCAGATCGCTCCCATCCGCAGCAACGCAGGCCCGCTCTGGAAGGCGGGCCAATGGCGCCCGGTCGCGTCCCAGACGGCAGTGGAGACCTACCCGCTGCCGGCCTCAGCCGCTTTCGCGCTCTCTGGCGCGGGCTTCGGACACGGGATCGGCATGTCCCAGTGGGGGGCGTACGGCGCCGCGACCAAGGGCCTGACGTGGCAGCAGATCCTGGCGTTTTATTACCCCGGCACCACGCTGGGGTCCCAGGGGTCCCCCGCCCTCAGGGTGTGGCTGTCCGCCCTGGGCACCGCCGCCCCGCGGTTCGCCAAGCAGACAGGTTTGACCGTCACCGACGGCCGTCGCACCGCGAAGCTCGCGGCGACGGCGAGCTGGCGCACTGTGGCCGCCGGCAGCAACCTGGACCTGCAATACCTCTCCGGCAGCACCTGGGTCACGAGCAGCACGTGGCGCGCATCCACCGTGCCGTTCACCTTCAGCCGCGGCACGAGCCCGGTGCGTACGGTCCTGCCGGGCAGCACCCAGCGCGACTACCCCGGCTTCATTCGGGTCGTGCCGTCCGCGGGCAAAGCGCTCGCCGTCAACGTCGTCCCCTTCGAGACCTACCTGCGCAGCGTCGTGCCCGTCGAGATGTCGCCCAGTTGGCCGGCCGCCGCTCTGACCGCTCAGGCGGTAGCGGCACGCAGCTACGCCGCCAGCCAGCGCGCCGACGCCGGTTCGCGCGTGTATGACACGTGCGACGTCTCGTGCCAGGTCTACAAGGGAAGCGCGGACTACAGCTCCGCCGGCGCGCTCCAGCGCACCTGGGCCGATGCCCGCAGCACCGCCGCAGTCCAGGCAAGCGCAGGACTCGTGCTCAGCTACGGGGGCAAGCCGGCGCTTACCCAGTTCAGCGCCTCCAACGGTGGCTGGTCGCACAGCGGCTCGGTCGCCTACCTGCCCGCCCAGTCCGACCCGTACGACGGGGTCGTCGCCTCGACATCCAACCCGCGCGCGTGGACCCGCAGTCTCACCGCCATCGAGATCCAGCGCGCCTACCCGTCGATCGGGACGCTGCGCACTCTCGCCATCCCGTCCCGTACCGGCGGCACCACTGCCGCTCCGTGGGGTGGTCGCACGGCGTCCGTGACGCTGTCGGGAGCATCGGGCAGCGTCACTGTCTCCGGCGATTCCTTTCGCTCCGCCCTCGCTCTCAAGAGCACGCTGTGGACGGTGTCGTCGGCTCCCGACGCATCGACTCCCTACGCACCGCGGGACGTGTCGGGCGACGGTCGCGCCGACGCGGTGATCCCCTTCAACGGCGGCCTCCTGGCGCTTGTCTACACGGGGTCGATGGGATTCGCCACGAAGTCCATCTCGTCCTCGGCGACGTCCGGCATGAAGACAGTGGCCGCCGTGGGTGCGCTCACCCCCGATAGCCTCGGCGACGTCGTGACGGTCGCCACGGACGGCACCGCATGGGTCTACCCCGGCATGGGAGCTCGCGGCCTGGCAGCATCGCGCGCCGTGCTCGCCCGCGGGTGGACGACCGTGAACCTCGTCATCGGTGCGGGCGACTGGGACGGCGACGGCTACACCGACGTGCTCACCCGCCACACCAGTGGGGACCTGACGCTCTGGAAGGGCGACGGGATGGGCCACCTCGTCTCTCAGCGCCGCATCGGCACCAGTTGGAACGGCCTTGCCCAGGTCACCTCGGGTGACTTCGATGGCGACGGACACGTGGACCTGATGGGAGTGCGCGCGTCCGACGGTGCGCTCGTGTTCTACTCCAACACGGGTGCCGGCGGCTTCCGCTCGCCGCGTGTCGTGGACGGCTCGAACTGGCTGGCCATGACCGCCGTCCGGGGTATCGGAGACCTGACCGGTGACGGACGCACCGACCTCGTCGCCCGTCGGATCAGCGACGGGAAGCTGCTGGTCTACCGCGTCGTGGACTCGGCCCGAGTCGCTGTGTCGCCGCTCGACGCCGGCGTCCTCAGCAACAGCAGCCGGTGGGGGCAGTGAGCTCCGGTCCCGGCGAGGTCAGCCGAGCGTCGCGATGTGCTCGATGAGGCCCGTCGTCGACACCGAAGGCGTCCGCGGAAGGTAGACGACTTCGCATACGTCGCCGACCCAGTCGAACTTCCCGGCCCAGTCGTCGCCCATGACGAGGACATCCGCCTTGTGCTCGAGAATGTAGTCCCGCTTGAGCTCGAGCGACTCCTCCACGAAGACGGCGTCGACGACCTTGAGGGCGGCCACGATCTCAAGCCGCTCGTCCTGCGAGAACACCGGTGCGCGGCCCTTCTTGGCCACGTTGAGCGCGTCCGCCGAGACGCCGACGACGAGACGGTCACCCAGCGCTGCCGCGCGCTCCAGCACGCGCACGTGGCCGACGTGGAAGACGTCGAACGTGCCGAAGGTGATGACGGTGCGGTTGCTCACGGTGCTCCTTGAGTGCGGTGCGTGCTCGTGCCGCTCGGGCACTGGTCTCGGGAAGACGAGGTTACCTGCGATGCCCCCGAGTAGGTCACCGCCGCGTTCGCGCGAGGGCTGCCTGCGCAGCCTCGGCGAGCGTCGTCGACGCGAGACCTCGTCCATCACTGGCGGCTCCGCCGTCGAGAACCGCGGTCGCCAGGGCAGAGACGTCGAGCGGCGCCACTACCACGCCCGCTGGTCGCGGTGCGCAGTCGCTGGCCACCACCGTCGCACCGGCCGCCTGGGCCTCGCGGACGATGACGGAATCGCCGTCCCAGCTCGTGGGACGAAGGAAGGTGCCGACCCTGGAGAGGACGCTGGAGACTTCGTCCGGGCTGGCGTCGAAGTCCACGTGCACCCAATGGGCGGACTCGGCAATCCTCCGCAGATCCTCGACCTCGGGCGTGTCGCTGCCGTACGCGAGAACGGTGAGCGTCGCGTCCGGCCAGCGCTCTCTGACCTTGCGCACGACGTCCACGCCCAGCAGCGCGTTGTAGTGCGCCAGCCCCGCGTTGGTGGCAAGGGCCACCGCATGCGGCTCCCTCGCGAACGGGCTGGGAACCGGGGCGGCCGAAGGGTCGAAGGGTGTCACCACCGTGACCCTCCCTTGGAGCGACGGCGGCAGGATCGTTCCGATCTCGTCGTTGACCGCCCAGATCTCGTCGTACGCGTGCAGGGCCAGCAGGAGGACCCGCCGACGCCAGCCAGACAGCCGCGCCAGCTGTCCGCCCGTCGAGCCGGAGTGCAGAACGAGCACGGTGCGGCCCCGTAGCACTGCGAAGGCGGGGGCGAGCAGCATCGCCCGCCACAAACGGGTCAGGTGGAGAAGGTGCAGGGCGCGGTGACGCAGACCAGGCAGCTTCGCGACTGCTCTCTTCACTGACCCGGTGTCGACGTAGTCGACCGGGATGCCTTGGGCCCGCAGCACCGTCGTCAGCTGGTGGTGGCTCGTGCGCACGCCGCCGACCTCACCGTGTTCCTGCGCCCACTGGTGAACGGGCAGGATTCGCACAGCCATCAGTCGAGTCTCGAGCTGGACAGCACACCCAGCAGGTGCCCCCCGGCAGTGACGACGATGAGCGGCACCATGGCGACGACGAGCGCCTGCGTCCCGATCAGATCTCCGTGCACCGCGTCGACGAGCGCCGCGGCGAGCGCGAGCAGGGAGGCCTCGACGGCGACGAACGCACGGAAGACCGGGAGGTAGTCGAACGCGCGCCGCAGTGCTGCGACGCCCGTGACCTTGGGCCGCGCGGTGCCGGCGACATCCTCCAGAGGTGGCCGACCCGTCTTGGCGCGTGCGACGTGGACGAGGTCGGTGAACGCCTTGTTGAGCAGCACACCGACGGCTACCAGCAGGCCTAGCACCGTCCACCCGCCGACCTCGCCGGCGTGCGCCGGGCTCCAGCCGTCCGCCCGCAGGCCTATTGCGATCGGGATGGCTCCCTCCGTGACGTAGTGCCCGATGCGGTCGAGGTAGATGCCAGCGGGTGAGAAGCGCTGGCGCCACCGTGCCACTTCTCCGTCGGAGCAGTCGAGCAGGATCTGCAGCTGCATCCCGACCACAGCAAGGAGGGGCCCGACGACACCGCCGAACGGGATCACCAGTGCGCCGGCGAGACCGGTGAGGATCATCAGCCACGTGACACCGTTGGGCGAGATGTGCGTCGGTAGGAGGGCCCGGGTCGCGTAGATCGACAGGTGTCGGATGTAGAGAGCACCGGCCCAGTGCTCGGCGTTGTAGCGCGCGATGTGCTCGGGCGGCTGCGCGACCGCCCTCAGATCGGCAAGAGTCGGTCGGTCCTCGTTCGGGTCGTGCGTCACGAGGGGCCATCCTGCCCGGTCTGCCCGGCCACCGCATCGGCGCGGGCCGCACCACCGACCACGGCGCGCCACGCGCCTGCGGACTCGACAGCGTACGTGAGCAGGAGGAGGGCAGCGCCCACGAACAGCGGGACTGCGGGCTGGTCGGTAATCCCGCCGACCAAGGCGAGGAGCACGACGCGACCCTCGACGCCAAGGGTCGCGCGGACGAGGCGCCGGGGAGTCCCGCGGCCGGTCTCGCGGAGGCGGTAGACGTTGTCGTAGACGTGCCAGCACACGGCGGCGAGCCAGGCGTAGGCTGCCGCGCGAGCCGCAGTGTCGACCCCTGCGACGAGCAGCAGCGCTGTCGCCTCGAGAGCGAGGAGCAGCGCCGGGACCTGCCACGCAAGGCGTCCGCGGCCCGTCGGCCGGGGCGCCAGAGCGAGGTCGACGAGGTGCGGGAGCATCGTGTCGGGCCGGTCGGGCCGGAAGCCGTCCCGCCCGGTGACAGCCCGGGCGAGACGACCGAGCTGGGTCCAGCCGAACGCGACGGCCGAGGCGAGGCCGAGCGCCCACAGCAGGAACGCGGGGTCGAAGAGCAGCAGGCCCACCGACATGATGAGGTAGCGCTCGGCGATCGGCAGGTGCAGCACCTGCTTGGCGTCACGGACGAGCCTGGCGCGCCCAACAGGGGCTTCAGGCACCTTCGTGCGCGCCCCTGCCCGACCTCCGTCGTGCGGCACGTCGAGCGGCTGCGCGGAAAAGGGCCGGTCGAGCGAGGCTTTCCGGCGACTCGTATACGCGAGGTCCTCGACGTGACGGACGGCGAGCAGCGCGAGGACGAGGATGGCCAGCCACCACAGGTCGGTGCCGCGCCTCGCCGAGACCCAGGCGACCGCCGCGACCATCGTGAACTCCTTGACCCGGTCGCTCACCGCGTCCAGCCACCCACCGAGCGAGCTGTAGCGGCGCGTGAACCGGGCGATCTCCCCGTCGACGCAGTCGACGACGAGTGACGCCATGAGCAGGACGGCGGCGAGCACCCACGCCCACCGTGCGTCGACAGCGGCCAGCGCGCAGGCAGCAAGGCCGAGCAGGAGGCTCACGAGCGTGACGACATTGGGCCTCCATCCCCGCCCGAGGCCGTGTGCGGTGAGTCGGCGTGAGAGCGGACGTATCGCGTGCGTCGAAAACACCCCGTCGTTGCCGCGCGACGCTGCCCGGAGCCGCTGTTGCCACGCCGATCCGGCGACTCCCGGGCGCTGCTCGTGACCGCGCTCGACGGTGACGTGGGCGAGCGGCGTGGCCAGTACGGGCACGGCCGCGTCGCGGACGACCGCGAGCAGGGCCAAGTCGAAGGCCTGCATGCCCGGCTGGCGGGCGGACTCGCTCTCTGCTGCAGCCCGGAGCACGTGGGCGACGCGGCCGCGGTCGCGCGCCGCCACGCGGAGGACGCCCACGGCATACGCCGAAGGGTCGCTGGCCACGTGCCGGGCCGTGCCGACGGAGAAGACACGGCGGGAGATCTCGTCGACGGACACGGGCGCGAAGCCCCCGGGCGCCTCCGACACGGGTTGTTGACGCAGCGCGTGGAGGGGACCGGTCACCACCGCGGTCGACGTCAGGTCGCGAGCCGCGTCCAGGACGTCCAGCAGTGCGACCGGACTGAGCCGCACGTCGTGACTGACGAGCACCAGCGGCCCGGTGGCTGCGGGCGACTCCGCAACTGCTGCTGCCTTCCGGAGCTCCCCCGCCACATCGCGGCAGCCAGCGCTCAGGGCTACGCGGCGTACTCCCAACTGCTCCAGCGAGTCGACGAGGTCGTCGGCCGGTCCGTCACCGAGAACGACGAGGTCACCGCCGGCCGACGTGCCGTGCACAGCACGAGCCTTCGCGTCGCCGACGAGCGGGGGCTCGTCGAGCCTCACGAAGCAGCGTCCGCGTCGGAGTCGGCGTTGTACTGCTCGAGGACGTCGTGGATGGGGCCGTCGGCGAGCAGTCTCCCTGACCGCAGGTACAGACCCCGGTCGGAGAACCGGCGCAGATCCGCCTCGCTGTGAGACACGAGAAAGAGGGTCTTGCCCCCCGAGAGCATCGTCTCCATCCGCGTGTAGCACTTCTCCCGGAACGCCCGGTCGCCGACGGCCAGCACCTCGTCCACGAGGACGACGGGCTGGTCGAGCGTCGTGATGAGGGCGAAGGCGATGCGCACCTGCATGCCCGAGGAGAAGTGGCGGAACGGCATGTCCATCCCGGCCTTCACCTGCGGGCCGGCGAAGTCGACGATCTCGTCGTAGCGCTCGTCGATGTCCCTCTTGGTGAGGCCGTGCAGGCCCGCCGCCAGGTAGACGTTCTCGCGGGCGGTGAGCTCGCCGAGGAAGCCACCCGTGAGCTCGATGAGCGGCGCCACACCGCCTCGGACCTTGACCGTGCCCTCATCCGGGATGAGGACGCCCGCGATCATCTTCAGCAAGGTGCTCTTGCCGCCCCCGTTGCTGCCGATGACCCCCACGGCCTCGCCGGGGTCGACGGTGAAGGAGACGTCCTTGAGGGCCCAGAACGTCTCGGCGGGGCTCGAGGTGCCGCCCTTGAAGACCATCTCGCGTAGGGACATCTTGCGGCGGCGAGAGCGGTAGAACTCGATCCCGACGCCCTTGGCCTCGATCACGGGACGCACTAGATCTCCTTGAGCACGGCGGGCTCCATTCGCCGGAAGGCGATGGAGCCGATGACGAAGATGAGGGCGGTGATGACGAACGAGCTCACCGTCGCCGCGACGTTGAGCTCCGCGGGGAAGAAGCCGGCACGGTAGAGCTCGAGCACGCCGGTCATCGGGTTGAGCAGCAGGAGCCGCTGGAGGTTGTCGGGGGCGGCATGAACGCCGTAGATGATCGGCGTAGCGTAGAAGCCCATGCGCAGGGCGATGCGCACGATCCGTGACATGTCGGTGAAGAGAACCGTGACCGGCGCCAGGATCAGGCCGATTCCCATCTGCAGCATGAACTGCAGGACGATGGCGGCGGGGATGAGCACGATGCGCCAGTTCACGGAGGCGTCGCCGAAGGCGATGAAGTAGATGGCGAAGCCCGCGAGCACCGGCAGCGAGAGGACGAACTCGATGCCCTTGGCGATGACGACGCGCGCCACCCACAGCTCCCGCGGGAGGTTCGTCGACCGCACGAGGCGTGCCTCGGACAACAGGGCCCTTGCCGTCTCCGTCATGGACTGCGAGAACCACTGCCAGACCAGGACGCCGATGATGAGGAACAGCACGTACGGCTGGAGACCGACGCTGCGGGCCTTGAAGATGAGAGTGAAGACGACGAAGTAGATCGCGGACATCGCAAGCGGGTCGAGGATGGTCCACAGGTAGCCGATCGCGCTGCCGGCGTAGCGAACCTGCAGATCCCGTCGGACGAGCGTGCCTAGGACGTTGCGCCGCGCGATCACACCACGTAGCTGGGTGGAGGGCCTCATGCCTGGCCCCGCTGTTGGGCTGCGATCCCTGTCGCGACGTAGAAACGGTCGATCGCCGCTTGGTTGTACTCCTCCGGATCGAAGACCGGGTTCGGCACCGTGCCCTCGACGGCGCGGGTCATCGCATCGGCCAACGCTTCGTGGTCCTTCGGGACAACCAGCCCGACGCCCTCGGGAAGTGCCCCGCCCACGGAGTCGAATGCGGTCGAGATGACTGGGACACCGAGCACGCGAGCCTCCAGGATGACCATCGGCTGGCCCTCGTAGTCGCTGGACAGGACGAAGGCATCGGCGTGCGCAAGGATGGCGAAAGGGTTGCGCTGCAGGCCCGTGAACGTCACGGCCTCGCCCAGACCCAGCTCCTGCGCGAGCCGCTCGAGGGGGCGCCGCAACGGGCCGTCACCCACGAGCACGAGCCGCGTCTTCGGGTTGCGCTGATGCACGATGTCGAAAGCACGCAGAAGACGGTCCTGTGCCTTCTCGGGCGAGAGCCGACCGACCGTGACGAAGGTCGTTGTGTCGGGCGCCGCAGGGACGAAGCGGCCGATGCTGATCAGTCGCTCCAGCTCGCCCTTGATCGACTCGAGCTGCTCGGCTGTGCGGAGGTTTGCGACGGTCTCGTCGTCTTGGAGGTCGATTTCCCCGTTCGCGAGCGAGGTGAGCAGCGGGTGCGCGGTGAGCGACTCGGCCCCGTCGGGGTCGCCGTGCGCCATGTGGAGCACGCGTCGGTAATCGATGGTGTTCGGCGCCCAGGTGAACTTCTCGGGCGTCCCGAACTCGGAGAGCTTGCCGGCATTGACGTCACGCAGGGCGTGGGACACCGAGACGAGGTGGTCGTAGCGGTCGTAGGCCGTGAAGACGGTGCCCAGATTGCGCATGTGCGGCCGCCGCCCGTCCACCAAGCGCATCTGGTCGGCCCTGAGGTCGTTGTGCAGCCAGATCGAGTGCGTGCGTGCCTGGCCCACGCTGAGGAGGAAGGCCCAAAAGGGCGAGTAGCCGCTGAAGTCGACGATGTGGTCGAAGGTCGCCCCTCCGAAGCACCGCTGCCATTCCTCGCGCACGAGCGACATCATCGAGTCGAAGTCACGCTTGTTCATCCGCGTGCCCTTCGTGAGCAGCTCACGACGTTTACGGCGATGTCGTTTGCTCGGGGAGAAGGATCCTACGCGAGCCAGCGGCCGCACCCTGGGGTCGAGCGCCGCGACGTTGCGGCGCCGGTCGGCCCCACGCGGGTTGTCGAACACCGCGGTGACGTCGTAGCGGTCGAAGTCGAAGTTGGCCAGCAGGTTGATGCCGGACGACGTGATGCCGTTGGACCGCATTCCGCCGAGGAAGATCAGGACCTTCTCCCGGCCGTCCCTGCGCATCTCTACGACACCATCGCCATCCTGCGCCCGGTTTCGGACGACATCGAGGACCCTGCGGGTCACCGTCCCGTCCTCGCGCGCCGCGAAGCGCTCCCTGGCCGCGCTGTACAGCTCTGCATGCGTCGCCTCTGGACGCTCCGGGGAGTCGCTGCCCACGAGCGAGATGAGGCGGGCAAGCTCGGGGACGGAACTGGCGATCGGCCCGGGCAGTGTCTCCATGGGCAGGTAGACACCGCGGCTGTCCACGTAGTCGTCGCCCTCGGGCGTGAAGAAGATGATCGGCCTACCGGTGGGCAGGAAGTCGAAGAAGATGCTCGAGAAGTCGGTGACGAGGACGTCGGCGAGTCCGAGGACCACGTTCGTCGGGATCTCGTTGGGCACGAGGAACCGTCGGATCTGCGCGTGGCCGCGGGCGAAGTCGTAGACCTGCTGGTGGACCTTGAGCAGCACCGTGACGTCGTCGGGAAGCTGTCGGCGAAGCTGCTCGACGCGCTCGGCCAGCAACAACGCGTCGTTGTCGGGCGTGTAGAAGGACGTACCACGCCAGGTCGGCGCGTAGATGACGACCCTGCCCGTGACACGGACGCCCGCCGCCGCCAGCCTGTGGCGCAGAGTGTCCTTCATGCCGTCGTCGAGGAACTGGCGGTCGGTGCGCGGCTGCCCGAACTCCAGGATCCGGCCGTCGTAGAGGTTGGCGAGACGGTATCCCCCGGCGTACATCTGCTCCGTCATGTACGTGCCGCTGGAGAGGAGATAGTCGGCCATCAGGAAGTTGCGCACGACGTTGCGGGTGGCGTTCGCTCCGCTCGGCTCGTCGAAGCCCATGCGCTTCAGCGGGGTGCCGTGCCACGTGTTGACGTAGACCTGCTCCGGCCGCTTGTTGAACTCGGGCGGGAACGTGGCGTTGTTGACCAACATCCCCGCAGTCGCCAATGCCCGGTAGTACGCCGACGACTTGTACCGCACGAACCTCACGCGCGGGTTGTCCGCGAACTCGTTCACGACCGTGGTCATGCGCCGGGGATGTGTCAGGACCCAGACGTGACGGAGGTGCTGGGCCGAGGGGTCCGCGAGCAGCTCTCGGAAGATGGCTTCGGGGTTGCACAGCATGCCCTTGCCGGCGAAGGCCTCGTAGAGGACGACGTCCTGTTCCACGGGCAGCCCGCGAGCGTAGGCACGCCACTCGATGGGCCCCGTCTTGCGGATCTTGCGAAGCAGTCTCTTCCCTCGCGTGATAGGTCGCAGCCGGGGGGACATGTGGTTGCGTGCTCCTTGCGCCTCGTGGATCAAAGTCGCCCAAGCCTACAGCCGTGGACGGGGCGGCTCTTCCGCCGCTGCCGAGCGCGAAACTGCAGGCACGACTGGTTCGGTTACAGTGACGTGGCGTCCGACACCGGACGTCATCGTCGACGTGCCCGCGGGCGGAGGTAAGGATGGGGATCCTGATACCCGGCTCGACGACGTGGCGCGAGGCCGCGCCGGCCTTTCTCGTGGCGCTGGCCCTGCTGTGGACCCCCGGAGCGGTAGCAGCCGCGCTGCTGCGACTGCGGGTCGTCGCCACGCTCGCCGTGGCGCCGGCGCTCTCCACCACGTGCTTGGGGCTGTCCGGCATCATCGCCCCCCTGGTCGGGTTGCGCTGGGGCCTGCTGCCGCTCGCACTCGGCACCGTGCTGATGTGGGGCGTCGCGGCCGTGATCGGTGTGCGGGTCCGTGCGCGAGCATCGAGCAGCCGCGAAACGCCCTTGCGGGTGCGGATCGACCCTGCCGGTCGCCGCGAGCTCTGGTCGCGGCACGGTGTGACGCTCACCACGCTGTTCGGCGCGATCGTCGCGTTCACGATCTTCCTGTTCTCGGTCCTCGGCGAGATCCACTCCCCGGAGGCGTTCCCCCAGCACCCCGACACGATCTTCCACCTGGCGGCGCCACAGTGGATGCTGGAGCACGGGACGATCTCGTCGCTCTCGGCGGGCAAGTTCAACGTCGAGACGTGGACAGGCTTCTACCCCGCTGCCATGTACGGGTTCACGGCGACGATCTCGATGCTCACGGGCGTCTCGGTCACCGTCGCGACATCGGTGTGGGTCATCGCCGTCGCGGGCATCGTGTGGCCGCTGGGCGTGACGGGCCTTGCGCTCAGTCTCTTCGGGCGCAGGCCGGTCGTGGCCCTGGCCTCGTCCATCGCTGCTGTCTCCTTCACCGGCTTCCCGTACTTCCTCATGGGCTTCGGAGTGCTCTGGCCCAACCTCTTCGGAGGAGCGCTCCTGCCCGGGTGCCTGCTCGGGCTCGTCTCCGCCATCGGCAGCCGTGCCCGGCCCCCGTACGTCATCGCCGGTCGTCCTACGTCCACGCTCATCGTCGTGGCATGCCTACCCGGGCTGGTGATGGCCCACCCGAACGCCTTCGCGAGCTTCTGCCTTTTCGCGCTGCTCTGCCTCACCGGCCGCGCCCTCGCGCAGGCATGGGCCTTGCGGGCACGACGGCCGCGCGTCGCTCTGCTCGTGGCCGCCGGCACGGTCGTGACGCTCCTCCTGTCGGTCGCGGTCACCGTGGCACTGCGCCGACCTTCCATGTTCGCCACCGGCGCGCCCGGCCCTGAGGCCTCCACGGACAAGGCGTGGTATGCCGTGCTCAACTTCGCGCCTCGCTCGACCCGACCTCTGACACTGTTGAGCGTCGTCGTCGGCATCGGCATCATCGCCGTCATCTGGCGCTATCGCGGTGCCCGCTGGGTCGTCGCGGCGTTCGCCACCCTGACGGCGCTCTTCTGGCTCAACGTGGCGGTGGACGCCACCTGGACCCGGTACTTGACCTGGCCGTGGTACAACAACGCGGTCAGGCTGCAGTCCGTCGCCGTGCTGCCCGCCGCCCTGCTCGCAACCGCCGGCTTCGTCTTCGTGTCGAACGGCCTGGTCCGCCTCAGTAAGGCACGGCTGCCCGGCGCGCACCTCGTGGCGCCCCTGCTGGTCGTGGGCCTCTTCCTGGCGACCACCGGAGGCGGCTTCGTGTCCGCCCACCTGCACATCGTGCACCGGTACTTCCACCCCAAGGCCGCCGACTCGTGGGCGAGCGACAAGGAGCTGCGCTCCCTGCGAGCTCTCTCCAAGTACCTGCCCGCTGACGCAGTGGTCGCTGCCAACCCCTGGAACGGGCCCACCTACCTCTACATCGTGAGCGGGCGCCAGCTGCTGGTCCCCACCGAGAAGACGAACTTCCCCGGCGACCGGCAGCTGCTGTCGAAGAACCTCGACAGGGTCGGCACGGATCCCGAGGTCTGCGCCGCGGCGCAGCGCCAGCACGTCGAGTGGGCCATCACCGGCGGGCGGCCGTTCTCGTGGGCGCAGAGCTGGGCTCTCGCCGAGTTCACCGGCGTCGACAACATCGGCAGCTCCCCGGCGTGGCAGAAGGTAGCCAAGAGGGCCCCCTACACGTTGTACAAGCGAACCGCCTGCGCCGGCGCCGGCACGTAGTCCGGCCCGCTGAGGCTCAGCGTGAAAGGCGCCGAGGGCTCGTGATGAACCCCAGCCCCCAGGACCAGTGCATGGTGGCGAGGACCACAGGAGTAGCAGCTCGCGTGCGGGCCGACTCGCCTCGCGAGATGGCGGCGCCGCCGGCGACGACAGCCGCGGCGTAGGCGGTGGGCAGGGCCCAGGCAGGTCGCCAGAAGAATCCGGCGACCACAGCGGCAGTGGTCACTACCACCATCGTGGGCGGCGCCAGGTAGCGCGGGTTGATCGTGCCTTCGTGGTGCCGTGCCACGACGCGACGCCATCTGCCGTAGTGGAAGTACTGCTGCGCGAGGGCTTTGAGCGAGCCCCGCGGTCGGTAGGTCACCTTGAGGGTGGGCGTGAACCACACCGTGCCCCCCGTCTCCCGGATCCGGTGGTTCATCTCCCAGTCTTGGGCACGGGCGAAGTGGGGGTCGTAGCCACCGACCCGCTCGAGCGCTGAGCGGCGGAACACCCCGAGGTAGACGGTGTCTGACTCCCCCGCGGCGCCCCCCGTGTGGAACCGTGAGCTGCCGACGCCGAGCGGACTGCGCATCGCGATGGCGACTGCCCTCTCGAACGTCGTCGTGCCCTGCGCGTCCATGATGCCGCCGACGTTGTCGGCCCCGACGCGCAGCAGCTCGTCCACCGCGACGCGGATGTAGTTGTCAGGGATCTCGGCGTGCCCGTCGACGCGGACGACGACCTCGCCGCTGCTGGCGCTGAGAGCGGCGTTCAACCCGTCCGGGGTGCGACCGCTCGGGTTGTCGACGAGGCGCACGCGCGCGTCGGCGGCGGCCACGTCCGCCGCCACCTCTTGGGTGCGATCGGTGGAGGGGCCGATGGCCAGCACCACCTCCAGCCCACCTTGGTAGTCCTGCGCCAAGATCATCGCGACTGCATCACGAAGGTGCCTCTCCTCGTTGAGGATCGGCATGATGACGCTGACCACCGGCAGCTCGTCGTTGCTGGGCTCCACAGGGGGTCCTTCTCGTCGTGATCGATTGTCGGGCTCGCCGGCCCGACCTCACCCGCTCGAGCGGCGCCCAGCCTACTTGAGGAGCTGCCGTGCCATTACGATGCGCTGGACCTGGTTCGTGCCCTCGTAGATCTGGGTGATCTTCGCGTCGCGCATCATCCGCTCGAGAGGGAAGTCGCGCGTGTAGCCGGCGCCGCCGAGCAGCTGGACTGCGTCGGTCGTGATCTTCATGGCGGCGTCGGACGCGTAGCACTTGGCCGCCGCGCCGAAGAAAGACAGGTCCTTGTCGCCGCGCTCGGACTTGGCCGCCGCGACGTAGACCATCTGGCGTGCGGCTTCGAGCTCCATCGCCATGTCGGCGAGCATGAACTGGATGCCCTGGAAGTCGGCGATCCGCTTGCCGAACTGCTTGCGCTCCTTGACGTACGCGACGGCGTGGTCGAGGGCGCCCTGGGCGATGCCGACGGCCTGCGCACCGATGGTGACCCGCGTGTGGTCGAGGGTGCGGAGCGCGATCTTGAGGCCCTCGCCGACTTGGCCGACGACGCGGTCACCAGGGATGCGGACGTTGTCGAAGTGCAGCTCGCGGGTCGGGCTTCCCTTGATGCCGAGCTTGCGTTCCTTCTCACCGAAGGTGAAGCCGTCGTCGGACTTCTCGACGACGAACGCCGTCACGTTGCCGCCGCGGGGGCCGTCGGGGTTGGTGACGGCGAGAACCGTGTAGTACTCGGACACGCCGGCGTTGGTGATCCACGACTTCTGACCAGTCAGCACCCAGTCGTCACCGTCGCGGCGTGCTCGGCACCTCATCGACGCGGTGTCCGAGCCGGCCTCGCGCTCGGAGAGCCCGTAGGAGAAGGTTGTCTCACCCTTGGCAAGCGGCGGCAGGTAGCGGGCCTTGACGGCCTCGTCGCCGTCGAGGATGAGCGGCAGCGAACCGAGCTTGTTGACGGCCGGGATCAGCGATGCCGACGCGTCGACGCGGGCGACCTCCTCGATGACGATGCACGTCGCGAGAGCGTCGGCCCCCATGCCGTCGTAGGCCTCGGGCACGTGCGGGGCGAAGAAGTCGGAGGCGACGAGGGCGTCGTGCGCCTCCTGCGGGTAGCGCGCCTCCTCGTCGACGGCGGCCGCGTACGGGGCGATCTTGTCCTCGGCGATCGCGCGGATCGCGTCCCTGAGGGCCTCGTGGTCCTCGCTCGTGCGGAAGAGGTCGAAGTCAGCAGCAGCACTCACGCGGCGATACTACTGGTCAGTTCGGACCAGTAGGACGTCCTCGTGATCGTTGCCACCCTCACCCTCTCGGGCGTGGGCAGCCTCCTTCGGGGCGCGCACCGTGCCAGGCCCCGGCTGGTCCCGGAGGAACGACTCCACGCTCTTGCGCAACGGGCGCGCGAAGGGGCGCTCCACGAGACGCTGGATGAGCCAGGCAAGCAGCACCACGGTGAGCAGGGCGAGCCCCAGCACCAGTTCGTCGGCGAACTGGGGTGACAGCTTCGAGATGACGAACCATCCCCAGAACTCGTGGATGAGGTAGAGCGGGTAGGTCAGCAGCCCGAGCGCAGTGGCAAGGGGCCAGCGGAAGCTCGCCATCGAGGTCGTCGTGGCGAACGCGACCGCCAAGAAGGCGAGAAACACGACGGCTGCGACGACGAAGGGGCTCAGCGCGGCCGACATAGCGGCGTACTTGGCGGAGTCATCGACGGCCAGCGTCACGGCCCAAGCGAGCTGGAAACCGCACAGACCTACCAGGGTCAGCGTCCAACCTTCTTGTCGGGCGAGGAACACGAGCATTCCCGCCGCGAAGAACGGAGCCCAGTCGGCGATGAGGAGACCGGCGACGAGGTCGCTGCCGGTGATGCGGGCGAGCGCCCCGACCACGGGCCACAGCATCGCGAACGCGATGACGCGGTTGCGCGTGATGCCGACGAGCAGGAAGAGGCCGATGAGCACGTAGAACCGGAGCTCCACCCAGAGCGTCCAGTAGACGCCGTCGACATCACGCACGCCGAACGGCGCCTGCACCATGGTGAGGTTCATCAGTACCTCACGCGGGCCTACGTGCTTGAGGCGTGAGCCGGCGGAGATGAGGAGGGCACCCGTGGCGAGCACGGCGACCCAGTAGGCGGGGAAGAGTCGCGCGATGCGCGACGCCACGTAGCCGGGCAGGTCCCGGCCCCAGGCCGTCATGAGGATCACGAAGCCGGAGACGAAGAAGAAGAGTTCCACGCCGAGGTAGCCGTACTTCGTGAACTGGTGCAGTGTCGGGAAGATCTCGACGGTGCGCTCGGGCCACGCAGGCCCCGAGCGGGCGGTGAAGTGGTAGAGCACGACCGCGGCTGCCGCCACGAACCGCAGCAGGTCGAGCAGGGCGAGACGCGAACCGCCTGATGGCGTGCGTCGCCCGCTGACGGGGGCGGGTGGGGACGGAAACATTTCGCGAAACTTACCGAGCCTTGCACACTTCCGGCGAATCGTCTCGCCGCCGAATCGGCCGCCTTCCGACTCTCCGTCCCACGATGAGGACACGCGCTCCCACCTGCCGGACGCGCGTACGTACACTCGCGAGTAGGTCATGAGTGCCAGCGCCAAGCCCCGGCTCGCTGGCCGGCAACCCTCCCACCGCGGCGGGGTGCCCCGGGTGAGGACCTGGCCCGTCGACGCCATCCGGCGCTCGGGCAAGCGCGGAGAGCTCCTCTCCCGCACCGACCCGTCGGTGCGCCGGCCCGATCACCCGTCACGGGCCCGGTCATCGACACGACTGAGGAAGAGCACACGAGAGATGACCGAGCCCAACTGGTCCTTCGAGACCAAGCAGATCCACGCCGGCCAGAGCGCCGACAGTGCCACCGGGGCGCGCGCCCTGCCGATCTACCAGACCACGAGCTACGTCTTCAACGACACGGACCACGCGGCGAACCTGTTCGGGCTCAGGGAGTTCGGCAACATCTACACCCGCATCATGAACCCGACGACCGACGTCGTGGAGCAGCGCATCGCCGCTCTCGAGGGCGGCGTGGGCGCGCTCCTCGTCGCGTCGGGCCAGTCCGCCACCACCTTGGCCCTGCTCAACATCGCCGAGGCCGGTGACCACATCGTCGCGTCGCCGAGCCTCTACGGCGGCACGGTGAACCTGCTGAAGTTCACCCTGCCCAAGCTCGGCGTCCAGGTGAGCTTCGTCGAGGACCCGACGTCGATCGACTCCTGGCGCGCGGCCGTGCGGCCCAACACCAAGGCGTTCTTCGGCGAGACGATCGCCAACCCCAAGGCCGAGGTGCTCGACATCGAGGCCGTGGCCGGTCTCGCCCACGAGGTCGGAGTGCCGCTCGTCGTCGACAACACCATTGCGACCCCGTACGTCATCCGCCCGATCGAGTGGGGCGCCGACGTCGTCGTGCACTCCGCGACGAAGTACCTCGGCGGCCACGGCACGTCCATCGCGGGCGTCATCGTCGACGCGGGCCGGTTCGACTACGCCAAGGACGCCGAGAAATTCCCCAACTACAACACGCCCGAGGAGAGCTACCACGGCCTCGTCTTCGCGCGTGACCTCGGCGTCGGCAGCCCGCTCGGCGCCAACCTCGCCTACATCCTCAAGGCCCGCGTGCAGCTGCTGCGCGACCTCGGCCCGTCAGCGGCGCCCTTCAACGCGTTCCTCATCGCGCAGGGACTCGAGACGCTGTCGTTGCGCATCGAGCGTCACCTGGAGAACGCGGCCAAGGTCGCCGCCTACCTCCAGGCCCACGACCAGGTCGAGCGCGTCGTGTGGGCGTCCTTGCCCGACAACCCTTCTCACGCGAACGCGCAGAAGTACGCGCCCCGCGGGGCAGGTGCCGTGCTCTCCTTCGAGATCGCCGGCGGACTCGAGGCGGGCAAGAAGTTCGTGGAGGCGCTGACGCTGCACAGCCACGTCGCGAACATCGGCGACGTGCGCTCCCTCGTCATCCACCCGGCGTCGACGACCCACTCGCAGGGTCCGGAGGAGGACCGTCTGGCTGCGGGCGTGACTCCCGGCCTCGTGCGCCTCTCGGTCGGCATCGAGAACATCGACGACATCGTCGCCGACCTCGAGCAGGGCTTCACCGCCGCGAAGGCCTGACACCCGGAACACCGGGGTGTGGCGGATCGGCACGGCTGGCACCATGTCGGCCATGCCGATCCGCTACCCCGCCCCGCTCCGTCCCGGCGACCGCATCGGCGTGACGTCGCCGAGCTCCGGTGTCGGCGACGCCCTCTGGGGGCGGTTCACGTATGCCGTCGGGTGCCTTCGCGACCGCGGCTTCGACGTCGTCGTGGGCGAGCTCAACCACGCGCCCTCCCACGTGAGCGGGCCCCGCGAGGCGCGCGCGGCCGAGCTCATGTCGATGCTGCTCGACCCGACGATCAGGGCCGTCGTGCCACCCTGGGGCGGGGAGACGGGCATGGACCTGCTCGACCTGCTCGACCTCGACGCGGTCGCGGCCGCCGAACCGACGTGGTGCGTCGGCTTCTCCGACACGTCGACCTGGCTCACACCACTCACCCTGGCCACGGGCATCGCGACGATCCACGGCCAGAACCTCATGGACACCCCGTACCGACTGCCCGACGGCATCCTCCACTGGGTCGACGTCGCCTCAGCCATCCCCGGCACGGAGCTCGAGCAGCACTCCCCCGGCCGCTTCCGCTCGACCGGCTGGGACGACTACGCGGCCGACCCGAGCGTCTCGGAGATGACCCTCGAGGGACGCGGCACGTGGACTCGCATCGACCCGGGCCACGAGGGCGAGGCCGCAATGCTGGCCGGCCGTGTCGTCGGCGGCTGCGTCGAGACGATCGGGTTCCTCGCAGGCGGCCGCTACGGCGACGCGAACTCCTTTGCGGCACGGCACGCCCCGGAGGGTCTCGTCGTCGTGCTCGACATCTGCGAGTGGGGCTCGTACGACATCTGCCGCACGCTGCACGCGATGCGCCTGCACGGCTTCTTCGAGGCGGCCAGCGGCGTGCTGGTGTCGCGCACGAACGCTCCGGGTCGCGACGGCTTCACCCAGCACGACGCCGTCCGCGACGCCCTGGGCCTGCTCGGCGTGCCGATTCTGGCCGACGTGGAGTGCGGGCACGTCGCGCCCAACCTCGCGCTGGTCCAGGGCGCCTCGACGACCGTCGTGCACGACCCCGTCGCGGGCACGCACACCATCACCCAGCGCCTCGACTGACGCCGGGTCGCGACTGACGCGACCCTCAGCCGACCACCTCGTCGACGAAGCACCACCGCCACGACTCCCCGGGCTCGAGCGAGCGCATGACCGGGTGAGAGCTATCGTGGAAGTGGGCGGACGCGTGCTTGAACTCCGAGGAGTCGCAGCAGCCGACGTGCCCGCACGCCAGGCACAGGCGCAGGTGCACCCACGTCGTGCCGTCGCGGAGGCACTCCTCACACCCTTCCGGGGTGCGGGGCTCGGAGCAGGCGTCGCTCTCCTGGAGATGCTCACACGGAGCCTCGATGGTGTCCACGGGCAACATCTCACTTTCTGCCAGTCGGTTCTCCTGGTCCTCGAGGCGGTCGAGCATCGTCTCCTCGAGGTCGAGGGCGCCGAGCACCGTGCGCAGCACGACGTCGTCGGCACGCCCCTCGTCACGCAGTCGCAGCACCTCGCTGCGCTCCGCGTCGAGCATCTTCAGCCGCGCCCTGCGGTACTGCGTGCTCGGCGGCTCGACCCCGTCGAGGCCGCGCGGCCCGAGCCGCTCCCACAGCTGGTTGACCCGCACGGACGCACGGTCGCGCAGCATCTCCTTCGTCGACTCGTCGACGTCGGACATCCCGTCGAGCAGCTCGAGCCCCGACCGGGTGGCCGCCTGCAGCACCGTCGCGGCCTGCAGCGCGTCCTCACGCGGGTCGGGCCCGCGCACCCCGAGGCGCCGGGCGACCCACGGCAACGTGGTGCCCTGGATGAGGAGCGTGCCGATGGTGACGACGACGGCGATCAGCACGAGCACGTCACGGTGTTGGGTCTCGAGGGGCAGCAGCAGCGCGGCGGCGAGCGTCACGACGCCCCTCATGCCCGCCCACGACAGCACCCCCGAGTGCGACCACGGCGCCTCGGCCTCGGCGCGCAGGACGTGGGTGCGCACGTAGCGGAACGGGAAGACCCACAGTGGCCGGAGCAGGAGCACCGCCACCAGGGTGCCGACCGCCGCGAAGGCGATCCGGCCGGCGGAGAGGTCGGAGCTGCGGACGTCCTGGAGCACGTAGAACACCTGCAACCCGATGAGCAGGAAGACCGCGTTCTCGAGCAGGAACTGGATTGACCCCCAGTTGATCCGCTCGCTGAGGCGCGAGGCTCCCGACTGGGTCGTCGGCGACTTGTGGCCGAGGATCAGGCCCGCCGTGACGACGGCGATGACGCCCGAGGCGTGCACCTCCTCGGCGGGCACGTAGGCGGCGAAGGGCGCCATGAACGACAGCACGGTGTCGAAGGCCGGTTCGGTCGAGAACCGCTTGCGCAGCACCACGATCACCAGCGAGACGACGAAGCCGATGGCTGCACCGCCGAGCGAGGCCCAGAGGAAGTCGAGCACGACTCGGCCGAAGGTCACGTCGGAGGCGACCGTGCCTGACGCCAGACCGGCCGCGGCGAGAGCGGTGCGCAGCGACACGAGCGCGGTGGCGTCGTTGACGAGCGACTCGCCCTCGAGGATCGACACGAGGCGGCGCGGCAGCCCGATCCGGCGACCGACCGCCGTTGCCGCCACGGCGTCGGGCGGAGCGACGACCGCGCCGATCGCGAAGGCGACGCCGAACTGCACGTCGAGCACCAGGCTGAGGAAGACCGCGACCCCGAGAGCCGTGAAGAGCACGAGCCCCACGGAGAGCCCGAGGATGACGGCCCGGTTGTTGCGGAAGTCGACGAGCGAGGTCTGGATCGCGGCGGCATACAGCAGCGGGGGCAGGATGCCGAGCAGCACCACATCGGGGCTGAGCGCGACCTCGGGCACGAACGGCAGGTAGGACCCGGCGATGCCGAGGACGATGAGCACGAGCGGCGCCGGCAGCTCGAAGCGGTCGGCGAGCCACGCGCCGCCGAGGACGGTGGCCGCGATGGCGAGCAGCCCGATGGCGATCTCCACGACGACATCCTGCCGTACGCGGCTCTCGTGCTGTCGCTCCCTTTCGCGTCAGGCGAAGAAGGAGCGCACGGCCTCGATGACGCGGTCCTGGTCGGTCTCGGTCAGCTCGGTCGCGCACGGCAGCGACAGGCCGCGCCCGAAGAGCCCGTCGCCGACGGCCCCGCCGAGCACCGGCGCGGTGAGGAACGGCGGCTGGGCGTGCAGCGGCCGCCACAGGGCGCGCGCGCCGACGCCGCGGGCGTGGAGGTGCTCGAGGAAGTCGTCACGGCCGCGGCCGTCGCCCTCGGGCACGAGCACCGAGTACAGCCAGTAGGTGGCGTCCAGGCCTTCGACGCGCGGCGGCAGCACGAGCGACAGGTCGGCGAACGCCGCGTCGTAGCGGGCCGCGATGCGGTGCTTGGCCGCGACGAACTCGTCGAGCCGCTCGAGCTGCGCGAGGCCGAGGCCGGCGGCGAGGTTGGTGAGGCGGTAGTTGTAGCCGACCTCGTCGTGGAGGTAGCCGACGTCGGGCACCTTCGCCTGCGTCGTCAGGTGCCGGGCCCGGGCGGCGAGGTCGTCGTCGTCGGTGACGATCATGCCGCCCCCGCCGGTGGTCGCGATCTTGTTGCCGTTGAAGGAGAAGCAGCCGATGCGCCCGACCGTTCCGGTGTGCCTGCCGGCGTAGCGCCCGCCCGACCAGGTGGCCCCGAGCGACTCAGCGGCGTCCTCGAGCACGGGTATGCCGTGCCGGTCGCAGGCGTCCATGAGCGGTTCCATGTCGGCGGGCTGGCCGAGCACGTGGACGATCTCGACAACCTTTGGCTGGGCCTCGCCCGCGGCGGCGCGTCGGTCGAGCTCGGCGGCGAGCAGCGCCGGGTCGAGGTTCCACGTCGTGGTCTCGGAGTCGACGAGGACGGGCCGGGCTCCGAGATATGCGATGGGGTTGACCGAGCCGACGAAGGTGAAGTCGGAGCAGACGACGTCGTCGCCCTGCTCGACCCCGAGGAGCAGGAGCCCGACGTGGATCGCCGCCGTGCCGGTGGCGCACGCGATGGCGTGCTTCGACCCGACCCGAGCGGCGAAGCGCCGCTCGAACTCCGAGACGAACGGCCCGACCGACGAGACGAATCCGGACTCGACGGCCTCGAGGACGTAGCGCCGCTCAAGCTCGCCGATGTTGGGCACCGCGAGCGGGATGGTCCCCTCGGGCCCTCGAGCGCCGGGGGCGTGCGCCTCCACCGCGGAAGCGCTGTCCGTGCCGCTCACCGGTGGTACCGCCCGGCCGTCTCGGGGTCGACGCGCGGGCGCAGCCACTCGGCGGTCGCGGCGAGGCCCTCCTCCAGCGAGACGGTCGGCGCCCACCCGAGCACCTCGTTGGCGCGGGAGGGGTCGGACAGCAGGATCTGCACCTCCGATCCCTCGGGCCGGATGCGGGCGCTCTCGGTGACGATCTCGGCGTCGCTGCCGGTGACCTTGCGGCACAGCTCGACCACCTCGCCGACCGAGACCGTGCGGCCGGTGCCGAGCTGGATCGTCGTGCCGGGCGCGACGTCGGCCAGCGCGGCTCGCACGAACCCGTCTGCGGTGTCGGTGACGAAGGTGAAGTCGCGCTTCGGGCTCACGTCACCGAGCTTCAGCTGGCTCGCGCCGGCGAGCAGCTGCGCGAGCACCGTCGGGATGACGGCACGCGTCGACTGCCGCGGCCCGAAGGTGTTGAACGGGCGCAGCGTCGTCACCGGCGTCTCGAACGACAGGGCGTACGACTCGCACATCTTGTCGGCCGAGATCTTCGTCGCCGAGTACGGCGACTGCCCCCGCAGCGGGTGCGCCTCGGTGATCGGCACCTCCTCGGGAGTGCCGTACACCTCCGACGTCGATGTGTTCACCATCCGCGGCGTGCCGTGCCGGCGCACCGCCTCGAGCACGTTGAGCGTCCCGATGACGTTGGTCTCGACGTACGAGCGGGGGGCCACGTACGAGAACGGGATCGCGATGAGCGCCGCCAGGTGCAGCACGACGTCGACGCCCTCGGTGCTCGCCATCACGTGCTCGGGGTCGCGGATGTCGCCCAGCACGACCTCGGCCTGCCCGTCGCGCACGGCCCGCTTGAACGTGTCGGACTCCTCGAGCCAGCCGGTCGAGCCGTTCGAGTTGTAGAGACAGAACGCCTTGACCCGCGCCCCGTCGGCCACCAGCCGCTCGACGACGTGCGACCCGATGAACCCGTCCGAGCCCGTCACCAGGACGCTCTTTCCCGAGACCGAGTCCTTCATGGGGACGGCCTCGAGGGCCGTCATGTCACTGTGCTGAGCGTTGGTCACGCCTGTCCTTTCGCGCGGGCAAGGTCCGTGGGGGTGCCCACGTCGATCCAATCGGTGGAAATCGGCCACGCAGCAACGGTCTTCCCGCGCTGCAGGCACATCTCAACGAGCCCCGGCATGGTACTCGGCTGCCCCTCAGGCAGGAGTGCGAGAGCCTCGGGCTCGACGGCGTACACGGCGGCGTTGATGTCGAACGACAGCGTCGGCTTCTCGACGACCCCGGTCACGCGACCACCGTCGCTCTCGACGACGCCGAAGGGCACCTCGTGCTGATACGAGCGAGTTGCCATCGTCACCGACGCCCGGTGCCGTCGGTGCGTCTCGAGGAGCGCGCTCGCCTCGAACTGGACCATGAGGTCGCCGTTCATGACGATGACCGGGTCGGCGAGGTCGGGACGCTCGGCGCGCAGCAGCGTCAGGCTGCCCGCAGTCCCGAGTGGGTTGTCCGGCTCCTCGCGCAGGTAGGAGATGCGGCAGCCGAGGCGGCTGCCGTCACCGAGGTGCTCCTCGATCTGCTCGGCAAGGTAATTGACGCTGACGTAGACGTCGCGAATGCCGTCACCGACGAGGTTGAGGATGATCCACTCGATGATCGAGCGGCCTGCGACGGTCATGAGCGGCTTGGGGGTGTGCTTGGTCAGTGCCCCCAGCCGGGTGCCCTTGCCGCCGGCCATGATGACGGCGACGTTGTCGCGTGGCGATGCCCCCACCACGTCCGAGAGCGTGTGCAGGCCCACGACGAGGCCGGTGGTCTCGACCTCCGGCACGACGGAGATGCGCACTGCGCGCATGAGATCGAGCACGAGGGCGCGGGTGGTGCCGGCGTCGACCGTCTTCGGCTCGGTCGTCGCGTGGTGCAGCGCTGGGTCGTCGAGCGCAGCGCCGTTGAGGAAGGCGCGGCGCAGGTCACCGTCGGTGAGCAGTCCGGTCAGGCGCCCTTCGTCGTCGACGAGGAGGCAGACGGACGTCGCGCTCCGGTCGATGACCTCCAGGGCCTCTCTGATCGTGGCGGTCGTCGGAGCGCACGCCGCCCGAAGGTCCCGCGAGGTCACGGCTCTCCCCTCATGTCGGTCGATGGGTCGGTCACAGCCTCGGTCGATGGGTGCGCCGGCGCACCCGCGTAGGCGTCGGCCCGCTCGTCCAGAGTGACGAACGGCTTGCGCCGGCTCCCAGACGGTGCTGAGCGAACGATATCGACGATTCGCCGGCTGGCGTCACCTGCGCCATAGGGGTTGGCGACCTTGGCGACCCTAGCCTGCCAGGCCGGCTGCAGGACGGTGCGCACCGCTTCGCGCACCGCGTCGGCCCCCTCGGCGCTGTGCAGCACGTTACCGCCGCGAAGACGGCCCAGCTGGCGGTCGCCGATGTCGACGCCTGCTGTGTGGACGGTCGCCGCCTCGATGACGCCGGAGGAGGAGTTCCCTACGACGACGTCGACGCCAGCCAGGACGGAGGGGTAGTCGCGGCCGAGCGCCTCGACGAAGGCGAACCTCTCGGGCTCGGCCGCGGCCAGCTCGGAGAGCGTCGCGAGGATCTCTTCGCGTCCGTGATCCATGCCAGGGTAGGTGGCGATGACCGTGCCGCACTCGTCGAGAGTGGCCTCGGCGGCCTCGCGGGCCCACCGGCCGACCGGGGCGTCACCGTCGGCGGTCGGCGGGTGGTAGGTGAAGAGGCCGAGGGGGCGGCGCACCTCGGGCAGCCCGACGAGCCGCGCGAGCACGTCGTCGGGAAGCGGTGTCGCCGCGGCGAGGCGGTCGAGGCCCGGAGCCCCGGTGACGTGCACGCGCTCCACCGGCTCGCCCATCTGGACGAGGCGTGCGGCGGCGTCGGCAGAGGCGGCGCAGTGCTGGTCGGCGAGCTTGCTCACGGCGTGGCGGACCCGCTCGTCGACGGCGCCCTCGGTCACTTCTCCACCGTGCAGGTGCACGATCGGCACCCCCAGCAGGAAGGCCGATGGCACGACGTACAGCAGTTCCCAGCGGTCGCCGAGCACGACGAGTACTTCGGCCTCGAGACGCGCCAGAGCCTGTCCCGTCCCGCGGGCGAGCACGGCTCCTTGCTCGAGCTGGGTCTCGACCGTGACGTCCGACATCGGTTCGGCGAGCGGGGTCACCCGCTCGCGCCATTCCAGCGGCGTCAGGAGGTCGGGCAGCGCAGCGGCGAGGTCGTCCGCGGCGTACATGACGCCGGTCAGGAGACGGAGCGCGATGTCAGGAGACTGCTCGAGCGCCTCGATGACCGGTGAGAGTGGCCCGAGGTCGGCGCGGGTGCCGACGAAGACGGCAACGGTCGTCGCGGCGGTGCGTGTCGTGCCATGGTCTGCGGGCGCGGCGGAGGAAGCGGGCGGAAGAGTCACGGGACCTGCAGGTCTTCGTCGGTCAGGGGCGCGCCGGCGGCGACGTCGCGGGCGAGTACGCGTCCGCGGATGTCGTGGGCAGGGCTGATGCCACCCTCCGGTCGCAGCAGGGCGAGGTCGGCACCGTCGAGGACCGCCCCAGCGGCCAGGTCGCTCACGGCGTGCCACGACCGACGCACCAGGACGGCGTTCTCCTGCTCGGACGGCTGACGCACCTTGTTGCCGTCGCCGAGCCCCCGGGCAAGCAGCTTGGTCTGCGCGACGTAATGTGCGAGCTCGTCCGGCTCGAGGCTGGCCATGTGGTCGGGGCCGGGGAGGGTGCGGTCGGTCGTGAAGTGCTTCTCGAGGATCGGCGCCCCGAGCGCCACGGCGCCGAGGGCGGTCGTCAGGCCGGGCGTGTGGTCGCTCCACCCCACGGGCACGCCGTGCGCGTCGGCGAGACGGGGAATGGCCCGCAGGTTGCACTCCTCGATCGGCGCTGGGTAGGCGGAGACGCAGTGGAAAAGCACGAGCCCGGGCGCCTCGGCGCAGGCCTCGACGGCGGCGGTCACCTCGGCCTCGGTGCCCATGCCGGTGCTGACGAGCAGGGTGACGCCCAGTGCCGCTATCTGCCGCAGGTAGGGCAGGTTGGTCAGCTCGCCCGAGCTCACCTTGAGGGCAGGCAGCCCGAGGGTGACGAGCATCTCCGCGCTGTCGAGGTCGAACGGCGTCGACAGGAAGGTCGTGCCGCCCTCGGTGGCGTGGTCGCGCAGTTCCTCCCAGGCACTCCTGGGCAGGGTGAGGGCCTCGAGCAGGCTGCGCTGGTCGGCGCTGCCACCGCGCTCGCGCTGGTAGGGCGTGGAGGCCGCGGCCGACGACACGAGCTTGTCAGGCGAGAAGGTCTGGAACTTCACGGCGTCGGCGCCGGAGCGGACCGCGACGTCGATGAGCTGGTGGGCCAGGTCGACGTCGCCATTGTGGTTGACCCCAGCCTCGGCGATGACGTAGACGTCTCCGGGGGTGGGGACCGCTGTCGCGGCGATGGTCACGGTCTGCACGGGAGCTCCTGGCTGAGGGACGGGGACGGGACGTCGGGACGGCGGGACCGGGGTCAGGCGCGTCGGCCGGGCGGTCGCGCCGGCATCCCGACGACGGTAACGCCATCGGGCACGTCGGCCACAACCACGGCCCCAGCCCCGACCGTCACGTCGGAGCCGACCCGCACGCCTGGCAGCACTCGGGCTCCGGACCCGACGAAGGAGCGGTCGCCGACTTCGGCGGCTCCGAGTAGGTAGGCGCCCGGCCCGAGGTGGACGCCCTCGCCGACGATGCAGTCGTGCTCGACGACGGCCCCGGTGTTCACGATGACCGCCCGCCCGACGCGGCTCGCCGGCCCGATGTGCGCGTGCTCGAGGACGGCGGTTCCCGCGCCGAGCGCGACGTCGCGCGCGACGGTGGCGGTCGCGGCGATGAGACCGCCACCTTCCCAGCCGCGGGCGGCCAGGGCGTCCATGATCCGCACCCTTGGCGCGCTTGCACCGATCGCGGGCACGACGAGGTAGCCGCGCCGGACGGCGAGGTCGAGGCCGGCGACCTCGTCGGCGAGCAACGACTGCGGCCAGGCGGCTCCGCGCGGCTCGCCCACGACAGCCAACACGATCTCGCCGCGTCTCTGGATCACGTCCACTACGGAGCGGGCGTGACCGCCGGCGCCGAAGACGACCCAGGCCTGCCCGTCGGCCCGGCTGGCCGGCTCGGTCATGCCACCCCGCGCGCTGGCACGTGGCCGATGGAGGCCGCGGCCTCTTCGAAGGCGGCGCCGACCTTGCGGATGTTCTCCGGCTCAAGGACGGCCGGCACACGCGGCGGGTCGAGCACGAGGCCCTCCCATGAGTTGCGGACGTACTCGCGCACGAACCACTTGTCGATGCGCGACTGGTCCTCGCGCAGCGACTCCCAGCCGCGGTCCTCGACAAAGCGCGGCAGGTCGTCGGGCTGCGGGATGTGCGCGACGTTGCCGAGCGACGTCCACGGCATCTTCGCTCCGGAGACGACCGGCAGGCCCAGCAGACCGGCCTCGAGTCCGACGGTACCGGTGGCGGTCACGGTGAAGACTGCCTCCCGCATGAGCTGGCGCGAGTCGGCGAACGGGTCGATCGTCGCGATGTTCGGGTGGACGTCGAACTGCGGCCAGTAATCGGGATCGCGCCGCCACATGAAGTGGGCGTGCTCCTTGACGGCCACGCCGATGCCGAGCGGTGCGAGCGCATCGGCGAGCACTCGGGCCGTGTAGGCCTGGTCGCGCCACTCCTGGCCCATCACGTCGACGCTGGACTCCGGCTGCACGTGCAGCGGCATGAAGACGAACTTCTCGGGCACGGGGTCCCAGCGGCGGGTCTGGTACTCGCGCAGGTTGAGCCGCGCCTTGAGCGGGTTGAGCCACGGGAGCTTGGCGTAGTCGCTCGGCCTGGGCAGCTGCAGGTTGCGGCCACGGTCGAGGCTGAACTCGCGGATCCGGTCGGTTGCCAGTCGCCAGATCTCCTGGCCCGACTCGACCCTGAGGTTACGGGCGAAGCCTACGGGCCGGCCCTGCTCGCTGCGCCACGTGGCGATGAACTCCTCGCCGCGCGCGATCGCGTCGGGTGCCTCGACCGTGCGCTCCCACAGGGTGATCCCGGTCGGGGTGCCGACGAGGCCGAAGCGGTCGGAGGGCAGCCGGATGCCACGCGGCCACACGGCGAGGCCGCCGTGGTGGGTGACCAGGCCGGCCGTCAGCAGCTCCGAGACGACGGTGAACTCAGCCAGGGCGAAGACTGGGCCACGTCCCTTGATGGCCGACTCCAGCTCCTCCGCGGCGAGGTTGAGGAAGTTCATCGCGGTGTCGACCCGGTTGCGCCGCACCGCCCGTTCGGACACGAGCAGGTCGAGGACGTCGAGGCCGACGCCCGCCGCGGCCCGCTTGAGCGCGGCATGGGGCGTGAGGCCCGAGACGACGTTGGCGCGGCGCGCGGCCGCGTACGGCAGGCGGACGACGGTGGCCCGTGGGGCGTGCCTGCGCACCCAGGCGAGGTTGGCCTCGGTGCGCGCCACCAGGATGAGTTCCTTGGTCTCGAAGCCGGCGTGCACGAGCGAGGGGACGAGGAGGTCGTCGTAACCCAACCCCATGTGGACCAACGGGACAACCACGAACACGACTCCTGACGTCTGGGCGAACGAGCGACGTCAGCCTATCGGCGAACGACGCGCAGGGCCGCGGGCGTCGCTGCGAGCACGGCGACCACGATGGCTACGGCCACTCCGATGCGCAGCCAGGCGCCGATGCCTGAGGTGCCGAGCAGCCCCGTGCATGCCCCGAGGACGACAGACGTGGCGACCGCGGCGTAGGCGAGAGGCGACCACCGCAGCTCCGAGTGGCGCGCGGCCAGCCAGGCCGTCGTGCCGGCGAGCACTAGGTACGCGGCCACCTTTGCCACAGCGATACCGACGATGCCGAGCGGCGGAGCCAGCACGAGGGTGCCGACGACGAGCACGCCCAACGCCAGGATTGCTCCCCACGCCAGATGTCCGGTGCGCTCGGCGTCGAGGACGGCCAGCGAGCTGCCCTGATAGAGCATGTAGGCCGCAGCCACCGCCGTGAGCCAGCCGAGAGTCGGTACCATCGCGGCACGGTCGAAGTCCGAACGGGTCATGAGGGAGACGAGCCACGGCCCGAGCACGGCCACGCCGGCGCCGCCGGCCACGACCAGGCCGATGAGCACGGCTCCGGTCCGGGACGTGAACGACCAGCGTCGATCGATCGGGTGCGAGAGCACGAGCGGACCCCAGGCGTTGAACAGCGCCGTCGACAGAACGAACGCCGTGTTCGCCAGCTGCAGCGCGACCTGGTAGCCACCGGCGGCCGACGCCCCGAGCAGAGTGCTGGTCAGCACGACGTCACCCATGAGCAGGCCGAGCATCGCGGCCGCCTGGGGCAGGAGCGGCGCGGCGAGCCGCGCTCCCGCGCGGACGCGGGCCGGCTCTGCGGTGGGCGGCAACGGTCGGCCGACGACGACGGCCACGGCCGCAACAGCGGCGAGCACGCCCGCATATGCCGTCAGGTAGGTCGTCGCGGTCGGTTGGGCGCGCGCAGCGAGCAAGCCGCCGAGCTGGGCCAGCACCGTGGAGCCGACCGCGAGGACGAAGAAGCCGAGCGGCTTCATCCGGGCCCGCATCAGGGTCTGGCCGCTGACGACGACAGTGAGGGCCACAGCTGCCACGACGACGGGCAGCATCTGGCCGAGCGCGCCCCTACCCGTGGCGGCGACGACCGCGACGACCACCGCACCGAGCACGCCGACGCCGAGCGCCACAAGGACCATGGCGCCGGCGAGCGCCCGGCTCACGCGCGGCCCCTCACTGCCCCGGTGCTGCTCGCGCAGGATCACCTGCGGAAGGCCGGCAGCAGCGAGGGTACCTACCATCTGAACGGCCACGAGCCCGGTGGCGACGCGGCCGAACTCGGCGGCGCCGAGCACGCGGGTGGCGAATGGGATGATGAGCAGCACGCCGACGCCCTGCAGCGCCGTCCCGAGCACGTAGACGACCGAGTGCAGCGCCATGGTGCGCCCGAAGGGGGTGGTCGCTGCCTCAGCCGCGGGTGGATCTGCCACGATGGGAAACCTACTAGAGCGAAGGAGGACCGGGTGAGCGCGTCGTGAGCGCGAGCGTCGTCGTGCGCGGGTCCGGTTCGATCGGGCAGCGTCACGCTCGCGTCTTCCGCCAAGTCGGTGCCGACGTCTCGTTGTGGCCGGTCCGCGACCGAGGCGCGGGTGGCGACGCCGTCGACGAGGTGACCGGCGCTCGCCTGTTGGACGACACGACCGGTCCTGACGCAGTGCGCGGCGCCGCTCTCGTGGTCGTGGCCACCGACACGTCGCGACACGTCGCCGACGCGCTCGAGGCTCTCGACGGAGGCGCCGAGAAGGTGCTTCTCGAGAAGCCAGTTGCGCCCACCGCCGCTGACGCCGCCGCGTTGGTGGCGCACTTGCGACACACGTTGGTCTGGGTCGCGGCCCCGCTCCGGGCCCACGAGGCCTTCCGCCACCTGCGCCGACTCGTGAACCATCTCGACCCGCCCGCCTCCGCGCACGTGTGGTCGCAGTCGTGGCTGCCCGACTGGCGGCCCGACCGCGACTACCGCGACTCCTACTCGGCGCGGGCCGACGAAGGCGGTGTCCTGCGCGACCTCGTGCACGAGATCGACTACGCCGGCGTCCTTTTCGGCGCACCGACACTGCTCGGCGCGGCCGTCGAGACCAGCGGTCCGCTCGACATCCGAGCCGACCAGGCGGCGACCCTCCTGTGGACCACCGACCGGTCCTTCACCGTCACGGCGCGCCTCGACTACACCACCCGCCCGACGAGCCGCGGGGTCGTCGTCCACTCCCCCGACGGCCGCCTCGAGTGGGACGTGGTGAACGCCGTCGTGCGCCACACGACACCGGAGGGCGACACCTCCGAGCAGGTCTTCGACCTCGACCGCGACCGCGACATCGTCATGGGCACCCAGGCCCGCGCCGCCCTCGACCTGCTGCCCACCGCGCCGGTCGACCAGCGCACCGCCCGGGGCGCCCCCGCCACTCTCGCCGACGGGGTCGCCGCCGTGGCCCTGTGTGACGCCGCACGGGCCACCCGACCCCGCACCGGCCCCGCACCCAGCCTCCCGGAGGAGCCCTCGTGACAGATGCGCCGCCCGCCACCCCACGCGTCCTCGCCATCATCCCGGCGCGAGGGGGCTCGAAGGGTCTGCCCGGCAAGAACATCCGTCCGATGTGGGGTCTGCCGCTCATCGTGCACAGCGTGCGCGCCGCCGCGCTGACGCCCGAGGTCACACGCTGCATCGTGACGACGGACTCCGACGAGATCGCTGGCGTCGTGCGCGAGCACGGTGGGGAGGCGCCCTTCCTGCGGCCCGCGGAGCTCGCCGCCGACGACACCCCGATGGCGCCCGTCGTGCGGCACGCCCTCGAGTGGGCCGAGCACGACGAGGGCAGCGCCTACGACGCCGTGCTCCTCCTCGACCCGACCAGCCCCGCGCGAGTGCCCGACCAGCTCGCCGAGGCCGCCCGCCGCCTCACCGACACCCCTGCGCTCGACGGCGTCATCAGCGTGTCCGAGCCGACCTTCAACCCCGTCTGGGTGGGCGTGCGCCCCGACGCCGGTCGTGACGGCGCCCTGGGCCGCTACTTCGACGCCGGCACCGGCGTCACCCGCCGCCAGGACGTCGACCGGTTCCTGCGCATCAACGGCAACTTCTACCTCTGGCGGGCCGACTTCGTGCGCCGCCTCGAGGCCTCGTGGTTCGACGAGGGCACCCACGCGGGGCTGGAGATCCCCGAGGCCCAGGCGTTCTCGATCGACGACGAGTACGAGTTCCGCCTCATCGAGGCCCTCATCGGAGCCGGGCTCATCAGACTGCCCTGGCTCGACACCGCCGTGGCCACCGAGGAGACCGTCCGATGACGACCGACCTGACCGGACGCACCGCCGTCGTCACCGGCGGCGCCGGCCCCCTCGGACGGGTGCTCGCCGACGCGCTCGCGACCGCGGGCGCCCGCGTCGTCGTCGTCGACCTCGACGAGACGGCGTGCTCCACGGCGGCCGACGAGCTGCAGGGCTCGGGCCACGTGGCGCTCGGCGCGAACCTCCTCGACCCGCAAGGCCTGTCGCACGTCGTCGGCACCGTCACCGACCTCGGCGCCTGCGACGTGCTCGTCAACAACGCCGCGTTCACCGGCACCTCCGGCGTTCCCGGGTATGCCGTCCCGTTCGACGAGCAGACCGACGAGGCCTTCACGATGGCGCTGGCCCTCAACCTGACGGCGCCCTTCTCGCTGACCCGCCGCCTCGCGCCACTGCTGCGCGCCAGCGGTCACGGCAGCGTCGTCAACGTCTCGAGCATCTACGGGCTCGTCGGACCCAACATGGGGCTCTACGAGGGCACGCGCATGGGCAACCCGGCGGCCTACGCAGCCAGCAAGGGAGGGCTCGCGCAGCTGACCCGCTACCTGTCCACGGTTCTCGCACCGGAGGTGCGCGTCAACGCCTTCGCCCCCGGCGGCATCGCGCGCGGGCAGGACGACGCCTTCGTGGGACGCTACGAACGGCTCACCCCGTTGGGGCGGATGGGCACCGAGGACGACTTCAGGGGTGTCGTCTCGTGGCTCGCGTCGGACGCGTCGGCGTACGTCACCGGGCAGGTCGTCGCCGTAGACGGCGGCTGGACGGCCTGGTAGGCCGCCCAGCCGACCGGCACTCAGCCCTTGAGCTCGGGGGCGACCTTGTCCTCGAAGAGCTCGATGCCCGAGCGGTCGTACGCCGCTTCGCCGAAGTAGGTGATCGCGTACGTCATGCCGCGCGACTCCATGTCCTTGAACATCTCGACGATCTTCTCCGGCGTGCCGACCGCGGGCTGCGTGCGCAGGTTCGCGACGTGCTCCTCGACCTTCTTCTCGGGCACGCCGCCGCGGCGCAGCAGCTCGCCGTTGAAGGCGAGGCGGTCCTCGACATCGGCCTCGGTCTCGCCGATGACGACGTTGTAGTTGGCCGAGCGCACGATCGAGCCGAAGTCGCGGCCGACGTCCTTGCAGTGGCCCTCGAGGATCTCGCTCTTGCGCGTGAAGCCGTCGGGCGTGCCGTCGACGTTCGCGTAGTCGGCGTACTGGGCCACGATCTTGAGCGTGACCTTCTCGCCACCGCCGGCGATCCACATGGGGATGCCGTTGGCGGCGCTGCCCGGGTGGCTCGTGCCCTGCAGCGGCCGTGGGGCGCAGAGGGCGCCGTCGACCTGGTAGTACGTGCCGTCGAGCGTGGCCGAGCCCTTGGTCCACATGTCGCGGAAGACCTGGACGCCCTCGCGCAGCATGCCCAGGCGGTCGCCCGCCTTGGGGAAGCCGTAGCCGTAGGCGCGCCACTCGTGCTCGTACCAGCCGGCGCCGATGCCCATCTCGGTGCGGCCGCCCGAGATGACGTCGACCGTCGCCGCGACCTTCGCGAGGTAGGCGGGGTTGCGGTAGGCCATGCACGTACACATCTGGCCGAGGCGCACCCGGCTCGTCGCGGCCGCGAAGGCCGCCATGAGCGTCCACGCCTCGTGCGTCGCCTCGTCCGAGGGCTCCGGCACGGTGTGGAAGTGGTCGTAGACCCAGATGGACTCGAAGACGTCGCCGTCGTCGGCGTGCTTGGCGAGGTTGACCATGGCTTCCCACTGCTGCGCCGGCTCGATGCCGACGAGATCCATGCGCCAACCCTGGGGGACGAACATTCCAAATCGCATCCGACCATCCAACCACGGTCGGCTGGGGACGCTCCGGACATCATCGACGCGCGACCACCACCGGCCCGCGTGTGAGGATGGGGCCATGAGCCTGCACCGCAACGACCCCGACGTCATCCGCGACCTGCTCTACACCCCGGCGACGTGGGCCGTCGTGGGCCTCGGTGACAATCCCGACCGCACGGCATACCGGGTCTCGCTGTGGCTCCAGCGTGAGCTCGGCATCCGACTCGTGCCCGTCCACCCCACCGCCGCGACCGTGCACGGCGCGCAGGGCTACAAGACCCTCGCCGACATCCCTGACGGCACGGTGGTCAAGGTCGTCGACTGCTTCGTCAACAGCGGGCGCGTGGGCGCGGTCGTCGACGAGGCCATCGCCGAGAGCGCCCGGCTCGGCATCGAGGCGCTGTGGCTCCAGCTCGGCGTCATCGACGACGACGCGGCCGCCCGCGCCGAGGCGGCCGGGCTCTCGGTCGTCATGGACACCTGCCCGAAGATCGAGTACCCACGGGTCCGGCCCGGTGACGGGGCCGACGCCGTCACCGACTGAGCGGACCGCGTCCTGACGGGCGCCCGGGGGGCCGTCAGTCGCCGAGCCCCCGGGTCACGTGCTCGCGCAGCGAGGCTCCCTTGGCGTGCGCCTGGTCGCGCAGGTCGGCCTGGAAGGCCACCATGCGCTCACGCACGTCGGCGGCGAGCTCGTCGCTGCCTGTCCCGACGATCCGCGCCGCGAGCAGCCCCGCGTTGCGGGCCCCACCGATCGAGACCGTCGCGACCGGGACGCCGGCCGGCATCTGGACGATCGACAGCAGCGAGTCCATCCCGTCGAGGTACTTGAGTGGCACCGGCACGCCCACGACGGGCAGCGGCGTCACCGAGGCGAGCATGCCCGGCAGGTGCGCAGCGCCGCCGGCGCCGGCGATGACCACGCGGAGGCCGCGGTCGGCAGCGCTCTGGCCGTAGGCGATCATCTCGTCGGGCATCCGGTGCGCCGACACGACGTCGGCCTCGTAGGGGATGCCGAACTCCTCGAGCGCCCGCGCGGCCTCGCGCATGACGGGCCAGTCGCTGTCGCTGCCCATGACGATGCCGACGACGGGCGCGGCCCCCTCGTTGGAGGGAGGCGTGGCTGCGGTGGCGCTCATTCGGTGATCACTCCTCGGAGGTAGTCGGCCGCGTGCCCGGCGCGCTCTCGCGCTTCGTCGAGGTCGCCCGAGCTGACGTTGACGTGCCCGATCTTGCGACCGGGCCGCACGCCCTTGCCGTAGACGTGCACCTTGGCCCCGGGATCGCGCGCCATGATGTGGCGGTAGGCGGAGTAGAGCTCCCCGTGCTCTGGCCGGTCGCCGCCCAGCACGTTGGCCATGACGGTCCACGGGGCGCGGGGCCGCGGGTCGCCGAGCGGCAGGTCGAGCACGGCCCGCAGGTGCTGCTCGAACTGACCGGTGACCGCGCCGTCCATGGTCCAGTGCCCGCTGTTGTGCGGGCGCATCGCGAGCTCGTTGACGACGTATGCCGCCTGGCCACCCCTGCCGGGACGCACCTCGAACATCTCGACGGCGAGCACCCCGGTGACGCCGAGCTCCCCGGCGATCCGCAGCCCCGCCTCGGTGACCACGGAGGCGAGGTCGTCGTCGAGCGCCGGCGCGGGTGCGAGCACCTCGGTGCAGATGCCGTCGGTCTGGACGGTCTCGACGACGGGCCACGCGGCCGCCTGCCCGGACGGGCTGCGCGCGATGAGGACGGCGAGCTCTCGGACGAAGTCGACCTTCTCCTCGAGGAGCAGGCCGTCCGCGAGCGGACCGGGCTCTCCGACCTTCGACAGCCAGTCGGCGACGTCGTCGGCCGACGACGCCACGGCCACCCCCTTGCCGTCGTAGCCGCCGCGCGGGGTCTTCGCGATGATCGGCCAGCCGACCTCGTCACCGAAGGCCGTCACCTCGTCGGCCGTGGTGGCGCGAGCCCAGCGGGGGCACGCGATGCCCAGGTCGGTGAGGCGTTCGCGCATGGCCAGCTTGTCCTGGGCGAAGCGCAGGGCGGCGCGGGTGGGGTGGATGGTGATGCCGTCTGCCTCGAGCGCCTCGAGGACCTCCGGCGGCACGTGCTCGTGGTCGAAGGTGACGACGTCGCAGTGCTCGGCGAAGGCCCGCACCGTGTCGAGGTCGGTGTGCTCGCCCACGGGCGAGCTCGGCACGACGAGCGCGGCGGCCGCCATGTCGCTCTCGGCGAGCACCGACAGCTGCAGGCCCAGTTCGACGGCAGGCCCCTGCATCATGCGGGCGAGCTGACCACCTCCGACCACGCCGACGACGGGGAATCCTCCGGGGGCGCGTTTCGGCTTGCTCACGTCGCCCAAGCGTAGTGGGCCTCAGGCGGGGCGGTCGGAGCGGCCCGTCCCCGGACCGGTCGCGGTGCCGGCCGCCTGACCGGCGGCGAGAGCGGCGTCCGCGGTCTCGTCGTGGAGCACCGCCTCGGCATGGCTCGGGTCGGCGAGGTCGGGGTGGTGGCTGCGCACCGCGGCGAAGGTCCAGATCTTGTTGAGCACGAAGGAGATCGGCGTGACGACGGCGATGACGATCAGCTGCGCCCAGTAGAGGCGGGTGCGGAAGCCGGTCGAGTCGTCGAAGACCGACGTCGGCAGGTGCAGCGGCGAGTCGAGGTGCATCAGCATCGTCAGCAGCAGCAGGCCCACGACCTGGCCGAGCAGCCCGACGGCCAGGAACGGCCAGTACTCGTGCCACCAGCGGGCGTGCGCCGAGGTGCGGAAGGTCCACGTCCGGTTCAGCTGGAAGTTCCAGAGGTTGGCGACGACGAACGCGACGGTCGAGTAGACGTGGTACCAGCGCACGTTGAAGTCGCTCGCCGGCAGGCCCACGATCGCCTCGTTGAAGCCCGGCCCCAGCTTCTTGACGGCGATGAGGGTCAGCAGGTTGACGAGCACGCCGGAGGCCCCCACGACCCCGAACCGGAGCAGCAGCACCCAGTTGTGGCGGTGGCGCACGAACAGGAACTCATGCAGGCGCCTCACGCGGGCACCCTACCCCGACGAACCCGGCGTTCCCGGCGCGTTCGCCGGACCCGACGTGGAGGATCGTCAGTCGGTCTCGGCCTCGGAGAGGAAGAGCGCGAAACGCGCCGGCTGCGCCTGGACGAGGTCGAGACGGCCGCCGTTGGACTCGGCGAGGTCGCGGGCGAGGGCGAGGCCCAGCCCGGTGCTGCCGCCGGCGCCGCTGCTGACGGAGCGCTCGAAGATGTGTGGCGCCATCGCGGCGGGCACGCCGTCGCCCTGGTCGCTGACCTCGACGATCACCGACGGCCCGGAGCGGCGGGCGTGCACGTCGACGGTGCCGCGCCCGTGCACGAGGGAGTTCTCGAGCAGCGTCGAGAGCACCTGCGAGAGCGCGACCGGCGTGGAGCGGACGAAGAGGCCACGCTCGCCACGGACGCGCACCGAGCGGCGGGCCTGCTCGAAGGCCGGCTGCCACTCGCGTTGCAGGGCGGCGATGACCGAGTCGAGCGACACCGCGGGTGAGGGCCCACCGGCGCCACGGGTGCGCCCGAGCAGGTCGTCGACGACGCGGGTGAGGCGCTCGACCTGCGCGATGGCGATGTTGGCCTCCTCCTTGACGACCTCGGCGTCGTCGGTCTCGGAGATCTCCTCGAGACGCATGAGCAGCGCCGTCAGCGGCGTGCGCAGCTGGTGGGAGGCGTCGGCCGCGAAGTCGCGCTCGGCCGCGAGGGACTTCGTCATGTCGTGGGCGCGGCGGGTCATGACGCCCGACACGTGCTCGATCTCGTCGATCTCGGAGTGCACGGGGGTGAGCCGAGCCTCGCCCGCGGCGAAGCGCGTGGCGAGGTCGACGAGCTCCCTCGACGAGCGCTCGACGCGGGCGCGGGTGCCGAGGGTCACGAGGTATGCCGACACGCCACCGACCGCGCCGACGGCCAGCATCACCGCCCCGAAGCGGGCGACGCCGGTGGACGGGTCGGAGCCCAGCCAGTCGGTGACGAAGTCGCGCCGGCTCGAGATGACGAAGGCGATGACGGCAGTGGCCAGCAGCACGCAGACACCAGCACACACCGCCGCCACGACGAACGCCATCCGATCGAGCATGCGCCTCACGGTCAGTCGGCCTGCGGTCGCTCGAAACGGAAACCGACGCCACGCACCGTGGCGATGTACTGCGGTGAGGTGGCGTCGTCGCCGAGCTTCCGGCGCAGCACCGAGATGTGCATGTCGAGGGTCTTGGTGGACCCGAACCACGCGGTGTCCCAGATCTCACGCATCAGCTGCTCGCGCGAGACGACCTTGCCCTGCTCGCGCACGAGCACCCGGAGGAGGTCGAACTCCTTCGCGGTCAGCTGCAGCTCCTCGCCCTTGAACCAGGCGCGCCGGCCGTCGGAGTCGATGCGCACCAGCTCTCCCGAGGCCACGACTTCGGTCGGCGTGCGCCGCAGCAGCGCCCGCACGCGGGCGAGCAGCTCGGCGAGCCGGAAGGGCTTCGTCACGTAGTCGTCGGCGCCGGCGTCGAGACCCACGACCGTGTCGACCTCGTCGGCCCGGGCGGTGAGGATCAGCACGGGGATGGTCCGGCCCTCGGCACGGATGCGGCGGCAGACCTCGAGGCCGTCGATGCGCGGCAGGCCGAGGTCGAGCAGCACGAGGTCGGGGTTCTCCTTGGCTCCGTCGAGGGCGGCCGCTCCGTCCTCGCGCACGTCGACGTCGTAGCCCTCGCGCCGCAGCGCGCGCGCCAGCGGCTCGGAGATGGCTGGGTCGTCCTCCGCCAGGAGCACTCGGGTCATGTCACCGTCCTCAAGGATCTGCCGGCGTGGGGGCGCACCGACCGACGTGAGCCTATCGAGAAAGGCCCGGTCCGCACCCTGAGGCGCCCGCGACACGGACACGGGAGTTCGGAGGCTCAGCGTCCCGGCCAGACCGGCCTGCGCTTCTCGGCGAAGGCGGCGACACCCTCGCGCCGGTCGCCGGAGAAGGCGGTCGCGCGCCAGCAGCCGTCCTCGATCTCGAGGCCCGACGCGAGGTCGACGTCGGCGCCGAGACGCATGGCTCGCTTGGCGTTGCGGAGGCCGACGGGCGAGTTGCGGGCGATGGTGCGGGCGATCTCGAGTGCGCGCTCGCGCGCGGTCCCGGCGGCCACGACCTCGTCGACAGCGCCGAGCTCGAGCGCCTCGCGGGCCGGCAGGCGCGCGGCGGTGAAGATGGCGCGGGCGGCGCGTGACCACCCGACGCGGCGCACGAGCAGCTGTGTGCCGCCGCCGCCCGGGATGACGCCGACGCTCACCTCGGGCAGCCCGACGAGGGCGTCCTCCCCTGCCACGACGAGGTCGCACGAGAGGGCGAGCTCGAAGCCGCCCCCGAGGGCGAACCCGTCGACGGCGGCGATGACGGGCACCGGCAGGGCGAGCACCCCGCCGTACGCCGCCCGTGCCACCGGCCGCTGCTCCATGAGGTCGGCGTCGGTGAAGGAGTTGCGCTCCTTGAGGTCGGCGCCGACGCAGAACGCCTTGTCGTGGCTTGACGTGAGCACGACGCAGCGCACCGACTCGTCGGCGGCGACCTGAGCGGTGGCGGCCGCGATCGACCTCGCCATCGCGGTCGAGACGGCGTTCATGGCCTCGGGCCGGTCGAGCACGATCTCCGCGACGTGGGCCAGGTCCGGCTCGTCGAAGCGCTCGACGCGCACGAGGACCGAGTCGCCCGCACCGTCGGCGGTCTCGGCGGGGCGCTCGGTGGGGGGCTCGGCGGGGGGCTCGGCTGCGGTCGGCGTTGACGGCATACGTCGGTCTCCTTCGAAGGTCACGCGTCGCTGCGTGACCCGGCTCGCTGGCTGGGCTCGGTGGGCTGGATGAGGTCGGGCACTGACCCGTTCGGGGCCTGCCGTCGTCCGGTGGCGGCCGCGCGGCGCAGCAGTGACGGCGTCACGGGCCCGACGCCCCGGAGGATGCGCCGCCGCTGGCCGGTCAGCTCGAAGCCCGAGAGGGCAGCGAGCTCGCGGGCCATCGTGGCGTCGACGAGCACGGTGCCCGCCTGCGCGACGGCGGTGAGGCGCGAGGCGCGGTTGACCGTCGTGCCGAAGACGTCGCCGAGCCGGGAGATGATCGGGCCCCGCGCCATGCCGCAGCGCACCGCTGGGAGCACGTCGTCCTGTGTCATCGTGTCGACGAGGTCGAGGGCGATGGCCGCCGCCGGGGCCGCACCGACGGTCGTGAACAGCACCTCGTCGCCCACCGTCTTGATGAGGCGTCCACCGTGGGCGGTGATGACGTCGGCCGACAGCGCCTCGAACCGCGAGACGAGGCGGGCGAGGTCACGCTCGGAGAGCCGCCGCACCAGCGCGGTGAAGCTGACGAGGTCGGCGAAGCCCACCGACCGCATCTTCGTCATGCCGTAGGACTCAGGGTCGGCGTCGGCGAGCATGCGCGCCACGGTGGCGGAGAGGTGCCGTCGCCACGCGTAGACGAGCAGGGGCTCGAGCCGGTCGGTGAGCTCGGCGAGGCGACGGGCCGTCTCGGTGGCGGTCTCGACGCTCGGCACCGACCGCGTCTCGTGCTCGTCGTCGTCGCCCTCGTCGGCGAGCGCGGCGGTCATGTGCTCCTCGACCGCCTCGGCGATGAGCTGCGACTGCCAACCGGCGAGGCGGTCGGCCGACCGGGCGAAGGCCCGGGTCATCGCGAGCGCCACCTGCTCGTCGAGCAGCCCGTCACGCACGATGCCGGCGACCGCCGCGAGCGCCCGCTGGTCGGCCGCCGTGAACAGCTCGTCGTCGGTGTCGACGACGGGGAAGCCGAGCGCGTGCCAGAACTTGCGGGCCGACAGCAACGAGACCTCGGCGCCGCGGCTGACGTCGCGTCGGCGCAGCTCGAGGGGCCGACCGAGCAGCCGCTCGGTGTAGTCCGCGCTGCCCGCTGCCTCGCCGCTGAGCGGGGCGCCGGGAGCGGCGTCGGCAGCGGCGCCGGGCCCGGTGCTCGGCTCGGTGCCCGGCTCGGTCATGGCCCGATCATGCCAGCCCGTCACCCGCGGGTCGGACGTGGACGACGTCGCCGGCCGCGAACGCCCGCGTGCCTCGGTCGGTGCGCAGGACGAGGGCCCCGTCGTCGTCGACGCCCAGGGCCTCGCCGAGGACCGAGTCGCCCGCCGGAAGGAGCACCCGCACCTGCCTCCCGATGGTCGAGCACGCCTCGCGGTAGGCCGCGCGCACCGCGTCGGCGCCGGCGCCGGCTCGCACCGACGCGTCGCCGGGGGCCGCCGGCACCGGGACGATGCCGGCATCGACGAGCACGCCGGCGAGGTGGTCGAGGTAGGCGACGAGGAGCTCCTCGCGGCGCACCGCGACACCGGCAAGGGCCAGCGAGGTCGCGGTGTCCACCGGCAGCTCCTCACGCCCCTGGTCGACGTTGACGCCCGTGCCGACGACGACGGCCTGCCCCTCGCCCACCGTCACCAGCTCGCAGAGGATGCCGCTCAGCTTGCGGTCGCCGTCCTCGGGCACGAGCACGTCGTTGGGCCACTTCAGCCGCGGCGCGATCTCGTGCCCGGCCGCCCGCGAGACGTCCCGCACGGCCCGGGCGAGGGCGAGGCCGGCCAGCAGCGGCAGCCACCCGGCCTGGGCCGGGTCCGCGACCGGGACGGCGGCGCTGACCGCGAGCGAGGCGCGGTCCGGCACCGTCCAGGCCCGGCCCAGGCGTCCGCGACCGCCGGTCTGGTGGTCGGTGGCCACCACCCACCAGAGCGCGCCCTCGCCGGGAGCCGGCGAGCCGGCATACGGCCCCGGGGTCGCCGCAGGCGGCTGGTCCGGGCGTCCGGTCAGCAGCTCTCGCAGCCTGGTGTTGGTCGAGCCGAGGGCGGGGTGGAACTCCAGGCCGCGCCATGGGCGGCCGGACGTGACCAAGGCCGCACCGACGGAGTCCGAGTCGAGCGAATCGCGCACGCTTCCAAGGCTAGGCTGCCCAGCATGGCAAGCGAACACGCCGTGGCGGAGCAGCCCACCAGCACCTCAGACGGTCCCGACCTGACCACGACCGCCGGCAAGCTCGCCGACCTCAAGAGGCGGGTCGCAGAGGTCGCCCACGCGGGGTCGGACCGCGCGGTCGAGAAGCAGCACGCCCGCGGCAAGAAGACCGCCCGTGAGCGCATCGCGATGCTGCTCGACGAGGGCACCTTCATCGAGATGGACAAGTACGCCCGGCACCGCAGCAACAACTTCGGGCAGGAGAAGAACCGCCCGTACGGCGACGGCGTCGTCACCGGCTACGGTCTCGTCGACGGCCGCCAGGTCGCGGTCTTCGCGCAGGACTTCACCGTCTTCGGCGGCTCCCTCGGCGAGGTCTTCGGCGAGAAGATCGTCAAGGTCATGGACTTCGCCATGAAGATCGGGTGCCCCGTCATCGGCCTCAACGACTCCGGTGGCGCCCGTATCCAGGAGGGCGTGGTCTCCCTCGGCCTCTACGGCGAGATCTTCCACCGCAACGTGCGCGCCTCCGGCGTCGTCCCGCAGATCAGCCTCGTCATGGGCCCGTGCGCGGGTGGTGCCGTCTACTCCCCCGCCATCACCGACTTCACCGTCATGGTCGACCAGACGTCGCACATGTTCATCACCGGCCCCGACGTCATCAAGACGGTCACCGGTGAGGACGTCGGCTTCGAGGACCTCGGCGGCGCCCTGACCCACAACAGCAAGTCGGGTGTCGCGCACTACATGGGCACCGACGAGCAGGACGCCATCGACTACGTCAAGGCGCTGCTGTCCTACCTGCCGAGCAACAACATGGAGACGCCTCCCTCGTTCGGCGAGGGTGAGGCCGACCTCGCCGTCACCGACGACGACCGCTGGCTCGACACGTGCATCCCCGACTCGCCGAACGTCCCCTACGACATGAAGCAGGTCATCGAGCACATCGTCGATGACGGCGAGTTCCTCGAGGTGCAGCCGCTCTTCGCGCCCAACATCATCACCGGTTTCGCCCGCGTCGACGGCATGTCGGTCGGCATCGTGGCCAACCAGCCGCTGCAGTTCGCCGGCTGCCTCGACATCGACGCCTCCGAGAAGGCGGCCCGGTTCGTGCGCACGTGCGACTGCTTCAACGTGCCCGTGCTCACCTTCGTCGACGTGCCCGGCTTCCTGCCCGGCACCAGCCAGGAGTGGGACGGCATCATCCGTCGCGGCGCGAAGCTGATCTACGCGTACGCCGAGGCCACCGTCCCGAAGATCACCGTGATCACCCGCAAGGCCTACGGCGGCGCCTACGACGTCATGGGATCCAAGCACCTCGGCGCTGACATCAACCTCGCCTGGCCCACCGGCCAGATCGCCGTCATGGGCGCGCAGGGAGCCGTCAACATCCTCTACCGCAAGGAGCTCGCGGCCACGGCCGCCGAGGGCGGCGACGTCGAGGCGCACCGCGCCGAGCTGGTCGCGCACTACGAGGAGACGCTCGCCAACCCCTACATCGCGGCCGAGCGCGGCTACATCGACACCGTGATCAGCCCTTCCAACACGCGGATGAACGTGACCCGGGCCCTGCGCGCCCTGCAGAACAAGCGCGAGACGCTGCCGCCCAAGAAGCACGGGAACATCCCGCTGTGAGCGACGGCACGAGTGTGGGAAACGACACGTCGACAGCCACCGCCGCCATCCGGGTGCAGGGCAACGCGACCCCCGAGGAGGTCGCGGCTCTCGTCGCCGTGCTCTCCGCGCTCGGCGACGGCGAGGAGGCACCCCCGGAGCACGGCAGGTCGGCCTGGTCCGACCCGTCGTGGCGCCTCGTGGGGCCGTCCCGCGCACATGGCGGCTGGCGCGCCAGCGGCCTGCCGCGCTGACCCCGGAACGCCCACTTCGGTTGGGCGTTCCGGGGCGTGCACCCTTAGGCTGTTTGCCCATGTCCGTCGACTCCTCAGCAGCCGTCCGCCTCGCCGAGCGCTACACGCTGCGCGAGCGCATCGCCGTCGGCGGCATGGGTGAGGTCCACCTCGCGACCGACGACCGTCTCGGCCGGGTCGTGGCGGTGAAGGTGCTCGCGCCCGCCGTGGCGCACTACCCGGAGTCCGTCGAGCGGTTCCGCCGCGAGGCCACGACGGCCGCCGCGCTCTCGCACCCGAACATCGCCCAGGTCTACGACTACGGCGTCGACGGCTCCTCCCACTTCATCGTCATGGAGCACGTCGACGGCTCCGACCTCTCCCGCCTGCTGCGCCAGGTCGGCCGCCTCACCCCGAGCGACGCCGTGCGCATCGCCGAGCAGGTCTGCTCCGCGCTCGGCGCCGCACACCGAGCCGGCGTCGTCCACCGCGACATCAAGCCGGGCAACGTCATCGTCCGTCCGGACGGCACGGTCAAGGTCACCGACTTCGGCATCGCCCAGGCCCTCGGCCAGGCCTCGCTCACCGACACCGGCACCGTCATGGGCACCGCCGCCTATGTCTCCCCCGAGCAGGCGCGCGGCCAGGCCACGACCCCGGCCACCGACATCTACTCGCTCGGCATCCTGCTGTTCCAGATGCTCACCGGGTCGGTGCCCTTCGACGGCGACACCCCGGTCGCGATCGCCATGCGCCACCTCGACGAACCGGTGCCGCTGCCCAGCTCGCGCGTGCACGACCTGCCCGCGGACCTCGACGACGTCGTCCTCCGCGCCACCGCGAAGGTGCCTTCCGAGCGCTACGCCGACGCCGACGCCATGGCGATGGCCCTGGCCCGCCGCGAGTCCGGCGCCGACGCCGCCACCCGCGCGCTGCCCGCCGGCGCGGCGACCTCGGTGCTCGCCGCCGGCGCCAACACGGCCCGGATGCCGGCGCTGGGTGTCTCCTCCGACACCGGCACGGCCACCCAGGCCGTGGCGGCGGCCGGCGACCCCGCGCCCACCGGGCGGCTGCACACGGCTGACGCCCCCGCCGTGGCTGCTCCCCGTCGCGCCCGCACCGCGGACGGCCGCCGCGGTGGTCCGAGCGTCGCCGTCTGGGTGCTCGGCGCCGTGATCCTCGCCCTCGTGGGCGTGCTCGGCTTCGTCCTGCTGTCGGGCTCCGGCAGCGAGGCCGACACCGCCGCCCCGGTCTCGCGCCCCACCCCCAAGGCGAGCAGCACCACCGCGGCTCCGTCGCCCACCTCCACGGACCCCCAGCCGAGCGACGGCACCTCCGTGCCGAACGGCCTGGTCGGCGCGCAGCGTGGCGCCGCCGTCGACGCGCTCATCAAGTCCGGCGTCAACGTGCGCTGGGTGCTCGTACGCTCGGAGAAGCCCGAGGACACCGTCCTCGGCACGTTCCCCGGCGAGGGACAGGCGATGAGCAAGGGGCAGACCGTTGCCCTCGTGGTCAGCCGCGGCCACGCGCCCTCCGACAGCAACACCTCCTTCGTCGTGCCCGACGGCCTCGTCGGCACCGAGGCCAAGCAGGCGATGTCGCGCCTCGAGAAGGAGGACGTCCGGGTGACGCGGGTGACCGTGCCCGGCGACGGCAAGGACCAGGTCGTCGGCACGTGGCCCAGCGCAGGCCAGACCACGGCAGACGGTGTCGTCGTGCTCGTCGTCTCCGGTGGCGGCGACGGCGGCAGCGACAAGGGCAAGCCCAACGACAAGGGCAACGGCAACCAGAGCGACTGAACGCCGGCGTCGACCCGGCGTCGACCCGGCGCCGATCCGGCGTCGACTCGGCGTCGACTCGGCGGCGGCGCGCCCCGCCGTCAATGCACTGGCACGCGCCGCCGCGCTCGCATACGTTCGCCGGGTGACTGCCAACACCCAGACAGCGCGACCCCGGACCGACGTGGACCGCATCGCGGAGACCTACTTCGACGCCGCCGTCGCCCTCAGCCCCATCAACGCGACCTTCCTCGGCGTCCCCGGCGCCGAGGAGGACCTCGACGACCTCTCCCCGGCCGGCAACGCCGCCGCGTCGACGCTGCGTCGCGCCACCCTCGCCGAGCTCGCCGACGCGACGGCCGCCGACGACGTCGACCGCGTCACCATCGACGCGATGACCGAGCGCCTCCAGCTCTCCGAGGACCGGTATGCCGCCGGGCTCGACGAGATGTCGCTGAACGTCCTCGCGTCGCCGCTCCAGTCCGTGCGCGACGTGTTCGACCTCATGCCCCAGGACACCGAGGAGCACTGGAGCACCTTCGCCACCCGCATGGCCAAGGTCCCGGCCGCCCTCGAGGGCTACAAGGAGTCCCTGCTCGTGGCTCGCGAGCGCGGCCAGGTCTCCCCTCGCCGCCAGGTCGAGGCGTGCGCCGAGCAGTCGCGCGACCTCGTCACCGACGACGGCTACTTCGCGAAGATCGTCGCCGACGCCTCCGTCGGCGTTGCCCCGCTCGAGGGTGACGTGAAGGCACGGTTGGCCGACGCGGCGGCGGCGGCAGCGGCGGCATACGGCGAGATGGCCGACTGGCTGGAGCGGGAGCTGCTGCCCCACGCGCCGGAGGCGGACGCCTGCGGCATCGACCGCTACCGGCTCGAGTCGCGCTACTTCCTCGGTGCGGCCGTCGACCTCGAGGAGACCTATCGCTGGGGCCAGCAGGAGGTCGCGAGCCTCGACGCGCAGATGACCGAGATCGCCGAGGGGCTCGAGCCCGGCGCCAGCGTGCAGCGCGGGGTCGAGATCCTCGACGCCGACGAGAAGTACCACCTCCACGGCACCGACGCCCTCAAGGCGTGGATGCAGGAGCGCGCCGATGAGGTCATCGCGCAGCTCAAGGACGTCCACTTCGACATCCCCGGACCCGTCCAGACCATCGAGTGCATGATCGCGCCCACGCAGACCGGCGGCATCTACTACACCGGTCCCAGCGACGACTTCACCCGACCGGGGCGGATGTGGTGGTCGGTGCCCAAGGGCAACACCGAGTTCCGCACCTGGAACGAGCTGACGACCGTCTACCACGAGGGCGTCCCGGGCCACCACCTCCAGGTCGCCCAGACCGTCTACCGGTCGTCGCTGCTCAACAAGTGGCGGCGCATCGAGGCGTGGACGTCCGGGCACGGCGAGGGCTGGGCGCTCTACGCCGAGCGCCTCATGGCCGAGCTCGGCTACATGGACGACCCCGGCAACCGCATGGGTTGGCTTGCAGGACAGTCACTTCGGGCCGCCCGCGTCGTCATCGACATCGGCGTGCACTGCGGCTTCGACGCGCCCGAAGAGGTCGGTGGCGGGGCGTGGGACTACGACAAGGCGTGGACCTACCTGACCCGCTACGGCTTCATGGACGAGAAGGTCCTGCGGTTCGAGCTCAACCGCTACCTCGGCTGGCCCGGTCAGGCGCCGAGCTACAAGATCGGCGAGCGACTGTGGCTGCAGCTGCGTGACGAGGTGCGCGAGCGCGAGGGCGACGCCTTCGACCTCAGGGCGTTCCACCGCCGCGCCCTCGACATCGGCGGCGTCGGCCTCGACACGCTGCGGGCAGCGGTGCTCCAGGAGATCTGACCGGACGCAGCAAAGCGCGTCGTCACGAGCCGTGGACGGCCCCCGACCAGCACGGTCGGGGGCCGTCATGCACGGTGCGACGAATGGGTACTCCTCCCCATCGCCGGGTGCTCTGCGGCGCACCTATGCTGTGCTCGCGCCGCCGACTCCACGCAGGCGCCTCACAGCTCACAGGGGAGAAGACCGTGTTCCGCCACCGCACAGCGGTGCGCCGGGCCGAGGGGACGACCACGCGCCGCGCTGCGCGCCGTCTCCTGACCGTGCTCACCGCGACCACCGTCGCACTCGGGCTGCTGCCGTTGGCCGCGCCCTCGGCCAACGCCGCCACCTACACCATCTCGGGCCGCGTCACCGGACTCGACGCGGCCGGCGCCGTCGTCGGCGTCGGCGACGCAGGGCTCTGGTTCTACGACGCCGCCTACAACGACGCCGGATCGGTCACGTTCCGGTCCGACGGCACCTATACCGCCACCTTCACCTCGCCCGGCCCCTACAAGATGGAGGCCGGCTGCTGGGGCGAGATGACGTGCGCCACGCAGTGGGGCACCGAGTGGTACGCGAACAAGGGCAGCTTCGACGACGCGACGCCCGTCACCGCCGGCGCGACGGCCACCGTCGCGAACATCCAGCTCGACCGCCGCTCCACCATCAAGGGCACCGTGAAGAACACGGCCGGCCAGCCCGTCAGCGGCTTCGCCGTCGACGCCACCAAGACCACGGGCGGCATGTCGAACGACACCACGTCGGCCGCCGACGGGACCTTCACCCTGACCGGCGTCGAGTCGGGACCCAGCAACGTCTGGGCCTACGACCCGAACGACCGGCACCAGTACGCCTCGGCGAGCTGGGACGGCACGAAGAGCACGAGTGACTACGTCGCCTGGAACATCCCGGCCGGCACGACGATCACCGGCGTCAACTTCGTCCTCGACCCGTGGACCGGCGTCGTCGTCACGGTGACCGACGCCGCCGGCAAGCCTCTCGAGAACGTCAACTGGAACCTCTTCGAGTACCGCCCGGCCGAGGGCGACTGGTGGGGGCGCCAGTACGGCCCGCTCCTCACCGGCGCCGACGGCACCTTCGCGGAGGAGACCGAGCTCGGCAAGACGTACAAGGTCTGCGTCTACGACACGTGGTACGACAACGGCTGGGCACCCGCCACGCGCTACCAGGACCGCTGCTACGACAACGTGGCGACACTCGACGCCGCGACACCCTTCACCGTGACCAGCGACAACCGCAAGCGCGAGCTCACGATGGTCCTCCCCGTGGCCGGCAACGGCCTCACCGCCGGCGAGCCGTTCGTGAGCGGCTCGTCGGCGGTGGGCAGCACGCTCACCGTCGACCCCGGCGCGTGGGGCCCGTCGGGCGTGGCCCTGACCTACCAGTGGATGCGTCAGGGCACGGACGGGCTGGTGCCCATCGCCGGAGCCACCGGGTCGACGTTCACGACGACGAGCGACCTCGCCGGCTCCTACGTCACCGCGAAGGTGACCGGTGCACTCGCCGGCTACCGCAGCGCCGTGATGCACGCCAACGGCGCCGAGGTCATGGGCTCCGGTGCCCCGTCGCTGTCGAGCCCGCTGACCATCTCCGGCAGCGGGGTCGTCGGCAGCTCGCTGACGGCCGCCCACGGCGCCATCGCCCCGGCCGGCGACTGGAACCCCTCGTACACCTGGGTCGTCGGCGGCGTGCCGCAGGACACGAGCTACGGCTACGACCAGCCGCCGCCGCTGGCGCTGACGAGCGCGATGATGGGCAAGCGGATCACGCTGCGCATGAGCGCCTACGGCCAGAACGGCGCCGGCACGCTCCAGCAGGCGGCGACCGGCCCGGTCGTGCTGGGCGCGCTCTCGGCCCCGACGCCGACGATCAGCGGCACCAAGGCCGTCGGCTACACGCTCACGGCCGTCCCCGGCACGTGGGGCCCGGCGCCGGTCACCCTGACCTACCAGTGGTACCGCTCCGGCGTCGCCGTCTCGGGCGCGACCGCCAGCACCTACACGCTGACGACCACGGACCAGGCCAAGACGATGACCGTCAAGGTCACGGGCACGAAATCGGGATACGCCACCGCGGCCAGGACGTCGTCCGCGACCAGCGCGGTGCTCGGTGCCCTCACGGCCCCGACACCGACCATCAGCGGCACCAAGGCCGTCGGCTACACCCTGACGGCGGTTCCCGGCGCGTGGGGCCCTGCGCCGGTCACCCTGACGTACCAGTGGTACCGCTCCGGCGTCGCCGTCTCGGGCGCGACGGCGAGCACCTACAGGCTGACGACCACCGACCAGGCCAAGACGATGACGGTCAAGGTCACCGGGGCCAAGTCCGGCTACCTCACGACGGCACGGACCTCGGCGGCGACGTCCGCGGTGCTCGGCGCGTTCACCGCGCCGGCCCCGACCATCTCCGGCACCCGCAAGGTCGCCTACACGCTGACGGCCGTGCCCGGCACGTGGACCCCGGCGCCGACGACGTTCACCTACCAGTGGTACCGCTCCGGCGTCGCCATCTCGGGGGCGACCGCGAAGTCGTACAAGCTGACGAGCCTCGACAAGGGCAAGTACGTCAAGGTCAGGGTCACGGGCGTCAGGTCCGGCTACCTCACCAAGGCCGTCTACTCGGCCCAGACGGCAGCGATCGCCTGACGCGCCACGCAGCTGCCACGACGACGACGGCGCCGCCCCGGACCGGGGCGACGCCGTCCGTCGTCCCCGGCTCTCGGCCGGCCCCTACGATGACGGCATGTCGACCCCCCTCTCCGACGCTGCCGCGGTCCACCTCGTCCTCGCCTCGGCCTCCCCCGCGCGCCTCTCGACCCTGCGTGCTGCCGGCATCGATCCGACCGTCGTCGTGAGCGACGTCGACGAGGACCTCGCCGTGGCCGAGGCCACCGAGCGCTACGGCCCGCTCGAGCCCGCCGACATCGCCCTGCTCCTGGCGCGGGCGAAGGCCGAGGACGTCGCCTCGGGCCTCGACGACGAAGCCGTCGTCGTCGGGTGCGACTCGGTGCTCGAGCTCGATGGGGAGGTGCACGGCAAGCCGGCCGACGCCGCCGAGGCGGTCAGCCGCTGGCACCGGATGCGCGGCCGCTCGGGCGTGCTGCACACGGGTCACTGGCTCGTCGACGACCGGGGCCCGGGCGGCGCCACCCTCGGCGCGACCGCGTCGACGACCGTCCACTTCGCGAAGCTCTCCGACGACGAGATCGACGCCTACGTCGCGACGGGCGAGCCGCTCACCGTCGCCGGCGCGTTCACGATCGACGGGCTCGGTGGCGCCTTCGTCACCGCTGTCGAGGGCGACCACCACAACGTCGTCGGCCTGTCCCTGCCGCTGCTGCGCGAGCTGCTCGGCGACGCCGGAATCGGCTGGTTCGACGTCGTCGGTGGTGCCGGGCAGCAGTAGCCGGTCAGGGGTAGAGGTCGTCGGTGAGGTTCTCGATGACGAGGTAGTGCTCGGTCCACCACCACATCTGCGCCGCGCCCGCGACGACGATGAGCGCCAGCACCCAGTAGCGGTAGCGCCGCCACCAGAGCAGCTTGAGGAACCAGGCGATGACGAGGGTCATGGGGAACGCGAGCAGCGCGTAGCGCACGCGGCTCGGCGTCGTGCTGGTGACGAGGATGATGTATGCCGGGTAGGCACCGGCCCAGCCCCAGATCTCCGGGCCCCAGCGCCACGAGTGCCTCGACAGCATGAACCACGCGAACGCCGCGACGCCGAGCACGCCGCCGACCTGCCCGAGCACGCCCCAGTAGTCGTAGAGCAGGTCCCACCAGAGGTAGAGCTTGATCTTCGTCTCGATGTTCCAGGCGAGCATCGTGTCGTTGTACGCGTTCGGGGTGTCCGTCGCGATCGTCACGATCGTGGGCCAGAGCCAGGTCAGTGCGCCTGCGTATGCCGCCAGCACACCCATCGCGACCCGGAACCTCCACGGGTGGGGGCCTTCGTCACCCTGCCGCCAGCGCACCACGGCGTGCGCGATGATGACCGGCACCATGGCGATGACGACGTTGCGGCTCAGCGAGAGCACGAGCAGCGTCACGGCGACCCACCAGTACTGCCGGCGCCGCAGCAGCCAGAGCACCGTGACGACGCCGAGCAGGGCGGTCGACTCGGTGTAGGACGCCGAGAAGGCGGGTGAGGCGATGAAGAAGCTCGTGGCGACGACCGCGACGATCGCCTCCCAGCGGCCCACGACCTGGTCGACGAGCTTGAAGAGCATGTACATCGCGACGAACCCGATGAGGGTCGAGAGCACGGGCGCGACGAGGGCGAATGGCAGGCCGGTGACCTTCATGATGAGCCCGACGGTCATCGGGAACACCGGGAAGAAGGCCCAGGGGTTCATGTCGATGCCGCCCCAGCCGACGCGGGGCAGCACCGCGGGGTAGCCCTGCTCGGCGATGACGCGGTACCACTGGCCGTCCCAGCCGGTCATCACGGCGTTGTAGCCGGGGTCGGCCGGGGTCGGGTAGAAGATGCGGATGTTGGCGGTGCCGATGGGCAGCGGGATCTGGTACCTCGAGAGGTACGTGGCCGCGACCCACACGAAGATGCGGGAGACACCGAAGACCGCGAAGGGGAACCAGACGGGGAACCGTCGCCAGAACGGCAGTTTCAGCTCCGCCTCGCGGTCGGGGTGCTCGAGCCGGTGACCGAGGCGCGGCTCAGACCGGCGGGACGGCGCGTCTGCGCTCGCTGAAGTGACGGTCACGCCGGGAAGCATAGGCCAGTCGGCGCACGAGGTCCGAGCGCAGTTCATCCGCCTCGATGATGGAGTCGAGCACGAGGTCGGCTGCGAGCCGTTCGATGTCGACGTCCTCCTCGTACTCGCGGCGGCGGTCCGCGACGAACCGGGCCTGCTCGTCGGCGTCGGCGATCTCGGCGATCTTGTTGGCGTAGACAGCGTTGACGGCGGCCTCGGGCCCCATCACCGCGATGCGCGCGGTCGGCAGGGCGATCGTGGCGTCGGGGCCGAAGCCGGGGCCGCCCATCGCGTAGAGCCCGGCGCCGTACGCCTTGCGCACGACGACGCAGAACTGCGGGACCGTGGCGGAGGAGACGGCGCTGACCATCTTGGCGCCGTGGCGGATGATGCCGCCGCGCTCGACCTCCGAACCGATCATGAAGCCGGGCACGTCGGCGAGGTAGATGAGCGGGATGTTGAAGGCGTCGCAGAGCCAGATGAACCGGGCGGCCTTGTCGGCGCTGTCGGTGAAGAGCACGCCACCCTTGACCATCGAGTTGTTGGCGACGATGCCGACGCTCTGCCCGTCGAGGCGGCCGAAACCGATGACGAGCTCACCGGCCCAGAGCGGCTTGAGCTCGAAGAACGAGTCGTCGTCGACGAGGCCGTCGATGACGTCGTGGATGTCGAAGGGGACCGACTCGCGCTCGGGCACCGTGTCGCGGGTCAGCGGCGTCGCGGGCTCCTCGGCGGCATACGTCGGCGGGTGGTCGCGCCACGTCCCGGGCACGTAGGAGAAGTAGAGCTTGGCGAGCTCGATGGCCTCGGCGTCGTCGTGGGCGAGCAGGTCGCCGACACCCGAGACGGTGCAGTGCATGCGGGCACCGCCCATCTCCTCGAGGGAGACCTTCTCGCCGACGACCATCTCGGCCATGCGGGGGCTGCCGAGGTACATGGAGGCGTTGCCCTCGACCATGATGATGAGGTCGCAGAAGCTGGGGATGTAGGCGCCGCCGGCGGCGCTGGGGCCGAAGAGGCAGCAGATCTGCGGCACCTTGCCCGACAGCGCGACCTGGTTGTGGAAGATGCGCCCAGCGCCGCGTCGGCCCGGGAACATCTCGACCTGGTCGGTGATGCGGGCGCCGGCCGAGTCGACGAACCAGAAGACGGGCAGCTCCTCGCGCAGCGCCATCTCGGTGGCGCGCACGATCTTCTCGACGGTGCGCGAGCCCCACGACCCGGCCTTGACGGTGGGGTCGTTGGCGATGACGATCGCGGGCCGGCCGTCGACGGTGCCGCGGCCGGTGACGACGCCGTCGGCGGGCAGGCCGGGCTGGAGCGCGTTGGCGTAGCGGCCGTCCTCGACGAAGGAGCCCTCGTCGAAGAGCAGCGCGATGCGGTCGCGGACGTAGATCTTGCCCTGGGCGTCGAGCTTTGCCTGGGCCTTCTCCGGCGCGCTCGCCGAGGCGGCGTGAGCCTTGGCGAGCCGGGCCCGGACGTCGGCGACCCTCGGGTCCGAGTCGCTCATGCGGGCAGCCCCAGGCCGCGGGCGATGAGCATCCGCTGCACCTCGGAGGTGCCCTCGCCGATCTCGAGGATCTTCGCGTCGCGGTAGAAGCGCGCCACGGGGAACTCCTCCATGAAGCCGTTGCCACCGAAGACCTGCGTGGCGGTGCGGGTCGCGGTGACGGCGGCCTCGGTCGAGTAGAGCTTGGCGATGGCCGCGGCCTGCTTGACCTCCTTGACGGAGCGCTTGCCGGCGTGGAGCTCGTCCTTGAGCCAGGCCGCCTTGTAGGTGAGCAGTCGAGCGCCCTCGACCATGACGGCCAGGTCGGCGAGCTGGAACGAGACGCCCTGGTTGACGCCGATCGGCCTGCCGAACGCCGTCCGCGTCTTCGCGTAGTCGGTCGCGAGCTCGAGGCACGCCTGGGCGCAGCCGACGGCGAGGGCCGAGATCGCGATGCGGCCGTCGTCGAGGGTCTTGAGGAACTGCTTGAAGCCCTCCCCCTCGGCGCCGAGCAGGTTCTCTGCCGGCACCCGGCAGCCCTCGAAGGTGAGGCCATGGGTGTCGGAGACGTGCCAGCCGAGCTTGTGGTACGCCGGCTCGACGACGAAGCCGGGCGTGCCGGCCGGGACCATGATCGCCGAGATCTGCGGCGAGCCGTCCGCGTTGGTGCCGGTGCGCGCGGTGACGGTGACGACCGAGGTGATGTCGGTGCCGGAGTTCGTGATGAACGCCTTGGCGCCGTTGATGACCCACTCGTCGCCCTCGCGGACGGCCCGGGTCCTCGTCGCTGCGGCGTCGGAGCCGGCCTCGGGCTCGGTGAGGCCGAAGCCGGCGAGCGCGCGTCCCGAGACGAGGTCGGGCAGGAAGCGCTGCTTCTGCTCCTCGTTGCCGTAGGTCAGGATCGGGTTGATGCCGAGCCCGACGCCGGCCGAGAGCGTGATGCCGATGGACTGGTCGACGCGGCCGAGCTCCTCGATCGCGACGCAGAGGCTGGTGAAGTCGCCGGCGTCACCCGCGCCGCCGTACTCCTCCGGCACGACGAGGCCGAACAGCCCGAGGTCACCCATCTTGGGCACGAGGTCGGCCGGGAAGTGCGAGGCGGCGTCCCACTTGGCGATGTGGGGGGCGACCTCCTTCTCGGCGAAGTCGCGGACGACCTGGCGGAAGTCCTCGTGGTCCTGGCTGAGCTCGAACATCGCTGTTCTCCTGGGGTGGTCGCCGCCGTCACGCGCTCGTGACGCGTGCTTGACGTTGACGTAAACGTAAAGCAGGATCGACGCCATGACAAGTGCGCCGACGTGGACCATCGCCCAGGTGGCGGAGGAGTTCGGCGTGACCCACCGCACGGTGCGGCACTACGAGGACCTCGGCCTCATCTCCCCCGAGCGGCGCGGCACGCAGCGCGTCTACCACCGCCGCGACCGCACTCGCCTCGGCCTCATCCTGCGCGGCAAGCGGCTGGGGTTCCCCCTCGAGGAGATCCGCACGATCATCGACCTCTTCGACGCCCCCCGCGGCCGGCGCACGCAGCTCGAGTACGTCCTCGGCCAGATCGACGAGCGCCGCGCCGACCTCGACCAGCGGCTGCGCGACATCCAGGACGCCATCGCCGAGCTCGGCGAGTTCGAGCGCCGGTGCCGTGAGGACCTCGACAAGCTCGCGTGACACGATGGGCCCATGAGCGCTGACGACACGAAGATCTCCGCGTACGCCCACCCCGAGCGCCTCGTCACCACCGACTGGCTCGCCGAGCAGGTCGCGGCCGGGGCTGTCGGCGGACCCGACGGCATCGTGGTGCTCGAGTCCGACGAGGACGTCCTGCTCTACGACACCGGCCACATCCCCGGTGCGATCAAGATCGACTGGCACGTCGACCTCAACGACCCGGTCACCCGCGACTACGTCGACGGCGCGCGCTTCGCCGAGGTGATGGGCAAGCGCGGCATCTCGCGCGAGACGACGATCGTGCTGTACGGCGACAAGAGCAACTGGTGGGCGGCATACGCCCTGTGGGTCTTCAGCCTCTTCGGCCACGAGGACGTCCGCCTCCTCGACGGTGGCCGCGCGAAGTGGATCGCCGAGGGACGCGAGATCACCCGCGAGGTCCCGACGCCGACGCCCGTGGAGTACCCGGTGGCCGAGCGCGACGACGCCCCGATCCGCGCGTTCAAGGACGACGTCCTCGCCCACCTCGGCAAGCCGCTCGTCGACGTCCGCTCCCCCGGTGAGTTCTCCGGCGAGCTGCTGCACATGCCCGACTACCCCCAGGAGGGCGCGATGCGTGGCGGCCACATCCCCGGTGCGAAGTCGGTGCCGTGGGCGCGTGCGGCCAACGAGGACGGCTCGTTCAAGTCCCGAGAGGAGCTCGAGGCGATCTACCTCACCGAGCAGGGCCTGGCCCCCAACGACGACGTCGTCGCGTACTGCCGCATCGGCGAGCGCTCCTCGCACACGTGGTTCGTGCTCACTCACCTGCTCGGGTTCGAGACGGTGCGCAACTACGACGGCTCGTGGACCGAGTGGGGCAACTCGGTGCGCGTCCCGATCGAGAGGTGAGCGCATGAGTGAGTCCCCACACGCCGTGTCGCTGCCCACCTCGCTCGCCGAGATCGCCGACGACTTCCGCTCCGCGAGCAACGAACTGAAACTGCAGCTGCTGCTCGAGTTCAGCGACGAGCTGCCCGACCTGCCCGAGCGGTATGCCGGTCACCTCGACCAGCTCGAGCGCGTCGACGAGTGCCAGTCGCCCCTCTTCCTCACGGTCGAGGTCGCGGACGGCGTCTCGCTCGACGACCGCACGGTCAGCCTCTTCTTCGACGCCCCCGCCGAGGCGCCGACGACCCGTGGCTTCGCCGGCATCCTCCACGAGGGGCTCGATGGGCTCAGCGCTGCGGAGGTGCTCGCCGTGCCCGACGACGCCCCGATGCGTTTCGGGCTGGCCGAGGCGGTCTCCCCGCTCCGGATGCGCGGCATGGTCGCCATGCTCGGCCGCATCAAGCGCCAGGTCCGCGCCAAGACCGCCGCGTGACCAGCTGACCCGGAGCACCCCGCGTCACTGTTGCGCCCCATGGAACAGTGACGCAGCCGCGCGGAAGCATCGCTCGCCAGGTGACTACACCAGCCGCGTACGTCACTGTTGCGCCCCGTGGAACAGTGACGTAGCCGCGCGGAAGCGTCGCTCGCCAGGTGACTACACCAGCCGCGTACGTCACTGTTGCGCCCCGTGGAACAGTGACGTGGTGTGCGCGCCGAACACCCCCGTACGAGAGCCCCTGTGGACGACCGCTGCGCGCAGCATGTTCGAAGTTGCAGCCTGAGGTCGTGGCGCGGACGGGAGCGGGGGACGGTGCGGACGACAGGGTCGGACGCTACGTCGTGCGGGTGCGGCGCCTTGCCGACCTGAGCCAGCGGGGCCTGGCCGAGGTGGTGGGGACTACCGCCAGCACCGTCTGCCGCATCGAGTCCGGGGCATCGGTGCCGACGCTGGGGCTCTTCGAGCAGATCCTCGCGGTCGCCGGCCTGAAACTTGCGGTCGTCGATGCGGACGGTTGCGAGGTGATGCCGGTGCCGGAGGACCTGGTTCGCGACAACCAGGGCCGCCGCTTCCCCGCCCACCTCGACCTGGCACCGCCGGACGAGGTGCCCTACGAGCGAGAGGCACGCCCGCGCTACGACCGGCCGCCAGCCCGAGCGTGGTTCAGGCACCGGGCGGCACGCGACCGGGAAGCGCAAGCGGCTCCGCACAGGCAGCGACAGGTCGACCACCCGACCCGGGCAGAGCTGCGCATGCGGGCCAGGCTCAGGCGCGGGCGGCAGCCGGTGGTCGATGCCCCTCCCCCGAGCGACGACTGCACCTGCCCTGACACGTGCTTCGAGGCCTACTGCGCCGCTGACTGCCCGTGCCAGTGCGAGCCCGGCCGAGACCGGTTCGGCCGGCCGCGCGGGGCCGAGGCGACCGGCGGGCTAGTTGACCGGGCCGTCGCCGCCGAGGTGGTCGGGGTCGCGGAAGTAGGTCTTCTTGGCCCGCAGGCCCCGGTTCGCCATCCAGGTGAGGGCCCACAGGACGACGCCGAGCACCAGCAGGCCGCCGCCGATCGTGTAGTGCTCCGACGGCCGGCCCGACAGGGGCAGCACGAGGAAGAAGCAGGCGACCGCTCCGACGACCGGGAGGAACGACGGGGTGACGAAGTGGTCGCTGTCCTTCGGGTCGCGCCTGAGCACGAGCACGACGATGTTGACGATCGTGAACACGCCGAGCAGCAGCAGTGACGTCGTGCCGCCGAGGGCCGAGACCGCGTCCTCGCTCGCACCCGACACGTAGATGATCAGGCCGAAGGCGAGCAGGGTCGTGAAGACGATGGCCGCCCACGGCGTCCGGCGACGCGGGTGCACCCGGCCGAGGAAGTGGGGCAGCACGTCCTGCTTGCTCATCCCGTAGAGCAGGCGCGAGGCCATGAGCATGTTGATCAGGGCCGAGTTCGCGACGGCGAACATCGAGATGAACGGCAGCAGGTCCTTGATCGGGACGTTCGGCGCGGCCCTCTCGACGACCGTCACCAGCGGGGTGTCGCTCGAGGCGAGGTCGCCCACCGGCACGATGGCGACGGCGCAGAGCGACACGAGGACGTAGATGAGTCCCGTCACGCCGATGCCCGTGATCATCATCTTGGGGAAGATCCGCACGGGGTCCTTGGTCTCCTCGGCCATGTTGACCGAGTCCTCGAAGCCGACCATCGCGAAGAACGCGAGCGACGTCGCCGCGGTGACGGCGAAGAACGTCGACTTGTCGCTCGGCGACTCGAAGATCATCGTGCGCGAGAAGTCGCCCTTGCCGCCGAAGATCGCGAAGAAGCCGACGAAGATGACGAGGAGCAGGCCCGACAGCTCGACCAGCGTCAGCACGATGTTGGCCTTGACGCTCTCGCCGACGCCCCGCAGGTTCACCAGCGCGACGACCGCCATGAACCCCAGCGCGATGAGCATGATCAGCGTCGTGTTCTCGTCGTCGAGCCTGAACCCCTTGGCGAGGTTCGACGCGAAGGCCCGCGAGGCCGTCGAGGCCGACGTGATGCCGGAGCACATGACCGTGAAGCAGACGATGAAGGTCAGGAAGTGGATGCCGAACGCCTTGTGGGTGTAGAGCGCCGCGCCGGCTGCCTGCGGGTACTTCGTCACGAGCTCGAGGTACGAGAAGGCGGTGACCATGGCGATGGCGAAGGCGACGATGAACGGTGCCCAGGCCGCACCTCCGACCTCTGCGGCGACGTCTCCCGTGAGCGCGTAGACGCCCGTCCCGAGGATGTCGCCGACGATGAAGAGCAGCAGCAGCCCGGGTCCCATGACCCTTTTCAGCTCGCCGCCCTGGTGGGTCTCCTGTTGTGCAACCTGAGCCATGTCGCCTCCCATGCGTCTGGTCGTGGCCAAGCGCCACGGTGGGTTGCCTGCCTGACCACCTTGGCCCACGCACCACGGTGCGGCAACGGGAGACGCGCCGGGGACTAGCCCGACGGACGGCGGAACACGGCCCGCCAGTGCTGACCCTCGACGGCGCTCAGCTCGACCTGCTCGAGCCCGTCGTCCGCGAACGACAGCAGGCGTCCACGGCTCAGCGCGAACGGCGGACCCGTCGTCGCGTCGGACTCGCCGTCCGTGCGGAACTCCACCACGAACAGCGTGCCTCCCCGGGCGACCAGGCTCCGCACGCCGCGGACCGCCTCCGACCGGGGCGGGTCGGGGAGCGCCTGCACCGTGTAGATCTCGACGACCAGGTCGAACGCGCCGAGCCACTCCCCCGGCAGGTCCAGCAGGTCCGCCACGCGGTAGTCGACGGCGCTGCCCGGGTGCCGCTCCTGCGCCACCCGGACAGCGGTCGGGGCGACGTCGAAGGCCGCCGTGTCGAAGCCCAGCGACGCGAGGTACTCCGCGTCGGCACCGAGACCACACCCCACGACGACGGCGCGACGCCCGCTGCCGTCGGCCGCCTGCGACTCCGCCCACTCCCGCAGCTGCGGTGCGGGCTGGGACCTGTCCCACGGCATGCCGACGACGCCCGAGCAACCCTCCGCGTACAGCCGGTCGAACCAGGAGGTCGGCGCGCCGTCCGAGATGGCTTGCGCCGCAAGCTCATCCGCTCGCTCGTCCCAGTCGCGCGCCATCGTCAGCCCCCGATCCTCGTGCGCACCTCGTACAGCTCGGGGAAGAAGGTCAGGTCGAGCGCGCGACGCAGGAAGTCGACGCCTGTCGACCCGCCGGTGCCGGTCTTCTGGCCGATGGTGCGCTGCACCACCTGCAGGTGCCGGAAGCGCCACTGCTGGAAGTTGTCCTCGAGGTCGACGAGCTCCTCGCACGTCTCGTAGACGCCCCAGTGCTCGTGCGGCTCGGCGTACACGCCGGCGAAGACGTCGACGAGCCCCTGGTCGAGGCGGTAGGGCTGCGTCCAGTCACGGTCGAGCAGGTGGGACGGGACGGCATACCCACGCCGGGACAGGTAGGCGAGGAACTCGTCGTAGAGGCTGCGTTCGTGCAGGAGGGTGTCGAGCTCGCCGCGGGCGCCCTCGTCGTGCGAGAACACGGCGACCATGTCTGCGTTCTTGTTGCCGAGGAGGAACTCGACCTCGCGGTACTGGGCCGACTGGAAGCCCGAGCTCGTGGCGAGGAACGGGCGGATCTCCGCGTACTCGCTCGGCGTCAGCGTCGCGAGCACCGACCACTGGTCGGTGAGGGTGTGCTGGATGTGCTTGACGCGGGCCAGCCGCTTGAGAGCGGGTGCCAGCTCGTCCTCAGCGAGAAGCCTTCGGGCAGAACGCAGCTCGTGGATCATGAGCTTGAGCCACAGCTCCGACGTCTGGTGCTGGATGATGAAGAGCAGCTCGTCGTGCTGCGGCGGGTCGCTGAGCGGCTGCTGCGCGCTGAGCAGCGTGTCGAGCCGCAGGTAGTCGCCGTACGACATCTTGCGCGTGAAGTCGCGCTCGATGCCCTCCTCGAGCTCGCGCTTGACGCGCCGGTCGTCCGTGGCCATGTCGCGATCCTAGGAGGCGCCTCAGCTGGGCCGCGGGCGGATCCTCACGAGGTGCGAGACGACACCCGGGATCCATCCGGTCTCACCACGCATCCACCGCGCGCCGACGAGGTTGTGCGGCACCACGACCGTGTCGGCCCGGGCCGCGACGAGGCCGATGTCGGTGCCGAAGACGTCGGTCACGACGGCCCACTCGCGGGCGCTGTGCCGGGCGAGGTGCTCGCCGATCGCCGTGGCGAACGTGTCGACGATGACGTCGGAGCCGTCGCCGTCGGCCCCCTGGGTCGCCGACCACCGGCGGTACGCGTCGTCGTAGTGGGCGCTGATCGAGCTGAGGTCGTCGATGTCGACGCCCGCCTGCGCGGCGTGGGCCAGCGCCGCGTCGAGGCGTCCGCGCTCGGCCTCCCCCAGCGGCGCCGTGACGGGTCGACCGGTGAAGTCGGACGCGAGCGCGTCGTCGCCGGGCTCATCGGCGTCGTCGGCGGGGGTCGGGTCCGAAGCCGGCTCGTCGTCGCCCTTGTTCTTCTTCGAGAACAGTCCCATGCGGGTCAATCTAGTGTCTGGCGACGGCCTCGGACCCGGCCTGCTCAGCCGAAGGTGTCGGGATCGGGGCCGGTCCTCGTCCCCTGGTCCAGGCCGCGGACGGCCTTGAGGTCGTCCTCGTCCAGCGCGAAGCCGAAGAGGTCGAGGTTCGTGTCGATGCGCTCGGGGGTGACGGACCGGGTCAGCACGACGTTGCCGATCTCCACGTGCCAGCGCAGCGCCACCTGCCCCGGCGTCACGCCGTGCTTCGCGGCGATCCCCGTGACGACCGGGTCGTCGAGGAGCCCGGCGCGGGCCGCGAGCGGGCTCCACGCCTCGGTCACGATGCCGTGCTCGGCGTGGAAGGCGCGCAGCTGCTCCTGCTGGAGGTACGGCGAGAGCTCGATCTGGTTGACCGACGGCAGCACGCCGGTCTCGTCGAGCAGGCGCTGCAGGTGCGACAGCTGGAAGTTGCACACACCGACCGAGCGCACCCGGCCCTCGGACTGGAGCTCGAGCATGGCCTTCCACGCGTCGACGTACGCGTCCTGGGCGGGGGCCGGCCAGTGGATGAGGTAGAGGTCGAGGACGTCGATGCCCAGGCGCCCCATGGACGCGTCGAACGCCGCCGGCACGTCGTGGTGGTCGTCGTTCCAGACCTTCGTGGTGACGAAGACGTCGTCGCGGTCGACGTCGCCGCGGGCCAGGACCCGGCCGACGCCCTCCTCGTTGCCGTAGATGCGGGCGGTGTCGATGTGGCGGTAGCCGACCTCGAGGGCGCGACCGAAGGCGGCGTCGACGTCCGCGTCGGGCACCTCCCAGACACCGAAACCGACCTGCGGGATGGCCAGGCCGGGGGTGGAGGCGTGGCCGAGGGCGAGCGTGGGGACTGACGCGTGTGTGGTCATGGCCTCCACGCTAGGTCGAGCACACCGGTGGTTGATGTGCCCGACCTCACTCCGAGACGGCCGGGAATACGCCTCTGGAGGCGGAATTGACGTGACGTCAGCCCGATAGAGTCCGAGCCATGGCATCCATCAGCAAGGTCCTGATCGCAAATCGTGGTGAGATCGCGGTCCGCATCGCGCGGGCGTGCGCGGACAGCGGCATCGCCTCGGTGGCGGTCTACGCGGACCCCGACCGGGATGCCCTGCACGTGAAGGTCGCCGACGAGGCGTACGCGCTCGGTGGCTCGACGCCCGGCGAGAGCTACCTGCTCGTCGACAAGCTCCTCGACGTCGCGAAGCAGTCCGGCGCCGACGCGGTCCACCCCGGCTACGGCTTCCTCGCCGAGAACGCCGGCTTCGCCCAGGCCGTCATCGACGCCGGGCTCATCTGGATCGGCCCCGGCCCCGAGGCCATCGACTCCCTCGGCGACAAGGTCAAGGCCCGCCACATCGCGACCAAGGCCGGTGCGCCCCTCGTGCCCGGCACCAAGGACCCGGTCGGCGGCGCCGACGAGGTGGTGGCGTTCGCGCAGGAGCACGGGCTCCCGGTGGCGATCAAGGCGGCATACGGCGGCGGCGGACGCGGCCTCAAGGTCGCCCGCACGATGGAGGAGATCCCCGACCTCTACGAGTCGGCCGTGCGCGAGGCCGTCACGGCGTTCGGCCGCGGCGAGTGCTTCGTCGAGCGCTTCCTCGACCGCCCGCGTCACGTCGAGACCCAGTGCCTGGCCGACCAGCACGGCAACGTCGTCGTGGTCTCGACCCGCGACTGCTCGCTGCAGCGCCGCAACCAGAAGCTCGTCGAGGAGGCCCCCGCCCCGTTCCTCACCGACGAGCAGCACGCCGAGCTGCTGCGCGCGTCCAAGGCGATCCTCAAGGAGGCCGGCTACGTCGGTGCCGGCACGTGCGAGTTCCTCGTCGGGCCGCAGGGCGACATCAGCTTCCTCGAGGTCAACACCCGCCTCCAGGTCGAGCACCCGGTCACCGAAGAGGTCACCGGCATCGACCTCGTGCGCGAGCAGTTCCGCATCGCGAACGGCGAGAGCCTCGACTACGGCGACCCCGAGCCGCACGCGCACTCCATCGAGTTCCGCATCAACGGCGAGGACGCCGGCCGCGGCTTCCTCCCGGCCCCCGGCACCGTGACCAGGATGGTCGTGCCGCACGGCCCGGGCGTGCGCTGGGACGCCGGCATCGTCGAGGGCGACACCGTTGCCGGAGCCTTCGACTCGATGATCGCCAAGCTCATCGTCACCGGCAGCACCCGCCAGCAGGCCGTCGAGCGCTCCCGCCGCGCCCTCGCCGAGCTGACCATCGACGGCATGCCCACCGTCGTGCCGTTCCACCGCGCGGTCGTCGCCGACCCGGCCTTCGCGCCCGCCGACGGCACGCCGTTCTCGATCTACACCCGCTGGATCGAGACCGAGTGGGACAACACCGTCGAGCCGTATGCCGGTGGGCCCGGTAGTGGCGCCGACGGCGCCGAGCCCGAGGAGCGCCAGACCGTCGTCGTCGAGGTCGGCGGCAAGCGGCTCGAGGTCTCGCTGCCCGGTGGCCTGTCGCTGGGCGGCGGTGGCGGCTCCGCCGCGAAGAAGAAGGCGCCGAAGCGCTCCGGCGGCGGCAAGTCCGGCGGCGCCGCCTCCGGCGACTCCCTCACCGCCCCCATGCAGGGCACCATCGTCAAGATCGCCGTCGAGGAGGGCACCACGGTCGCTGCCGGCGACCTCGTCATCGTCCTCGAGGCGATGAAGATGGAGCAGCCCATCACCGCCCACAAGGGCGGCGTCCTCACCGGTCTCACCGCGAAGGTCGGCGAGACCGTCACGTCCGGCGCGGTGCTCGCCGAGATCAAGGACGCCGAGGGCTGACCGGGCGACCACCCGGGTCCGTACGCGTCGAGCCGACGACAGGGCCGCCCCACCGTCGCGGTGGGGCGGCCCTCGCCGTGCTGCGGCGGGTCAGCTCCTGGGCGGGTCGCCCAGGGTGATGTCGCCGCCCTGGGTCCCGGCGCCGCCCTGGTTCCCGGCGCCGCCCTGGTTCCCGGCGCTGCTCGGGTCGGGCACGCCCGGCAGGTCCTGCTCGCCCGCGGGGCCGGTGGCCGGCGGGATCTCGGACGGTCCGGGGCTGCCCGGCAGACCGGGGTCCACGGGCGAGGGGTCGTTGGGATCGACGGGAGGCCCGGGCGTGGAGGTCGGCGTGGGGGTCGGCGTGGGGGTCGGTGCCGGGCCGGGGGTCGGTGCCGGGCCGGGGGTCGGCGCCGGGCCGGGCGTGGGAGGGGTGGGAGGCGTCGGCGGCGTCGGCGGAGCGGTGGCCTCGTCGTCCGGCAGACCCAGCTGCTCGCGTACGGCGTCGGCTCCCTTGTCGATCTGGTCGGCGTACTTGCCGCCGGTGCGCTCGTTGATGATCTCCTCGGCCTTGTCGAGCCCCTGCTCGGCCTGGTCCGGGTGGCCCTTGATGAAGTCCTTGGCCTTGTCGATCCAGTCGCTCACTGCGTGCCTCCACGGTCCGAACCGGTCAGGGGCCGGCCCGCGGGCACGGTCGCTCCCCTGGCGCGACGGCGACGCCGCCACGGGCCCGACGTTACGCCTCTGACACACTGGTCAGGTGCTTGCGACCCTCGCCACTGCGACCTCGAACCAGCCGTCCTTCTCGGTGACGAACCTCGTCATCCTCATCGTCGTGGCGGCCCTCGTCTACCCGCTGCAGAAGAAGCTGCGCCAGACCGTGTCGCGCCGCCGCAAGGAGCGGTGGGCCGAGCAGGACCGCCTGGCCGAGCTCGAGAGCGAACGCCAGGACCGTCCGCAGCACCCCGACCAGGGCGTCTGAGCCGATCCCCTGACGCGTCAGTCGGACTGATGCAGCTGGCGCGCCGCCTCGGCGATCGAGCCGGAGAGCGACGGGTAGACGGTGATCGTGCTCGAGACCTGGTCGACGCTGAGCCGGTTCTGCACGGCGAGAGCGACCGGGAAGATCAGCTCGGAGGCCTTGGGCGCGACGACGACCCCGCCGAGCACCGTGCCGTAGCCCTTGCGGCAGAAGAGCTTGACGAACCCGTCGGTGATGCCCTGCATCTTGGCCCGGGGGTTGCGCGCGAGCGGCAGCATAACCGACTCGACGTCGGGTGACTCGTCGGCGGCGCCCTGGCTGATGCCGACGGTCGCGATCTCGGGCTCCGTGAAGATGTTCGCCGCGACGCCACGAACGTTGAGCGGTGCGACGGCGTCGCCGAGCGCGTGCCACATGGCGATGCGGCCCTGCATGGCGGCCACGGAGGCGAGCGGCAGCACGCCGGTGCAGTCACCGGCGGCGTAGATCCCGCCCACGCTGGTGCGCGAGACGCGGTCGACCTGGATGTGGCCCGAGGGGCTGAGCTCGACGCCGAGCTCCTCGAGCCCGAGGTCGGCGGTGTTGGGCACCGAGCCGACGGCGAGCAGGGCGTGGCTGCCCTCGACGGTGCGGCCGTCGACGAGCGTGACGACGACGCCGTCGCCGGTGCGCTCGACCGAGGCGGCCCGCGACGTGCCCAGGACCTCCATGCCGCGCTTGCGGAAGACGTCCTCGATCACGGTGGCGGCGTCGGCGTCCTCGCCCGGCAGCACCCGCTCGCGCGAGGAGACGAGCACGACCTGGGAGCCGAGGCCGAGGTAGGCCTGGGCGAGCTCGGCGCCGGTGACGCCGGAGCCGATGACGATGATCCGTTCGGGCAGCTCCTCGAGGGAGTAGATCTGCTGCCAGGTCAGGATCCGCTCGCCGTCGGGGCGCATCGTGTCCATGACCCGGGGTGCTGCGCCGGTGGCGAGCAGCACGACGTCCGCGGCCAGCTCCTGCGTGGTGCCGTCGGCGAGCTCGGCGACGACCGCCTCGCGCCCGGAGACCCGGGCGGTGCCGCGGAGCACGGTCACGCCGACCTGCTCGAGGCTGCCCTGGATGTCGGCGCTCTGGGCGGCGGCGAGCTCGAGGATGCGACCGTTGACCGTGTGCGCCTGGGCGACCGCGTCGGACACCTCGTCACCGTCGTCGTCCTGGAGCCGCACTCCGAGCTGCGAGGCTGTCTCGAAGTCGGACATGTAGTCGGCGGTCGCGATGAGCGCCTTGCTCGGCACGCAGTCGGTGAGCACGGCCGCGCCACCGAGTCCGTCGCGCTCGACGATGGTGACGCGTGCGCCGAGCTGTGCGGCGACGAGGGCCGCCTCGTAGCCGCCGGGGCCACCTCCGATGATGACAACGGACGTCTCGCGCGTGATCACGTGCTCCATCCAACCATCCCCCGGACGACCCCGAGGTCGGGCTCCGCACCCTGGCGGGACCGGTGCGCCGGTCAGGACGACCTCGCTAGAGTCCACATCGTGAACAGCACCTCCCGCGACCTCAACGACCCCTCCACCGACCCGTTCGACGTCGCCGCCGACGCGGCCGCCGTGATCGCCGAGCGCACGGGCGTCGAGCGCCACGACGTCGCGCTCGTGCTCGGGTCGGGCTGGGGCCAGACGGCCGACCTCATCGGCGAGACGCTCGCCACCGTCGACAACGCCGACGTGCCCGGCTTCCACAAGGCCGCCGTGGTCGGCCACTCGGGCAGCATGCGCTCGGTGGCGATCGGCGACACCGGCCGCCGTGCCCTCGTCTTCGGCACCCGCACCCACTTCTACGAGGGGCGTGGCGTGCGCTCGGTCGTCCACGGCGTGCGCACGGCGAAGGCCGCCGGCTGCTCGACGATCGTGCTGACCAACGGCTGCGGCGGGCTCAACCCGGCCTGGGCGCCCGGCACGCCCGTGCTCATCCGCGACCACATCAACCTCACGGCCCACTCCCCCATCGAGGGCGCGAACTTCGTCGACCTCACCGACGTCTACACGCCGCGGCTGCGCGACCTCGCCCGCGAGGTCGACCCGGACCTCGACGAGGGCGTCTACGTCCAGTTCCGCGGGCCGCACTACGAGACGCCTGCCGAGGTGCAGATGGCCAAGGTCATCGGTGGCGACCTCGTCGGCATGTCGACGACGCTCGAGGCGATCGCCGCGCGTCAGAGCGGTCTCGACGTGCTCGGCATCTCGCTCGTGACGAACCTCGCCGCAGGCATCTCCGAGACCCCGCTGAGCCACGACGAGGTGCTCGAGGCCGGACAGCTCGCCGCCGAGCGGTGCGGGCGCCTGCTCGCCGCCGTCGTGGGGCGCCTGTGATGACCGCCGTGGACGCCACCGAGACCATGTATGCCGCCGCGCGGGCCTGGCGCGACGACGACCCCGACCCGACGACGCGGGCCGAGCTCGACGCGCTGCTCACCCGGGCGACCGACGGGGACGGCGACGCCGAGGCCGACCTCGCCGACCGCATGTCGGGCCTGCTCGAGTTCGGCACCGCGGGGCTGCGCGGGGCGCTCGGGGCGGGCCCCAACCGCATGAACCGCAGCGTGGTCATCCGTGCGGCCGCCGGCCTGACGGCATACCTCAAGGACGAAGGGCGTGCGGGCGAGCACCCGACCGTGGTGATCGGCTACGACGCCCGCTACAACTCCGACGTCTTCGCCCGCGACACGGCCGCCGTCGTCGTCGCGGCCGGGGGTCGGGCGATGCTGCTGCCCCAGCCGCTGCCCACCCCGGTGCTCGCCTTCGCGATCCGCCACCTCGGCGCCCACGCCGGGGTCATGGTGACGGCCAGCCACAACCCGCCACAGGACAACGGCTACAAGGTCTACCTCGGCGACGGGAGCCAGATCGTGCCCCCGGCCGACGGCGAGATCGCGGCCCACATCGGTCGCGTCGAGCGGGTCGCCGACGTGCCTCGCGCCTCCGAGGGCTGGGTGACGCTCGGCGACAACCTCCTCGAGAGCTACATCGACGCCGTCGCCACGGTCGTCGCGCCCGACTCGCCCCGCGATCTGCGCGTCGTCCACACCAGCCTGCACGGGGTCGGCCACGGCACGGTGCACGCCGCGTTCGTGCGGGCCGGGTTCGCGGCGCCGATCCCGGTCGACGAGCAGGCGGTGCCCGACCCGGACTTCCCGACGGTGGCGTTCCCCAACCCCGAGGAGAAGGGCGCCATCGACCTGGCCCTGGCACGGGCCCGGGCGGTCGGGTGCGACCTCGTCATCGCGAGCGACCCTGACGCCGACCGGTGCGCGGCAGCCGTCCTGGACCCGGCCCTCGGTGACTGGCGCATGCTGCGGGGCGACGAGGTGGGGGCGCTGCTCGGCGCGCACGTCGTGCGGCGCGGGGTCTCCCGTCGCGACGTCTTCGCGAACTCCATCGTGTCGTCGCGCCTGCTCGCCTCGATCGCCAGGGCCGCCAAGCTCGCCCACGAGGAGACGCTCACCGGCTTCAAGTGGATCTCGCGCGTGCGCCGGCTGAGGTTCGGCTACGAGGAAGCCCTCGGCTACTGCGTCGCGCCGCGCCTCGTGCGCGACAAGGACGGCGTCAGCGCGGCGCTGTTGCTCGCCGAGCTGGCCGCGACCCTCAAGGCCGAGGGGCGCACCCTCACCGACCTGCTCGACGACCTCGCCGTCGAGCACGGCGTGCACGCCACCGACTCGTTCTCGGTGCGCGTCTCGGACCTCGCCCAGACCGAGGCCCTGATGGGCCGGCTGCGCGAGGAGCCGCCCACGACGGTGGCCGGCACCGAGGTCACCCGCGCCGACGACCTCGCGCGCGGCGACGGCGGTCTCCCGCCGACCGAGGGCCTGCGCTACCACCTGGCCGACCGGTCGCGCATCATCGTGCGCCCCAGCGGCACCGAGCCGAAGGTGAAGGTCTACCTCGAGGTCATCGAGCCGGTGACCGACGCTGCCGGGCTCGCAGAGGCCAAGGCGGTCGCCGAGACGCGGCTGGCCGCGGTCCGCGCCGACATGGAGCGCCTCACGTCGCTCTGAGCCCGCTGCGGACCCCCGATGGGGCCCGCAGTGGGGGACGGTCGTGGGCCTGTGATGGGCCCTCGAGGCCGGTTGTCAGGCGACGAAGGTCGCGATGACGAAGAAGGCGATCGCGGCCAGCAGGAGCCCCACCGAGACGGGGTCCCACGCCTGGGTCGCGATGCGCGGGGTGCGGCCGTCCTTGCGCTTGCGGTCGGCCGCGATGAGCCGCTCGACCTCCGCTGCGACCAGCTGCGCCTGCACCTTCGACTTCGTCGGCAGCTCGGTGGTGCCGCGCCCGCGCACCTGGTTCGCACCGAGGCTCAGCATGCCGCGGCCGTACCTCGGGCGGCCCGGGTCCGCCGGCACGCCCCAAGCCGTGTAGCGCGCGCCGTCGGCGACGAGCTCGAGCGACCAGCGCGAGCGCACCTCGGTGATGGCCGGCCAGGTCAGCTCGACCGTGCGCAGGGGGTTCACGAGGCGCAGGCCCTCCGAGTGGACGACGACGCACGGGTGCACGACGAAGAGCCAGACGAGCACGAGGACGAGCAGCACCCCGGAGACGAGCGACCAGCTGCGCGGTGGCGTCAGCAGGGCCGGCACGAGCAGGGCGAAGCCGCACAGGCCGGCGATGACACCGACCGCGATGGCCGACCCGGGCCGCAGCGTCTGCGCGTCGTGGCCGCCTGCGCCCGGGGTGGCCCGGGTGGGCTCGGGGTGCTGGGGTTCAGGACTCACGGTGGCACTCTCTCACGCGTCACGGGCCGTCTCGAATGGTGGATAGACTCCCGTGGTGACTGTTAGCACCACGACGCGCTCCGCGCAGGAACTCACCGCTCAGGCGCGTGACGTCCTCGGGGTGTCGCGCCTGACGAACTCCGCCCTCACCTCGTGGCTCCACGGCCTCCCCGGCGTCGACCAGGTCGGCTGCGAGGGCCGCGCCGCGGCGCTCGGCACCCGCTCGATCAAGACCACGAGCAAGGCCTGGGCCATCGACACGGCCATCGGGATGATCGACCTCACCACGCTCGAGGGCGCCGACACCGTCGGCAAGGTCCGCTCGCTGTGCGCGAAGGCGCTCGTGCCCGACGCGCTCGACCCGACGACCCCTCGCCCGGCCGCCATCTGCGTCTACGGCGACATGGTCGCGACGGCGAAGGCGGCCCTCGGCGACAGCGGCATCCACGTCGCGGCCGTCGCCACGGCGTTCCCGTCGGGCCGCGCCAGCATGCCGGTCAAGCTCGCCGACACCCGTGACGCCGTCGAGGCAGGCGCCGACGAGATCGACATGGTGATCGACCGTGGCGCCTTCCTCTCCGGCGACTACCTGACGGTCTTCAACCAGATCGCGGAGGTGAAGCAGGCCTGCGGCGACACGCACCTCAAGGTGATCATGGAGACCGGCGAGCTCGTCACCTACGACAACGTGCGCCGCGCCTCGTACCTCTCGATGCTTGCCGGCGGCGACTTCATCAAGACGTCCACGGGCAAGGTGCAGCCGGCGGCGACCCTGCCCGTCACGCTCATCATGCTCGAGGCGGTGCGCGACTGGCGCGAGCTCACCGGCGTGCAGGTCGGCGTCAAGCCGGCCGGTGGCATCAAGACCACCAAGGACGCCATCAAGTACCTCGTCATGGTCAGCGAGATCGCGGGTGACGACTGGATGACCCCGCAGTGGTTCCGGTTCGGCGCCTCGAGCCTGCTCAACGACCTCCTCCTCCAGCGTCAGAAGCTCGCGACCGGTGCCTACTCGGGCGCCGACTACGTGACCATCGACTGACGGTCCGCCACGTCACGACGCCCTTGACTGCACCGACAGAGCTCACGAAAGACACCCTGATGCCCACGTTCGAGTACGCCCCCGCGCCTGAGTCACGCGCGATCGTCACGATCGAGAAGTCCTACGGCCTCTTCATCGACGGAGCGTTCACCCGCCCCAAGGCGACCTTCGCCACGATCAACCCGGCCGACGAGACGGTGCTGGCCGAGGTCAGCCAGGCCGGCCCGAAGGACGTCGACAAGGCCGTCGCCGCCGCCCGCCGCGCCTACGAGGGCGTCTGGGGCACAATGCCCGGCGCCGAGCGCGGCAAGTACCTCTTCCGCATCGCCCGCATCCTGCAGGAGCGTGCCCGCGAGTTCGCCGTCCTCGAGACCCTCGACAACGGCAAGCCCATCAAGGAGACCCGCGACGTCGACGTGCCGACGGCGGCCGCGCACTTCTTCTACCACGCCGGCTGGGCCGACAAGCTGGAGTATGCCGGCCTGTCCGCCGGCGGGGCCGAGGCGCCTCGGCCGCACGGTGTCGTCGGCCAGGTCATCCCGTGGAACTTCCCGCTGCTCATGCTCGCGTGGAAGATCGCGCCGGCCCTCGCGACCGGCAACACCGTGGTGCTCAAGCCCGCCGAGACGACGCCGCTGTCGGCGCTGCTCTTCGCCGAGGTGTGCCAGCAGGCCGACCTGCCCGCGGGTGTCGTCAACATCATCACGGGTGACGGCCGCACCGGCCAGGCGCTCGTCGAGCACCCCGACGTCGACAAGGTCGCCTTCACCGGCTCGACCGAGGTCGGCAAGATGATCGCGCGCTCGATCGCCGGCACGTCGAAGAAGGCGACCCTCGAGCTCGGCGGCAAGGCCGCCAACATCGTCTTCGACGACGCCCCCATCGACCAGGCCGTCGAGGGGATCGTCAGCGGCATCTTCTTCAACCAGGGCCAGGTCTGCTGCGCCGGCTCGCGCCTGCTCGTGCAGGAGAACGTGCACGACCAGGTCATCGCCAAGCTGAAGCGCCGCCTCGGCACGCTCCGCGTCGGCGACCCGATGGACAAGAACAGCGACCTCGGCGCCATCAACAGCAAGGCACAGCTCGACCGCATCACGGCGCTCGTCGAGGCCGGCGTCGCCGAGGGCGCCGAGCGTTGGAGCCCCGAATGCTCCTTGCCCGCAAAGGGATTCTGGTTCCCGCCCACGGTGCTCACCGGCGTCTCGCAGACGCACCGTGTCGCCACCGAGGAGATCTTCGGCCCGGTGCTGTCGGTGCTGACGTTCCGCACGCCCCAGGAGGCGGTGGCGAAGGCGAACAACACGGCATACGGCCTCTCCGCCGGCGTGTGGACCGAGAAGGGCTCGCGCATCCTCTGGATGGCCGACCAGCTCAAGGCCGGTGTGGTCTGGGCCAACACCTTCAACCGCTTCGACCCGACGTCGCCGTTCGGCGGCTACAAGGAGTCGGGCTACGGCCGCGAGGGCGGCCGCCACGGCCTCGAGGCCTACGTCACCACTTCCCCTGCGACATCCTCCACACAGCTGACGGGAGCCACCCGATGAGCCGCCTCGACGTGCGCAAGACCTACAAGCTCTACATCGGCGGCAAGTTCCCGCGCAGCGAGTCGGGCCGCTCCTACGAGATCGTCTCTGCCAAGGGCGAGTTCCTCGCCAACGCCTCGATGGGCTCGCGCAAGGACGTCCGCGACGCCGTGGTCGCAGCGCGTACGGCGCTGTCGGGCTGGTCCGGCGCGACTCCCTTCAACCGCGGCCAGGTGCTCTACCGCGTGGCCGAGGTGCTCGAGGGACGTCGTGCCCAGTTCATCGAGGAGGTCGCGGCCGGCGAGGGCCTCTCGACCCGCGCGGCCGGTGCCGCCGTCGACGCCGCGATCGACCGCGTCGTCTGGTACGCCGGCTGGACCGACAAGATCGCGCAGGTTCTCGGCAACCTCAACCCCGTGGCCGGTCCGTTCTTCAACGTGTCCGCTCCCGAGCCGACCGGTGTCGTGGGCGTGCTCGCGCCGCAAGGCTCCTCGCTGCTCGGTCTCGTGTCGGTGATCGCCCCGGTCATCGCGTCGGGCAACACGGCGGTCGTCGTGAGCTCGGCCGACCGCCCGCTGCCTGCCGTCACGCTCGGTGAGGTGCTCGCGACGTCCGACGTCCCCGGCGGGGTCGTCAACATCATCACCGCCCGCACGGCCGAGGTCGCCTCGTGGCTTGCCGCACACCGTGACGTCAACGCCATCGACCTCACCGGCGTGGCGGGTGCCGACGGCGTCGACTGGGCCGCGCTCGAGGCCGAGGCCGCCGGCAACCTCAAGCGGGTCTACCGTCCGATGGTGGTCGACGGCCGGCCCGTCGAGCCCGACTGGAACGCCGACCCGGGGCTCGGCCGCATCCGCGCCTTCGTCGAGACCAAGACCGTCTGGCACCCCAAGGGTCTCTGAGCATCCGGTGCGGAGCGCACGAGGAGGACGACAGGTGGGCTCCGTCGACGACGCGGCAGTGGGCCGCCGCCGGGTCATCCTGCTGACCGGCCCGAGCGGGTCGGGCAAGAGCCGGCTCTCGGCGCGGCTCAACGCGACCCACGGGTGGCCCGTCGTGCGTCTCGACGACTTCTACCGAGAGGCGAGCGACCCTGCTCTGCCGCGCTCCCCGCTCGGCATCGCCGACTGGGACCACCCCGGCTCCTGGGACGCCGGCGCAGCCGTCGCGGCGCTGCGCTCCCTCGTCGACCACGGCTCCGTCGAGGTTCCCGTCTACGACATCGGCGCCTCGGCCGTCACCGGCCGCCACACCGTGACGGCCCGCCCGCACGACTACGTGCTGGCCGAGGGACTCTTCGCCGGACGCCTCGTGGAGCCCCTGTCGGCCGAAGGGCTGCTCGCCGACGCGCTGTGCGTGCGCCAGAACCGCACGCTGACGGCCCTGCGCCGCTTCGTCCGCGACCTGTCGGAGCGGCGCAAGCCACCCCACATCCTCGTGCGACGCGGCCTCACGCTGTGGCGTGACGAGCCCGCGGTGGTCGCCCGGGCCCGGTCCGACGGGGCCCGCTGCGTGCACCCGCGCGAGGCGGAGGCCGAGCTCGGCGCGCTGCTCGGGACGGCGGCGGGGCGATGAAGCTCGTCGGGATGCTCGGCGGCATGAGCTGGGAGTCGAGCGCCGAGTACTACCGCCTGGCGAACGAGCTCGTGCGCGAGCGGGTCGGAGGCCTCGCCTCGGCCCGCCTGCTGCTGCACTCGGTCGACTTCGCCGAGGTGGAGCGCCTTCAGGCACAGGGGCGCTGGGACGAGGCGGGAGACCTGCTCGCGACCGCCGCTGCCGAGCTCGAGGCAGGCGGCGCGGAACTGCTGGTCCTCTGCACCAACACGATGCACAAGGTCGCCGACACCGTCGAGCGGGCCGTGTCGATCCCGCTTCTCCACATCGGCGACGTCACGGCCGCGGCCGTGCGTCTCCACGGACTCTCGCGCGTCGGGCTGCTCGCCACCGCGTACACCATGGAGCAGCCCTTCCTGCGCGAGCGGCTGGCCGGGCACGGGCTCACCGTCCTCGTGCCCGAGGCCCACGACCGGGCCGTGGTGCACCGCATCATCTACGACGAGCTGTGCGTCGGGGTCGTCAGCGACGAGTCACGGCGGGCCTACCGCGAGATCATCGGCCGGCTCGTGGCGGCCGGCGCCGAGGGCATCGTCCTCGGCTGCACCGAGATCGAGCTCCTCGTCGACCAGACGGACTCGCCGGTGCCGGTCTTCCCCACGACGCGCCTGCACGTCGAGGCCGCGGTCTCGGCCGCCCTCGCGACCGGCTGACCGCCCCGTCACCAGCAGACGTCAGCCGATCGGCGGCGCCTCGTAGCCCAGGTCGGCGTAGCCGGGCTTGATGACCCCGTCGATGAGTGCCAGGCGCTCGTCGAACGGGATGAACGCCGACTTCATCGCATTGATGGTCACCCACCGCAGGTCCCCGAGCGTCCAGCCCGCCTCGTCACGCAGCAACGCGGCCTCGCGGCTCATCGACGTGCCGCTCATGAGCCGGTTGTCGGTGTTGAGCGTGACCCGGAAACGCAGCCGCCGCAGCAGCGTGATCGGGTGCAGCGCGATGGACGGCGCCGCCGAGGTCTGCAGGTTGCTGCTCGGGCACATCTCGAGCGGGATCCGCTTGTCGCGCACGTAGGCCGCCAGACGGCCCAGACGCACCCGGTCGAGCTCGAGCGTCGTCAGGGCGCTCGCGTCACCCTTGTTGCCTTCGAGCCACTCGTCGAACGGCGAGCCGTCGACCGTGATGTCGTCGACGATGCGCACGCCGTGGCCGAGCCGGTCGGCCCCGCACCACTGGATGGCCTGCCAGATCGAGGGCAGGCCGAAGGCCTCACCGGCGTGGATGGTGAAGTGGAAGTTCTCGCGCTGGAGGTACTCGAAGGCGTCGAGGTGACGGGTGGGCGGGTAGCCGGCCTCGGCACCCGCGATGTCGAAGCCCGAGACCCCCTCGTCGCGGTAGCGGATGGCGAGCTCGGCGATCTCGGTGGACTTGGCTGCGTGGCGCATGGCGGTGAGCAGCGACGTGACGCGGATCGGGTGACCCGCCGCAGCAGCCTTGGCCTCGCCGTCGCGCAGACCCGCGTTCACGGCCTCCACGACGCCTTCGAGGGTCAGGCCCTGGGTGAGGTGCTGCTCGGGCGCGTAGCGGCTCTCGGCGTAGACGACGCCGTCGGCAGCGAGGTCCTGGGCGCACTCGCTCGCCACCCGGAACAGGCCCTCGCGGGTCTGCATCACCGCGAGCGTGTGGTCGAACGTCTCGAGGTAGCGCGGCAGCGACCCGGAGTCCGCGCTCTCGCGGAACCAACGTCCCAGGTCAGCGGCCGTGCTCTCGGGCAGGCCGTCATAGCCACACTCCCGGGCCAGCTCGAGGATCGTCTGGGGCCGCAGGCCACCGTCGAGGTGGTCGTGCAGCAGCACCTTGGGGGCGCGCACCAGCTCGCCGGGCGCGCCCTGCTCGACCGTGGTCACCGGGCCTCCCCCGCGTTCTCCTCGTCCTCCGCGTCGCGGTGCACGGTGTCTGGGCTGAACGCGGGCAGGCACACCGCGACGTACTCGGCGCCCTCAGGCCCGCACGAGTAGCGGATGCGCTCGCCACCTCGGGTGAGCACCGACTGGCCGGCACCCACTTCGATGGTGCCGCCGTCGTGGTCGACGAGCACGGTGCCGGCCAGGACGAGCGTGATCTCGTCGAACTCGGGCCTCTGAAACGGCTCGGACCAGCCGGCCGGGGCCACCATGCGCGCCACGGAGACCGAGCTCTGAAGGCCGGCGTCGGGGGTGTTGACGGCACCGACGTGCTCGTCGATGACCTTGCCGCCGGGAACGGGGATACGCGTCGGGGAGGGGATGAGTTCAGGCACGAGCCAACCCTAGTGGACGCGAAAAGGCCGGGAAATGCGACAACCCCGCCACAGGTGTGGCGGGGTTGTCGTGAATGGTTGTCCGGCTGCGTCCTACTCTCCCACACCGTCACCAGTGCAGTACCATCGGCGCTGAAGGGCTTAGCTTCCGGGTTCGGAATGGAGCCGGGCGTTTCCCCTTCGCTATGACAGCCGAAACT